>JAUNQF010000008.1 GCA_030536315.1 Coriobacteriia bacterium
ACTTCGGACACTTGCACTTGCTAAAACTTTTATGCTCGGCGAGGGTCTCGCCTTCAGCCAAGTTAATGTCCTCCGGCAAAGTAACAGGCAAATCAGCCTCTGGAACAGGCACAATGCCACACTTCTCGCAATGAATAATCGGAATCGGGTTGCCCCAATAACGCTGGCGGCTAATCAGCCAATCACGCAGGCGGTATTCAGTCTTGCGATGCCCCGTGCCGTCCGCTTCAAGCTTATCAATAACGGCCTGCTCACCCTTACTATGCTTACCACCGACCATTCCAGTGAATTCGCCAGACTGGACAAGCACGCCTTCGGCCTCCATAGCGGCATCCCAATCGACCGAAGTCACCTTGCGGCCCTTCTCATCTTTCAAATCGGCGAAGAGGGGGTCATCCTCCTTCAAAATTATCGGGATAATTGACAAGTCGTATTTGCGAGCGAATTCAAAGTCGCGCTGATCACCACACGGAACCGCCATAACGGCGCCGGTTCCATAATCGGCCACAACATAATCAGCAACTCAAACAGGCACTTTCTCGCCATTGACAGGGTTAACAACAAAACGCCCGGTAAAGGCACCATGCTTTTCCTTATCTCCTTGAGCACGCTCAAGAGCACTAACCTTCGAAGCATCTTCGATAACTTTCAAAACGGCCGCCTCTTGTTCGGTCCCAGCAACCAGCTCTTTCAAGCCCACATATTCCGGAGCCAAAACAAAAAAGCTGCAACCAAAAAGCGTATCCGCGCGAGTGGTGAAAACTTCCAGCACATCGCCAGCGGCAAAATCATCTTTGTTAAACCCATCATCGGCCGGCGAATTTCCAGCCGCATCGCACATCGTAAAATTGACAGCAGCACCTTCGGACTTTCCAATCCAATTAGCTTGCTGCATCCGAACGCGCTCCGGCCAACCGCCAAGCTTATCAAGGTCGGCCAGCAACTGATCAGAATACTTCGTAATTTTGTAATACCATTGAGTTAGATCGCGCTTCTCAACTTCGCTACCGCAACGCCAGCATTTACCCTCAGTGACCTGCTCATTTGCAAGTACGGTCCCGCACTTCGGACACCAATTAACCGGCGAATTCTTGCGCTCAACCAAGCCAGCCTCGTACATCTTAAGAAAAATCCACTGGCCCCATTTGTAATATTCCGGGTCACACGCAACAACCTTGCGGCTCCAATCGTATGAAAAACCCATGCGCTTAAAACTGGCCAACTGCTTTTCGATGTTGGCATAAGTCCACTTCGCAGGGTGACTTTTATTCTTGATCGCGGCATTTTCGGCAGGCAGACCAAAAGCGTCCCAACCCATCGGGTGAAGCACATCAAAACCCTGCATTTTGGCATAACGAGCAATCGCATCGCCAATCGCATAATTGCGAACATGCCCCATGTGGATGTCGCCGCTCGGATACGGAAACATCTCAAGCACGTACTTTTTCTTCGCCGAAGCACCAGCTCCATCTGCAACTTTATGCGCGCCAGTCTCTTCTCAAACCTTTTGCCAGCGCGGCTCAATTTCTGCAGGATTATACTTCTTCATCCCTCTCCTTAAATTCGCAACCTCGCATTATAGCATTATAATGAGTCGCGGAGGTGGCGAAGTTTTGCCGCGGTTTCGGCGTCGACCGCATCTTCAATTTTCGTCCGCATTGGTTTCGAAGCCGAGGCTCCAGCTTCGGCGTTTACATTTTCAGCAACATTGTTCACAAATTCGCGAGAACTGGTGCGCACAACACCTTTATTCATCGTGGCGTCCTGAATGCCAAGGTCGCTCGTCACAACCTGCACTTCCAGCCCCTTTTGCCGCGACGCATAAACCAGCTTTTGAATCCGCGCATCCGCGCTCTCGCCAGGATCGGTAAAAATCACCTGCACATTTTTCATCTTTTGCGAAGGCAATTCCACCGAAGCCCCCTGCCGCTTCGCCGCATCATAAACAATTATCGCCTGGGAATTTTTATCGAGAGTTTTCAACACATCGTTGAGCAAAGCCTCGCGTGCCGCATTCCAAACCTCCGAAGTCCAGTCCTCGAAGTTTGGCGCCTCCCCAACAAAATTGGCATAACGCTCCGAATTCCGAAGCACGTTATAACCATCAATCACAACTATTTTCTGCCGTTTCAACATAGAAAAAAGGGGGCCAAATGGCCCCCTAAATTTTAGCGAATATGCAATCCTTGAACTTTCTTCGGTCTACGCAAGAACAAGAATGCGCCAATTAGTGTTAATGCCATAAGCGCAAATCCAGCAATCGGAGTGCTATCGCCAGTCTGTCCAGGAACATATTCCGGAACATCTGGCTCCGGCTGCGGCGGAACAGGCGCTTCCGCAATCTTCAAAGTAACATTCTTAACAATATTGTAATTAGTAGCTCGCGTTCCACCTACAGACTCAAAAGTTACCTCAACAACTTCAGGATCTTCTTCCTCATCTGGATCATAAACATAAGTACCAATCTCAGCACTATTTGTTACATACTTATATTCAAATGCTTCAGTTCCAATGCCAGTTTCCTCAGTTCCACTAACTTCAAGAACTTCACCATCAAATGGCTTCTCTGAATCAATATTCAAAGTAAAGTTTGCTTTCTCAATATTTCAAGGAATATTAGCGATTGTGTCATCTGTATAATTGCCCATACCTTTAATTGTTGCTGAGTAACCACTTTCATCTCAATTTGTTTCAGAACCACTAGTAATTTCAAAATCCTTACCTAATACCAATGTTGCTTGAGGAGTCAAACCAGTATCTTTAACAGTCAATACAGGGAATTGTTCTTGGCCATTATATGTTGGGTTCGCAGGAGTTACTAAAATCTTCGAAGGATCGAAGGTGCGCTTCGTAATTTCAACTTGACCAGTAAATGTTAGTAATTTGTAATTTCGAGTAGTAACACCCTGGTCCGTATCAGAAAGCTTTACAAATGCAATATTGTGGCTGTCGTCATTTGATAATTGCATTGTGTAAACTCCAACATCACCACATTTGGTTGTGTCTTTGTAAGTAACAATTCTGGCCTTTAAGACATCAGGCGATATCAATCCATGAGCCGCCGTAATATCAATAACATCCTCATAAGGTTTTCCATCAAATTCATGAGTCTTTGTACCATATTCAACATTAATAGGGGCAGGATCTATATTCCATGTAACTGTAAAGCTACTACCAGCATAATTATTCAAACCAGTAATAACAGCCTTGTATTTCTGTTCATATTCAGGTTTAACATTTCTGCGTGTAGCATCAGGATAAGATACCGAATAATCCGTTCCTACAGTAAGTGCAGATCCTTTATCATTAATTACCAAAGTTTGCAATTCTCTATTATCATTACCATCATATACTGGGTTAGTCTTTTCCCAAGTTATATCTGGATTCTCCGAAGGATCAATTGACCTAGGATTAATGGTAAGCTTACCAGCATAAGTCATATTGTAATTAAGAGCTACACCTTCATCTGCCGAAGTCTTTACAAGATGCTTTCCAGTTGCCTCAGCACCATATACATAATCTCCAATAGCGCCACTTTTTGAGTCATTATCATAAGTTGTAAACTCTACATTAAATGTATCACCTTCAATAATGCCAGTTGCGGTCTTGTTATTTAATACAAAGCTCTTAGCAAACGGAGTATTGTCATCATAATTTACAGAACCTGCTATGCTTACAAACGAAGCATTCTTCTTTGTAATAGCAAGCTTGCCACCACTTATTTCAGGAATATTATAGTTGCTTAACAAAGTGCTTGCATTTCCTGCAGCCCATTCATAAGTCAAGTTGTCATCAGTATCGGTATATTCGCCAACATTAATTGCAGGACCGCCATTTTCTTTTGCCGTAGCTGTAACCAAAAGTTTCTCACCAGCAACAAGGCCATAAGCAGAATCAACAGGCTTTGTTACAAAATATCCATTTTGATTTCTGTCATATGTCTTTGATTCATTAAATGTAGGTGCTATAATATCTTTTTTGTTAATGTTCCAAGTTTGCGCAGGTGTTTCACCAGTGTAGTTTCCGCCAACCTTTGCCTTAACAACAAAGCTATATTCACCTACATTCTTGCCATAATCACCAATAACTTCATATTCAGATGGATCAACTTCGTTTGTATATGTATCAAGTACTTTAAAGCCTGCAACTTGGTCAGGTCGTTGATCTAAACCGTTATAAGTAAAATTATTAGTATAAGTAACAGTGAAACTACTTAAATCAATAGAGCCTATAGTAACCTCCCCTGTAAAGTGATAAGTATAGTTTGATTCTTTTGTGGTACCTCAATTAATTGTAAAGTCAAGTGTAGACCTGTCAGTTCCATCGTATCTATAAACACCCACAGTAGATCCTTTAGTAGTTGCAGTTAACGAAACTGTCTCGCCGGTAACTAAATTATGGTCTGGTCCAGTTAACGTTGTATTTGCTGTCGCAGCACTTCCAGTATAAGGTGACGATCCTGATAAGCTATACGGCTCTATAGTACGCTTCAATACTCTTCATTCTTTATTAACTGTTCCAGAATAATTTCCATGACCAGTTATAGTTATATTGTATGTTCCAGCATCGATAGTTGTGGTCTCAACCTTATCCCAAGTGTAATCTGTAGGATTAGTTAGGGTGTTGTTTCCATCTTTAACAACAACATTCAAGCTATCGTGATTTGTACCATCGTAAGTTTCGTCATCTACAGTAATAGTAAAGTCAGCAGAACTTGGATCAATTGGCTTAGGATCAATAGTCAATGTAACATTCATATTAATATTGTTAGTATTGTAATTTACTAACAAAGTTCCTTCACCTTCAGCTCAAGAACCTACTTGAGATGCATGGCTCTCTGATAATTTGTAAGTACCTACGTCAGAATCATCAGTCTCCCAAACACCAATAAGTTTTTCATTAAAGATTCCTGTAGAAACTGCCACTTGTCCAGTGTTTAACACTTCGCCATCGTAAGTCTTAGATTTTTCTACGTTTCCGCTAAAGCCAATTTGATTAATATTCCATTCCTTTGGATCAGCAGAAAGATTGTAGTTTGGACCCTTGCCAGTAACAGTCAATACATAATTAGTTGATGAATGGTCTTTTTTATTTATATCACCAGATAATTCGTAATCAACACCTTCTACTAGAACTCTTCCCTTATCAGTAACACTAAATCCTGATAATGTTTGTGTTTGGCCATTATAATCTGGGTTTGTTCCATTAACAACAATATCTGAATGGTTAAGCGGTTTTACGTGAATAGATAATGAAATTGTAAGGTCAAATACGTAATTACTTAATAAAGAATCAGTTTCATGTCCTGATGTAGGAACAATTTCACATGTAGCATAATTTCCTGTAGGATCAGTTGCAGGATATTTGTATTCTCCCGCATCTACACCCTCAGAATCACCATGCATTGTTGCACTATTAACATCAAAAGATTCGCCAGCGATAATATCATGGCTTTCACCTAAAGTAAAGGTTTTTGTATATTGAGAACCAGTGTAATAATCACCACTCTCCATTAAATCAGCTTTAATTTCTTTAGGTTGAATCATCCAGAAATTATTTGTGATTTCACCATAATATGCACCCTTACCAACAATCTTAAAGGAGAAAACATCTGAAGAAACATTAGTTTCTGAAATATTTCCTGAAGTTGCAACTACATCATAATCTGTACCCTGTTGTAATGGCGTAGAACCTGCAGATTCCTTTACAGAAAAATCATGTTTGCCATCCAAAGGACCTTGAGCGTCTCCATTATATGTATAATCAGAATGATAAGTAACAATAAAGTCGCTCAAGTCTTTAGAATCTTGCTTCAATACAGTCAGCTTTAACGGAAGTCCAGAATTAAATGTTACGGTAACGTTATCATTATCAATTGGTGTGAACTTAGCTACGTCAATTGTTTGCGTAAACTCATGGTCGATATCATGTGGGCTCAATTCTGGATCTTCGGAGTTTTTAGAAATCATAAATTCAAACTGCGAAGGTCTGTTAACAAGCGACTTAACAATACCTGTCATATTAGGATAATTTGTACATGTTAAATTGTAACCGTTAACAGAATATGTTGGTCTAACTCCGTCGTAAGGGATTGCGATTTGCTTACCATCTACAGTAACTTGCAAATTGGCTTTGTCGATATACCACTTTACATTAGCCTTTTGGCCACTATAGTTGTTAATACCCTCAATAGTTGCAATATATTCACCAACATTGGTTCCTTTAATGTTGTATGCAACAAAGTCTTCACCTTGTACTAACTTGTTACCGCTATCATAAATATCAAGTTCGGCTTCAATTTCATAACCTGAATAAATATAATGAACAGGATAATCTTCAATGGTAGGATCATTAATATCTTTTGGAGTAATTACAAGTTGTAAGTCATTATTAATGATGAAGTTTGCAGTGATATTAGAATCATTGTAATCAAAATCAGCGGAAGTAAGCCCTTTCTTGTATGTACCAACATCTTTTCTTGTAAGAGTTATTGTTTCTCCACTATTCTTATACAAAATCTTAGACTTTAGAATCAATTCTTTTGTTGCATCAGGCAAGGATGTTGTAAATTCATAATCTGAAATTGTAATATCAGAACCGCTATATTGTTTACTCTCCTGAGTACCGTTAATATAGATATCTGCCGCAAGTGGAATAATGGTCCATTCAAAAGTCATTGTTCCGGTATAGTTCTTGCTGTTTGTGGAATCAATTGTTAATGTGTATTTATCAATCTGTCCTTCAGCGTCATACTTAACGTTTGTTGCGGACTTTTCGCCATTTAATACATAATCTGTATTCTCTGTTAATTTTACAGCGGCATTATAAAGCTCAATTGTAGGTGCTTGCTCTTGACCGTTATAAACAATCTGTTCTGGATAACCAACAAAGTTAATATCATTAATATCACATTTATTAATAGTAAGAACGCCATCGATTACCTGGAATTCTACAGCCACATTGTTAGGATCACCATAGGCAAAGTCACCTTGCTTTAGGTTCATTCTGTAAACGCCAACATCAGTTCCTTTAGCAACACAAGAACCCGAAGCTGGGGTAATCAAGCTTGTGTTTACAACCTTTTCTTCGGAAGCCTCAACTGCTGTTCACCCAACAACAGATTGCTCAATTCCTTTATAAGTTACCGAAGCACTGTTGCCTGTAACTGTAACCGTACGCTGAGCTTTTAGAATCTTCCAATCTACAGTTGCTTCTCCAGTGTAATTACCTTTACCAGTAACTTTAAGTACATAATTTTCTTGAGCAAATGTATTTGCATTTACTTCGCTGTTTCCAGTAATGTCATATCCCTCTACTGGAACTGTAACATCGCCTTTAGTAACACTTAATACTTTAGGACCTTGAGCCTTTGCATTATAAACAAATTCAGTTTCGTCAACCGTGACAACAAAGTCACTAATGTCAACTTTATTAATTGTCAAAACACCATCTGTTACAACAAAACTTACATCAACATAAGCTCTATTTGCGCCATTGTAATATAGCTTAGAAGCATCTAAGTTCATTGCATATGTACCAGCATTTATACCAGACGCAGATGGCCAAGCCGGAGAGTACAAAACGGCACTCTTATCAATTACGTCTGTCTCTTCAGCAGAATGCTGCTCAACCACTTCGTGAGTAGTAATGCTATGAGAACTTCCGTCATAAGTTACAGTATCACTTTGTCCAATAACTTGAACAACGCGCGAAGCCTTAACAATCTCATATGACAAATATACAGAATCTTTATAGTTGCCCGTACCTTTAAGTTCTAGTGAGTAATGTCCAGGAATAACACTACTACCTTCAACTGGAGTAACATATTCATAGCTCTCTCCAGTTAAAGGAGAACCAAAGTCTTTAAGAGTAAATGAACTTTGAGCAGGATATTGGTCCTTATTATTATATGTATAAGTTTGTTGATCATAAGTGAGTTCAGCCTTAGTCAAGGAACGCTTTTCTATAACAAGTTTTGACTGAGTAACATTAACAGTAGCTTCGCCATCATATGTTGCAGTTACAGTACTTGTTGATTCCCCAACATCTTGTCCACTTAAATTAAATGTACCGGTAATATGAAGCTTGTCCATATCAAAATCAGTCATGTTTGTTGTAACAATATACGCACTATCTTCATCAGCAGCAATGGTTTGGGCTTGGCCATTATATTCAACAGTCTTAGTAATACCAGTAACATTAATAGCCGAAGCCTCAGGTCCTGTAATTGTAAGTTTAGACTCATTAATAATTTCATAATTATCTGTAGGATCATCCGCGTTAGCATTATCTAATGGTTTACCATCAATCTTTAAGTTAGCTAACTTCAACATATTTCCAGTATATTCGCCTGCTCCAGAAGCAACAGTAGAAACAGTTCCACTTAATACCTGACCAGCTACTGTTCCATCTACATCAGCAGTAGAAATCCTGTGCTCAAGTACCGAAGCATCTTCGCTCTTAACATCAACCGCATGAATTACTAGCTCTTTCTTTGTAATGTGAAGCTTATTAACCGCGATAGCGCCATTTGCTTCATCATTTGATCCAACAAATGTTGCATTAATATTTGGATTATCATAAACAAAGAATGACGAATCCAAGTTAAGTGTGTAATCACCAACATCTGTTCTGGTCAAAATTGCTTGCTTACCTTGAACAAGCAAAATGTCACTTGCTACAAACAAGTTGGTAGCTCCACCTGATGCTGTAGCTGAATAACCGCTAACACTTTGAGAATAACCATTGTATTCAACAGTCTTTTCATTAGCAATAATTTGTATGGTTAAATCCGCTTTGGTAATGTGCCAAGGAATATTAATAATAGAACCCTTATAGTTTCCAATACCAGTAGCCTTGGCTAAATATTCTCCAACATTTATGCCGCTTAGCTGTCCTTCAAGAACAAAATCAGTTCCAAAAACAAGCTCTTTCGTTCCGTTTTTAACAGAAATGCTTGTTGTTTGTTCTGCAGCATTATATACAGTGTCTGTGGCAGTTGCTGTGAACTTCGAAATATCAGCTCTATCAATTTGCATATATGCATCGGTATTAAGAACAAATTGAGCATTGATATTATCATCGTTATATTCAAACTGACTTACATCTAAACCAACAGTGTATTTACCAAGCTCTGTTCCCTTAGCTTGTGGAGCATAACCTTCTGCTAACGAAATATTTGCTGGGTTAAATAAACCAGTTGCCGAAGTTTCAATTGCGCTGCAAAGCGTATCTACACTTACAGTTTCTGGGAATACTTGCTCTTGGCCATTATATTCCTTAACGGTATTCTTGCCGTTTACAGCTATAGTCATGTTGGCTTTAGTAATTTGCCATGAAGCTTCTTTAATTGATCCAGCATATTTACCTAGACCTTGAACAGTAATAGGATAGGTACCAGCATCTGTAGCTGAAAGTTTAGTTCCGCCACCTAATTCATTAAAGCGATAATCTTTATTGAAGGTTAAAACAACACCATTTACACTTACCACAACATCAGTTGTCTTAAGCTTACCATCGTAAACAAAATCACGTGTCGTAATAACAGCAGCATCTAATGTATTCCTTGTAATTGTTAATGAACCATCAACATATTCAATCGCCTCAACATCAACATTTGAATCGCTGTAAACGAAATCAGTACTATCAACCCCCATATAATAAGGATTGTACTGAGCATCTACAGCAGTTACCTTGCATTCTTTATTGCAAGTTAATTTAGATTTATCAAATAAACCTGTTACTAAATCTGATCCTTCAACAGGCACTTCCCAAGGAGTATAACCTTCAGCCGTATGAGGAAGGCCATCATAAGCGAAGGTTTGCTTGTCACCTTCAACATGAATCTTAATAGTAGCTTTGTTGATTATGATACTTGCAGTTTCAAAATCAATCAAATAATTATCTGTGACAGGTTTTTGAGCAGCATCTAATATTGTAACTTTAGAAACAGCAACATTATCCTGTTTACCAACATTGGTCAGACCGTTGTTGACTCATTCATTAATCGTAATAGAGTGATTATCCGCAAGGTTATCAAACTCTACTTCATCATTAGAAAGCTTTTGCTCAACACCTGAATAAGTAAATTCTTTAGAAGCTGGGGTAACAGTTAAATGTCTCTTTTCAATTGACAAAACAATCTTTGGAATAATATTATAGTTATTAGCGCCTTCGCCAGTTACATTGCAATAAGCCCTATTTGTTGGGTCACCATATTTATAAATACCAACTTTTGCATCACTTGTGGATAAGGTAACTTCGATGCCATCTCTATCTTGAGCACCCTCAATTTCGCTCTCGTCAACAACATAATTAAAGATTTTGCCAGAGAATTCCATGCTGCTGTTAACCGTTATGGTTAAATCTGCCTTAGCAATTTCTCATGCATAGGAGCTAGAAGTTCCAGTGTAATTACCTTTACCTGTAACAGTTAAAACATATTTTCCGGCATCTATAGCAGAGCCATTTACTACATCATAATCTTTTGGTGTTAAATAGGTATCGTCGTCAATAACAGTAACACCTGGACCTTGTGAATTACCATTATATGTAAATTGTGTTGGTGATACAGTAATCGAAGTAGTGGTAATATCCTTCGGGTTAATTTGCAAATAGCCATCAACATATTCTACTTCGTAAGTTCCAGGTTCTAAACCTGAAACATTAAAATCACTAGCACTTAGACCCATATAATATGTACCAGCATTTGTCTGCTTAATTTCTGTGCTCTTTGTTGTTGTAATTTCATACTCAGCAGCAGGATCAGATGCTGAATGTGTAAATCCTGAAACTGTCTTTTGTGTTCCGTCATAAGTATAAGAACCAGTTTTTCCGTAAACATAAATGATTGTCTTTTCACTTGATTTAATTGTTAATTCAACATCATAATGTAAATCATAATTCATGGAAGCATCTGCCGCTTCAATTGTGCGCCAAGTAAGTGTTGGGGTAACACCAGTTGAAACTTCGTCATTTAACCTATATACACCAGCACTAGCCTGTTTAGTAATCAATTGTAGAGAAGTTAAATCACCCTCATAAATTCCTGTTTTTACAATTTGATTTTCATCTGGCGAGAAAGGATTACTATCAAATTTATGAACAGCTTTACTGCTAATTAAAGCATAAGCTTTTTCTACTGTGATACCTCCATTTTCTACATTAAATGTACAAGTAACATTAGTATCGTTATATGAGAAGTCACCAGCATTTAATGTAAATTCATTAAATCCGGCATTTGTTTGCTTAACAGGTGAAATAACCTGACTATAACTTACCTTGCCTTGATTAAATAACAAACTGTCTGAATATACAGAATACCCACTAACAGAATGTTCCTGTTTGTCATAAGTAACTTTAACATTGTCACAAACTACGGTAGCTGTAATGGCAGCTTTAAGCATTGACCAATCAATAGTAGTCTCACCGGAGCATTTACCTAAACCTTTGATAGTTGCAGTAATACTATCTGCGGCATCAATTGCAGAATAGCCTGAAACAACTTCGTAGTCTTCGCCTTCGGTGTATACATATCCCGAAGCATCCTTAACAACAATCTTGGTATATTGCTCTCTTCCGTTGTAAGTTCTGTTTTCTGCAGTAACAGTGCACTCCTTAAGATCAATACCAGTAATTTGTAGATATCCATCATCCACATCATAAGTAAAGTCAATATTGTCTGGATCACTGATACTGAAATTCATGTGATCTAATTTCATTGGATATGTTCCAACTTCAGTACCGTAAGCAGCTACACTGTCAGAAGTTGGATAAACCGTGAAGTTATAAGTTGTTACAGAAGGTGTATAGGTAGCCTCCCACCCAGAAACACTTTGTTGAACTCCATTATATGAATATGATGCATGCTTGCCTTTAATATCAGCATGTAACTTAGCCTTTGCAATACTCCAAGAAAAGTCTCTAGATTCTGTGAAGTTACGCGACCCACTTACAGTTAATGTGTAATCACCTGCATTGGTAGCCTTGGAACCATATAAATAGTAATCTGTATTTTCTGCAAGTGTTATGCCATTATATTTCACAACAACATTAGGTCCTTGAACAGAACTTGTATATATAAACTCAGTTGGGCTTACTGTAATGTTTGCATTCTTAACAGAAATTGGTTTAATCTCTAAGCAACCATCAGCAATAACATTAAACTTTACATTTACACTTTCATCGCCATAATAGAAATCGCCAACTTGCAACCCCATATAGTATTTATTAGCATTAGTTCCAACAACATTAGCCTTGCTTGGGTTATTAAGCTTAACCAAGCCTTCGCTATAAACTTCCAATGGAGTTTCATCATGCAAAACAGAAGTATAGCCTGCAACATATTTTTCAGTTCCATCGTAGTCAAATGAAGCAGAATTTCCAGTTATGTCTACTTCAATAAAGGCTTTATTAATAACCCACGGCAATGTAACAGTTCCAGTGTAGTTTCCTTCGGTGTTTGAAGGAGTAACACTTAAAGCATAATTTCCAGCAGCAGTTGCAAACGAAGTCCCACTTACAACAAATGAATCATTGTCCAAAGTCTTTACGCCATCAACAATCTTTAAGGTTGGGCTTTGCGAAGATCCATTGTAAGTAAACTCGTTAGGTGTAAGTGTGATTTGAAGTTCGCTTAAATCCTTCGGATTAATCTTTATGAAACCATTTGTAACATCAAATATAGGTGTAATGTTTTTATCTACATAATGAAATACTGAAGAATCCAGTCTCATAGGATACTTTCCGGCGTAACTCGCAGTCACTGTATCCTTGCCTTCGTCAACTGTTAACTTGTTCATGTCAATATACGGACGAAGCTTATTAACAGTGCAGTTATAACCCGAAACTGTTTGCTCTTCTCCGTTGTAAGTTCTTTCGTCACTATTTCCAACAATTGTAAACGTTACTTTAGCAGGGACAATCTTCCAATATACAGGTCTAATTTGGCCAGAATAATTTCCCTGCCCCTCGATAATTGCAGTGTAAGTATTAACTTCCACACCAGAACCACCAGTAATCTTATAATCTCTGTCAGTTAAATAGGTACCTGTAGCTTCGTCGCCATTTCTAATAATGAATGTTGGTCCTTGGTTTTGACCATTGTATTCAAGCTCTTCTGGCTCAGCCTTAATAAGCATACTGTCTTCAAGCTCTTTAGGTTGAATTTCTAAACGGCCGTCTTCAACCTTAATTTCATAAGGGTCAGTACCATAGTCATAATAGAAATCACTGGGCTTTAATCCCATCCAATATGTACCAGCATTTGTACCAGTAACTGTTAGCTTGTAAGCACATTCTGGTTTAACATGGAAATTTTCTGGCTTAAAGAAGTCTGGCTTAGATGAAGATACTTCATATCCGGATTCAGATTGTTCATAACCAGTGTAGTACTTCTTCAAACTATCATTAGTTCTGTGGCCGGTTACTGTAATTATCTGAAGCTCATCAATTGTAAGAACAACATAGTATTCCAAAATATAATTGCTTTGGTCAACATCGCCTCAATCTATTACAGAAGTAAACTCTTTATTTAGTTCGTCGTATTTGCCCTTTTCTCCAGAAACAGTTTCAAGCTTAATTGAGTTTATTTCTTCACCTTCGGCTAATCCATCTACCTCATAAGATGGCGAAGTCTTATCAACATTTACCCAGTGAACAAATTTTTCATGTGTTGCTTCTTCTGGATCATAATATTTTGAATCGTTAACATTAATTGTAAGAACTTTGGCTTGAATAACAACATAACCAGGTGCCAAATTCCAAATTACATTAATGTTAGGATCATCATAACTTCAGTTAGCGGTATCTCCAAAGTCAACCTCAGAACCGTCTTCCTTAATAATTTTCATAGTGTGTGTTCCTACCGAACTGCCTTGAGCAATGCACTTTTGAGGACTTGGAGAAATCTTCGATGCATCAAATTCTTCTTTTAGTGTGGCACTAGTTTTTGCATAATCAACACTAACTTTATATTCAGAAACAGTTTGAGTTTTACCTGTGTAATATAAAGGATTTTCTTCATCAGCACCCAATGTATTACCTGTAATATCAATATACATATCTGCTTTCTTTATAAGCAATATTGCTTTAGCAGAATGAATAATATTGTAGTTTGCAGAAACATCTTTTGTAGCTTCTGTTTGTGCGTTAGCATTTGTAACAACAACCTTAGTAATGGTTACTTCTTGGCCAGGATCATTTACTTCGGTTGCAGAATTGTTGGCCCAAGTAACAGGATTATTATCAGGGTCAAGAATATGACCTGGGCAAAGTTGATTCTTATCATATGTATATTCTGTTAGTTTATGCTCATCACCGTCGTAGGTAAACTCTGCACTCACAGGAGAAACAACTAAATCGCGCTTATTGATAGTAAGTTGAATATCATTTTGAGTAATTGCGAAGTTACTCAATAAAGTTCCCTCCGCAGGAATTGTTTCACAAATTAAATTTTTGCCATTTATTGTATAAGAACCCACATTGCTAGAGTTAGTTGTAAGTCTAATAGTAATGGTGTCTTTATCCGCACCGAAGGGTTGCTCAACAATTTCCTTAACGAAAACTTCACCACTGTAAGTTTCAACATACTCATCATGTGAAATAGTTAATGGACATTTTGCAATTGATCAAACAATATTAGTTACGGTGCCAGAATAATTACCTATACCTGTAATTGATGCAGAATACTTATCCGAAGCATCTTTACCAGTGTTTCCAGTGATTGTATAATCTTCCGCTCTAAGTGTAAGCTCATCTGCATCGGCTGGTTTGTATTTAACAACAAAATCTTTTGTTTGAGTGCTACCGTTATAAATAAGATCTTCGACCGGAGTAACAGTCAATGTTCCATCTTTAGTAATGTCGGCTGGAGTGATATTTAAAATACCGCCTTCAAACTCTCATGTTACATGAACATTTGTATCGCCGTCCAGATAAGCAAAATTTTCCTGAACACTTTCTGGTAATGATTCCGAAGTTCCAATATCTGTTCTAGAAGCAGAAATCTCTGCTGAAGTTGGTTTAACCTTGCCTTCGGTTTGAAGACCTTGAGGGTTGGAAACAGCAATTAAGTCGTAACCATCGATACTTCTCTCAGTTCCATTATATTTATACGAAGCCGAATGCCCCACAACCTTTAACGAAAGACTTGCAGGTGTAATTTTCCAGCCATATTGTGCTGTCTTCGAAGTTGAGTAGTTTGAGCCTTCCTGGCCAGTAACTTTCAAAGTATAATCTTGAGCATCTTTTCCAGTATCGGAATTCTCAACTATAACGTAATCTCTATCTTTAACTAGAGTCTTTCCGTTTTCTCCAAAGCGTGTATCAACAACACTAACCCTTGTAGTTTGGATTTGCGCGTTATAAACTAAGTCGGTTGCAGTAACTTCGATATCAGAACTATCAAGTTCGTAAGGATTGATAACAATTTGTGAATCTTTCCCGTAATTTATATTGTAATTGTTAAGATTCGTTCCTTCATTAGGAGTAATAGCTACCTGAATGCTTGTATCGCCTGAACCAGAATTATGATAATAAGTCTTGGCGTCGGCACCGAGCGTTGTGGCTGTAGCGGTTGCTAGGCCTTCGTCGCCAATCCAGCCAGCACCTTCATAATTAAAACAAGATTTAATATCATGGGTTTT
Organism: Coriobacteriia bacterium; assembly: GCA_030536315.1. Taxonomy (GTDB): domain Bacteria; phylum Actinomycetota; class Coriobacteriia; order Coriobacteriales; family Eggerthellaceae; genus Equivita. Next base: position 15,645 of record JAUNQF010000008.1, read on the forward strand.
TACTTGGCCATCATAATCATCACTAAATTCAAAAGCTTTCGCATTTATATTAACTTTCTTGATTTCAAAACGAACAGTATGTGTAGTGCTCTTGTCTGCTTCGATATTCCATCTATACCAAGGTTTTAGAGTAACGGTTGAATAATAAACGCCGGCATCTGTAGCCTTAAAATTATCATCTATGGTCATACATCCGGAATCATAATTAACACCTTGCTGAGCAGTACCATCATAGAATAAGTCATCTACAGCGGTTGGATAATCAACACCAGTGTAATCAACTTTAATATTCGAAGTAGATTTGCCATAAATTCCTTCTTTAACGGTACTACTCTTTTGAATAGTTCCATTTGCTTGAACATTATTTATGACAAATCCAGCTTCAACATTTTCTCCTAATACTTTATATGTGCCTAAGTCTATAGGCTCAGATACCTCGCCAGCAAGCAAAATACCATGATCTGGCTCTCCATCTTTATAAATAATTGCTTTATTTCCAGTTAGGCCTAACAAATCAGACGTAATAACTGTTTCGTAAACATTTACATTAGAATTGTTTCTTATTACTGCGGAATACTTAATTTCATCATTAATGTGAACAGGTATCGTAGCTGGATCTTGAGGTACAGCCGTGATTTCTACAACAATATCTTTTCTAATGTCTTCTGTAGGTATATAAATTTCTTCTTCATTCGAATTACACTCTCCACCTCAGTAGGGACTTTCTTCAGGAGTATTATTGTAATAAGCTGTAGAAGTAAATCATAGACTTAACTTACCAAAAGCAATATCTTCAGATGCGACAGTATATTCAAATTTCTTAGTTATAGTTTCACTAATATCTAAGAGACCCTTGTCCATTTTTAAGTCATCTCTCTCACCCCAAGCAGAATAATATGAAAAACCAAGAAGATCTCCTGGTGAGTATCATTGGGTTGCTCTAACAGGAACGGAGCTATTGTTTGTAATTTCTACAGTAAAAAGAATTTTTTCACCCAAGGAAACTTTATGCCCCTCAGGAACATCCGAAGTAACGTGTAGATTTAAGTCCATGACAGGTATTGGCCATAAATTTACACCATAATGAAATACGCCAGCACTAGTAAAAGAATATATGTGACCAGTGGAAATCTTTTGGTCATCAGGGTCTAGCATATTTAAATACTGATATTCATTAGTATTTGTAAGAACATAATGAACATTGATTGATGATTTCCAGCTATCTTCTGTAAAACTTAAATAACTATTTGCAGGATTCTCTGTGTCTACATAAGCCCTTTCTTGAGAATTTTTTGTGCTAATAAGTTTTAAATTAAGACTTTCAATTTTTTCTCCAGCATCATTTTCTCAATGTCCATTTTCATCAGACATGAAATTAATATTAGCTTCTTGAATATTAAGAACAATATATCCTGTTATTATTTTAAAGTTTGTGCCATGAGGCGGAGTGTCGTATTGAACGCCCAAATATTCAGGATTACTTCCTTCTACTGGATCCACATTAACGTCATCAAGCTTAGTAACATAAATATTAATTTTCACACCATAAATCTTTTCTTCTGGAGATGGTTCAATATCTGTAAGCTCAACAATTCTGTCATCACTTATAGTACTATTTGCAGTAAAAGAATTTCCTGAGATGGTTCCTACACCATCGTATTGAAATTCTGCAACTGGAGAATCTGCATATGTAATTACTGGATTAGGAGCTATACATGCTGGAGGATCAGCTTCTGGGTCAGTTAAAGCATTTAACAAGCTAACTGATTCGCCAGGGCTTACTTTAAAGCTGGTAGGCTCAACACTTTGCTGTAATGGCAAGATAGAAACAAAACCAACAACCTGCCCTATAGAATATTTATGTAATAAATCTCCTTCGAGGCTAAAATCACTAGCTTTGTAAGAAACAATATTATTAACACCAACAAATTTAGAATCGCAGTAAACAATAGCGCCTTCTTCCATCTTTACTGTTACAGAATTAACATCTTCGCCAACAAGTCCATCAATAATATGCGCTTCTTGCGCAACGGCTTCTGTTGTTCCATCATAATGTTTTTCAATAGTAGCTATTTCTACAGTAACTTCACTACCCTTAATACAATATTCATTACATTCAATGGTGTATGTTTTTGATTTATCGACAACTATTTCACCATTAACGACTTGAACGTCATAAAATGAAATACGCGCTTTGTATCAACCTGGATCAACTGGAACAAAGTCTATTGGTTCTCATGACTCTTTCTTGTTAGACTGAGATTGTCTATGAGAACCAGTAGTGCTTTTCATATACTGAATATCTGTAGCTGGAACAGCAAATGTATGATTTATAAACTCATAATAGTTTACGATCTCGACAGGGTGTTCTTCACCATCATAAATAATTGGGTCTTTATACCATTCGCCTTGGCGTCCCACGCTTTGAATTGTGGCTGGAAGTTTATCATTGCCATACTTACACTTTGAGAAAGTGTATGTGCCGTCTGCATAATTTCGTTGCACAAAACCCACATCGCACTTTAAAGAAATTGTATCATCAGGACCATCATATTGTGGAAGCTCTGGATATAACGAATATGTAAAGTTATGCTCATGCGGAACAATCCACAGTTCAAATGAGCCTAGGGCATTATCTACCTTCGTATTAATTAAAAGTTCATACGATAACCTTCCTACAACTTCATCCAAAACAAAACATTTAACGCTTGGATCAGTTAAATCTTTACTACCTGGAGTCAAATTTAGCATTGAAGCGCCATAACCTTCAGAAATATCAATATCAGTATTCTTTGCATAGTTAACACCAATTAAACTACGAGTATCTAATGGTTTATTAGGATCGATATGAACATATCCTTTTGTGTTGTCTTGTAGTTGTAGAGCAAGGTTGTCTTCATACACTTCGTTATATTCACGAGACATATTATTTGTAACATTCATTTTGCCTGAAAGATATAAATCACAGGAGTTAAAGTTTGTACTTCCGTAGCCAGTATAAACGTTAATTCCGCCACCGTAGTTATAGCAAACACTTTTGTCAGTAATGGTATCATGCTTTAAACCACTCATATTGTTTTGAACAGTGCAGCTATCCATATAACAAGTAGTGCCATGGAACAAGAATATAGCACCAGCACGATAATTAGATGTGTTGTCATAAAAATTAGAGCTATTAATATTTACAACAGGAGATTTATTCTTAGAAAAAGTTGCAAGTGCACCGCCACCTCATGGACTGTAATAACCCGATGTTGATGTACTTTCTCCAATTTGCTTATTATTCTTGAATTCACAATAATTAATATTAGCGGTACCGGCATAACATTCTGTATTCATCATACCTATAAGAACGGCACCACCACCACCCATTGATACATTACCGGTAAAATAAACTGCGGATAAATTACATTTTGGGTTTTTTGTGAGAGAGCCGCTTCGAATTGCTCCACCACCGCTGCCAGCCGGATAAGTCCACTTATGAGTCATGGAAGAGTCTCCACGATACTTATTTTCATTACCAACAAAATTGACTGCATAAGCATCTAATGTGCCCTCGTTATAAATAGCAGAATAATTAGCGCCAGTTATCACACCGCCGTCCACATAATAATCAGTTGTATTTCCGCTTGTATCTAAAACTCATTTACCATCAGAATTTGGATTAAAGTAATGCCTGCAGTACTCTTCGCCAAACTTACAATCAAAAATTTCTAGACTGCCTTTATTTTGAATAAATAAATGAGTTGGAACAGATTCATTATCTACTTCATTTCCTTCCCAATATAAGGCATAGCCATTAAGATCAAGATGCAAGGATTCTGAAGAGGTGATAGTGGCAGTAGCATTGATTCCTATATCACTATCCAAATAATAATATCCATTTGTTGGAAGTTTATGAGTAGCTGAACTGAAAGTTAGTTTAGTGTATGTTTGACCTTCATGTACATGTTGACGTTCTCGCTCTGTTGTAAGTTGATATGTTTGTTCAGAAAATACATTCTTTTTTGTAAATGATGCCGTATATTCAGTCAGACCAGGTTCTGCAGAAGTAGCTCTTTTTATTACGTTTTCAGTGACTGAATGATCATCCATTGTGCATAACTCAGTAACATGAACAGATATCCCTGCAGCAAGAACCTCACACATTCCAAAACATGTAACATTTTCTGGGTCACTAAGATCTCAGATATAAGAAGGAATTTCTGCTATAAGGGTTAAGTTTTCAGTTATAGTAAATTCACGTTCATAAGAAACGGTAGGGGCTGCTTCGGTATGAAACCAAATAACACCTTGCATTGTTTCTAATTTAACCTTGTCCCCAGAAACAAAATTATATTTACCATCAGCGTCAGGTAAAACCTCAACATAAAATAGAAGAATATCTTGAAATAAGGGGATGCCCCTAAATACTTTAACATTGTTTTGAATAGTTTCTGTTTCAGGATGGGAATTAAGAGTAAGTGCAACTTTTTGCCCAGGATCAGCTTCAGCTTCAATTGTTAAAGTAAGTTGCACGATATCACGAACATTATATTTAACATACATTTCTGAGTTTTTATATTTTTTCCCAGGATCTTGGATGTTTCTAACATTAAGTTTAATAATGCCATCTGAAGAAAAACAAGGAATGACACACTCAATTTGCTTTCCGCCAGCCTGGAACGTAATTTCATCTGTCACATAAAAATCTTGCCAGAGTACAGTAACACCCAAATTACCCGTATCGGCACCTGCTCCTCTGTTTACAACTACATTAATCTTATGACACAAGTCGTAATAAGAAATATCTCCTATATCATATGTAGACCCGTCATCTGGAATTATTGGCAAATTGTGTTCGCTTTGTCCGAAAATTATTGTATTACCAGTTTTTTCAGAATATATTTGTAAGCCTTTAAGCTGGCCACTTGAAACGCTTTCTGATTCAAATTCAAAGTTTCCTTTATGGTCGTCTCCTGCAGAAACGCTAATATCTTTTTGAGTAAATATTTGACCGCTAGAATCTTGATAAGCAATGTTAATAATGTCGTCTGAGCAAATATTGTTTAAATTTAGCTTAAATTTGCCTGTGTATCCTTCGGTTTTAATGTTGTTAATTTTAATTCCACCATATTTGTAATAATCGCTTTTTCCTGAATTGTATGGGCGTGAATAAATATAATATTCAGCATCTTTTTCAAAGAAACCGTCTCCATTGGTAAATGTAACCGTTTTGTAATTTGTAGAATTTAACGTAAACTCTTGAATATAATTTTTCGAATAAGTGTCGCCTGTTGCTGCTTTTTTAACAATACCAACAACAGCATACCTTTGACTGTTACTTGTGTATACACTTGCAACGTTTAATGAAATGCTTCTTAGATTTTGTTGAGGAATTATTTTTATATAGTTATTAAAAATTGTTCCGTGTGTATTTTTAGAGCCGCCATCAGATTTAAGCATGTGTTGCTTATTCATTACGTATCCATTAGAATCGATGGTAGTGCTTCCTCCATCAAGAGTTGAATAATTAGCACTATAAGGACCAACAAAAGTTATACGCGCAGATTTGTTTGTAGCAAAATAATCTTCGGTATTGAGTGTTGAGCTAGAGCTAGTATTTAAAGTTGTCTTTGAACCAAAATAAGCACTAAAATCCCATTCATAAGGTCCACATTGCTCATCTTTTGCATCGTTTAAAGAATGAATGTTTTCATCATTTGTTTCTTCGTCAGAAGAATCGGATTCGAGGACTGGGCCTGCAACTTCGGGTTGGTCGGGCGTTTCGGGGTCGACTTCGGAGTCGTCGGATTCTTCGCCACCGCCACCTGGATCTGGCGATTCTGGATCAGGATCCGTTGCGCCTTCTTCGGTGGTTTGAGCTGCTTCGGTGTCATTAGCCCAGGCAGTAATGGTTTTCGCGGCATCGGCCGGCCATAGCAAAAAGACCAATAAAAAAGCAACGATTGCCGAAACAACACGTTGCCAGATTGGCATTTTGCGAAGCGTTGCAGACGCCCCCCCCCATGAGGTTTTTCCGAGTTTCTTTCCTAAATTCAAATTCTTCAACGATTTCATAATAGCTCCTCCTAAACATAGAGTTTTAGACTATGGAGTTCTTTAGAACATAAGCAACTTGAGTGCGTTTATAGCCACGTGAAATTATAGCATAGAAATTAGGCCAACGCAGGCACAATTAGCAAGTTTTAAAGTTGGTGGGCTTTTTTGCGTTCGGTTGCTGTAAGGAGTTTTTTACGAAGGCGGATGTGCTTCGGAGTTACTTCGACAAGTTCTGTGTCGTCGATGTATTCGAGGGCCTCTTCCAGGGTAAATGTGACAGGCGGAGTCAGCTGAATTGCCTTGTCGCTGCCAGATGCACGCTGATTTCCAAGATGCTTGGTCTTGGCCACGTTAACCACAATGTCTTGTTCCTTCGCGCTTTCGCCAACAATCATGCCTTCGTAACAAGCATCGCCCGGACTAATGAAAAGATGCCCGCGCTCTTGCAAAGTGTCGAGCGCAAATGCGACGGCTTTCTCGGTACTCATTGACACAAGTGCGCCATTTTTGCGGCCGGTGTATTCAAAATTGACAGGACCGTATTCTGCGAAGTGATGGAAAAGTGTGGCGCTACCATGGGAAACGTTGAGAAGTTTGGTGGCCAGGCCCATGGTGCCTCGGCTCGGGATCTTAAACACGAGGTGGGTCTGATCGGCCTTGGCGTTCATCTCGGTCATCTCGCCACCGCAATTGCCGAAAACCTCGATGACCTTTCCACTGTATTCGTTATCCACGTCGACCACAGCTTCTTCAATCGGTTCAAGCGTGTGGCCGGCTTCGTCAGTCTTGACCAAAACGCGCGGACGCCCGACCTGAAATTCGTAACCTTCGCGACGCATGGTCTCCATCAAAACACTCAAGTGCAAAACGCCGCGGCCGGCAACTTCCATCGCAGTGCTGTCCGCGACTTCGGTGATGCGCATACTAATGTTGCTTTCTTTCTCACGAAGCAGACGCTCCTTGAGTTGACGCCCGCCAACGATCTCGCCGTCCTGACCAACAAGAGGGCTGGTCGAGGGTTCAAAAATTACAGCCATGGTTGGCTCTTCAACTTCGATTGGCGCAAAAAGGTTCGCGGCACGCGCGGCAGCTTCGTCGATCGCAGCAGCATCATCGCCCGACACGTCCACAATCACATCTCCAATGTCGGCATCATCCACACCAACAACGGCAACAATGTCACCCGCGGCGGCCTCGGTCACTTCGTTCTTGCCAAGATTCTCAAAAACGAACAACTGTTTGATTTGCGTCTTGTATTTTTTACCATGATTGTTCACGGCGAGGACCTGCTGGCCCTTTTTCAGCGTTCCGAAGCCGAGGCGCCCAACTCCAATTCTGCCTTGATAGCTGGAGTGATCAACCGTTGATATTTGAAGAGCGCAGGGCTCTTCGGCCTCAACTTCGGGGGCCGGAACTTCGTTGATTATCATATCCAAAAGCGGGAACATGTCGGTGTTTGTGTCGGTCAGTTCCGCGCGAGCGTAACCTTGCGCCGCACTTGCGTAAATGATTGGGAAGTCCAGCTGCGCGTCGGTCGCGTTAAGGTCGACCATCAAATCGAAGACCTCGTCGACAACCGCATCCGGGCGCGCGCCATCGCGGTCAATCTTGTTAACGACCAAAATTATGCGCATACCCTGGGACAACGCGTGCTTGAGCACAAATCGAGTCTGAGGCATAGGACCTTCGAAGGCATCAACGATGAGCAGCGCCGCATCGGCCATGTTAAGCACGCGCTCGACTTCGCCACCAAAATCAGCGTGGCCAGGCGTGTCAATGATGTTGATTTTTTTGTTTTTGTAATTTATCGCGACATTTTTCGAAAGAATTGTGATGCCGCGCTCGCGCTCCTGATCATTGCTGTCAAGGACGCGTTCGTCAACTTTCTGATTCTGGCGAAACACATCGGTCGCCTTTAGCAAGCAATCAACCAGAGTTGTTTTCCCATGGTCAACGTGCGCAATTATCGCCACATTTCTAATATCATCTCGTCTCATAAGCCGTGCATTATACCACTATTTTTTAGAGGCTTTGTCGATTGATTCTTCGAAGCCGTTTAACGCTGCGAATGGTGCAAATTGCGCGGCGCGATTATAACGAGGCATACGAGGATGCTTCGCTTCGTCGGGCTCATGCCTTGGCATATCAATTATGTCTTTGTATTTTTCTCTTGCTTCTTCCATTATGCCTTATGTCCGCCTATCTGCGCGTTGCGTTCTTTCATGGTGGCGCCTTCTTGCAGGTTCATACCTCGTAGAATAGCGTTTTTGCCAAACTTTTCCTTGACCGCAAGCATCACACGTTGAAGTTCAAGCTCGCGTTCGAGCTTTTCATCTTCGGCAGCCTTGAGTTTTTCCTCCAGCTCATAATTAGTAAAAATATTCATTTGCGTAACTTTTGGAGGCGCGGCTGCTGCGGCTTCGTCAACTTGCTGCTTTGGAAGCACAGCCTCGGCCGTCACATTGAAACGGCGAATCAGCAGCTGCTTGTCTACCACTTGGTCAAACGCATCGGCAACCGCATCCATAATAATAGTGGCCGACGAAGTTCATCGCGGCAGGTTAATTGTCTTGCGAGCATATTTAGGCACCTTGCGCCCATAGTGATCAGTGTCTATTTCCCCAGCGTAGGCGTTCACAATTCCCTTTTCAATATCCATGATATTTTTGATGTCGTAACCAACATGAATCACAAGCTTCTTGGTCACCAAATTTTTCGAAACCAATTCCTGCGAAAGCGCATCCGCCATCTCGCGAAGCACCAGCCGGCCTTCGTCATTTTTATAAGGACGATGCAAAACCTGACCGCTGCTTACACTATTAGTGACAGGCTTGTAAGCCTTAACATCCGCGATGGTGCACGGCTCTCAACCTCAAGCGTGGTCGATCAAAAGCTCGGCGTTAATGCCGAAGATCTCGTAAAGCAGGTCTTCGTTTTCAACCGAACAACGGGCAATGTCTCCCATCGTGTGCATTCCATAGGCCTCCAACCTGCGAGTATACCCAGCTCCAATCATTCAAAAGTCCGAAAGCGGACGATGATTCCACATATGCTGCCGGTAGCCCTGCTCATCCAAAAACGCAATGCGCGCGCCATTTTTATCCGGCTCCATCCGCTTGGCAAAAACATCCATCGCAATTTTGCACAAATACATGTTCGTGCCAATGCCAACGGTCGCGGTGATTCCGGTCTCGGCCAAAACATCGGCAATCATGCGGCGCGCCAGTTCTTCGGCGGTGCAATCGTGCATCATCAAATAAGGCGTGGCATCGATAAAAACTTCGTCGATGCTGTAAACGTGAATATCTTCCGGCGCAACATAGCGCAAATAGATTTCATAAATTTGGGTGCTGACCTGGATGTATTTCGCCATTTGCGGAGGCGCAACAATATAGTCAAGCTCATATTCCGGATGACTTTTCAGCTCCGCATCGAAGGTACATTTCTTCGTGAACTTTTTCGAAACCGCGCCATGCCGACTTGTGGCATCGACATCATCATAAAGCTCAAGAAGCCGACGGCCTCGAATCCTGTTAATCTCATCCACCGCTTCGATAACTTCGAAGAGCCGCGCGCGACCCGAAATCCCATAATCCTTCAGTGCCGGCGTTACCGCCAAGCAAATTGTCTTTTCAGTGTGAGATTTATCAGCAACTACCAGGTATGCATCAAGCGGGTCAATGTTTCTCTGAACGCATTCGACCGACGCATAAAAGCTCTTCAAATCAATCGCAATGTAAGTGCGGTCCTCCATTACATGGAGTAGTTTTTGAAGTAGTTTTGAACAACGATGATTGGCGTGCCCTTATCGCCGCTTCCACTTGTGAGGTCGCAAAGCGAACCGATGAGGTCAGTAATTTGGCGAGGCGTTGTGCCCTGCGATGCCATGTTGCCCTTAAGGTCGCTTTCTTTTTCGCTGATTGCTTTTTTCACTGCGGCTTGGAGTTCTTCGCCACTCAAATCGGCGAAGTCATTGTCCGCCAAATATTTTAGCTTAAGTTCGTTCGGAAGACCGGTCAAACCTTTAGTGTAACCTGGGGAAACAACGGGGTCAGCAAGCTCCCAAATTTTACCGACAGGATCTTTGAAAGCACCATCGCCATAGACCATGGCCTCAATTTGCTTGCCAGTAATTTCCGATAATTTGTTCGAAATTGCTTCGGCAACTTCTTGAGCATTTTCCGGGAAAAGCTTAACCGTGCTTTCAGTCGCTTTGTTCGAGCCGAGCAATCCGTACTTCGAATTGTAACCGCTACCATTAACAGATGCATTCATAATGTCAGCCATTGTTAGAACTGTTTCGCCGCCAGCCTTCTTAATTCGGCGAGCGTTTCTATCGCGACTGTGAGTATCACAAACCAAAACATTTTTGGTGAATTTCAAAATTGCCTCAGGGCGGTTCGCGAGGATGACCTCGGCTTCGGCGCCTTCGTCTTCGATGAGCTCTTTATAATAGTCGAGGTAATCGACGCCTGTGAACTCGTGTTTTATGTCGCCGAACTTAGCGTGGAATTCATCGGCGGTCAGGACATCGCTGTAGGGGTTTACGCCGCTGTCGTCAATTTGGTCTTCGGTTACAAGGTGGTTGCCAACTTCGTCACTTGGATAGCCCATCTGGACCACAACTTTTTTAGCGCCGCGAGCAATTCCACGCAGACAAATTGCAAAACGGTTGCGGCTAAAAATTGGGAAGACGATGCCGACGGTTTCTCCGCCAAGCTTTGCCTTGACGTCCGCGGCAATGTCATCTGTGGAGCAATAATTTTTGGCAGCGCGAGCAACAACACTTTCGGTGACGCAAACTACGTCCTTATCGCCCAGCTCAAAGCCATCTTCTTTGCATGCGACGAGGACGCTGTCCACCGTGATTTGAACAATGTCGTCGCCTTCGCGAATTATTGGCGCACGAACGCCCCTACTTATCGTTGCTGCCATTTAAATCACTTCCTTATTTTTTCTTTGCAACTCCACTTGCAATTGCAGCTTCGGCAACAGCCTTGGCTACAACTTCGCCAACACCTTCTGCGAAAGGCGAAGGAATAATGCATTCCGGACCAAGCTCATCTTCGCTGACCATGCCAGCGATTGCTTTTGCAGCTGCCATTTTCATTTCTTCGTTGATATCCGTTGCGTGAACATCGAAGGTGCCTCGGAAAATTCCTGGAAATGCCAAAACGTTGTTAACCTGGTTCGGGAAATCAGAACGGCCGGTTGCCATAACAAACGCACCAGCTTCTTTGGCATCATCAGGGAAAATTTCAGGCGTTGGATTCGCACAAGCATAAACAATCGATTTCTCAGCCATGCTTGCAACCATATCTTTGCTAACAGTGTTTGGCGCGCTACTTCCAATAAAAATGTCCGCACCAACCATCGCATCGGCGAGGCTACCTGTAATTCCCTCAGGGTTTGTGACCTCGGCCATCTCTTTCTTAATCCAGTTAAGATCGTCGCGATCCTTATGAATAACGCCCTTGCTGTCGCACATAGTAACGTTCTTAAAGCCATAGCTGAGAAGCAGCTTAACAATTGCAGTTGCAGCAGCACCAGCGCCACAAGTGACAACCTTGCAATCCTCGGCCTTCTTATCAACAACTTTAAGCGCATTAATAAGACCAGCTAGAACAACAATTGCTGTACCGTGTTGGTCGTCGTGAAAAATAGGAATGTCGCAAAGCTCCTTGCACTTGCGCTCAATTTCAAAACAGCGAGGCGCCGAAATATCCTCAAGATTAACGCCTCCAAAACTTCCAGAAATCATGTGCACAACGTGAGCAACTTCGTCAGGGTCTTGACTCTTAACGCAAATTGGAATTGCGTCAACGCCGGCGAACTTCTTGAAAAGCGCACATTTGCCCTCCATAACAGGCATGCCAGCTTCCGGACCAATGTTTCCGAGGCCGAGCACCGCGCTCCCGTCAGTAATAACCGCGCACAAATTTCCGCGCATCGTCAAATTATAACTTTGCTCAATATCATCCTTGATAGCAAGGCAGGGCTCGGCAACACCAGGCGTGTAAGCCAGCGAAAGGTCAGTCGCATTCTCAAGCGGACACTTTAGCTCAGTGCTAATCTTACCCTTCCATTCAGCATGTTTCTTTAAAGATTCTTTAGCGTAATCCATAATATTCCTCTCTTTTAAACGAATTTAATAGCAGCGCAATTTTACCACAAACGCCACATAGCAAGTCTAAATTTTTGTCGAAATTTATTCGAAGTCGAGGCCGATGATAACCAAAATGTCAGTGTCAAAATCATAATCGCCGTCATTTTGTTGGACACGCCCGCAACCGAGTTTGTCCGCGATAGCTTCGGCGGCATCTTCCTTGTCATCGTCCTTATATATAATTAGTGTTTTCGAATAATTGTCTTTGTCCGCGTTGCCAGTTGTGGCCGTGAATCCAAGCGCGATGATTTTCAACGAAGCCGAAGCCGCAGCTCCATCAACTCCCGATCCATTTTTAACGCTGACCGTTCCTTCCCAGTCGCCAGATCCAGAAGTGCTCATAACCGTGCCTGTAGCAGGGTCGATGTATGGCTCTTCGTTAGGTGGAAGACCGGCATCCATGCGCTTCATCATCGCTTTCCACTCAACTTCGTCAAGCTCTTCGTATCAACCACCATTTTTATAAACGCCTTGAGTTGGAGTCATTGCTGTGTAAACATCCTTCGCGGGGTTTAGGCCCTTCATCAACTGGGCAAGACCAATCATGTCGTTGATGGCAAGGTCAGTTTTTATGTAGCCAGACATATCCATAACGGTTTGCGCAATTGTCATGATGTCCGAATCAAGAGCCTTTTGCGCAATTGCCGAAAGAAGCATGCGCTGGTTTGCCGCGCGGAATTTATCGCCGTCACCATAGGCGTCATAAGCGTGGCGCGACCTGGCTAAAATCAAAGCTTCTTGGCCATTAAGATGCTGCGGACCAGCTGGAACGTAGCCGCCAGCTTCGGGGTCATTTATCTCAATTGGCACATTTACATCAACTCCGCCAAGATCATTTACCGCAGCTGTGAAACCGTCGAAGTTAATTTCGGCGTAATGGTTAATTGGAACGCCGGCAAGTTTTGACACATTTTTGATGACAAGCTCCGGCCCGCCAATCGAATGCGAAGCATTAATTTTTTGAACGCCATATTCACCACCCATATCCATTTCGATGTCGCGGTGAATTGACATGAGCGTAACTTTTTTCTCGTTAGCAGCAACGCGAGCAAGAATCATGCTGTCGGAACGGTAATCCGAATCATCGCCGCCGCTTTCGGCTTTGCGAACGTCCGAAGAATCAACACCCATGAGCACCATGTAAAAAGGCTTGTCCAAGCTGGTTGGAGTGAGTCCGATGTTGCCCATTCCAGCGTTTAAATTACAACTTATAATGCCGAAGGCAATCGCTCCAGCAGCAACCAAAGCCCCAAGAATCGAACACACAATTATTATGATCTTCTTTTTGCGCTTTTTCTTATCCTGAGCCTTGCGCGCCGCAGCGTATTTTTGTTGTTGCCCACGTCGCGAATAATCGCTGAGCGATTCCTGAGGCTTAAAGCCCAGGTCGGCTCCTCGTCTTCGGCTCTGCTTTTTAGCATTTGGATTGCCAGCGTATCCAACAGTGTTTGTTGGGTCAATTTGTCCGGTGCGCCCGGTTGGGCTGGCTTCGTAAGTTCGGCGGTTAAGTTCACTGAATCCAGTGGTTGGTTTTTTGCGTCCGCCCGCGCTTTTTCTGTTAAAAATTCCCATAACGCACTATATTATATTATAACCATCGGGGCCGGGGGCACTGAGATTTAATTATTTTTTATTTTTGTTAATTCTTATTTAATATTTTTTAAATTTTTTTTATTGTAAAATATAGCTTACAATATAATATAGGTAATGTCTGAAAGGGAAATCATGGGTAAGAACTTTAAAGCTTTCGCGCCGGGGCGTACTGAAATTGCAGGCAACCACGTTGATCATCAGCACGGAATTGCTGTTACAGGAAGCCTCAAGCAGGGGATTTCGGCCGATGTTGAGCTTCGTGATGACAAAATCATACATATTAATAGTGAGGGTTTCGAGCCCTTTGATGTTGACATTGACAAAGTCGCCGAAGCCATGGCGCCCGACCCTTCGAAGTTTAATACCACCGAAGCCCTGGTCGCCGGCGTTGCGCATAAATTCATCGAAGCTGGCGTTCCAATTTCTGGCTTCACCGCGAATTGCTCGTCAACCATTGGTGCAGGTATGGGCTTGTCTTCGTCAGCCGCTTTTGAACTTTTGATTGCCGTAATCCTAAACGATGCCTATGCAAGCGGCAAGTTCAGCAAGATGGAGCTTGCGCAAATTGGGCATTTTGCCGAGGTTGAATATTACGGCAAGCCTTGCGGGCTTTTGGACGAAACTGCAATTTCGTATGGCGGCATTATTAAGATTAACTTTGCAAACCCCGAAGTCCTGGACGTCAAGCCGATTGACTTTAGCTTCGAACGTGCTGGTCTTGGAGCTGTTTTGGTCGATAGCGGTGCCGAACATGGTGACATTTCGCATATGTATGCGGCAATTCCTGGCGACATGAAAAAGGTTGCCGAAATGTGCGGCGTTGAATTTTTAAACGAAACTAATATTAGTACGCTTTCGAAAAATTTGATGAATGCCGAAAAAGTTTTGGGCGACAAAGCTGCCAACCGAGGCATCAATTACTTCCATGAGATCAATCTTACAAAAGAACGCATCAAAGCAATGGAGGCTGGCGACGGCAAGTTGTTTATGCAACTTCACGGGCTGTCTGGTTCTTCGTCGGCACAATTTTTACAAAATGTTACAGTCAGCGAAGAAGACCAGCAAGCCACTTTGTGCCAAGCTATTTGCGAGCTTTGTTTAGACCAAGCTTGCGAAGGCGACTACACAAACCGCGGTGCAAGTAGAATTCACGGAGGTGGTTTTGGAGGCTGTATGCAGGTCTTTTTACCGATTGAACAAGTCTCCAAATTCTGCACGCTGGTAAACGAAATCTACGGCCGCGAAGCCGCCACCGAAATCCAATTCTCCGACACCGGCGCAACAACACTCTAATTCCCCGGGGCCAGTACTCGATTTACTCGTGGCATTTACTCGATTTTGAAAATTATGATCGAATCGTCAGCGGTTCGTTTTCTATGCAGGAGATTATTTGGCTGGGTTCGCCAGATGGTTTTTGTTTTTTCTCATAAACAAAATCTACTTGTTCAAGCAATTTTTTAGGAACTCGGTCGAGAGTTTTTGGAGCATGGTCTCCGCTTAAGTTGGCGGAAGTGCAAGCAACAGGACACCCAACAAAATCGATTGCGTTGATCAGCTCTTCGCAATTTGGAATACGAAAAGCAACCGTGTGCTGGTCCTTCGCTGTGTTGACTCCCAAACCCTCAGGAAGCCTGTCATTAACTTCAAACACTAAAGTTGTAGCGCCAGGTCATTTTTCTTTAATTAAATCTTCTGCGTATTCATTAATGTTTATCGCCCATTCATTTAACATTTCTTTTGATGAAATTAATCATGGCAAAGCTTTACTCTGATTTCTGTTTTTGATGTTATAAATTCTTTGGATATTATTATTTATTTTACCGTCACATAAAATTGTGCAAGCAACGCCAACTACGGTATCAGTTTCAAACACACAAAGTTTACCCGCGTTTAAATATTCTATAAATTCTGAATATTTTGAAGAAGACTTCACTATTAATTATGAACAACAACGATGTCGCCAGAACTACAACAACCATATAAACTTTGAGCAGCACTATATGGCAAATTAATGCATCCGTGACTTCCATTTGTAATCCACCAATCACCACCGAAGGTTGGCTGCCACGTGGCATCATGAAAACCAATGCTGTTTCCAACAAAGCCCATCCAATATTGAACAGTGGTTTCGTATTCGGGCTTGCCTGTTGCAGGGTCAATGTTTCCAATCAAAGTCGAAGGACTGCTCTTCGCCTTAATTGTGTAAACTCCTGTCGGAGTATTCTTGCCCGGCTTACCAGACACAATCGCGCTCGACCAAATCATGTTTCCGGCATCATCATACATTCTTGCCATTTGCTGACTCAAATCAACATCAATATAACGAGCGCCCCAATCGCGCTGGCCAGGACCTCCATAACCATTAAGTGTCGAAGAGCACGGAACGGTCAGGGTTTGAACTTTTCCAAGAGGAACCTGAGTTGCAACCAAAGTTTTTAGCGCCTCTTGATCGATTTGCCAACCGATGTTGTCACCGCCTTTTACAGTGCAACTTTTTCCATACGGCGTAACAAAATGTCGCTCTTTCCCGAGCGTGTCACACTGGTCGGCCAAGTTCACAGCCCAGGCATTCAGCAATTCGTCGTTAAGCCCTGCAACATAATTCGGCTTGAGCTGCAACCAAGAAACCCATGTGGTCAAATTAAGAGTTGACACAATCGATCCGCCCATATTTAAATTAAGCAAGGACTCAACTAAAACTTTAGCTTGCTCGATTGCGTCTTCGCACCTGTCGTCATCGGCAAAAAGCGTTGGGAGGACTTGCTCGTCTTCGCCGCATTCTAAATGGCGCCTGCCCGATCCAATATATCCAAGTATCGAAGCCAAGGTCTTATCCGGGTCAAGAGTGTTTCCCATGACTTCGTCTTTGATACTTATGTCCTTTGTCATTGGGTCACAAACCAAGTTTGCGTTTTCTGGCGGAGTAGATTTTTGATTATGAGCCGCAATGGCTGGAACAGCAAGGTTTGTTGCAACATCTTTATTAAAACTTACAACCGAATCAGTCATAAAATCATGAACCATAAAAACCTCATAAGGCCAAGCGAGCGGATTTTTCTTCTCAATTACGCGGTCAACTACCTGGTCAATGTCGAAGTTATAGTCCATCGCCTTTCCGTCAATTTCAAGTTCGAAGTCCAGGCCGTCCGCTTTAAAAACATATTCGCCAGCGTTTGGGATTAACGAAAGTTGCATAACATGCTTTGTTTGAAACGACAGATCCGTGTCAGCAACTATTGTTCTTGGAAAACAAACAAAGGAAAAGAGGAGGCAACCTAAAACGTAAACGCCGGCCAAAGACGCTCCAACAATTGCTGCAATTTTCTTTCTCCTTTTTGCAGCGCGTAATTTTTCGAGCTTTTGTAATCTCTTTTCTTTATTAGTTTTTGGTTCTGGTTTCTTTTTTGGTAATTTATCTTTAAGATAAACACCAAAATCTTTAATATTTTTTGATTCTTTTTTATTTGAATCTTTTTTAGTTGATTTAGGCTTAGTGCTTTTTGTTTCTTTTTTAGTAGTTTTTGCTTTAGTCTTATTATTGTTTGTTTTCTTCCCAACATTTTTTGAAGAATGCTTAGGAGTAGTTTTTTTCTTTTTAGTTTCAGTCTTTTTCTTTGTATTTTTCTTAGATGTGGCCATAGCCGAATTTTACAACATAAAACTGCATAATGCACAACAATTTCCCAAAAGGTGTAATTATTGCCAGGCATGAAATGCACCAAAAGGTGTAATTATTGCCTGGCATGAATTACATCTTTTGGGATTCGGGGTTGTTCGTTTTTTTCGAACAAAGGAAAAGATTTCCACAATAAAATTCAAAAAATTGTGGAATTTGTGGATAAACTACATTTTCCGAGCATATGGCTGTGGAAATGTGGCCATTTTTGATAACAAAAAACAAAATGTTTGAAATTTTTAGAACAATATATCGGTTTTCTAAACTTCCTGCTTTATAGATTATTGAGGCTTTCTACCTGGTGTTTTTTAGCTGAATATTTGTTCGTTTTATTGTTGCTTTGTTCGTTTTTCTTGTTCTTTTATATGTTTTTTGATCATCAATATTTAGGCCAAATTTCTGCACCCAATTTATCAGGGATTTTATGATTTTAGGCAAAGAAATCAACAAATTTCCGAACAAAATAAGCAAATTTTTCTCAATTTTCAAGATTTCCACAATTTGTGAATAAATTGTGGATAACTGAGAAAGAACAACTTAAAGCTATAAAAATATTTCTTGCTATTAAATGAATTTTATGTATAATAGTTTTCCCTTTCATCAAAGATGACTTGTAAGTGGGTGTTTACAAATGTTCGTTTTATGAAATCTTTCAAGTTAAAATGAAAGCAAAGGAAAATGTATAAACAAAAAGAAAATGGCTGAAACAGAAACTAAACATAAAAAGATAACTTATAACTCGGTCCAGAGAGAAGACTTTAGCGTGGTCCGAACTCCTGCTCGCGTTGCAGTATATGATGACCTAAAGGCTCCCCCTCGTGTTATTGATGTATCGCCTGACATAACAAACAACTTTATTGAAAAACTCGCTTCAACAATTTATGACGAAGCAAACAAAAAAGGGAGCAAGATTCCATACACTGTAATTAGAGAAATTTCTGAAAACTTTATCCACGCCCGCTTCACTGAGATTGTTGTTTCAATTCTGGATAACGGAAACACAATTCGCTTCACAGATCAAGGGCCCGGATTTTCAGACACAAACAACGCACAACTTCCGGGCTTCACTTCGGCGACCGAAGCCATGAAGCAATACATCCGAGGCGTTGGATCAGGCCTTCCTACAGTAAAAGATTATCTTAACTATTCTGATGGCAGCTTAAAGATTGAAAACAACCTCGAAAATGGCGCCGTCGTTACAATTAGTATGCTCGAGAACCTGAACAATTCTTCGGCGTTTTCTGAATTTGATAAAGCTCAAAGCAAAGCAAAATACACCGAAAAAATGACGAAGCTATCCCCAACACTTTCTCCAAGGGAACGCGATGTGCTCAAGCTTTTCTTAACCGAAGGCGATTTAGGCGTGTCGCAAATTAAGGACTTACTAAACATTCCTCTTTCAAGCACTCACAAAATCTTGACCAATTTAGAACAAAGCGGATTGGTCCAAAGAGTTGGCAACAAACGTCGAATTTTGTCCGACCAAGGCTTCGCCGTTGCAAATATTCTCTAAATTTTTAGAAAATCTCGCATCAATTCAAAATGAAAGTGATATAGTAAGCCTCCCTTTCACGATTGTGGAAAACTATGGAACATGATTTTTCTGACATAAACAAAACTTGAGGTACGATAGTTAAAAAGGTCGAAGAACTTGATGTTGGCGGCGCTCAAAAAGTTGACGCTTTTTTGCCGCAATTAAAGCCGCAAGCAATTTCAAACGACTTTTTGATGCTAACTACAAACAATTCTTTCATAAAGTTTTGGGTTGAAAGCCACATTCTTGGTTTGATTAAGCAGGCGCTCTCTTCGCTTTACGGGACAGAATTTAATGTTCAAATTGAAGTTGACCAAACCGAAGACGCCGACACCGAATACACTTCGGAAAGCTACATCGCTGCAAACTTGGTATCTTCAAACACCAAGCTTGACACTGATCCTTCGAATGTCTTTACTTCTCAAAACTCCGAAGAAGAGGCCTCACCCGCAACTCCAAACTTCGATATGAATTTGACCAACTTATTAACTTTTGAGAACTTTGTAATTGGAAGTTCAAACAATATGGCTTTTCAAATGGCTCGTTCTGTTGCAGAAACTCCTGGTAAGCCTAATTTAAATCCGCTTTTCATTTATGGTAAAAGTGGCGTTGGGAAAACTCATCTTCTTCACGCAATTAAAAATTACATCAATATAAATAATCCTGCAATTAACGTTGTTTATATCGATGCAACTGCTTTTGTAAATGAATACACTGCTGCTTCGGCCGCGCACGATGTTGATAAATCAAGCTTTATTAATTTTAATAAGAAATATGAAAGCGCCCAAGTTTTATTGATCGACGATCTTCAACTTTTGCAAGATAAGGTTGCAACGTTAAACACTTTCTTCACTTTATTTAATAATATTACAAATCTTGGAAGGCAAATTGTAATTTCGGCAGACCGTGCTCCTAAAAATATTGATGTTGATGAGCGTTATCAATCTCGTTTTAATAATGGTATGTCTTGCGAGATCACTTCTCCCGAAGTCGAGGTAAAACTTGGAATCATTAAAAGTTACATTGATGATTTTAAGAAAGAAGAACCGGAAGTTGAAAATTACATATCAGATGACGTTGTTAATTTTATTGCACAAAATTCGTCTTCGAATATTCGTGAATTGAAGAGTGCTGTTACAAAAGTTTTATATGAAATTAAATATAATCATGAAAATATTCCGGTTGATAAAGTAAAAGAAATTTTGGAAGAGCACTTTAGTAAAAATATAAAGAAAAGAGTTACTGTAGAAAATATTCAAAAAGTTTGTGAAGAATATTATGGTGTAAGTCATAACGCCCTTGTTGGAAAGAAGAAGGATAGAAACATTGCTTTTGCTCGTCAAATATCAATGTATCTTTGTTATAAAATGCTTGAAATTTCTGTTACTGCAATTGGAAAATCTTTTAATAGAGATCATTCAACTGTACTTCATTCAATTAAAGTTATTGAAGATAAGTTAAAAAATAATATAGAAATTTCTGGAGAAATTGAATTATTAGAAAAAAGAGTTTTAGAAAGGGATTAATTTTTTAGGGTGGATTTGTTGTTATTTTTTCCCTTATTTTCTTGTTAATTTTTTGTTAATAAAATTTAAAAAATTTTAATGGGATTTAAAATAACATTTTATTGTTAATTTTTTTGATAGTGTATTTATTTTATTTATAAGGAGCTTTATTAGAAATTAACAATTTTACTAACTTTATTAATATTATTTTTTTGAATTTAAGAAAGGTTAATTATGAAAAAAGATTTTGAAAATAGAATTATTAAATTAAGAAAAATTTTAGAAGAAAAAAATGTTGATGCAATTTTAATTTATAAAAATAGAGATGTTTTATATACAACTGGTTTTTATGATAAAGAAAATAATTCTGTTGCAATAATTTCTAAAGATAAATTAATTTTTATGACAGATGGAAGATTTGTTAATCAATTTCATGAACAAGTTGAAGGTTTTGATTTAATTTTATTTGAAAATATCTTTAATAAATTTGAAAAAGTTAACGAAGTTTTAAAAGAAAATAATATAAATAAATATTTAGTTAATTTTGAAGCCATTTCTTATAAAGATGCTCTTTCTTTAGATGCAAATATCGAAAATGTTGTAGATAGTACAGAACTAATAACAAATTTTAGAAGAACAAAAACTGAAGAAGAAATTAAATTAACCAGAAAAGCATGTGATATAGCAGAACAATCACTTCTTTTTACTTTAGATCAAATTAAAGAAGGAATGACAGAACTTGAAATCCAAAATATTTTAAATAGTGAAATGTCTCGAAGAGGAAGTTCCAGAGTAGCTTTTCCAACTATTGTAGTTTCAGGTCCGGATAATGGAGCTTCGCCACATGGAGTTCCAACAGAAAGAAAAGTTCAACAAGGAGATTTTATTACCATCGATTTTGGAGCAACATACCAAAACTATACTTCAGATATTACAAGGACTATTGCAATTGGTAAAGTTTCTGATGAAATGATGGAAATATATAACCAAGTTTTAAAAGCAAAAACAGAATGTGTTTCGATGTTAAAACCAGGTGAAAGCACAAATAAAATTCATAAACATGCAGATAGTGTTCTTAAAGAAATTGGTTATGATTTAGTTCATGGTTTAGGTCATGGAATTGGTTTAGAAAATCACGAACTTCCAAAATTAACTATATCAACTGACTATCAACTTCAAGTTAATGACATTCATACAATAGAACCAGGAATTTATGCTCCAGGAATTTGTGGTGTTAGAATTGAAGATGATTATTTAATTACTGATGATGGTTATGAGTGTTTAACTCCAAATATTACAAATGAGTTAATTACCTTATAAAACAGTTGAAAAAACTAAATAATTTGTTATAATACTCGTCCACTCGCGAAAAAACGGGAATTAGATATAACCTAATGTTTTAGGAGGATATAATGAAAAGAACATATCAACCAAACAAGAGGAAAAGAGCCAAAGTTCATGGCTTCCGTTCTCGCATGTCTACAAAGGGTGGACGTGGTGTTTTAGCATCCAGACGTGCAAAAAACAGAAAGAAAGTCTCTTTATAAAAATTGGAGACTATAAAATCAAGCAAAGAAATTGATTTAATATTTAAAAATGGAGAAAAAATTAACCTTCCATTTTTAAGTTTATATTTCTATAAAAGTGAAAATATTAAAGGGGAAGTAGCTTTTATTGCAGGAAAAAAGAACGGGAATGCAGTTTGAAGAAACAAAAGTAAACGCAGGTTAAGAGAAATTTACAAAAAATTAAACGTTAATAAGGAATATAAAACATTATTGATAGCAAACAAAAAAACATTAGAAGAGGAATTTGGAAAAATAGTTGAGGAAACAAAAAAGAAGATAAAAAAATATGCAGAAAATAATTAAAAATATTAAAAAATTACCTAACTGGATAGCGCTAATGCTTCTTCGTTTTTATCAAGCTTGCATTTCTCCTATGTTTCCAGGATGTTGTAGATTTAGACCAACTTGTTCTGAATATGCAGTTCAGGCCTTTCAAAAATACAACTTCCCTAAAGCTTTTGTTTTAACTATAAAACGTTTAAGTAAGTGTCATCCATTTGGAGGACGAGGTTATGATCCCGTTCCAGAAGATTATAAATTTAAGCATGAATGTAAGTGTGCTAAAAACTAGGAAGAGCAGGTAGTTATGAACCCATGAGATTTATTTAAAGATGGAATTTTCATGTTGATAGAGTGGGTCAATACCCTCGTTGGTGATTGGGGCCTCGCTATTATTATTGTTACAATCATTTTTAGAGGCATCATGCTGCCTATCATGCATAAGCAAACCAAATCATCTTATATGATGAAGAAAATGAACCCAGAGATGAATAGGATTAAAGAGCTTTATGCAGATGATCAAAAAAGACAAAGCGAAGAACTTCAAAAAGTTTACGCCGAAGCGAAGTTCAACCCAATTTCTGGTTGTATTCCTATGTTTATTCAAATGCCTATTTTTATTGCGCTCTTCCAGGCACTTCGTGAAGTTCCAGACCGCATTGGTGATGTTTCAAACTACTGTTTTTTCAATCTTGTTCCTAACCTTGTTTGTTCGCCTCAAGATATGTGGAATGAGATTGATGACATTGGAATTTTGCCAATTATTCCATACATTATTTTGATTGTAATTTTTGCTGGTGCAACATTTTTACCAATGATTCTTCAACAGCAAGGTGGTGATCCTAAGCAAAGAAAGCAAACCTTGATTATGTCTGGAGTTATGTCGGTAGTTATGTTGTTTGTTGGGTGGAGCTCTCCAGCAGGCGTTTTGCTGTTCTGGGGAACTTCGTCAATCCTAGCTTTGATCCAGCAAAGAGTTAGTATGAAAATTCTCGAAAACAAAGATAAACAAATCGAGGAAGAAAAAGAATATCAGCCAGTTAAAGTTGATGTTGTTCGCAAGGAAAAAACCAAGCGTCCTCGAAAGAAAAAATAATATGAGGTGATTGATATGGTTGATGAAGAAAAATTAGAGCAAGAAAAGATCGAAGAATCTCAAAAAGAAATGGCCGAAGAACAGGAAGCCATTGCTAAACGTGAGATTCCGCAGTTAAGCGACGAGGAACTTGATAATGTTGCGGACACTGCTATTGACTATATTCAAGAGATAGTTAGCAACTTCAACCTTGGTGAGATTACAATTAACGAATATGAAGGCGCTGATAAAGAGCTAATTTTGGACATTAACGGCAACGATTTAGCTATTTTGATTGGTAAGCATGGTGCAACGCTTGATTCAATTCAGCATATTGTTGGCGTTTTGTCTTATAAAAAACTTGGTTTTTACTACCCTGTTGTTATCGATGTCGAGGGCTATAAGAGCAGGCAGCGCATTAAATTAGAGAATCTTGCGAAGAATTTAGCCAACCGTGTTGCTCGCAATAAAAAGCCATATTCAATGCATCCAATGAACCCATTCAAAAGACGCATTGTTCATACATATTTGAGCTCGGATGATCGTGTTGAGACTCACTCCGAAGGCGAAGGTCGCAACAGACACCTTGTAATTACACCTAAATAAGGCAATATGGAAATCACAAAGGAACAGAATGCATTGTTAGAAAAGCATCTGGACCTTGTGCTTTTTAAAAATCAGCAACTAAATCTAACTGCAATTAAAGATAAAGACGAAGCAAAGGTCTTGCATCTTGAAGACTCTCTTGCTGGGCTTGAAGAATTAAACTCTGTTGAAGGAGAGTTTGTTGATATGGGGACGGGGGCAGGTTTTCCTGGCATCCCATTAAGTATTGTTAGCGGAAAGAAGGCTACTTTAGTTGAAACTGTTGGCAAAAAAACTGATTGTCTAAAATCCTTTATTAATGAGCTTAATTTAGAAGCACAGGTTTCTGTCAGTAATAAAAGAATTGAAGAACTTGCTGTTGAGAGGCCAAATTCTTACGGAGCTGCAACTGCAAGAGCATTATCTTCGTTGTCATCGTTACTTGAGCTTGCTGCTCCCCTTTTAGTTGTTAACGGGCTTTTAATTTGCTATAAAGGTAATAAGGTCGGAGAAGAGTTAAACACCGCTTTAAATATTAGTGAGAAGTTAGGCTTTGAGTTTGTTTCTAATAGAAAATACGTGTTAAGTGATAGAACCGAGCATAGAATTGTTGTTTTTAAGAAAGTTAAAGAACCTGAAGTCAAACTACCAAGAAAGCTTGGTTTTGCTCAGAAAAAGCCTTTTACTAACTAATATGTTTCACGTGAAACATCTTTAAAATAATAGTTGAAAAATAACTGTTTTGTATTATTATACCAAGTGTAAACGTAGCTTAAACGAAGGAGGATATATGGGTTTCTTTGACTCGTTCAAAAAGAAGAATCAGCCCGAAACGTCTAATTACCAGCAAGAAGACAATAATGTTGAAGAACAAGATCAATATGATGCTGCTGTTACAAAACGTAAAGTTGTTGAAGATGAACCAAAGAAAGAAGTAGTAGAGTTTGAAGCTGAAAAGCCTATTGAACAGGATAAGCCTCAAGAACCAGAGCCTGTTGAAAAGCAAAAGCCAGTTGAAGCTTCTCTTCCAAAGGAATTTGCTAAA
Source organism: Coriobacteriia bacterium (assembly GCA_030536315.1). Lineage (GTDB taxonomy): Bacteria > Actinomycetota > Coriobacteriia > Coriobacteriales > Eggerthellaceae > Equivita. The sequence goes on from JAUNQF010000008.1 coordinate 40,713, forward strand.
CCATCTGGTGGACCCTCGAAGATATTAACTATTATTAATCAGAAGGGTGGCGTTGGTAAGTCGACAACAGCAATTAACCTTGCTGCAGCTTTAGGCGAAAATAAAAAACATGTGTTACTTGTTGATTTGGATCCGCAAGGGAATTCAACAAGCGGGCTTGGTATTGACAAAAGGAGCATAAAGCGTTGTATTTATGATGTCCTACTCAACGATGCAGGTATTGAGGATGTTGTAGTTAAGGACGCATATAAGAATGTTGATGTAGTTCCTGCCACAATTAATCTTGCAGGAGCAGAAGTTGAGCTTGTAACAGAGATAGCAAGGGAAAACAGGCTTAAAGAAGCTTTGGGTAAGGTAAAGGCTAATTATGATTACATATTTGTTGATTGTCCACCTTCCTTAGGCTTGTTAACTGTAAATGCTCTTGTTGCTGCAGATAAGCTATTTATTCCTATACAGACAGAGTTTTATGCACTTGAAGGAGTGACAAAACTTCTTGATTCAATGAAACGTGTCAAAACTCGCCTAAATCCGAAGCTTGATATCTTCGGTGTTCTGTTAACAATGTTCGATGGACGCACTACATTGGCTAAACAAGTATCTGATGAGGTGCGCAAATACTTTAAAGACCTTGTTTTTGATACTAAAATACCAAGAACAGTAAAGATTTCCGAGGCTCCAAGCTTCGGCCAACCAATAACGCAATATGAACCATCATGTAAAGGTGCTATTGCATATAAAAATCTAGCAAAAGAGGTGATGAAACGTGGCTAAAAAAGGACTTGGAAGAGGGCTAAATTCCCTGTTAGGAGGAGACTCCTACGAAGAAGACATCAGGTATAACATTGATTCTGTAGATCAGGTTGATGATTATACTGATGAAATTGAAGGTTTTGATGGCGAAGTAAAAATTCGTGAAGCAGAACCTAAGAAAACTGTTAAAAAACCAGCTAAAAAGGCAGAAACTAAGAAAGCAAAGCCAGCTGGTCAAGGTGTTTTGGAAGTTTCAATTTCTCAAGTTGTTGCTAATCCTGATCAGCCAAGAAAGAACTTTAGCCAGCAAGAACTTGATGAACTTGCTGATTCAATCAAAAGAAATGGTCTCTTGCAGCCAATTTTGGTTAGTGCAAAAGATGATAAATATGAAGTTATAGCTGGTGAAAGGCGTCTTCGTGCTTGCAAGATTGCTGGTCTTAAGAAAGTTCCAGTTATTGTTAAGCAAACAAGCAAGAATAAGAAGCTTGAGCTTGCTTTGATAGAGAACATCCAGCGTGAGGACCTAAATCCTATGGAAGAGGCCTATAGTTATAAGAAAATCCTTGATACGCAGGGCATTTCTCATTCAGAACTTGCTTCGATAGTGTCAAAGGCCAGGTCAACGATAACAAATTCACTTCGTCTATTAGAGCTTCCTGAAGATGCTCAAAAGCTTTTATATGAAAATAAGATTACAGCTGGTCATGCAAGGGCAATTCTTTCGGTTTCTACACAAATGGGTAAGGAAAAACTTTCAAAAAAGATTGTTGATGAGCATTTATCTGTTCGTGAAGCAGAAAGTCTTGCTAATTTATACAATGGCCAAAACACAAAAGCATTAACTACGGTGCGTCCTGCTGCTCCTAAATCATATAAAAAGGCAGCTAAACTATTAAGAGACCACCTTGGCAACAACGTTAGAGTTAAAAAAGCAAAAGGCAAGAATAAAATTGAAATTGAGTTTAGCGACGAGAGGGATTTAGAAAGAATCTTAGGCCTTATAGTTAACGATAAAAAATAAAACGGCCTTAAATAGCATTTAAGAGGCTCGAAATCGGGCCTCTTTTTTTATGTTTCACGTGAAACATCTAATTTAGATTATTTAGAAGCTGTCCACAAGCGGCATCTATATCAGAACCGCGAGAAGCTCGTAGTGTGGCTTCGATACCTTTATTATTTAGATCTTTAATTCATTTATTAACTACAGCATTAGAGGAAGCTTTAAACTTCGAACCGTTAACATCGTTGAATTTAATTAAGTTAATATGGCAAAGCATACCTTCGCAGAAATTAATTAAAGCATTTAGATCTTCTTGAGTGTCGTTTACGTTGTTGATTAAAAGATATTCAAACGTTGGGCGTCTATTTGTTTTTTCAATATAGTTTTTAATGCTGTCCTTAAGCTTGTTTAATGTGTAATTCTTAACGCCCGGCATTAATTGATTTCGTTTTTCTTGAATTGCGCAATGTAGAGATATTGCAAGTCCGTATTGTTTATCTACATTAGAAAACTTATCAATACCTGGAATAATACCGCACGTTGAAACAGTGATCTTTCGCGCTCCAATTCCAATTATTTTTGGATTGTTAATAATATCTAAAGCGTCTGTTAAGTTTTCGAAGTTAAGGAAAGGCTCACCTTGGCCCATGACAACAACATTAGAAACTTTCATTCCCAAATTATTTTGAATAAATAAAACTTGTTGAACAATCTCTCCGCAACTAAGGTTTCGAACAAATCCTTGTTGTCCTGTCGCACAAAATTCACAAGCCATAGGACAACCCGCTTGGCTTGAAATACAAACAGTTAATTTGTTAGAGCTTTCTTTTAAGGAAGGAATAGCAACACACTCAACAAAGACTGGTTTTTCGTTTTTGACGTGAGATTGCATTTCTAAAACGTATTTTTTTGTGCCATCAGACGATAATTGTGAAGAATGGAGCTGGGGCTTCGTAATGACAAAACTATCAGTAAGTTCAGAAATTAAATCTTTAGGTAAATTTGTCATTAACGAAAAATCATCGATCTCTCGCCCATAAACTCATTCTAAAATTTGCTCAAGCCTATAAGACGGCTGCTTGTTCTTCTCAAGAAAAGCACGCAAATCTTCAAACCGCAAATTATTAAACGAAACTTTATTCATAGGTGAGCATTATACCTTAAATGGCAAAAATGAGAGATTTTTTGGTAAAATATATGCCCGTGGCTGAGATGAAAAACATAGCCCTACTCTATGGCGGAACCAGTTCGGAGCGCGATATCTCCCTTCTTTCGGGGAAGAATGTTGGCGAAGCGCTTACATCCCGAGGTTACAACGTCACATATATTGATCCAAAGCAAAACGAAGACATGGACAAGCTTCGCAATGAAAAGTTTGACATTGCTTATATTGCTTTGCATGGTAAAGGTGGCGAAGATGGGGCTATCCAGGCGGAACTTGAAAAACTTGGTATCCCTTATACTGGGTCTAAAGTTCAAGCCAGCAAAAACGCCATGAACAAAGCCGTTACTAAGGAAATTTTCAAGCGCGGAAAAGTTTCTTCGCCAAAATATTTTGTTGTTAACAAGCATCAAAAAACTGATCTTGAAAAGCAGATCAAAATTACCGGCGACGATGTTGTTGTTAAGGCTGCAAACGAGGGTAGTAGCATCGGACTTTATTTTGCAAAAGGCAAAGAAGAAATTGAAAAGGCCATTGAAAAGGCTAAGGATTTTGACGACACGATCATTGTTGAGCAGCGCATTTCTGGTAGAGAGTTTACTTGCGCTGTAATTGAATTTGACAGCGAAGACAAAGAACACCTTGGTGATAAGTTAACTTTCGACGGCAACAACGCCGCGCTTCCTGTCATCGAGATTGTTCCGAAGAACGAGTTTTACGACTTCGCTTCTAAATATGACGAAGGCGGATCTGAACATATTTGTCCGGCTGAAATTGATGACGAGCTTGCTCAAAAGATTCAAAAACTTGCACTGAAGGCTCATAAAAGCCTCGAATGCAGCGGTTTTAGTAGAACTGATATATTGGTAAGTGACGAAGGTCAGGTCTACGCGCTCGAAACAAATACAATTCCAGGAATGACAAGCAAGAGTTTGGTTCCGGATGCAGCACGTGCTGTTGGGATTTCGTTTGAAGATTTGTGTGAACTTCTAATTAATAACGAACTTAAAAAGTCGGCTGGAGCTTCGCCGCTTGACCCTAATAATAGAGCGGCAAAATATGCAATTGCTCGCGAGGAAGCAAAAAAAGCCAAGAAAAAGAAGATAATTATTGCCGCAATTACTATTGGAATTTGTCTTTTGAGTATTTTTGGCGCGTGGCTTTTCAGCTTTTTGAATACCTCGTTTGAAGACAGTGATGAATTTAAGATTCGCGAAGAGCTGACCGAAAGCAACTTCAACGAGCCATTTTATATGCTCTTAATTGGTACTGACACGCGAGAACACGGATCTTATAGCTTGGAGGACGGGCGTTCTGACAGCTGTATTTTGGTTCGCATCGACCCAATCAATTATATTGTTACGATGATCTCAATTCCTCGCGACACAAAAATTACTGATGATAGCGGAACGTATAAGTTTAATGCGGTTTATGCCGAAAGCGGAGTTAAAGGAACAATTAAGGCCGTAAAGAAGATGATGGGAGTAGATATTGCCCATTATGCAGAGGTTAGTTTCAATGGTTTGACCGACATGGTTGATGCGGTTGGCGGCGTTGAGGTTAATGTTCCTGAAGAAATTAATGACCCAAATTCGGGCGTTTTTGTTCCGGCTGGACCGCAAACTTTAAATGGTGAAGAAGCGCTATCGTTTTCTCGTTCACGAAGATTTGGCGATGGGGATTTTACAAGAACCGCTGATCAACGCGTGTTAATTGATGCGCTAATTCGCAAAGCATACAAGATGGGAGTCGGCGAAGTCCCGAACCTCCTTCGTGCAGCTAAAAATTTCGTTAAGACCGATCTTCGTTTGGGAGACATGATTGGTCTTGCGATGCAATTCTTAAACGCGGATAAAGAATTAACTTTGTATTCGGCGATGGTTCCGTCATACACTTCTGGCGAAGGCGGAGTTTCCTACGTTATTACTGACAAGGATGCGCTTAAACGCATGATGAAGATGTGCGAAAACGGCGAAAACGTTCTATATGTAGAGATCAATTCGGGCGCTTCGGTATGTTCGAGCAGAGACGCAACAAACCTCGAAGCCGAACGCCAGGCGTATTACCAACAGCATCCCGATTCTCCTGGCAAAATCTCCAATTCATACTAATTTAGTATTTATTTAATGTTATAATACGAAGTCCAAATTGCTATAAAACAAGGAGGAAAAATGGGTAAAGGTCTTAAAGGATTAATTCTTGGTGGCGCCGTTGGTGCTGCAATTGGAGTTTTATATGCACCACGAGCAGGTAAAAAGACTCGTGAAATGCTTGCAAAAAAGACAGACGCTCTTTGGGGCGAAGAAGCTCAAAAACAAGGAACAATTTTAGGCGAAGTTGCAAAAACAACTAAGACTGCTGTCGAAGCCGGACAAAACATTTTCAACGAAGCTCAAAAAGGCAAGTTTGGCGAGATCACTCGCGAAGCTACAGAGCGCGGTCAACAAATTTTCAATGAAACAAAAACTTATGTAAATGATTTCACCGAAGAAAACGTTCGTCCTGTTTTTGCCGAAAAGAACGATGAACTTCGTAAAAAGATTGATGTTGCACGTGCAAAAATTGCCTCGCAAGTTTCTCAAAATGCGAAGACATCAGCGCCGGTTCGCAGCGTAACTCCTGCTACAAGGAAGGCTCCAGTAGCTAAACCTGCTGCTAAACCAGCTGCAAAAC
>JAUNQF010000009.1:0-13875 GCA_030536315.1 Coriobacteriia bacterium
GCGCAGGTGCCTTACAAGCACAAGGTCGCAGGTTCGAATCCTGCATCGACCACCACTTTTTTCTCGCTGTCTTTACCAAAAAAGTTATTTTTCATTTAATAGAAAAATTTAATATAAATTTGAGATTATTTTTGTTTATTAAAAAGCAATAAATAATTTTTATTTTTAGAAAAGTGTTTAAGAATGTTTATTTCTAGTTAAGAGTTCATGTCTTGTTTTTTCATTGCGTATTTTGTAGGATTTGCGCAAGCTTGAGTGACTGCTGAAAAAAGGTTGCTTCTCGCAGTAATTTGTGCTACTATATCCGGGCTATCCTGCTTCGGGTAGATAGCCTAAGAACCAAGCCCGAAGCCGCAAGTCCAGAGGAGGTGAAAGATGAAGGCTTATGAATTACTGTATTTTGTTGTTCCAACAGCGGACGACAAACCTAAAAAGATTGCACAGGAACGTGTAGAATCTACAATCAAAAAACTCAAAGGTAAAATCGACAATATCGAAGATCAGGGTCGTAAGGCTTTGGCTTATGAAGTTGACGGTGCTACTGATGGGGATTACATGTTGGTAGATTTTCACTGCGATCCAGCAGGTGTTGCTGAGCTTAACAGAGTTTTGCGCTTAACTGTCGAAGTGCAAAGACACATGATTGTGGCAAGAACCGACAGAGATTAGTTAACAGACGGAGGATGTGCCTTCGTCACGTATTTAAGAAAGAGAGATTAAAATGAGTATTAATAGAGTAAATGTAAGTGGTAATTTAACACGCGATCCAGAACTTCGTCAGACTGCTGGTGGTATGTCTGTTTTGAGTTTTGGAATTGCTGTAAATGACAGACGTAAGAATTCGCAAACTGGCGAATGGGAGGATTATCCTAACTTTTTAGACTGCACTTTGTTTGGCGCACGCGCTGATGGATTGTCAAAGATTTTGACAAAGGGTTCTAAAGTTGCTATTGATGGCAAACTTCGTTGGAGCCAATGGGAACGTGATGGTCAAAAGCGCAGCAAAGTTGAAATTATTGTTGATAGCCTTGACTTTATGAGTCAGCGAAATGGCGGACAAGCTCCTGCTGTTGCTTCGGCACCTGCAGCTGCTCCTGTTGCAAGTCCTGCCACAGAAACTTTTGGTGCTGGAACTGGCGAAGCTGCACCTGTTGCTTCGGCACCTGCTCCAGAACCTGCAGACGCTGGCGTTGAAGAGCCATATGGCGAGGATATTCCATTTTAATTAGGAATTAGGAGGAATTTCTATGAGAAAAATCGAGAAGCAACCTGTGCAAATGGACTGTCCATTTTGCAAGGAAAAAGTCGAATACATCGACTACAAAGACATTAAATTGCTGCGTAAGTATGTCACCGATCGCGGCAAAATTAAACCAAGGCGTGTAACTGGCCTTTGCGCTCAGCATCAAAAAGATATTGCGAATGCTGTAAAGCGTGCTCGCATGATGGCTTTGATGCCTTTTGCAGTTACTGTTGTAAGCAAACGTGGTGACAGACGTCGTCGTTAGGAGGTGTGTGATGAAAGTTATTTTATTACAAGAAGTTAAAGGCCGCGGCGGCGAAGGTGATGTCATTGATGTTAAAGATGGTTTTGCAAACAACTATCTAATTAAGGATGGCCTTGCTGTTAAGGCTACAAAAGGCGCCCTCAAGCAGCTTGAAGAGCGTCGTAAGAACATCGAAAAGCGCGAAGAAGTTCGCCTCGCTGAAGCCAATGAACTTAAAGCAAAAATTGATAATCTTAAATTTAAGGTTGATGTTCAAATTGGTGACGAAGGCCAACTCTTCGGAGCTGTAACTTCGCAGATGATTGCTGATGGTATCAAGAAAAATGCCGATGTTGAAATTGACAAGCGCAGAATTGATATTCGCAAAGCAATTAAAACTGTTGGACTTCATAAAGCTGAAGTCGTAATTTATCGTGACATTAAAGCTAACATTGAAGTTATTGTTGGCGATGAAGATGCCGAGAAATTCATGGAGGCTCTAAAGGCTAAGAAAGAAAGAAAATCTGGTGCAAAAGGCGGCAAAAAGCCAGCTAAGAAGGATGCCAAGAAAGAAGACAAAGACGGCAAAAAAGATGAAGAAAAAGTAGAAGATAAAAAGGAAGATAAGCCAGAAGAAAAAGCTGAAGAGAAGACTGAAGAGCCTAAAGAAGAAGAGAAGCCAGCTGAAGAAAAAACAGAAGAGCCAAAAGAAGAAGGCGAAAATAAGGAATAAATTGACTTCCACAAAAATTTGTGGAATTTGTTAATAACTTTTATTTCTGATTTAAAAAACTCATGTTTCCTTGTCCAAGGGCATGAGTTTTTTATTTTGGCATTTTAAAATTGTGGAAATCTTGGGGATAAAAAATAATTGAAAATTAGGCTTGACCTTATATTTTGCTTGTGATAAAGTGCGAAACATCGCAAGTTAAAAGGAGAAGTTGTGGCGCAAATTAACGCTAACACACAACCGAGGTCAAACGTTCAAGGTTCGCTTAACACAGATTTTGTTGGCGAAATTTCCGAGAACAACACCGGCAAAATGCTTCCGCAAAATATTGATGCGGAGAAAAGTGTTTTGGCTGCGTGCATGTTGAACAAGGTTGCTGTCGAAGAACTTGCTCCTAAACTTGCGCCAAAAGATTTTTTCCGTCCAGCGCATCAAACAATTTATGAGGCGATTATCGATCTGTATAAGCGCCACATTGATGTTGATCAAATTTCGTTGGCGGAAAATCTTCAAGGAAAAGGCCAGCTAGAAGCCATTGGAGGGCGCAATTATTTGTTGGACTTGGCATCGAATGAGATGTCTCTAACAAACTGGCGCACGCATTCGGACATTGTCAAACGCACTTCTGTGCTTCGGGATCTTGTCTACGCCTCGGCCAAAATCTCGGCCATGGCATATGACGCTCCGGACAATTTGAGCCAAGTAATTGGCGAAGCCGAGTCGACGCTTTTCAACGTTACTGAAAAGAAGTTGTCTTCGGATTTTGTAAGTGCGAACGACCTATTGACCGATTCTTTTGCGGAGCTGCAAGAATTGTCGCAACGAAAGGGTAAGCTAGCTGGCGTTCCAACAGGCTTTAAGGATCTTGACAACTTGTTTAACGGGCTTCGCGGTGGTGATTTAATTATCATTGCTGCCCGACCTGGTGTTGGCAAAACTTCTTTTGCGCTGAACTTAGCGGTCAACGCCGCAAAGCAAGACACCAGAGTTGCATTCATGTCCCTGGAGATGGGTGCTAACCAGCTGATCCAACGTGTTTTATGCACGGAAGCTCAGCTGAATTTAAGCAAGGTTAGGTCCGGCCGAATTGCAGGTCAGGATTGAAATGCCATTGTGTCGGCTTCGGGAAGTTTGAGCAATTTGCCGCTTTACATCGATGACACCCCAGGTCTTTCAATCTTTGATTTGCGCGCGAAGGCAAGGCGTGAACTTCGCGATGTGAAAAATGGCTTGATTGTTGTGGATTATCTGCAGCTTATGCAAGCTCCAACAATGCGAAGAGATGGCAACCGCGCGGTTGAAGTTGCCGAAATTTCGCGAGGTCTAAAGATTCTTGCGAAGGAAATGGACATCCCGGTTATTGCTCTTTCGCAGCTTTCACGCCAGGTAGAACAGCGTGTTTACAAAGGAGTTAAAGGGCGCCCGCAGCTTTCGGACCTTCGTGAATCTGGTGCTATCGAACAAGATGCTGACATTGTTATGTTCATCGATCGAAGCATGAATCAGGAAGAAGCCGAGGCGGAAACCCGTCCTAATTGAGGAACTGCTGTTATTGATGTGGCGAAGCATCGCAACGGCCCAACCAAATTGTTGACTTTGGCCTTCGAGCCAGATTTCACAAAGTTTTCGGATTATTACAACCCGAATAAGGCTGGCGGTTATGCGAACTTCGTCACGGATACCGAAAATCCACAAAATCCAAAAAATTAATAATTTTCGCATTTTAATGCTATAATAGGCGGACGAGGAAAAGGGGAAAACATGGAATACAATATTGACAAGAATGATGCAAACGTTAATGTTACCGTCTCTGGTCGTATTGACACGACTACTGCTCCCCAGCTTGAAGAGGCAATTTTGCCTGAAATCGACGGTGCAAACGAAGTTGTTATTGATTTCAAAAACCTTGAATACATCTCATCTGCTGGTCTTCGCCTTTTGCTAATGTTGCAAAAGAAAATGAATGCTGCAGGGGGAACATTTAAGATTTTGAACGTTAACGATTTTGTAATGGAAGTTTTTGAAATGACCGGTTTCAAGGACATCCTTACAATCGCTTAATTTGCTTTTGAAAATAACAGGTGCAATGCGTTTCGCGAAACGTGCGCCTGTTTTTTTATGCCTTGATTTTTTTTGAAAACGTGGTAATATAGTGCGTCCGCGCAAGCGGATTTTTTAATGTGGAAAGGAAGTAGATTATGAAATTACAACCATTAAACGACAGAGTAATTGTAAAGGCTGACGAAGCCGAGGAAAAGACTGCCGGCGGTTTAATTTTGACTTCTGACAGCAAAGAAAAGCCTGTTACAGGTAAAGTTGTTGCTGTTGGCGATGGCGCTTTGGATGCAAATGGCAAGAAAGTGCCAGTTCCAGTCAAAGTCGGCGACAAAGTCCTTTACGGAAAATTCGGGGGCACTGAAGTGACAGTGGACGGCGAAGAACTTTTGATCCTTCGCGCCGAAGATATTTACGCTGTCTTTAAATAATAGAGAGGAGATATCATGGCTAAAGACATTAAATTTGAAGAAGACGCACGTAAAGCCCTGGCTGAGGGCGTTCATAAACTCAGCGAAGCTGTAAAGGTCACTCTTGGACCTAAGGGCCGCTACGTTGCTTTGGAAAAATCATATGGTGCACCAACAATTACAAACGATGGTGTAACTGTTGCTCGCGAAATTGAGCTTGAGGACCCGGTTGAAAACATGGGCGCTCAAATGGTTCGTGAAGCTGCTGTTAAGACAAACGATGTTGCTGGTGACGGCACAACAACCGCAACACTTTTGGCAGACATTATTGTTAGCGAAGGTCTTCGCAACGTTGCTGCTGGAACAGATGCGCTCGCAATTCGCCGAGGCATTCAAAAAGCAACCGACGCTGTTGTTGACAAGATCAAGGCAAATTCAAAGAGCGTTTCAACTAAGGAACAAATTGCCAGCGTTGGTACAATTTCTGCAGGCGATGCCGAGATTGGCGGCAAGATTGCCGAAGCCATGGAAGCCGTTGGTAAGGATGGCGCTATCAGCGTCGAGGAAAACCAGACTTCGTTTGGCATCGAAATGGAAATTGTTGAAGGTATGCAATATGACCAGGGTTATTTAAGCCCTTACATGGCAACCGACACAGAAAAAATGGAGGCCGTTCTTAACAACCCTTACATTTTAATCACCGACCAAAAAATTTCTAACATTCAAGAAATGGTTAAACTTCTTGAGGAAGTTATGCATGCTGGTCGTCCTCTTGTTTTGATTGCCGAAGATGTCGAAGGCGAAGCTCTTGCAACTTTGCTTGTTAACAAACTTCGCGGCACCTTGAATTGTGTTGCAATTAAGGCTCCAGGATTTGGTGACCGTCGCAAGAGAATTCTTGAAGATATTGCTATTGTTACCGGCGCAAACGTAATTGATAAGGACCTTGGAATTAACTTGGCTGATGCTAATGTTGAAATGCTTGGTTCCGCAAAAACTGTTCGCGTTGACAAAGACAACTTCTTAATTGTTGATGGTGCTGGTTCTAAGAGTGCTATTAAAGACCGTTGTGAGCAAATCAAAGCTGAAATTGATCGCAGTGATAGCGACTTCGATCGCGAAAAATTGACCGAGCGTCTTTCAAAACTTTCTGGCGGCGTTGCTGTTCTTCAAGTTGGTGCTGCTACAGAAAGTGAGCTCAAAGAAAAGAAATCTCGCATCGAAGATGCGCTTCAAGCTACTCGTGCAGCTGTCGAAGAAGGCATTGTTGCTGGTGGTGGAGTTGCGCTTCTCAACGCTGTTCCTGCTCTTGACAAAGTTAAGGGTGAAACTGCGGACGAGAACATCGGCGTTGAAATTGTTCGTAAAGCTCTCGAGGCTCCGCTTCGCGCTATTGCATCTAACGCTGGTTTCGAAGGCAGTGTTGTTGTTGAAAAAGTTAAGGGCCTCAAAGTTGGCGAAGGTCTTAACTGCGCCAACGGTGAATATGGCGACATGATTAAGATGGGTGTTAACGACCCTGTTAAAGTTACAAGAACTGCTCTTCAAAGTGCGGTTTCTGTAGCTTCGTTAATTTTGATCACCGAAGCTACCGTCAACGACATTCCTAAGGATCCAGATCCTGCTGCTGCAGCTGCTGCAATGGCTGGTGCTGGCGGCGGAATGCCTGGCATGATGTAGAACATCTTGGGGACAGAGTTTTAACTGTCCCCATTTTTTTGGTTTCTTGCAAATATAATGTGTTAAAATACCTGCTGTAAAAAGGCGTGCAAAAGGCGCGTCTGTTTTTTTGAAAGGAGATTTTATGAAGACAAATGTTCGAACAAAATTAGGTTGAAGTAAATTGATCCTTATTTCCATGATTTTTGCAGTTGTTGCAATGTTGACTGTTTTAGGATTATTCTTCACAAACGCAAACGCAGATGACACTGCAGATCCAGCAAACGCTGAACTTAACATTCCAGTTAGTATTTTGGATACAGATTTGGTAAAAGCAGGAAAGTGGAAATCGACAGATTGAACGCTACAACGCAGTCAAGACTACACGAATGAAGGTGCTTTTCCTGGACATACATATAATATTGTAGATAACGATTATCAATGGACAGGTGATAGTGGAAGTGCTGCTGTTGTTGAAGGTGGAAATCTTATTATTACTATAGACACAGATTTTAAAGGAACTCATTTTTATAAAAATTGAGCATTTGAATGTAAAAAAGGTGTTTCATGGTATATTTTTACAGATGGAAAAGCTACAAAGTTAATTGAAAAAGAGCCATTTAGTCTAAGTAGTAGTAACTCTTATAGTTTCTTCCTTGATCAGCCACAAGAATTTAGAGTACAAAGCAAAACTAAAGATGCAACACGATTCAATGTTAAAGGTAATGATTTCGATAATAAGCCAATTTCTTTTCAAGATTCTTTACCTTATACATTTGCCTTAAATAGCAAAGCTTTAGAAGCATCTATATACTATAATGAAAATTATACTTTAATCTTAAAATTTGATGATAAATATATCTTGGCAGAATATAATTTGACTCCTGAAGGAAAGATAGTTGAAGGTACAAATTATGCATGAACACTTAATGATGAATTGATATCTTCAGACAAGGATAGCCCTACTAAGTTAAAAATGGAAAAGCTGGAAAAATATCCTTTAATTTTTGACAAGGGATCAGAGCCAACACCTCCAGAGCCTATTACATCTTTCAAGGTAAAAGGTATTATTAAAGATGTGGATGGAAATCCAATTCCTAATGCAACTGTTGGATTTTATAACGCGGAAATGGATGCTGATTTAGAAGAACCTATGGTTTCTGCTCTTACTGATGAAAACGGTTATTTTGTATTAGAAGGTTGCTCCACTGGAACAAAAGATCCTGAAAGTGGCTTAAAGATTACATATGCGGCTAAACACTATGGCATGGACGAGTTTTCTTTTAATTATAAAGATATTATTGGTGGGGAAGTAACATTAACGAATATACCAGAACTTGATTCTGCACTTGTTGATTTATATTCAGATAGCCCACAGCATAAATCATTTACTATTACTGAAGTTCGTCAAGAAAAAGGTAAAGAGCCTGAGATTCGATATTGCAGAAATTTAGAATATTACGGCATATCTGAACTTAGCTCTAACGGTATTGACAATCCAGTATTTAATATTTCGGACAATGGTGTTTTGGTTAATGTATATACTGATGAAGAAGAAACAACAACCACAACAATTGCTCCAAATGGCCAAGATGGTTATATATTTGACAACTATGTAATTAATGATAAAGCAACATACCGCGTTGGAGACTCTGTTGATATTTCGCAACCTATTCAGGAAGATCATTATGTCAAAATTAGCACAAACTATACAGTTGATACTTCAAAGATTGCTAAAACAAGTGACGCTAACATTTATGTTGTTGCTGGTCTTCTAGCAATTGTTGCTGCAGCTGGCACTTTATTAGTTCTTCGTCGTAGGAAGCAAGATTTCTAATCGTAGACTAATACTTTTCTAAATTAAGCGGCTGAGAAATCGGCCGCTTTTTTATTGTTAAACTGATGCTTGGTTTTAAATTAGTTAACTTTCGTATGATATAATTACTGAGCCGAAAGGAGACAGCATGTTAGAAAAACTTAAAGAAGAAGTTTTAATTGCAAACAAAAGATTAGTTGATTCTGGTTTGGTTGTTTTAACCTGGGGTAATGCTTCGGCATTTGATCCAGAGTCAAAGCTTTTGGTAATCAAGCCTTCAGGAGTCAGCTATGACAAAATGAAGGCAAGCGACATGGTTGTTGTCGATTTAAACAACGAAGTTGTCGAAGGCAGTCTTCGTCCTTCAAGTGATACTCCGACACATGTTGAAATTTATAAAGCGTTCGCTGACGCAGGAGTGCTTGGCGTTGTTCACACTCATTCTACCGAAGCCACGGCGTGAGCTCAAGCTGGACGTTCAATTCCTTGGTACGGCACAACTCATGCTGATCAATGTCATGAAGACGTCATTTGCACAAGGCCTTTAACCGAAGAAGAGGTCGATCAAGATTACGAAGGCAACACGGGACGCGTGATAGTGGACGCTTACAAGGGAATAAATCCTCTTGAAAAACCAGTTGTTTTGGTAGCTGGACATGCTCCTTTTACATGAGGCAAAAACGCGAACGCCGCTGTTGATAATGCAATCGCGCTTGAAGAATTTGCGAAGATGGCGCGCCTCACTGAACAAATTGCCGCGAGCAAGCCTGCACAAAAACTTCCAGATTATGTTGGAGAAAAACACTACCAACGCAAACACGGTAAAAACGCCTATTATGGCCAAAATTAAGGTCAATTTCCTACATTTTGGGGTAAAATACGTGGTCCGCGAAAAATTGCGGAAGTTTTGAGATGAATAGAAAGGATTTTTACATGTTGATTGGAGGTGACGCATATGATATACCTCTCCCGCTTGATTGGAAAGCCAGTTGTGGACTGCGAAGGCAAGCGCCTTGGGAGCGTATCTGACGTCGCCATTTCAACAGGTGAAGTCTTTCCTAGGATAACCAGCCTTGCTTTCTTAGGTCCTGGTAAAACACCATTTATGATTTCATGGCGCAAGTTCGTCGAAGAATTTGACGAAGACGATGGTATTAAGTTGAAGTTGCCGCAGCCTCAGATTCGTTTTTCTTATTTGCAACCTGACGAAGTTCTGCTCGCGCGCGATTTGCTCAACAGGCAAATTGTTGATACGCAGGGTTTAAAGGTTGTTCGAGTTAATGATTTGAAGCTTTCGCAATATGGTAATCAGCTTCGTTTGCTTGGTGCGGAAGTTGGAATTCGTGGTCTTTTGCGTGGGCTTGCTGGTTGGCTCGAAAAATTCGTTGTTGGAATTTCGAAGCTAGTCAAACACCCAATTCAAGAGCAAATTATTGCCTGGAATTATATGGATTTGCTTGACCGAGATTTGTCAAAAGTCCAGCTATCAGTAACCCATAAGCGTCTTGAAGAGCTGCACCCAGCGGACATTGCTGACATTTTGGAACAGCTTGACCCTCAACAGCGCGCGAATGTTTTTAAAACGCTGGATGAAAATCAGGCTTCCGAAGCAGTTGCAGAAATGGAAGATGAAATCCAGGCTGAATTTTTGGAAGATTTGGATGAACACAAGGCTTCGAAAGTTTTAGGAAACATGGATCCAGATGACGCGGCGGAAATTGTTCGTGACTTGTCTTATGACAAGGCTGAAAAATTGCTTCGCTTGATGGGCATGGAAGACGCGACAGATATTCGTCGACTTTTGGGTTATAAGGATGGCACTGCTGGCGGTATGATGACAACTCAATATGTTGCGGTTCAAGAGGATGACACCGTCAACGACACAATTGATGTTATTCGTAAGCTTGACGAAGACCATCCGCCGGTTCACTATATTTATGTTTTGGATAAGTCAAAATGCCTGGTTGGAGCTGTTTCTCTCAAGGCTTTGGCATTGAACAATGGCAACACACAAATGAAAAACATCATGATTCACGATGATCTTATTTACGTTTCCCCGGATGAGCCCGAAGACGAAGTTTCCGAGGACATCTTTAAATACGATTTGACTGCAATGCCAGTTGTGGATGAACACGGGGTGCTCCTTGGCATCGTAACTACCGAAGATGCGTGGGATGCAATCGAAGATGATGTTGTTGAAAAGAAAAACTTTACTTGAGCAAAACGCATTGGGCTAATTTTGTTGGGTCTCATTTTGCTCGCTCTTTATACATTGGTAATTATTTATTTTGTGAAAGGGTTTTAAATGGGGCCGGCATGAAAAAATTCAAGAAAAATAAATTCCTTTTAGTTTTAGCAGCAATGGGGCCTGGCATTATTACTGCTATGGCCGGAAACGACGCTGGTGGAATTGCAACTTATTCGACCGCTGGCGCCAATTATGGTTTTGCAACTCTTTGAACAATTCCTATAATGTGCGTTTTGCTTATCATTGCTCAAGGTACGGCTTCGCGAATGGGAGCTGTCACCGGTAAAGGTTTTGCTGCACTGATTCGCGAGCGCTTCGGAATTCGATGGACCGCATTTGCGATGTTGGTTTTGTTAATCGGCAACACCTCCACAACTTTCAGTGAGTTCGCTGGAATTGCATCCGGCATGGAGCTCTTCGGAGTGTCGAAGTATATTTCTGTGCCTGTCGCAGCTGTGGCAGTTTGATTTTTGATCGTCGGTGGAAATTATAAGCGCGTTGAGAAGGTTTTCCTTGCCATTAGCTGCGTTTTTGTTACCTACATTATTGCGGCTTTTATGAGCGGCCCAAACTGAATGCAGACTATAAGTAGCACTTTTATTCCAACAATTTTGCCGGATCAAAACTTCATAAGCGTAATTATTGCGATGATTGGTACCACAATTGCGCCGTGGATGCTCTTCTTCGTTCAAAGCAACATTGTCGAAAAAGGTAACGGTGCAAAAAAGACTGAACTTGAAAAGGATTTGTTCAGCGGTCGAGTGGATGCAATTTCTGGATCGGTCGCTGCATTGGCAGTTGCTTGGTTTATCATCGTTACAACTGGAAGCGTTTTAAATCCTGCCGGTATTCAAGTTCAAACTGCCGAAGACGCAGCTCGCGCTTTGGCTCCATTCGCTGGCGATTACGCTCGAATCTTGTTTGGAATTGGCCTGGTAGCAGCTTCGTTTTTGGCAGCATGCGTATTGCCGCTCACAACTTCGTTTGTAGTTTGCGAAGCGTTTGGTTGGGAAGCTGGCGTTAACTTTAAATGGAAAGAAGCACCAACTTTTAAAACATTACTCACCGTAATTATTGTTGCTTCGATGATTGTTGTCCTGCTTCCAGACATTGGGCTTATGGACATTATGCTTCAATCGCAATTTATCAGTGGCCTAATCTTGCCAGTGCTTTTGGTGTTCATGGCGCTTATCGCCAGCAACGAACGCATCATGGGCAAATACGCAATTGGCCCAATCACAAAATTTTTACTTTGGATAACAGTTATAATTGTATCGTGCTTAACAATCGCATTATTTATTGTTTAGAGAGTTTAGAGGTTTTATTATGAAATTAAAAAGAATTTTATCTACATTATTATGTGTTTGCTTGGTTACAAGTTTTTGTGTTGTTGGAGTTGGTTGCTCGTCTTCGGCAGACAAGTATAAGCCGGTAAAAAAATCAACTAACGAAGCTGGCAAAGACATTTATGAATGGCCATCGGGTTCAGAAACTGGAATGATTGATGTTCCAGGCGGAAAAGTTGCTTACCGAGTTTATGGCAAAGACAAAAAAGGAACTCCGCTTGTTTGTGTCCATGGCGGACCAGGCGGAAATTACAGCAATTTTTATAAGCAAATTTCTTTGGCTGAAGATAGACCTGTAATTTTATATGACCAATTGGGCTGTCCGTTGTCCGAAGTTGACGAAAGCGTTTACAACACGCCTGATAAGGTTAAATCTTTATATACGATAGACAGATACACCGAAGAACTTGACTGCGTCATTAAATATTTCGAATTGGAAAACTTTATTTTATATGGCACATCTTGAGGTTGCATGCTAAATATGGAATATGTTGGGAAGTATCATCCTGCAGGACTCAAAGGGATGGTTTTTGGAGGTCCGTTTTTAGATGTTGATTATTGGATTGCTGATGCGCAACGCTTAATTCTTAGTCTTGATAATGGCCAAGAGATGCTAAACCATGTTCGTCTTTGTGAACAAACTGGTAATTATGACGACAAGTTTAAAGAAATTAACTCGGTCTTTTCGAAAAATTTCAATAACCGACATCCCGATTGTACTTATAACAAACCGGACATGACTAATGGTGCTCCGGGACATATTAAAATTCAGGGCGTAGATGTTTATGTATATATGTGGGGTGAAAGCGAATTTTCTTGTACTGGAACGTTGAACCATCATGATTCTTCAAAGTTTTTGGCCGACTTAAATGTCCCTGTGATTTTTATGCCAGGTCAATATGACGAAGGCACCCCCGAAGCCGCGTTTCACTATGCTTCGCTATGTCCAAAGGGAATTGCCGAAGTCGCAGTGTTGCCTGGTGCAGGTCACGCCGCGAGCTTTGAACGCCCCGAAGAATTTAATGCAATTTTGTCGCAATTTTGTTACCGAATTGATAATAACGAAAGTTAATAAATATTATTAAACAAAATTAAACCGGGAATAAACCCTCGCTGCCCCCGGCCCCCAAGAAAGGATTAGATATGAGTGTTTTAGTTGAAGCTTGTTGTGCATCAGTTGAAGACGTTCTCTTCGCCGAAAAGGCTGGATGCGATCGCGTCGAGCTTTGCTCGGCAATGACCCTTGGCGGACTTACACCAACAGTTGGTATGGTTCGCGAAATTAAGAAGCATTCAAAGATTCCTATCATGGCAATGAATCGCCCGCGTAGCGGAGGCTTTTGTTATACAGACGCTGAGTTTGAAATGATGAAAGAAGATGCAAGTGCTTTAATCGCCGAAGGCGTGGAAGGCCTCGTCTTCGGAATTTTGCGCGAGGATGGCACAGTGGATAGCGAGCGTTGCGGCGAATTAATGCGCCACATCTCCCACGAATCCATGAAACTTCCAAAGCGCGTCCAAACTGTCTTTCACAGAGCAATTGACGTAACTCCGGATTGACGCGCAGCTCTTGAAGAGCTAATTGCAATGAGCTTCGACAGAGTTTTAACCAGCGGCCAAGTCCCAAATGCTAACGACGGCGCTCAAACAATAGCAGAAATGGTCAAGCTCGCAGGCGACAGAATTGAAGTTATGCCTGGTAGCGGCGTTAGCCGCGACACCGTCGCAAAGTTAGTTAAAGCTACAGGCGTCAAGCAAGTCCACCTGCGAGCAGTGAAGTGAGTTGACGACAATTCTTGTAAGAATGGCCCAAATGAAATCCCATTCAACGGAACAGGGGACCCAGAAACTCAATTCGCAATTTCAGACCAAGAATACTTCCAACAACTAATTAGTAATGTGTCGTAAATATTAAGATTACGTCTCATAAGTGAAGAATTTTGGGTAATGTGACCCGAACGATTCTGGAGCGCCGGGTGCTTGCTGGCGAACGCACGAGGGTATTCCGCGAAGCCCAAGTGAGGGCACTTTGCCCAAAATTCTTCCCAATAAACTTATTTGGATTTTTGTTCGGCGAATTCTTTAGGATCAACTGCGATAGTGTGTTTGATAGGCGTTCATTTG
>JAUNQF010000009.1:13975-45283 GCA_030536315.1 Coriobacteriia bacterium
TTCGGCGAATTCTTTAGGATCAACTGCGATAGTGTGTTTGATAGGCGTTCATTTGACTTTCTTGAACACTGCGATAATTGCGATTGGAATATAAGTCAGCATGAAGAACGGAAAGGTGAACATGGCGCCAATCTTCGCGCCAGTCTTCGAGCGGAATTTGTATCACTCAACGAAGATAGTAATCACCCCAAGCACAAACATAAACAAAATGTAATTCGCAAGACAGAACACGATGGAAGACAGGCTGGCCGCAATGACCATCCCAGCACTAAGCACACCACAGATGCCAAGTATAATAATCACAAGATTAAAAAGTATCGCAATCACGGTAATTAGAAGTCCAGGCGCGATGGTCATAAGCATGTCATAGCACGCAAAGCGGTAGCCCTTCGGATTCGTGAAGATGTGCTTGACAAGTTGCCCGCTGTATTTAACGAAGACTTGGTAAAAGCCTCGGGTTCATCTAAACCTTTGATTTCATGAATCTTTGAAAGTGACAGGTTGCTCATCGTAGAGAACGGCATCGGGAGCATAGCCGATTCGGTTTGCGTGGATGATGTTGTTGGTTGCAAATTCGATGTCTTCGGTAAGAAGGAATCACTTCCACCCGCCAGCTTTTTCAATAATTTTGACATCAGTGAAAAATCCGGTGCCCGAAACAGCACAACTTGTATTCAAGTAAGCGCGAGGTTGCGAAAGGAAGCGCGCCTCGCGAATAAATCATGTTCCATAACCCGAAGAAATCCAATTGCTGTCAAAGTTTTTGGTGTTTCTGTAACTTGTTGCAACTGTAAAGCCTTTATCATAAACCCTGTTCATAGCTGCAAAATAATTTTTGTCCAAAACATTGTCAGCGTCAAAGACGAAGAAAGCTTCGTAACCCGAACGAGGATCAATCTTGCGACCCTTTGGAACTTGAATTTTTCCATAACTTGCTTTACCGCAAACACTCTTGCCAATTTTTTTGCCAAGACAATCGCGGAAGATTATATTCATTCCATAATCAAGAGCATAACCCTTGCCAATTAGTTCGGTATTATTTCGCTCGATAACAAAGGCGCCGTGTTTCATCGCAATTTCAGCAGTGTTGTCCGTGCAATTATCTGCAATTACAAAAACATCAATAAGTTCGCTCGGATAATCCTGATTATTGATTGAATCAAGCAAGTTGCCAATTACAGCACTTTCATTTCGTGCACTAATAATTGCCGCGAACTTGTGGTTTTTCTTCGCTGGTTTGTGCTCAACTTTACGAAGCAGACCGACAAGAACATAAAATAACTGATACGCATAACAAATTGTAAATGTTAAAAAGACGCAGAAGTTAAATACGTCCACGAATGATATGTAGGACAACATGCTAACTATCGTTTGCATAGCGAGGTGGAATTATACCATATATTAGGACAAATGCTTAAGTGTGTATAGAATTGCAGCACAATAAGCAGGCAGAGACTTTGTAAACAAAGTTTCTTTGCGACTATGCTCATTGACAATGTCACAACCAATACTCGTCATTATTAGGTCTGGTTTTTTACGAAGTAAGTATCCATTTTCAAGACCAGCATGAATATCAAGTGTATCAACTTCTAAATTCGAAGTCTTGGCATAAGCTTCGCCGATTAATTTTTCAAGCGAATTATCTTGAACTTTTGGCCATTCAGGAAAAATTGTTTCAATCATAAAATCAATATCATTATCAAGTGAAACATCCAAAATGGTTCGAACCGCATGTTTTAGCTGTTCAGGGTCGGTTGAGCGGAAGAGGATCTCGCAATTTAGCACATCATCATAAATTTCAAGAAGCCCAACATTGTTTGAAGTTTTAACCTGTCCATCATCGTATGTTTCAATGATGCCAATTGGAAGCATTGTCAAAAGATGATAAATCTTCATGGAATCGCTAATGCTTAAAACAGGAATATCGCTGGCTTCGCGGACTTCGATGTTATATTCAAGCGAAGCTCCATCGCTGTATTTCGCTTTTGCCATATCAATAATATCTTCTGCAATGCGTGCGGCTTTTTCTGCATCGTGATACCCAACAACCAATTCCGCCAACATTTTTGAAGGAATAGCGTTCATTAAAATTCCACTTTTTATATAACGAATATTGAAGTTGATGCTTTCTGCCAGCAGGCATTCAAGATATGCGGTTAAAATTGCAAGCGTGTTACCTCGGTTTTTATCGATGTCAGCGCCAGAGTGGCCTCCATTAAGTCCTCAAATTTCAAACGAAATAACATTTGACTTTTTGCCTGGAGCCATCCTGTCCATTTTTTTGCGAGTTGTTGCATAAAATCCACCTGCTGCCGAAGTAATTATCATCCCAACATAAATTGAATCAAGATTAATTACATAATCAGAATCGACAACTTCTTTGTTTAAAAGTTTTACACCCTTAAGCGTAGTTTCTTCGTCATATGTAAACAAAAGGCGAATAGGTCCATGCTCAAATTCAATTTTGTCCTTATGCATTTTTGCAATAGCAAGCATAGTTGCAATGCCATGTCCATCATCTGCACCAAGCGAAGTTTTTCAACCTGTATGAATTACACCTTCTTTATCATCCACAATTGGAACAATAGGAGAAGTTTTTGGATCGAAGTCATGATTTTCTTTTGAAGCAACCGCAACCATATCGAAGTGAGCTTGAAACATCAACTTGGGTGTGTCTTCGTAACCTTTTGATGCAGGAATGTCCATATAAATACATCCCGAACTATCAAGTTGCGTCTCAATTTTGTGAGATTTTCCTCAATCAAGAAGGTATTGGCGCATCTCATCAACATGACCAGAAGGGTGTGGAATATCACAAAGGGGCAAAAATTCATCAATTAAATTTTTAGTCATGATGTTTGCAGTCTTAGAATATTCCTTGCTAACAGTGGCTTTTTCTGCAATTTTGTTCGGATATGTCATTATTTTAATTTTATTCACGGCGCACATTATAACACTTCATTTTTCCATTCTTTGATATAATGCAGCAATATGAAAAATGTCAATTTAAGTAGACATAAATTTTATACGCTATTCACGGCGGGGACAATTTCATTTGCTGTTTCTACCATTGCTGGTTTTTTGGACAATATTGTTTCGGGAAATTTCCTCGGCGAAGCTGCAATCAGTGCGGTTGGTCTTGTTACGCCAATTTTTACTATTGTTTGTTTTATATCAACACTTTTTGCTAATGGAGCCGCGAATTATTACACCGAAGCAGTTGGAGAATTTGATAAGAAAAAAGCATATGAAATTTTTGGCACCGCAATTATTGCCTCGATTGGCCTTGGAGTAATTATGATGGTGTCTTTGTTCTTTTTAGAGGATGCCATTATTAATTGGTTTGGTGTTAGCGAAGAAATTTCTGAATACTGTCATCAGTACTTCAAATATTTTATCTTGCTTTCGTTAATCCAGCCAATGGATTGGCTGCTGTTTGCGATTGTTTATAACGATGGCGATCAAAATTGCACTATTGTTTCTGATGTTTTTAAGGTTGGAACTAATATTATCTTTGCAATTATTTTCTGTAGCTTGATGGGTGTTGCTGGCGTTTCGCTCGCTCGTGTAATTAGTACTGTAATTGCTATGGTAATTTTGTGTTGCCATTTCTTTAGAAAGCAAAATTCGCTGAAGGTTCGCTTCGTTTTTAAAACGAAGTATTGCCCAACCATCGTTAAATATAGTGCCGTAATTGCTTTTGGATATTTGTTTACTGCAATTTTAAATATTGCTATGAATGAATTTGTTGTTGAAATGTTTGGCGAATTTTATATTCCTGTTGTAAATGTAATCATGTTTGTATTTAGCATTATTACTGTTTGCTCTTCTAATGGAACTGCAATCACGCCTTTTGTTTGTGTTTATTTAAGCGAAAAGAATATGCCGGGCCTAAAGAATATTATGAATGCAGGACTTAAAGTTGCAATTATCGAAGGAATAGTTATCACTATATTGTTTATGGTATTTGGTGATCTTGTAAGTGTTATTTATGGTATTACAACCCCTGCTCTTGTTGATATGTCTAGTGTGGCAATTAGATGAGCTTCGGTGTGCATTTTATTTGCTTCGATAATTTATTTGTATGTACAATATTATGTTGTTGCGGGACACGCTGTTTTAAGTGTGGTATTTTCGGGATTGTTTATGACCGTTGCTCCAATTTGAAGGCTTTATTTCTTCGGTTATATGTGAGGCCAAATTCCTGGATGAGCAGGATGAGGCTTGTCCTTCGGTCTTGCTTTTATAATTTGTTCTATTGTTGTTTTGATTATGGGAGGGAAGAAAAAGTTTCCTCTTTTGATCGATGAATTTAACAACACTACAAAAAATTACAATTTTATTTTAAGTGCGGAAGCCTTCGCTGAAGCTAATAAAGAGATTGTTGAATTTCTTAAAGAAAATAATATTGCGAATAAATCTGTTCAAAAAGCAAGTTTGCTGATTGAAGAGATGGGCGTTAAGATTCAAGACTTTAACAAAGATCATAAGGGTAAGATTCTAATTGAAATTAGTGTTCAACTTGATCCACAACACCCAGGTAAAGTTTTCATTGTTGTTCGTGATAATGGTAAGTTTTTGGATGTTACTGACGAAGACAACGCTGTCACCAGCTTGAACTCTTACATGTTAGCAAGTTACATGAGAGCTGTCCAAGATAAAACCTACGTAAAAACCATCGGCTTTAACCGCTCCCACTACGAAATTTAACTTCTGCCCGCGGTCAGCACTCGATTGACTCCGGGAATTTTCTCGATTTTATGTTTTTGGTTGAAATTTTCGTGTTTTTTGGTAATATACGTGGTCCGACAGAAGCGAAGGCAAATAGCCTTCCACCTACTGGTTGAAAAATACTGATGGGTAATACAAATAAGAAGTCGATATTCGACAACTTGAGCAGCAAAAGCTGCAGATGTATTACCCGCCAACGAGCGGGTTTTTTAGTGAAAGGAATGTATTGGCAAAAGACGATTTACGTGTTAACCGTGCAATTCGTGCACAAGAATGTGTACTTGTTGGTTATGATGGCCAACAACTTGGAAATTATGCGGTATCCGATGCTTTGGAAATGGCTCAACGCGATGGTCTCGACCTCGTTGAAGTAACTCCGAAGCAAGCTGTGCCTGTATGCAGGATTATGGATTATGGAAAGTATAAGTATGAGCGCAGCCGAAAAGAAAAGGCCAACCGTAAAAAAGCTGGCAAAATTGAAACCAAGGAAATGAAGTTTCGTCCAAAAATTGATGTTGGTGATTATGACACCAAGAAAAAGCATGTGCTTCGTTTCTTAGGTCAAGGAAACAGAGTAAAAATTACTATCATGTTTCGTGGTCGCGAGATGGCTCATCCTGAACAAGGTTTGAGCATTTTGGAAAAGCTTTCAAGTGAGCTCGAAGACATCGCCGTTGTTGAAGCGGCTCCAAAAATGGAAGGTCGAAACATGTTTATGACAATTGCTCCGCTTCCAGAATTTGTAAAAAAATCTCAAGAAGAGATTGAAGAAAAACAAACACAAGGAAAAAACAGCAGGCGAAATCGCGAAGCTGCGGCTCGTGCTGCTGAGAAAGCAAAACAAGCAGAAGGAGGACAAGATGCCTAAGATGAAAACACACAAAGGAACTGCAAAGCGCTTCCGCGTTACTGGTTCTGGAAAAATTATGCGCGGAAAGGCATACAAAAGTCACATTTTGGCGAAGAAAAGCCAGAAGCGTAAAAGAAACTTTCGTAAAGAAACCGAAGTTTCTAGCGCAGACAACAAAACAATTGCAAGGAATTTAGGCCGCCGATAAGGCTGCGTTTATAAAGGAGTGATTTAAATGGCTAGAGTAAAAAGATCTACACATGCACGCAAAAAGCGTCGCGAAGTATTGGGTGAAGCTAAGGGTTATTATGGCCAAAAATCGCGTTCATATAGAAACGCTAAACAACAGGTCATGAAATCCATGCAATATCAGTATCGTGATAGACGCAATAAAAAGCGTGTTATTCGCAGCTTATGGATTGTTCGTATTAATGCAGCTGCTCGCGAAAACGGAATGAGCTATTCAACTTTTATCAATGGTTTGAAAAAAGCCGGAGTTGAACTTGACCGTAAAGTTTTAGCAGATATGGCTGTTAATGAGAAGAAAGCGTTTGCCAAACTTGCTGAAATTGCAAAAAAGGCAAGCTAAGTGAAATTTCGCAATACAAAATTAGAAGGAATTGAGACTGTTAATAGGCGTTGGTCTTGGTTGCAAGTTGACCTGGATGCGATTCGTCATAACATTAATGTGACGAAGTCAAAAATTGGTCCGAATTGTAAGCTTCTTGTAATTGTAAAGGCCGATGCTTATGGACACGGTGCTGTTCAAATTGCAAAGACTGCTATAAATTGTGGTGCTGCTTATCTTGGAGTTGCAACTGTTGACGAAGCAATGGAACTTCGTGATGCAAAGATTAAAGGGAATATTTTAATTTTGTCCCAGCCTCCAGTTGAATCAATTCCGCTTTTGGTTAAGCATGATATTATGCCTGCAATTCACACTACAGAATTTGCAATTCAATATGCCGAAGCGGCAGATCAAGCGGGTAAGAGCGCTCCTTATCATTTGGCTGTAAACACAGGAATGAACAGGGTTGGCGTTCGACATAATGATGTACTTGACTTCTTAAAAAGTGTTAGCTTTCATCGTGCGCTTAAGTTGGAAGGTACATTTACACATTTTGCGACTGCAGACATTGCTGATGAAATGACTTTCAAAAAGCAAATGTCTTTGTTTACGCAACTAATTGATTCTATGAAGATCAACGATTATGATCCGGGAATTGTTCACGCTGCAAATTCTGCTGCAATTTTCCGTTATCCAGAAAGTCATTTTAATATGGTTCGTTTGGGTGTTTGCATGTATGGTTATTACCCAAGTGATTTAATCAAACAATATGTTGAACTTAAACCTTCAATGAGCGTTCACGCAAGAATTGTTGATGAGCGAATCTTGGGAATTGGCGAAGGCGTGTCTTACGGTCACAAGTACAGGGCCAGGTCTTCGGCAAAAATTTGCACAATTCCAATTGGATATGCCGATGGACTTCATCGCGAAGCAACTGGAAAAATTGGTGTAATTTATAAAGGAAAAATTTTCCCACAGGTTGGTTCAATTTGTATGGATATGTGTATGTTTGAAATTGATATGAATTCTGCAATTGCGCAAACAAATTATAATGCTCAAATTGGCGACGAAATCATACTTGTTGGACGTGATGGCGATGCAGAAATTACGGTTGATGATTTAGCAAAAGCATCTGGTACAATAAACTACGAAATTATTTGTTCTTTTAGTCGTCGTATGCCTGTTTTATATGTATAGGTTAGACAATGAATAAAGATGATTATTTAAATAAAGATATAATTCTTGATTCGGTTTTTAGAGAAAGCGAATTTGAGAGAACCGAAAAGATTCTTCTTGTTGGAAAAAATGGCAAAAAAGAAGGCCCTTTTATTCGCAAGATTTTCAAACAAAACAAAGGGCTTGGCGAAATATATAAAGTACTTCTTAATGAAAGAAATGTTGGTCTTAATTGTGATGGAATTCCTAACGTTTATTATGCAGGCAGAGAAGGCGACAAACTAATAATTGTTGAAGAATGTTTTATTGGAATTTCTTTAACTGATTTTCTAAAAAAGCATAATTTTGATATCAATTTGTTTAACACAATCTATTTGCAAATTTGCGAAGCTGTTGATTATTTACACACTGGTTTTAGTAAACCAATCATTCATCGCGGTATTAATCCTGAAAATATTTTGGTGAACGAAGATTCACACAAAATTCAACTTATAGATTTTGGTATTTCGCAACATTTTAACGAAGACGAAGATCAACCAACCATTAAGTCTGGTTCCAGGCGAGCGTTTAAAGCAGATGTTCGAAATGATATTTATTCGCTTGGAAAAGTTCTTGAGTTTATGATGGATGCCAACAATTGAGCAGGTGGCAATGCCGATTTTCCTAATGATATTTATAAGGAAATTGTTCAAAAGGCTACAGATTCTGAACCTGCAAACAGATACAACAGTGTAGCTACAATGATTATTGAATTTCAAAGTGCAACAAAGCGTAGAAAGTGGATTCAAGACATTTATGAGGATAAGCGAATTATTGTGGTCGGTCATATTTGAAATGCTTTAGTTACAGTTGCTTACATTTTGGCTTCAGCATTTGTTATTTATTTGGCAGCGACTCCTGAAATTGATTTAATAGGTCCTTTGACAGTAGCTGAAAAAATAATTTATAGCGCTATGACTATTTTGTTTATTATGTATCCAATTTATTTCGTTCTTATATTTAAGCCATCTCTTCGAAAGATGGTTAAATCTCTTCCGCGATTAAATGCCATTCATTATATTGCATTTGTAATTTCTTGTTGATCAGTTGTGCTTGTACTCTGCTTGATCGCACAACTTTTCTAATCTTGATATTTGTAATACGCGGAGCATGAACCTTCGCTCGACACCATACAAGGTCCAATAGGATTTTCAGGGTTGCAAGTTTTTCCGAATAACGGGCAGTCAGTCGGTTGGATAATTCCTTTTAGGACGCTTCCACATTTGCATGCTTTGTTTTCTTTTGTAGGTTCAGCTTTGATATTAAATTTGTGTTCTGCATCAAAAGCGGAATATTTCCTTCGGATTTTATATCCTGACGAAGCAATAGATCCAAGCCCCCTTCAATTTGAATCGCAAGTTTCAAAAACTTCGTTGATTAAATCAAGAGCGGTTTGGTTGCCTTCGTCACGCACACCTCGCGGGTAAGCATTTTCAATTTTTGCTTTATCATTTTTAATTTGAGTCACTAACATATCAATTGCTTGCATTATGTCAGCTGCCTCAAATCCAGAAACAACTCCCGGCAAATTATATTTTTTCGCTAAAAATTCATAAATCGAAAGCCCAGTTATAGTTGATACATGACCAGGTAAAATAAGACCCGAAACTTGAACTTCGTCATCGTTTGCAATTAAATCTAGCGCCCCCAGCATGTTTTTGTGGGCGCAAAGAACGCTGAAGTTGGGAAGCGCCATCTCTTCGGCGCGAATTATTGTTGCCGCAGTAGTTGGAGTTGTTGTTTCAAAACCAATTCCTAAAAATACAACTTCGTTTTTAGATTTTTTAGCAAGCTCAATTGCATCAAGAGACGAATAGACAATTTCTATGTTTGCGCCGTTCGCTTTTTCTTTTATAAGAGACGAAGTTGATCCCGGAACCCGCATCATGTCTCCAAATGTAGCGATAGTTAAGTTTGGAATTTTTGTAAGTGCAATCATTTTATCGATTGTTTCATTTGGAGTTACACAAACTGGACAACCAGGACCAGATATTAAGTGGACGTTTTTCGGAAGAAGCTTGCGAATGCCGAAGCGCGCAATTGACATCGTGTGCGTGCCGCAAACTTCCATTAAATTAATTTGTGGTAGTCCTTCGGCTTTTGTGGAAATGCTGGTCTGTAATTGCTCGACTAAGTTTTGTCTCTTGTCAGTCAAGTTTTTATTTACCTTTTTTTCTTGCTCATAAAATAACATAGACTAATGCAATAACTATTATCGCAACACCAATAACAGCTAAAACCTGAACTCAAACAGGCATTTTTAACGGACCAATATTTTCATAAGAACGGGCGGGAGAAATATCATTCGATCCAACCTTCGTATAATTATTTGCGTTATCAAGTTTTTGCAACTCTTTTACAAAATTAAAATCAACATAAGTTTTTCCATCATAAACTTTCGCTTTCATATCGTAAGTTTGATCATTAATTGTTATTTGACTTTTTGAAAGTCTATGTCCATTGCCTGTGTGAATTTCTGCAGAGTTTTCTCCGTTGGAAATTTTTACATAGCCTTCTGTGCCTCCATTGTCGGCTTGCTCTTCGCTTCCTCAGTTTGCTTTATCGTATTCATTTGAATTATGTTGTTGGCTTTTATCTTCATCAATGTTCCATCCAAGCATTTTTGCAGCAAGCACAACATCAACATATGGTGAAAATGGAGCAATTTCTTTAAGCTTATGAATTCCATCAACAGTTTTAACGCTATATGAATTTTCAGTATTCATGTAGTACCATTCAACTTCATCACTTAGACGCTTTGCGTCAAAATAATTTTGAGCTTGTCATGTTTTACAAAAATCATTTACAGCGCCTTGCGCATCCGAAGAATTGGCTGCCTCGTGTAGAACTTCGTTAGAAATTGGAACAATATAGTGCTCATAAAAATGCCAATAGTCTAATAGCTGAGATTTAGTTTTGTCTCTTTTTTGAGCAGCAATTGCATTCAATTTTTTAAACGCCGAAAATGCATTTTCGTCTTCAAGATTAAAGTAGTTTTTATTTTCATATGTATAAGCCGGATCAAAAGAACTCTCTAAATTTGAAGTTGGAATTCATGTATTAAATTCAGAACTTGATCAAGTCATTCAGTTTAATAGGCACATATTTGCAGGTAAATCCTTAAAAATTTGTGTAAGAAGAATGCTTTGCGAAGTTTCAGTATTGATTGATCTATAAGTGTTGTTGCCATTTACATCTAAACTAAATTCTGTTCCCTCAAACCTATCGCGATAAATATCCATTATGTCATTAACACTAACTTTTTTGTCAGGTTTGTAAAATAGCGGAATTTTTGTATGAACATTATAAGGAGTAGAAGTGCTTGGGCTTAAAATGTTTTGAACTCTCCATGTTCTTTGACGACAAACATCCATATCTACTTCGGACCCGGCATACGTATTGAAAATATTCATTTTTCCATTGCTATCATAAACAGCGAAGCCCTTTTCCGCCGGAAGTTTAAACAAATCTTTAGAACAAATTACATCTGGATTTGTCTCATCAATAGTTTCAATTAGAAAGTCATTGCCAGTTCCTGTTACACAATCGCTTGGAGCTTTTAGCGCACAATATTGATGTCCGCCATAAATTTCCATATATCAAACTTCGTTTTGATCAGCAATCATTATGATGTTATCTTCGGCAGAACCTTTTTCATCAATGATTTTTGCTGTAAGTTCAATGCCTTCTCTTGCTGTTGTAGCTTGTGCACATATTACAAGAGGAAATACATCTTCGAGTATGCCATCTTCAACATAAGGATTATGTTCTTGTGCTGTTTTATTTGTTTCGCCAGTTACTGTCGAATTAATGTAGACTCCAAGATCATTCATTCCAACTGAATAATAGCAAGCACCATCGGCAACGGCAACAGTAGGATAACAAACTGTTCTATGAATTTTTTCAGGGAAGTCTCATTCAAAACCATTCTTTGCCTTTAAGTGCTTAATTTGTTCTCCATCTTGACCGCCATAAACTTTTGCAAAAATAGCTTTGTCATATGGACTTGTGTCGTCTGATCGGGCAATAATTGTTGTTCCTTCTGCACATGCATCACTTCCAACATAAATTCCAGTGCATGCAAATGCAGGTGTCGTGCAAATTAATATTGCACAAAGTGTTGCAATTAAACAAATAAAGATTTTTGAAAGAATTGGATGAGTTTTAAATAAATTTTTCATTAGCTTAACTCCTTTAATAGATCTAAGGTTTTCTTTGCTTCATTCTTGTCTACAATTTCAATTGCGAAGCCAGCATGAACCAGGACATAATCGCCAATTTTTGCTTTAGGCAACATGTCCATCGAAGCAGTGCGCATCAATCCATCGAAGTCAACTTCGGCGACTTTATCTTCGTTAATACTCTTTATTTTTCCTGGAATCGCTAAGCACATATTGATTCATACTCTTTCTATAAAACATATTCTACCATATTTTATGTTATAATAAAGCGCCTGTCGAAAGGTTAATCATGGAAGCATTTATAGCTATAGTTACACAGATTGATACTTGGATTTGGGGCATTCCAATGATTGCAATCTTGACAATTTCACACTTATTTTGTACTTGAAGAACTGGTTTTATTCAACTTAAAATTCCTAAGGCCATCAAGCTTTCAGTTACCAATGATCCAAACGCCGAAGGAGACATCAGCCAGTTTGGAGCCTTATGTACTGCACTTTCGGGTACCTTAGGAGTTGGATGTATTGTTGGAGTTGCAACAGCCATAATTTATGGTGGTCCTGGTGCTGTGTTTTGAATGTGAATTATGGGTATTTTAGGTATGGCTACAAAATATTCAGAAACTTATATTGCTGTTAAATATCGTGTTCGTGATGTTAAAGGCAAAATGTGCGGTGGTGCTATGTATGTATGGGAGCGTGCATTTAAAAAGAAAAATAAAGATGGAAGCGAAGGCAAAACTCCTTGGTGAGCTAAAGTCGGAGCAATTTGCTTCGCTGTTTTCACAGCCATTGCAACACTTGGTACAGGTTCGGCAATTCAAGCCTCTGCAATTTCGGAATCCATTGCATTTTATTTTCCAGATTTTCCTCAATGGATAATTGCAATTGTTATTTGTGTTATAACTTTTGCCGTTATTTATGGTGGTGTTCAAGCTATATCAAAAGTTTGCGAAAAACTAATTCCTTTTATGACTGTTGCATATTTGCTTGGAACTTTTACGTTATTAATTCTTAATTGGCAATATTTTATCCCTGCCGTTGTTGCAATTGTGCAAAGTGCTTTTAGCGATCAAGCAATTTTTGGAGGAGCAATTGGTTCTGGAATTTCTGTTGCATTGCAATATGGAATGGCTCGCGGTCTGTTCTCAAACGAATCTGGTTTGGGCACTGCTCCAATTGTTGCTTCGGCTGCTGCCACTAAAAATCCTGCGCGTCAATCTTTGGTTGCAATGACTGGTGCGTTTTGGTCCACAGTTGTAATTTGTGCAATTACTGGCATCGCGCTTGTTGGCAGCATGATGGCTAATCCAGAATTAGTTGGTGCCGAAGCTCAGACACTCACGCTTCAAGCTTTCCAACAAATTCCATATGTTGGTGGTCCAATGTTATGCTTCTCTCTTGCAATGTTTGCATTTTCAACAATTATTGGATGGTCTTATTATGCAAACCGTTCTATTTGCTATTTGTTTGGTCATAGGGCTGTTCAAATTTTCATGATTTTATATTTAATTGCTGCATTTATTGGAGGAGCTGGCTTTGGAGACGTAATTTGAGGAATTTCAGATATTACTAATGCTTTGATGGCTATTCCTAATGTAGTTGTTGTTGTGTTGCTTTCGAAAGTTATTGGTAAAGAAACTCACGATTACGTTTGAGAAAACAATCTTGATGCCCCTTCTAACGATGTGGTTGTTGAGGTTGATCATTAATGTCCAAACTTGGCAAAAAAACAATTCTTGTTGCCTATGCTTCAACTGGTTCTGGTCATAAAATTGCAGCTGAAGCAATATATGAAGAGTTTTTAAAAAAAGACGATGAGATTAATGTTGTTATTGCCGATATCTTAGATTACTTTCCTCAAAATGAAAGTGGTTCAAAGTTTGTTAACTTTACTACTGGTTTGCTTTCTCCTGTTTTTGATTTAACCTGAAGAACAAATTTTACTGGACGAATTTTGTGAGGCGGAGGTCAACTTTGGCCAAGCCTTATGTATAAAAATTTTGAACATTATATTGTTGGTCTTGATCCAGATGTAGTTGTTTGCACACATTTTGTTTGTGCAAATGTGGCAGCAAAAGTTCGCGCCAACAAAAATTTGAATTTTCGAATTGTTTCTGTTCCAACAGATTATGAAACTGAAGGTCTATGACCTCATAAAGAAACTGATTTGTTTTGTGTAGGAAGCGAAGAAATGGCTTCGACGCTTCAAAGTAGACGGGTAGACAGCAACAAAATTTTAGTATCGGGAATTCCAATATCTTCGGAATTTTCAAAAAAATATTCAAAGTTTGATGTAAAAAAATTGTTTTCTATTCAGCAAAACAAGAAAGTTGTTTTGATAATTTGTGGCGCCAATGATCCTGGACCTTATAAAAATATGAGGAAGACTTTAAATGCATGCCTAAGTTTTTTTGCGAAGATGGATTGATTGCATTTTGTTTTTTGTGTTGGCCAAGATGAAACTTACGCAAATAAACTTTCAAAATTGGCGAACAATGCTAACGCTTCGAATTTTACAATATTGACATACACAGATAAATTGCCACAATTGATGTCGATTGCAGATATTGCTATTGTAAAACCAGGCGGTCTTGTTGTAAGCGAATGCGTTAATAAAAACTTACCAATGATATTAATTGGAAAAGCATATGCTCAAGAAAACATTAACCGTCGATTCTTAATTTCAAACGGAGCTGCTGTTCATGCCACAACATATAAGGGCGTAATAAATTACTTGTGTGATATTTTTACATTTTCAAAATGATATGAGAGCTTAAAGTTTGGCGTTTCAAAAATTAGAAGAGCAAATTCGTCAAAAAAAATCTGTTTGGAAGTAATTGAACATATTGATGAGAGTCATATAGATAAACCTAAGTTATGAAATAATATCTACTTAGGAAAAAAGCCTATTCATTCGAGATAGGAGGCGTTATGGTTGAAGAATTTAATTACAAATCTAACGATGGTAAGAATTTTATTCATGCTGTTAAGTGGTTGCCTGAAGGTGAACCTAAATATATTTTACAAATTGCTCATGGAATGGCAGAACATATTATGCGATACGAAGACTTTGCCAAGTTTTTGAACAAACATGGATTTTTAGTTTGTGGCGAAGACCATTTAGGCCACGGAAAAACTGCAGCCAACAAAGCTGATTTAGGTTATTGCGCAGAAAAGAATGGTTATCAAACTGTTCTTAAGGATATGAAAAAGCTTCAAGATACTATCAAACAAGATTACCCTAAGCTTCCATATTTTTTACTTGGTCATAGTATGGGAAGTTTTTTATGTCGTGGTTTTATTGAGACATATGGCGAAACTTTAGATGGTGCAATTGTTATGGGTACTGGAAATCAGCCTATGATTGCACTTGGTTTTGCAAAATTCTTCTGTAGATTAATAGCAATATTTAAAGGATGACGCCATCGCTCAAACTCAATTAATAATTTAGCCGTGGGTGGTTACAACAAACGTTTTCAACCAATTGTTACTGGTCACGAATGGTTGTGCAGAGATGACAAACAAGCTACTCGCTACCAAAATGATCCTTATTGTGGATACGTTTTTACACTTAATGGATTTTTTAATATGTTTGATTTAATGTCTTTCATAGAAAAGAAGAAGAACATAAATAAGATCCCAAAGAATTTGCCAGTTTTAATATGTTCTGGTGATCAAGATCCTGTGGGTGACTTTGGATATGCTCCAAAATTTGTTAACAAATCTTACATTAAAGCTGGAATTAAAGATGTCACATTAAAGTTGTATCCCGAAGACAGACATGAAATTTTAAATGAGCTAGATCAAGATGTTGTTTATGATGATATTTTGCAATGATTAATTAAACATGCGTAATTATTTTAAAGATATTGTTGGTCAAGACTTGGCTATAAAAATTCTTCGTTCTGAACTTAGCGAAGATAGAGTTTCTCACGCCTATTTATTTTGTGGACCTCTTGGTTGCGGCAAGCTAAATTGTGCGAAGGCTTTTGCTAAATCTTTGGAGGGAGATAAATTCGCCGATCTTATTGACAGTGGCAGTTTTATTGATTTAAAAATTTATGAACCTATGGGTGTTCAAACTTATCTTGTTAGTCAAATTAAAGAAATTGTTAACGATACTGTTTTAGCGCCTATTCAAGGTAAAAAGAAAATTTATATTTTAAAGAATGCTGAAAGTCTTGGAACAGCTGCTGCGAATTCTTTTCTTAAAACATTGGAAGAGCCCGAAAGCGATGTTTGTTTTATTCTTCTTGCAAATAATGCTGATAATGTTTTGCCAACAATTGCTTCGCGTTGTCAAATTATCAATTTTAAACAACTGCCGCTTGATACTTTGGTTGAAATTGTTAAAACAAATTCAGGCGCATTAGAAGATGATTGCAAAAATGCCTTAATGTTGTTTGGCGGAAATACTGAAAAGGCAATTGATTTTTGCCTCGACCAAAACTTGCAAGATTATTATTCCGAGATAATTAATTTGTTAGATAATCTTGATTCAATTGATGATTGAGATTGCATTTTAAGAAGTGCAGACATTGTTAATAAGCAAAATGAAATTGTATCGGTTTATAAAAGTAGTCTGGAAGAAAAAACAAAAGATTTAAGCGAACTTTTAGAACGTTCGGCAATTTCAATTATTGAAGATCAAAACAAAAGAAATGTCGGTTCAAAACAAAGGGAATTGTTGTCCCTATTTTGTGCAATTATTAAGTTTTATTACAGAAATCTAATTAAAGAAACAATGCAGGATAAATACATTAAAAGGATAAACTGCCTCAATGATTTTGAACAAAATTTAGCGTATAATATAAGCCCACAAAATTTTTGTGACGTTGTGTTATTGAAGATAAAAAGGATATAGAAGATATGACAAAAATTGCTCCTGTAAAGACTGTTAAAGCTAACACTTCGCTTTGGTTTGATGCCGGCGATTTAGATATTAAAGTTGGTCAAAATGTTATTGTTGAAACAGCTCGTGGAATTGAGTTTGGAACACTTGATTCAGAGATTTTCGAAGCAACAGACGAAGACCTTAAAGTTTTAAAAAGCGATCTTAAGCCAGTCAAGCGCATTGCTACTCAAAAAGATGTCGAGCAAGCTGATGAAATGGCTCAAAAAAGTATTGATGCGTTTCCAATTTTTCAAAAGCATGCAAAAGAAACTAACGAAGACATGGTTCCAATCTCGGTTGAATATTTACACGATGGAAGAAAAGCTGTTTTTTATTTTTCGGCGCCAGAGCGTCAAGATTTTCGTGATTTAGTTAAAAAACTATCAAGTGAATTTCATCTTCGTGTTGATATGAGACAAATTAACGAACGTGAAAAAAGCGCGCAAGTTTCTGGAATTGGATTTTGTGGTCAAGAATTGTGTTGCGCTCGTTTAGGAAGATGTCCAAAACATGTTTCCATTAAGCAAGCAAAAGAGCAGGGTATGGCACTTAATCCTGAAAATATTTCAGGAATGTGCGGAAAGCTTTTGTGCTGTTTGGAATATGAATACGAAGATTACAAAGAATTTAATTCTCGTGCACCAAAACTAAAAGCAAAAATTTCAACTCCAGAAGGTGAAGCAGTTGTCACTGAAGTTAATATGCCTCGTGAATATGTTGAGGTTAAAATTGGCGAAAACGAAAAACGTGTAAAAGTTCCTCTGGATATGATGGAAACAGATTCTAAATTTGCTAAAAGTCTTGGAAATGAAACAGAGAATCTTCGTCCTAATAAAATTGGAAAAGAAGCCTGGGAAAAAGTTCAAGAAGAAAATTCAGTAATTTCTCTTGAAAGTGTTTACACAACGCAGACCTTAAAAGGTTCTGAAAAACTTGCGACGGGTGTTGTTAAAACTCTTCCAAATGTTAAGCGTCGTGGAAGCAAGACCTTCGGTGGGGAAAAATCCGAAGAAAACAAACCTCGTCCAAGAAAAAATAACAGAAGAAATAATCAAAAACGTTCTAAAAACGCAGTTCCAAAAGGTAATGTATACGAAAGCAATAAAACTCAAACTGTCCGTAGGCGCACAAGAAAACTAGATTCATCCGCTGCAAGGCCTGGACAAAACTCTTCTGGTTTAAGAAAATAAAATAGGAAGAGAGAAAATGAGTGATATCAATTCTAAGCATTCGGCACTTTTAACTGATTTATATCAGTTAACAATGGCTCAAGGTTATTTTCATAACAACAAGCTTGAGTTGGACGGATGTTTTTATTTGTTCTTTAGAGATTATCCTTTCAATGGTGGCTATGCAATTGCTTGTGGTATTGAACAAATTAGACAATACATAGAAAACTTTCACTTTACAAAGGAAGACACAAAGTATCTATCAACAATTACTGGGTCTAATGGTAAGCCAATTTTCACAAAAGATTTTCTTGATTATCTAGAAGGTTTAAAGCTTGAAGTTGATATTGATTGTGTTGACGAAGGCTCGGTCGTGTTTCCACACGAACCTGTTCTTCGCGTTTGTGGTCCAATTTTACAATGCCAAATAATTGAAACTGCAATTTTAAATGCATTTAATTTTCAAACTCTTGTTGCAACAAAGGCATCGCGAATTTGTTCTGCTGCGAAGTGTCCTGTAAGTGAGTTTGGACTTCGTCGTGCGCAAGGTTTTGCAGGTGGAGTTTGGGCTTCGCGAGCTGCTGTTGTTGGGGGATGCGCATCAACTTCGAATGTAGAAGCTGGAAAGCTCTTTAACATTCCTGTTTCTGGAACTCATGCTCACAGCTGAGTTATGGCCTTCGACAGCGAATTGGAAGCCTTCCGCGCCTATGCAAAAGAATTTCCAAACAATTGTGTTTTACTTGTGGATACTTATGATGTTGAACAAGGAATTAAAAACGCAATTATTGTTGGAAATGAAATGAAAGAGCGAGGCGAAAAGCTTTCTGCAATTCGAATCGATTCTGGCGATTTAACTTGGCTTAGCAAGACTGCTCGAAAAATGTTGGACGAAGGCGGCCTTCCCGATTGCGGAATTATCCTTTCTAATGATTTAGATGAATATTCAATTAAATCAATTTATGCAGAAGGTGGAATTTTCAGTGGCCTTGGAGTTGGTACTAAACTTGCAACTGCTTATGACCAACCTGCATTGGGAGGAGTTTATAAATTATCAGCTACCAAAATGCATGATGAAAAAGTTTGGAATCCTCATATGAAAGTTTCTGAAAGTTCTCAAAAAACTACAATCCCAGGGGTGCTAAACGTTCGTCGATACATTGATGATAATGGCAAGCTTGCAGGGGATATGATTTACGATGTTTCTATGGGCGTTGATAAAACTTGCACAATTGTTGACCCTATGGATATTCTTCGTCAAAAGAAATTGGGCGAAAAAAATTACAGCGATTTGCTAAAGCCCTTATTTAAAAAAGGAAATCTTGTAGGTAAAACTTTTGATACAATGCATGCACAGGAAAATGCTAAACAAGGTTTAGAAACTCTTGATGAAACTCAGAAGAGAACGCTGAATCCTCACACTTATCCTGTAGGACTTGAGCGAACTCTTAATGAATATAGAACAAAGATGGTAGCTAAGTTGCGAGGTATTTCTTAGGTGATTACAAAAAGCGGAATAGATAGTTCAAATTTTGAATTTAGATCTGCTGGAATTATCAGCGAAGAACTTTTTATGTCATATACCGCGCAAGTTCCCACTGGACTTTATACCTTAACAAATAAAAATGGTATGGAAGTTTGTATTACCAATGTTGGTGCCCGAATTGTTTCAATCATGGTTGCCGATAAGTCAAATAATTTTCGCGATGTAGTTCTTGGTTTTGATTCACTTAATGGTTATATTGATCACG
Organism: Coriobacteriia bacterium; assembly: GCA_030536315.1. Classification (GTDB taxonomy): domain Bacteria; phylum Actinomycetota; class Coriobacteriia; order Coriobacteriales; family Eggerthellaceae; genus Equivita. The sequence continues at coordinate 33,337 of JAUNQF010000009.1, forward strand.
ATCAAAGACATAGTAATGCTCACGGTGCAGTTGTTGGGCGTTTTGCAAATAGAATTGCTAATGGAGAATTTGAAATTGACGGGAAGGCATATAAACTTCCACAAAATAATGGTACTAATTGTTTGCATGGCGGACCTTATGGATGAGCTTTTCAAACATTTAGTGTTGTTGAACAAGCTGCTAATAAGCTAATTTTAAATTTAAAATCTCCTGATATGGATATGGGATTTCCAGGAAACGTTGATTTTTATGTTCATTATGAATTGCTTGATGATAATTCGCTTCACATTAACTATTCTGCGGTGACCGACAAAGCAACTCCATTGAATGTTACAAATCATGCGTATTTCAACTTAAGTGGAGACCATTCAAAGACTGTTTTGGATGACGAATTATTTATTAATTCAATATATATGACACCACTTAACGAAGACACATGCCCAACCGGTGAGATTATTCCAATAGAAAAGAATTCGCCATTTGATTTTTATAAACAAGGTAAGCTTCTTGGCGAAGACATAAATGCAAACGACCCTCAAATTAAGATGGGTAATGGCTATGATCATAATTTCATTATTCAAAGTATTGAAGATTCGAAAGAAGCAAAATTGCAACCTTACAATGACCAAGTTAATTATTGTGCAAAAGTTCATAATAACGATAGTGGAATTACTATGGAAGTTTATACCACCGAGCCTGGAGTTCAACTATACGACAGTGTTGATTTAGATGGAAGCTTAATTGGAAAGAATGGGGTTCCCATTTCTTCGAATTGCGGACTTTGTTTGGAAACTCAACATTTCCCAAATTCACCAAACATAGCGAAGTTTCCATCAACAATTCTTAGACCCGGTGATAAATTTAGTTCAATTACAATTTATAAGTTTAGCTAAGGAGGAGTTGTGAATATTTCTAGAAGATCTTTTGTTTTAGGTGGTGCTGCTACAGTTGCTGCTGCTGGAATTTCTCCCGTTTTAACTGGATGTTCTGCCAGAACAAAGTCTGGTTTGGATTTTTCAAAATTTGAAACAAATGGTGTTCGAGATTTAGGTCTTGGACTTGAAGATGCAAATAATTCTGATGTTCCAACTAAACTTTATACACTTGTTAACAAAAATGGCGCAGAGGTTTGTATTACAAATTTTGGAGCTCGAGTTGTTTCTTTAATGGTCCCTGATAAAAATGGCGAACTTAAGGATATGGTTTTGGGCTTTGATGACATTCGCAAATATGTTAATTTCAATAACACAATGAAAAATTTTCATGGGGCGATTGTTGGTCGTTTTTCTAACAGAATAAAAGATGGCAAGTGAACATATAATGGCACAACATATCAAGTTGATATTAACGAAAATGATAACTCTCTTCATGGCGGTAAGTTTGGGTTTGCATATCAAACATTTGAAATTGACGAATATGACCCATCTCGTTTCATTAAATTTATTTTACACAGCGAACATGGAGATATGGGTTTTCCTGGTCGCATGACAACAATTGTTACTTACACATTGAACGAAAACAACACACTTGGAATTGCTTATGAAGCGAAGACTACAATGCCGTGTCCTGTTAATCTAATGAATCATTGTTTCTTTTGCGTTTCTGGAGACCCAAGTTGGCCTATAACTGAAGAAAATTTAACAATTTATAGTAATGCAACAACCCCTATTGATGCTGAGCTTATTCCAACTGGCGAGATTCGTCAAACACCTAAAGGTGGTGTATTTGATTTCTTTGGAGAAGCTGGTGAAGGTAAACTTGTAGGGCGTGACATTAACGCTGAAGACGAACAGTTAAAAAATGGGAAAGGTTATGACCATAACTTCGTTTTAATGAGTAGAGAAGAAGCAGCTGCAAAAGGTGCACCATTTGATGGAAAGTTTGAAATTACAGACGATGGTGTTTCGGCATTAAATGATAAGGCGAAGCTTGCTGCAAAAGTTAAAAGTAATAAGAGCGGAATTACAATGACAATTGTTACAACTGAACCGGCAATCCAGCTTTTTGACTGTCATGATTATACTGGTTCTGAAATTGGAAAGAACAATAAGCCTCTTCCAAAATATGCAGCAATGGCATTGGAGCCTCAGCATTTTCCAGACAGTCCAAATCAGCCGAATTTTCCTAATACAATATTATTGCCTGGAGAAGTTTTTCACTCAAAATCTGAATATAGATTTACGTTAGATTAAATTTTGCACATCTCGCTAAGAGTGTTTGCGTATCAATTGTCCGAATTTGGCGGACAGTATTTTTCTGCATAGGATGTTGAAATTGTGTAGCCATAGCTTGATGACAGGCCAGCTACATGGCTATAAATTGCGTCTTCTCAGCTACCTCAGCCCGAATCTCCTCAGCCTCATGCATTATGTGACCTAAAGCAGTGAAATCCCTTGCCGCTTTCGGTGTTAGAAATTGCAGGGGACCATCTTGGGTCAATGCCGTTTTCTCACGCGGCGTTGGCAAAAAACTCACCTGTGTCTGCCAATGGAGTTCCAATAAAATATGCATTAATGCGAACTGTTCATTCAGCAACAAATGCCATGCGACCAACGTCTCAATTTACTTCGCTTAATCCCGAAGGCATGCCAAACGCGCGAGCGTGTTCATTTCTTCGGTTCTTTGCTATGTTGGCCTTGACCATCTCTTCGGCTTTTGCAGCTTCGGCAGCAGCTTGAGCAGCAGATTCGATCCTAAATGAAATTGCAGAAATTGCAGTCGAGATGTCTCGCGTTGAATATGTTGCAAGCGAAGTATTTTCCGAATCGAAGTGCTCGCTTCCTTCGAATTCGCCATTTGCAATTACTCCAACTTGTGCATCAATGCTAAAACGGTTATTTCCAATTCCAAAACTCGAAGAATCTTGCAACCTGTTGCCAGCGCTTGCTGCTTGAACGGCAACAAACAAAAAGCAAAGCATAACAACAATGCAAATTGCCAACGCGAAGAGAACTTTCTTCATTGTGTTTGTATTTTTTATAGCCTTAGGCATGGGTTGAGTATTATAGCAAAAATTCTTATTTAATCCTCAATAATCGACGAAGCCATTTCCTTGAGTTTTGCGGCTGAATCTTTAATGTTTACGCGGTCACCATCTGTCAATTTATCTTGTTTCTTGCGAAGATAGTTGCGAAGAACATTTGCCTGTGCTTTGATGTTTTTCTTTTCTGTTTTATCCATAGTTTTGCCCTTCTTGGCAATGGCAGTATCAACTTGGCTAAGCAAACTTTGCGCTTCGGCATAGTCTTCTCAATTTTGCTTTCGAGCTTTATCTTGTTCAGCGTAAGTTTCAGCATCGCGAATTGCAGCTTCAATTTCTGCATCACTCATTCTTTGGTCATTTTCGATTGTGATTGATTGTTCTTTTCCGGTTCCCAAATCTTTTGCCTTAACATTCATAATTCCGTTTGCATCAATATCAAATGTTACTTCGATTTGTGGAACACCAGCAGGAGCTCGCTTGATTCCAGTTAACATGAAGTTTCCAATCATTTTGTTGTCGGCTGCCATTGGGCGCTCGCCTTGCAAAACTTTAATTTCAACTTTTGTTTGAAATGCAGCCGCAGTTGTGAAAATTTGTGAATAGGTTGTAGGCAGTGTTGTGTTTCGCTCGATAAGTCTGGTTGCAACGCCGCCAACTGTTTCAATTGCAAGTGACAACGGGCAAACGTCAAGCAAGAGAATTTCGCCACCTCGCACCGCTAAAGAATTCGCCGCATTGCTTAAAGTGTTAGCTTGAATTGCAGCTCCTTGAGCGACGCATTCGTCAGGATTAATCGACGAAGACGGGTCTTTGCCTGTTAGCTCTTTAACTTTTGCAGCAACAGCAGGGATTCGTGTGCTTCCGCCAACTAATAAAACTTGATCAAGTTCGCTTGCCGCAATTCCAGCATCGTATAGTGCTTGTTCAACTGGTTCGGCAGTTTGCTCAATAAGAGGAGCAATCATTTTATTGAAATCTTCAACTGTAATTTCGCAAACCAAATTGATAGGTCCGCCATTATTTCCAGTTTGACTTAAAAACGGCAAATTGATTTCAGCTTTTTTCGCAGCAGAAAGTTCAATCTTTGCTTTTTCGGCAGCATCCAAAACGCGAGCCCATGCTTCGGGGTCACTTTTAACGTCAAATTTATAATCGCTTTTGCAAACTTGAGCAACATGATTAGCAATGCATTCATCAAAATCATCGCCACCAAGGTGATTATTTCCGCTGGTAGACATGACCTCAATTACACCTTCGCTGATATCAATAATTGAAACATCAAAAGTTCCACCACCAAGGTCATAAACCATAACCTTTTGTTGCATTTCATTATCAAGTCCATAGGCAAGGGCAGCTGCAGTTGGCTCATTAATAATACGAAGCACATTCAAGCCCGCAATTCGTCCGGCATCTTTTGTTGCCTGGCGTTGCATATCATTAAAGTATGCAGGAACTGTAATTACGGCATCGACCAATTTTTCGTCATCCAAATAATCACGCGCATCATTTTTAAGCTTGCGCAAAATCATGGCAGAAATTTCTTGAGGAGTAAAATCCTTGCCGTCAATCGAAGCTCGCCAGTCACTTCCCATATGTCTTTTTACCGAAGCAAAAGTTCTATCCGCATTCATAACAGCCTGACGAACTGCAGGTTCACCAACCAGGCGTTCGCCATCTTTTGTAAAAGCAACAACACTTGGAAGCGTGCGCTTGCCTTCGGCGTTTGTAATTACAACAGGCTTGTCACCTTCGATAGTTGCAACACAACTATTAGTTGTACCCAAATCAATTCCAATTGACTTTGCCATCATATCCTCCTAAAAACCTATGCACAAAGGAATGCCGCCGCCCATACACATTTGAAGCATCAAACACATACAACAAAGTGTGCCTGGGTTCATATAATTCATACTAAATCCGCGAGCGTCCCCAGTCTCTTGATAAACGCGACCACTTGCTTGAATGTTGCGCGCAGCCGAAACGTATTCTTGATTGTTTGGCTCCATTTCGCAAGCGCGCTTAATTTGATCCATCGCAAGCATCGTATTTCCTGCTCCATGGTTCGCAACAGCAACAATGTAATACCATCGCGCATTTCTATCCGTGCTTTTTGTACGATACAAAACCTTAATAGCTTCTTTAAATTGCTTGTTGTTGATCATGTTAATGGCCATTCGGACTTCTTCAGGATCCGATACGCTCGCCTCCGGGTGAATCGGTCCACCAACTGTGTAGAAGCCTCCAAAAATATCATCGAAGCCAAAGTCTCCCGACCATCCATATCTACCTTGTTGTTGATAATAGCCGGCATTTTGTTGTTGCGCGTTAGGACCTTGACCTGGGCGTTGTGGACCTGAAGAAGAGCGTTCAGCAGCTTGATCAGCCGCGGCTCGGCGCGCGTCTTCGGCAGCATATTTATCCGGATTCATGATGCGGTCGTAAGCTTCGTTGATTTCATTCATACGTTTAGCCGCAGCCTCATCTCCCGGATGCAAATCCGGATGGTTCTCACGAGCCAACTTCCTGTAAGCACGTTTTACTTCATCGGTCGAAGCCGTACTTTCAAGTCCTAATATTTTGTAAGCGTCCATAGCCATGAGTGGTATATTCTACCTTTTTTCCTTAAAAAACTTGTGGTTAAATTTGATTCAAAGACCTTCGTAGAGGATATTATTTAGAAGGTTAATATCTTGCACAAGTGGAAGTTTTTCAAAATGTTGCGTTGCTTGCCCAGCTAAAACAGTGAGTTTATCTTTAATGTCGTGTGCTGTGGCTTCGTCAATTTTATCTGCCTTGATTTGATCTTTAAATGGATTATAAGAATCATTCTTCACATCATCTTCGAAGTCAACCGCAGCATCCATGTAATAGATTAAACGGCCGAGGTTTGCCCCAAACTTCACCAACGTTTCGCTCCACATATCATGCTTAACATCAAACAAACACCCAAGCATATACCCAAACTTCTCTCCGCCACTGCCCGCGGTCAGTACTCGATTGTCTCCGGGCAAATACTCGATTTCTTGAATTTCAGCCATGGATTTTTCAATCAAAGCGCAAGTTTCAGGCAATTTCTCCTTCACTTTTTTATATTGCGAAGCCAAGGCACGCTCGCCAACTTTTGCAATCAGCTTATCATCGTCATTGATGTCATCCAAAATTTTATGATAGGCAAGTGCAACTGTTAGGTCGGCGCAATAATCCGAGAATTCATTTTGCGCAGTTTCATATTTATCGCCTGGATGAAAAATGCAATTGCAATTATCCTTTATTTCGTCAGGTTCATAAAGCGAACTTAGAAGCAAAACCAAAAACGTCAAATCATAACTAAGCGCCAGGCGCGAAACATTTGAATAATTGTCTCGCAAACTATGACATAGCCCGCAATAAACAGACTGGTAGCGGGACTTTTCTTCGTCGCTTAAAGTTTGAAAATTTGGAGTAATAAAACCAAACATTTTAAGTAGTTTTATAAATTTCGCTTCCGCATTTTGGGCAAATTACGCGAATTTTACCCTTGCCTTTCGGAACTGAAAGTTGTTGCTTACAATTGCTGCATTTAAAATAGACAGTAGTTTTGCGATTTTTCCAACGCGTTGAAATTTTCTTGAAAAACCTCTTTGGCGCGCGAGTAATTTTAAGATACCATTCGTTTTCAATTTCGCGTCTGTCAAAATTTCTTGACAGCGCGCGAAACAAAGCAATAATTGCGAAGCCCCATCCCAGCAAATCAACGGGGGACACAATTGCACCAAAGAAGACCAAAATAAAACCGAAGATGAGCAAAAATTTGTTTAAGTTATCCAGCCCATATCGGCCTTCCATGAATTCAGCAATTCGAATGTTAAGTCTGTCAAAAAATTCTCTCATATTAACCTCAATAAATTGGGCGTTAGATTATAACATTATATGGGTTTGTGCGCGTTAAATTTTGGTATCATAAAATGTCGCAAGCCAAGTTATGGAGTCAAAATGGAAACAAAAATCAATGTTAAACTTTTATATCACACTAAAGATCCCGAGCGTGCTGTAGCAACTGCAGCGCGTCTTTGTTATAGTGCTGTTGGGGCGGCCGACTTAATCGAAAAAATGACCGATGAACAAGTTGCAAAAATCCTAAAAATTATTTTAGCGGGTGGCCACAGCTCAACGCTGGAGCATGCAAGTTATACATTTGCTATCGAAGGCGTGTCTCGCGCGCTTACACATCAACTCGTTCGTCACAGAATGGCCAGCTACAACCAGCAAAGCCAGCGTTATGTTGCGGTCAAGGATGGTCTTAGCTTCGTTAAGCCTCAGACCGTTAAAGATAACGCCGAGGCTAACCAAATCTTCGACGAAGCCATTAAATCTTGTGAGGAAACTTATGAAAAGTTGGTGGCTGCTGGTGTGCCGAAGGAAGACGCTCGTTTCATTTTGCCAAATGCGGCAGAGACAAAAATTGTTGTAACTATGAACATTCGCGAGCTGCTTCACTTCTTTAGCGTTCGTTGTTGTAACAGAGCTCAATGAGAAATTAACGATCTTGCTTGGCAAATGCTTGAGCTTGTTCGTCCAACTGCTCCGCTTATTTTTGCGGATGCCGGCCCTGAATGCGTTCGCACAAAATGCATCGAAGGCGATATGTCATGTGGCAAGCCTTATCCTAAGGTTGACCGTTCAAAATTGTAGGAGATGTTATGGCCAACAATTTAGGAAGAGCTTTAATTATTGTTAACCCTGTTGCTCAAAGTGGAAAGGGCAGTAAAAACGGCTACAAAACTTTTGAAACTTTGCGTGCTGAATATCACCAAGACGTCGATTTGTTCTACACCAAGCACGATGGTCACGCAATGAAAATTGCCGAAGACACAGCCAAATACGATTCGGTAATTGTTGTTGGCGGAGATGGCGTCGTTCACGAAACAGCTTCGGGAATCATGAGAATTCCAAAAGCAAAGCGTCCAATTATGGGAGTTATTCCTGTTGGTTCTGGAAACGATTACGCACGAAGCCTTGGCATGTCCTTTAATGTTCACCATGCTATTGACCAGTTAATGCATGCGAAGGTCAAGCAAGTTGATGTTGGCCAGTGCAACGATAAATATTTTGTTGAAACGCTGTCCTTTGGTCTTGATGCCGGAATTGCAATTGACACAATGAAGGCTCGTCAGAAGAGCAAGGAAAAAGGCTTCAAGCTATATTTCAAATGTGGTGTTGACAGAATTATGAACCACTTCGAATTTTTTGATTTCGAAGCGAAGCTGGACCGAGGCCGCAAAATTAATGGACATTCGCTAATTTTTGCAATTCAAATTGGGCAAACATATGGTGGAGGTTTTAAAATCACTCCGGATGCCAAACTTGATGATGGCTATTTTAATATGTGTTATTCAGTTGGAAATTTAACTCGCAAAACTACGCTCCCGCTTTTTGCTCGTGCGGCGAAGGGTAAGCACGTTGGAAGCAAACACGTTGCTTTTGATAAATCTAAAAATATCAAACTAAAAATCAATCAACTTGTTCCTTGTCAGCTTGATGGCGAAGAATATTCCAACCATAATTTTGATATAAAAACTCACTCAAAAGCTCTTCGAGTTTACGTCGCATCATAAAAAAAGCCGACGTCTAGGCCGGCTTTTTTCCCAAATATAAGATGCTACTTAGAGCAAAATAGCTGCAAGATCAGCAGCGCGATTACTATAGCCCCATTCATTGTCATACCAAGCAACGCATTTGACCATTGTGCCTGCGTCTTCGCCAGCAACAACTTTCGAAACAACACCACCAGGCATAACCATAGTAAGCTTAGAATCAAAAATTGAAGAATGTGGGTTATCAATAATGTCAGAAGATACAACTGGGTCTTCGGTGTATTCTAAAATACCCTTAAGTTTTCCATTTGCAGCCTTCTTCATAACTTCGTTGATTTGCTCTTTTGTTACAGGAACTTCAAGTTCTGCAGTTAAGTCAACCAAAGATCCATCAGGCGTAGGAACGCGAGTTGCAAAACCGTCCAACTTGCCTTGAAGTTCTGGAAGAACAAGTCCAATAGCGCGAGCAGCACCAGTAGATGTTGGAATAATGTTTAGTGCAGAAGCTCTTGCACGACGAAGATCCTTATGTGGGCCATCCAAAACAACCTGGTCTCCTGTAAATGAATGGATTGTATTCATCATGCCACGCTTAATTCCAAAGTTTTCAAGCAAAACTTTTGTGAAAGGAGCAAGGCAGTTTGTTGTGCAAGAAGCATTTGAAACAATGTGATGCTTTTCCTTGTCATAAGTGTCATCGTTAACACCCATAACAAAGGTGCCGTCAACATTTGTTGCAGGAGCAGAAATGATAACCTTCTTTGCTCCAGCCTTAATATGTGCAGCGGCCTTTTCGCCATCTGTGAAAAGACCAGTACTTTCAATAACAACATCAACACCAAGTTTGCCCCATGGAAGATCTTTAGGGTCACGTTCGCTTAGTACTTTAATTTCGTGACCATCAGCAACAATTGTATCGCCTTTGGCTTCAACTTTTTTGAAAGCAACACCATGGATTGAGTCGTATTTAAGCAGGTGAGCCATGACCTCAACGTTTCCAAGATCATTAATTGCTACAACGTCAAAACGCTTGTCACCAGCCATCGCACGATAGACCATGCGACCAATACGACCGAAGCCGTTAATACCAACTTTGACTGTCATTTTTACCTCCTAGATAAATTTTCATTTATCGGCAAGCGCATATTTTATTCTTTTGCTGGATATATGCACCAACTTTTTGAAATTTTTTTAAATATTTTTGGTGTCGTCTAAAAGAATTTTTCGAGTGACGAAGTTCCAGACCATAACAACTGCCGTTGCGATGATTTTTGCACCAAGTTCAAGGACAGGCTTCGATAGCTCAAAAGGCCACTGGACGAAGTCAATTAAGAACCATAAGCATGCATTATTAATGCCAAGACCAATTATTGAAAGAACAACAAAGATGATGAATTCACGAGTGCGGCTCATGTCTTCTTTGTGCTTGAAGACATATTTCATGCTTGCAAGGTAGTTGAAGATGACCGAAATTGTGAAGCCGAGCGTTCCTCCTACAATATAGTGTCATTGAAAAACTTGCGTGCAAAGCGTATAAATGCCGAAGTCGATGAAAAACGCAATAACGCCAACAATTCCAAATTTCACAAACTGTTCAATCAATTTTTTCACGGCAAGTAATTTTACCATAATCTTATGTATTTGATATAATACAGGGTCCATTGTGCATTGAAAAATGCGGAAAGGTGAAAATGGAAAACGAAAAAATTGCAGTAATAATTCCTTGTTATAACGAGGCTATTACAATTGGTAAGGTTGTTGACGATTTCAAGCGTGAACTTCCAAATGCAGACATTTACGTTTATGACAACAATTCCAGTGATGATACTGCAAAAATTGCGAAGGAACATGGCGCCATTGTTCGAACTGAGACTCGCCAGGGTAAGGGTCGCGTTGTACGTCAAATGACTCGTGATATCACGGCTGATTATTATGTAATGGTCGATGGCGACGATACTTATCCCGCCGAAGCAGTGCATGACCTCCTCGCGCCTTTGCGCGAGAACCTCGCCGATATGACCATTGGCGATCGTTTAAGCAATGGTTCTTATGGGGACGAAAACGATCGCGCTTTCCATGGCCTTGGAAATAACCTCGTTCGCTGGTTGATTAAGATGATTTATAAGTTTGACTTTAACGATGTTATGACTGGGTATCGCGCTTACAACACTGTATTTGCAAAGGCTCTTCCAATTCTAAGCCCTGGTTTTCAAATCGAGACTGAGCTTTCTATCCATGCAGTGGACAAGAGTTGAAGAATTGTTGAAGTGCCAATCGATTATCGCGACCGCCCCGAAGGAAGCGAAAGCAAACTCTCAACTTTTGGTGACGGTTTCAAAGTTCTAATGATGATTATGTCTTTGTTTAAAGAATACCGCCCGTTAATGCTTTTTGGTATTATTGCTTTGGTATGTTTTGCGCTTGGTTTAATTTGTGGTATTCCAGTTATTATTGAATATGCGCAAACTGGTTTAGTTGCACGTTTTCCAACAGCAATATTGGCTTTGGGTTTTGAGCTCTTTGCATTGCTCAACCTGATAACAGGCTGAATTTTAAGTTCAGTTGTTAAAGGCCAACGCATGCAATACGAAATAGAAGTCAATCGTATTTATGATGCTTATGGGAAAACTAAGTAAAAAGGAGAACTTATGAGAAAATTAGTAATGGCAGGAAATTGGAAGATGAACAAGACTATTGGCGAAGCTGTTAGTCTTGCTCAAGAAATTTCTAATGAATATGAAAACGATTGGGCAGAGAAGGTTGAGGTTATCACCTGCACTCCTTTTGTTGACCTAAAGCCAGTCGTTGAGGTTTTTAACTTTGACAAGAAAAATATTGGCGTTGGCGCACAGAATTGTTACTTCGAAGAAAGTGGCGCTTTTACTGGGGAAATCAGCGTCCCAATGCTTAAAGAAATTCCATGCAGCCATTGCATCATTGGTCATAGCGAACGCCGCGAGATCTTCGGAGAGACTAATGAGATGATCAATAAAAAGGCGAAGGCTCTCATTGCCGCTGACATTACACCAATAATTTGTGTTGGTGAAAGTTTGAATGTTCGCGACGAAGGAACTTACGATGAGTTTGTCCGCAAGCAAGTTCAAGCTGCTTTTGCTGGAATTGATGCTGTTGATGCTGAAAACTGCATTGTTGCATATGAGCCAATTTGGGCTATTGGGACAGGTCGCACGGCCACTCCAGAACAGGCCGAAGAAGTTTGCGCTGCCGTTCGCGATGAAATCAAAAACATCTACGACGAACGTGTTGCAGAAAACATTCGTGTTCTTTACGGTGGTTCTATGAAACCTGAAAATGCCGAAGGCCTCCTCGCTAATGAAAATATTGATGGCGGTTTAATTGGTGGCGCGGCGCTTAAGGCCGACAGCTTCAT
>JAUNQF010000022.1 GCA_030536315.1 Coriobacteriia bacterium
TTAATGAGCCATTTAACCAGAGCATCGATATCGCTAATTCCAAGACATGGAATAAGGATAAGGATTGAAACGATTACAAACTCAAGCAAAATACCGTTTGTGTAAGCTCCATGCTTGTTTGTCTTGAGAAGAGCAGCAGGGATGAACTTCTTGTCCGAATTACCAAGCATAATGCGAAGTGGAGCATCCAAGCTGATAATCAAAACAGCGAAGTTTGTAATAAAGTTGGTAATTGCGAAGATGATAACGAATAGGTTGCCAACATTGTAGTAATTGCCCAACATCTGAAATGCTTGATATTGACCATTTGTAAGGAAGCCATCAGGTACATTGTTTGGTCCAAACATCATACCCATTGCAAAAGTTCCGAGGAAAGCACAAACCGTAACCATTATAACAACAAAGATCATACCCATAGGGAATTCGCGTTTGCCGTTCTTCATTTGGTTAACATAAGGCGATAACTTCTCAATTCCGCCTACTGCAAAAATTAGGACGGACAGGTTAAGAAGCATCGTTGCATCGCTTGGAATAAAGCTTTCAAGCTTGAAGTCAATAGGATTAAGTTGAACACCAGGATTAATTGCAGGAGCGGTGAAAACCATCAAAATGTAGAGTAGACCCATTGCAAAACTTGCCATACCAGCAACGCTTGAAATAACCTTAATTACGCTAATTCCTCGAGTTGCAAGGAATACACAAAGAATAAAAATTCCAAGACCAATTAACTGGACAGCCCAAACTTCGTAATCACTAACGCTGCCATTCTGGAAAAATGCCCAGTTTGCAGCAATGATCATGTTGTTTGGTTTTTGAGACATGTAAGGTGTGTGAACAACCCAGTAAATCCAGCCGCAGAAAAATGCGAGCTTTGGACCGATTGTTTCTTGAATTCACGAAGAAACTCCACCAGCCTTGTCTTTGAATGTGGCGCCAAGTTCGCCAACCATGAGGGCGTAAGGAGCAAAGTAAAGTACGAATACCAAAATCCAAGGCACGATAACTCCAGTACCTCCGAAGTAACCGAAACCGTTGGCAACGTTACCAAATCCCCAAACGCAAGTAAAACCCATCAATGCAAGAGACCAAACTGAAATCTTCTTGCTTGCGGGCGCTTTTGAGTTTGACTTTTTATTAGCCATAATTTTCCTTTCTAAATGCGTGAGGTGGAATTATACCAATTTTTCTAAATTGTTGACTATAAAATTATAAGGTGTGCTAAAATTTGACACAACTGAGAAAAATTGAATAAAGGCAGTTTAAACGTAGAATAAATGGATTTAAAAAATATCAAAAATATTAATCTTAAAGACAATCTTAAAAATGTAGTTAAGACCAGCGTAAATGGCGGTCATAAACGTTTATTAATTACTGCTTTGGTTCTTGGCTGTCTTGTTTTTTCAATTTGCTTTTTGTATCAACCTGCTCGCGATTTTTACATCAGCGTTCGAGAGCAAGATAGGTTGCAAGCCCAATACGACGCTTTAAAGAATACAAATAATCAACTTCAAAATGATATTGAATACCTTCAAACCGAAGAAGGTATTAAGCAACGTGCGAGTGAAACTCTTGGTCTTATTCAAGCGGGTGAGTCTATTGGCTATGTAGCGGGAAGCGAGATTGCCGATGGCCGTGATAATTCAGCGGCAAGCACGTCTTCGAAGCTTGCTTATAAAAATATTAAAACTCCCGAAACCTGATATTCGCCGTTCTTTAATTTCATTTTTAACGTTCATGATTAGCGTTAAGTCAGCAAAGTTTATTGCCAGCTATGCGACCGCAGAGCAGCTGCCGGCATCCACAAAGCCCGAAGTTTCTTTTGTTGGGCGGTCAAATGTTGGCAAAAGCACGCTAATTAATAAGCTTTGTAATAACAAAAGTTTAGCGAAGGTTTCTTCGACCCCTGGCAAAACTACTGCAATTAATTTCTTTGATGCGGGGGACATTTATTTGGTTGACCTTCCAGGCTACGGATTTGCGAAGCGCTCAAAAGGCGAGCGTGCGCGTTGGTCTTCGCTTATTGATGAATATTTTAATCAAGAACGCAACTTTGAAATGGTTTACGTTCTCCTCGACATTCGCCACGACCCAAGTGATTTGGACCTACAAATGATTGCGTACTTGAGAGACATAGGCATTCCTTTCGAAATTCACTTTACCAAGGAAGACAAACTTAGCAAACAAAAGGGGAATGCGCAGAAACAAAAAATACTTAAAATCGTGGGTCAGTAATGGTTGCTTTCGCTTATAATACGCTCTTGCTGATACGGGCTCGTAGCTCAGTTGGTTAGAGCGCACGCCTGATAAGCGTGAGGTCGCTGGTTCAAATCCATTCGGGCCCACCATTGAAATTGCGATAAACGCTCCACTGAGAGCTTAAGCCGGTGGGGCGTTTATTGACGAAAGTGTCAGTAGCCTTTATGTGGGGCATTAGCTCAGCTGGGAGAGCGCCGGCTTTGCAAGCCGGAGGTCAGGGGTTCGATCCCCCTATGCTCCACCACCTTTCGTGCTCGGCCTGACGGCCTGCGCACATACCTTTCGCTCCGAAATAATTCTATCCATCATCTGCACCCTTGTTTTTTGACTCGCGTACGCAGTACGCGTCGTCAAAAAGGCGGGCACATCTAATGGATATAATTATTTCTCGCTGTCTTTACCAATTATTAAAGAAGCTTTAAATATAGTGAAGGAAAGTATTGTAGTAATTTAAGACTTGTTCTTTTGTGTAAGTTGATTCTTCGTTGTCCTTAATGTTCGTAAGAACATCAACACCAATCAATATTTCATCAACTACTTTTTTGTTCTTTTTGTCTTTTGACGTTAATTTTATATATGTAATTGCTTTATCAAGAAAACTATTCTGCTTATTTGTGTCAGTAAACCTAAAGGCACGCTTGACTTCGTTGCCTATATTTACCATCTGAGCAGGTAAACTTAGAGAATATCAAGATTGCTCAATATTTTTATCTAAAACTTGATCCATTTTTTAATAACATCCTTTGCAGCATTTTTAATATTTTCATCTTCGATAGACATGCCTCCACGTAAAAATCCATGAGCTTGATTGTTCCTGATGTTTATAAAAGAATCAAATTCAAGAATTTGCTCTTCTTCTTTTTCAAGAAGCCACAAGTTAAATCCTCACATATCATTTTCTTTAGAATTCTTTTGCTCTTTTAGATAGTCGGAAAGCATATAGTGCATTTCTGCGTCAAGAGCAACCAGCCCTTTTTTAACATCAACAACACCTTTTATAAAGCCATCCTCACCGGCATAGTTGTTTTTGATTTCTGTTTTTGTTATTTCTTTATCTAAAATAATCATATATCTATTATAGATTATTTTTTTTATATGGTAATAAAAATTTTTCTGTGTATGTATGCCAAATGTCAGAGAAATATTGACCTATGTTCTACTGCTAATACTGGCAGACGTTTAATTAGGTGGTTTTCTAAAATGGTTATATTATTTTTTTTATCGCAAATTGGTTCAAATAATCCTAACAGTCTATAAATTGACTCGTCTAGCATATTTGCAGCTCAATTACGTTCTTTTCATGTTGGACCAAGCGCATTGTTAGCTTTTGAAGCGATACTTTTTGATGAACTTTTAATCTTTTCTTTTTTTTGATCCTAAGACTAGCGTTACATTTTCATCTTCAAAAAACTATAAAGTTTAGCTTGTAGTTTTTATTTATTTTATTTCTCGAAAAATCTAACATATAACCAATTATAAGTGAACATAATAATTTTCATATTTTTTCCTGTGCTTTGTCTTACAATATTGATTGTTTTTTTTGTAAAAGTAGTGGAGGTTATTATGTTTAGTAATGCAAAGTACGGTTTTGATTCTCAAGAGATAAATTATATGCTTGATTTTATTAAAGAAGTAGGCAATCGAGTTATTCAAGATGCAAGAGAAGTTAATCCGAAAGACGACTATCAGTCTGGCATGAAAGAGCAACTGATTTCTGTAACACAACAAGCTGTAGTAAATGACAATAAAAATACAGTCTCGCCACAATCTTGTTATGCAATTGCACGAAGAGCTATGAAATATAAAGGGGAGCTTTCGTTTGGTGAGGGCGGCAACACATTGCTAAGCTCAGATAAAATGGGATATTATCAAAGCAAAATCGACGAATTAAAAACAAAATTCCCAAGTTTTGACTATATGGAACCGCGCTAATTTATATTGCGCATACATACAGGCATAATTGCTAAGATTATCTTACGCTAACATAAAGCGAATTTTTCGCATCTTAATTTCTTACAGTAAATTTTCGTTGCCGGGTTCTTTGTAAGTTACTTCGTTATTTTTAAAGCAGAAGTTTCTGCATATGTATTCGTCATCGTTGACTTCTACATGATAGTAAGTTTCAACATCCAGCTTGCAATTCCTAATTGTTAGATGATCTCCAATCGAGATAGGCTTATCGGTTCTTCCTTGCATATCCATAAATTGATAATATGGCCCAACATATAAGAAGTTGTTTGCTGTTCCTGTAATATTTTCTACTGTCATGTATTCATATATAGATGGCGTGTCTGCTCTAAATTTCAATCTGAACATTTTGTCAGGATGGTCAACCGTGCAATTTCTCAAAATAATATTTTTGTTGCGAACAGATTCTGAACCACATGTAAAAATGCTCGCGCAATATCCAAATGTGCAATCTTCAACAATTATGTTTTCGTTGAAGCCGTTGGTTGGATCTTCGTCAGCTCAAGCACCTTTACCGCCTTTCATTACAACGGCATCGTCATTTACATGCATGTAGCAGTTCTTAACGTGAACATTCGTGCAGGCATCGATGTCTATGCAATCAGTGCTTGCGGGCTTCTCATCAAGCTGTGAAATAATCGAAGCGCCCAAAAACTTTACGCGGTCGCATTTATAAATATGAGCTGTCCAATAAAATGAGTCTTTTAAAGTTACTTCGGACACGGTTACGTTATTGCTGTTTGACACATATAGAAGGCGAGGCCTCTGCTCTTCTTTATTAGTACACTCAGGGTCCCAAGTTCTGCGAAGGTGGTATTGCCTTCACGCTTTATGACCGTTGCCATCAATTGCGCCTTTTCCGGCAATCTTGAAATTGTCGCATTTATCAGCATTTATAAGCGCCGAATAATACAGGACGGTTTGACCTTCAATTCGAGTTTCTACCAACGGGTAGAAATAAATATCTTCGCTGCCTTTAAGAGAGGAGCCTTCCTCGATATACAAATTTACATTAGGCTTAAAGAAAAGCGCGCCAATTGAATAGGTGCCACCACTGATGTAGATAACGCCGCCACCATTATTAGTTGCACTATCGATGGTTTGTTGAATGTTTTGAGTGTTTTGCGTGATGACTTCGTCGCTTATATTGTTCGCAACTAAGTTTGGCACAACAAGTTTTTGGCCCATCGAAGCCAAGCTGACTGTTTCGCTGCTTTGGAACCACGGATCAATAGGCGAGCCATCCGGAAATTGATTTGGGTCTGTTGCGTTTTCTTCGGCGTTTTTGGTGCAATCATTAGTTGTTTGCATAGTGCAAGCACAAAGTGCACAAACGCAAACCAACAATACTGCCGAAATCTTCAATAAATTCTTAAACATATTATCGTCTCTCTTATTTAATTTAATGTTTTAATTACGACGAAATTTTCTGTTTCTGCTTAACAGAGTAAAGACACCAGTAATTAAAACCAAAATTAGCAATGAGCTAATAGGTATTGTTGCATCTCCTGTAGATGATGTGACATTTTCAGGTGTAGCTGGTGTTGCAACTTTTACATTTACTGTAAAACCAGATTCTAAATCGCCAGAGAAATCAATGTCAAAACCTTCTACTGGATGTGGCTTTAAGCTATAAACAATTTCTTTCCCGTCTTGATATTTATCTAAATTATCAAAAGAAGCTGTTCAGTCATTTGCCGCATTTAGAGTAACGCAAATCCCTGTATCTTCATTAACAACAGAGGCAAGACTTAGAGGAACAGTCTTAACAAGCTCAACCACAATTTCGTTTGGAAGAGGAACACCCGGCGCTACATTAAACTTGACTTTAAGGGGAATATCAATTTTTTCAGGTATATGTGTATTTGTGAAGGAGCTGCCCGAACTTGTTATTGTATATTTATCTATTGGGTCTTCGCTTACTGTGTAGGTATTTAACTTGCCGTCAGTGTATAGTGGTAAATTGGTGAACGTGAAAGCCCAGCCAACATTTTCGGCAATAACTTTTCCGTCAACAACTTCACCGTTTGATAGTAAGTTAATTTTTACAGTGGTTGGACGGAAACCGTCTTGGTTGTTTGCGTCGTCTCAAACAATACTTCCTGACAATGATGTGGTTTCTTGAGTTCACTTCGCATAAAGAGTCATATTGGACTTTACGGTGTCAGTATTGAAATCCCATGGGGTAGTTAGCGTGCCATCGGCATATCATCCTCCAAATGTGTATCCAAGTTCAGACGGGTCATTAACTTTGCTAATTGTAGAACCGTAAGGAACATTTTCTATTGGAGCAATAGTCTGATCGCCGTGTCCGTTAAGATCAAACTTTACAGTATATTTATCTTCATTTGTATTTAAAAGCTGCCATTCAACTATGCCCGCAGCCTTTTGGCTTACAGAGTTATCCATTAGTAATTTTATATAGGTTCCCTCATATGGCTTGTCAAGCGTATAAATCTTGTAGTTTCCGTCGACTATTGGATCAGCTTTGTTTGTTATTACGGCTGTTTCGTTTATATTATTTTCTTGCGTGTTGCTACCAACCTCAATATTGAAGTCATTTGGCATTCTGACCCCACCGCCATCATCATATCACCATATACGAATTGCATTAATCTTAACAAGCGAAGCAAAATCGTACTGAACCCATGGATTTGGTTCCACAGTATCGCCATGATAACTTGTCCAACGTAGATCCGGTTCTTCGGTGCAATCATTTAAGTGGTTGACAGAATCAAATGCTGTGCCGGATGAGAAGGATGCTGAAGGAGTTGCTTTTTGAGAGAGTTTTGGAGGCAATTCTCCATCGTGGAAGAACGCATGCATTTCTCCAAGAGTTCTATTGCAACGCGCGTAATAGGGAATTAGTCTTCACTGAATTTTTTCAAGACCAGTATCTTTTACATAATAACCGTCATGGGTCATAACATCAACAGTGCTTACGCCATTATCGCTTGCATTCCCCGGTGTTAGATCCTCGGTTTTGAAAGAGTAGGTTCCTGACTGATCAATAGAAGCTTTATTGAAGTTGAAATCTGTAGGACTGTAATCAACTTCCTCTGAGCAATATAGCAATGGTCCATGACGAAGCGCAATCAAGCCTTCTGTCTCTTTAACATGGCTATCGTTTTTCTCGTATTTGACTGGCATGTCAAAATTAAATGTTATTGTTGAGCCAGATTGCTGCCAAGTATGACCACTTATGACAAGATATCCTTCTACCTCTTTAGGGGTTACAGGTGCACCATCAACTTTAATTGTGTAGTTGTCAGACCAGTTTGGATTTCGCAGATAAACATCAAAATTTCCAGTGCTGTCTGGCGTAATCTTTATTTCACCTGTAGTGTCATATGGGAAACCACTTTTTATATCAATATTTACTTTGTTATTTCCGAAGCTGAAGTTTGCCTTATTTGAAACGTATTGATTAACATAAATAGCATTTGAGTTTGTATTGTAAATATAACCTCCAACTTGCAAAATTGTACGTGTGAAGTTTGGAGGACAACAAGCTGTTCCGAACCAAGTGCTTCGGTCAAAAGCTTTTGTAGTGCAAAGCCTATTTTCATAATAGAATTTATCTCCAGCAAAATTTACGCAACCTAAAATGTTGTTGTATAGGTCAGTTTCTACTTGGTCTGCATATTTAGAACCTTCATATAAAGTGCTCATAGATCTGTTTCATAGCATATTGGCAACGCCAGCGCAGGTTTCACAGTATGATTTATAATTTGGTAAAAAGTAAGCTTCGGAAAATCCTTCGTTATGACCACTGCTGTCTCCTACGCCTCCAGTTAAATATTGTTTTTTGTTAGTTAGGTCATCCCAAAGTGATCTTAGTGCGTTGTCGTATTTTGCAGCATATCTTTGGTCAACAGTTGCAAGTTCGCACATTCCAGTGTACAAATACTGTGCACGAACGGCATGTCCAACTGCTTCCGTTTGCTTAGAAACAGGTTCATGGTCTTGATCATATTCCAACTTTCCTAAAATAATATCAAAGGCTGTTCTCGTATCTCAATCATGACCACGAGCCTCCAAGAAGAATGCTGCTCGATCAATATAATCATTGGCCTTGTCTACATATGGCGATGTGTTTATTTCTTTGCAAAGCTTTGCGAGCTTTATCAATGAAAGCTCAATTTCTTCATGTCCTGGAATCTGTATGCGCTTTTCTTTACTATTAGGACCAAATGTATCTACTATATGATTTGCGCTATTAATTGCAACATCCAATAATCGCGTATCAGGATTATCTGGATTTTTATGAAGTTGATAGCGATAATGGGCAACTGCGGCTTCGATAAAATGTCCTTGGCAGTAAAGCTCGTGATTATCGGTATTTGAATATTTTACATATGTTGGATCAAGAGAATAAAAGCTATCAAAATATCCTGGATATTGTGAGCCTGCTTGTTCGGGAGCTCATTGATACAAAGGGATTCATTCATCAAGTTTTTCCTTAATGGATATCTGCGCATCAATAATGTCCTGATCGCCTCCATCGGGAGTGTCTAATGCCATACACATTGATTCTAATACTTTATGAACATCCGAATCAACATATTTTGCTCCAAGGTGGGTAGGTTTTTCCGTTGGCTTAGAACCTGCTTTATGTCAATTAGCACAATTTCTTATATTGTACATTCCTCCGCATTGGTCTTTTGCAACGTCATAAGATTCTACTTGCTCAATTGCGGTTGGAATAACTTTGCAGATTACAAGTTTAATGTAGTCATGCATAAAGCCTTGGTCAACGTTTACTTCGGAGAATGGAACGGCACGCTTCGCTTCGTTGTTTGCTTCCGATTTTGCGAAGGCTGGGGTAGCGATGGCCGCAATTAAAAGTGCAGCAACCAAGACTGCAATTCCAGCAATGATAAATTTAGAGCTTTTTTTGATAGACATTTTGGTCTCCTCTCGAATTTTTTTTGGAAATTAGCACCCGTGAATTATACCAAATTTGGTCCGCGGTGTCGGGGGTATAGTGCTATAATTTTTTCGATGACAACTCTCATTAAAAATATTGGTGAACTTGCTACTCCCGTGGGAGCCGGCAAGCAATCTGGCGCTATGCAAAACGATTGTGTTAAGCGCATCAAAAATGCCTACATATTAATAGATGGTTCAAAAATTATTGAAGTCGGCGAAGGCGAGGCTCCAGCAGCTGATGAAGTTATTGACGCCAAAGGCGCGTTGATAACTCCTGGTTTGGTTGACCCGCACACGCACCTTGTCTTCGGCGGGTATCGCGAGAAGGAACTTGCGATGAAGCTAAAAGGTATGGATTACCTGGCTATTCACAATGCTGGTGGCGGTATTAATTCGACCGTTAAGGCGACACGTGAAGCCAGCGCGGATGAGCTTTACGCGAAGGCGAGCGAGCACCTTGATTTTATGCTTGCAAATGGCGTGACATCTGTCGAGATAAAAACAGGCTATGGCCTTGATACTGAAAACGAAGTTAAGATGTTGCAAGTTATTAAAAAGTTGAAGGCTAACCACAAAGTTGATATTGCTATAACTTTTATGCCTCTGCATTCGCTTCCGGATGATTTTGATGGCAGCACTTCTGATTATGTTAAATATGCAATTGATGAAATGCTTCCGGCCGTGATCGACGAAGGCGGGGCAGAGTTCATTGATGTCTTTTGCGAGAAAGATATTTTCACGGCTGACGAATGTAAGCAAGTTCTTGAGGCTGGCAAATCTGCGGGGCTCATTCCTAAATGCCACACGAATGAAATTGAGCGAATTGGTGGAGTTGAAATGGCAACTTCGATTGGTTCAATTTCGATGGAACATTTAATCGTCGCAAACAGCGAAGACATTGCGGTGATGAAGAACTTCGACACCATCGCATGCTTGCTCCCAGCTACAAGTTTTTATCTTGGTTCAACTTATGCGCTCGCACGTGAGATGATTGATAATAATGTAGCGGTTGCTTTTGGAAGTGATTTTAACCCGGGTTCGTGTCCAAACAATAACTTCGTTTTGGCAATGAATATCGGCTGCCTTAAATACAAAATGACTCCCGAAGAGAGTTTGTGTGCCGCAACTCTAAACGCGGCTGCCGCAATTAATAAGGCGCAAGATCTTGGAATCATCGAAGTTGGCAAACAGGCTGACATCTTAATTTGGAATGCGAATAATCTTGACTATATTTTTTACAGGTTTGGTCAAAACCTTGTATCGCAAGTGATTAAATCAGGCGAAAAAATTTAATAGTGGAGGGGAAAATGGAAAACGCGAAGATTGATGAATGTATGCAAATTAAATTAGATTATGAATTGCCGGAATATCCGAAGTTTGAAGAGGGCATTCGCCGTGCTCCGAAGCGCGAATCAAAGCTTTCAAAGGCTGATAAAGTTTTAGCGGTGCAAAATGCGCTTCGTTATATTCATCCGGATCATCATGAGAAAATGGCGAAGGAATTTGCCGAAGAGTTGGAAGCTACCGGCAGAATTTATGGATACAGGTTTAGGCCGGAGGGCAAACTTTATGGCAAGCCAATTGACGAATACAAGGGCAATTGCATCGAAGGTAAGGCCATGCAAGTTATGATTGAAAATAACTTGGATTTTGATGTTGCGCTTTATCCTTATGAATTGGTTACTTATGGCGAGACCGGCCAGGTTTGTCAAAACTGGATGCAGTATCGCTTGATTAAAAAATATCTTGAGGCGCTAACCGATGAGCAAACTCTTGTTATGATGTCGGGGCATCCGATGGGACTTTATAAGAGTCATAAGATGAGTCCACGTGTTATTACGACGAATGCGCTTATGGTTGGGCTTTTTGATGATAACGATAACTTTAATCGCGCTGCAGCAATTGGTGTTGCAAATTATGGGCAAATGACTGCTGGTGGCTGGATGTATATTGGTCCGCAGGGAATTGTTCATGGCACATTTAATACGCTTCTTAATGCAGGGCGCATAAAGCTTGGTCTTTCCGAGAAGGAAAATTTGGCTGGCAAGCTGTTCATTTCTTCGGGTCTTGGTGGCATGAGCGGCGCTCAAGGAAAGGCAGCTCATATTGCTGGAGCTACAGCGATCATCGCCGAAGTTGATAGCTCTCGAATTCAAACTCGCTTCGAGCAAGGTTGAGTAGATGTTGTTGCCGAAGGTGCCGAAGAGGCCTGCAAGTTAGCCCTTGAAAAGCAAAAGGGTGCGCAAGCTTGCGCGATCGCCATGCATGGAAACATTGTTGATTTGCTGGAATATGTTTTAGAAAATGACATCCATGTGGATTTGCTTTCTGATCAAACATCTTGCCACGTTCCATATGACGGTGGTTATTGCCCACAGGGACTGACCTTCGAAGAGCGTACAGAAATGCTTGCAAATGACAAGAAAAAGTTTTGCGAGCTTGTTGATAAGACTCTCGTTAAGCACTATCACTTGATTTCAGACTTGCACGAGAAGGGAACCTACTTCTTCGATTATGGAAACAGTTTTATGAAGGCTGTTTATGATGCGGGCGATAAGACAATTTGCAAAAACGGCAAAGACGATTTGGACGGATTTATTTTCCCATCTTATGTCGAAGACATTTTGGGACCGCAACTTTTTGATTATGGTTATGGCCCATTTAGATGGTGTTGCTTGTCTCGCAATCACGAAGACTTGATTAAGACCGACAAGGCTGCCTATGATTATATTGATGCTCACAACAGACGCTACCAGGACGAAGACAACAAAGTTTGAGTTCGCGATGCCGAAGAAAACAAACTTGTTGTTGGAACAGAATGCCGAATTTTATATCAAGATGCAATGGGTAGAACTAATATTGCACTCAAGTTTAATGAAATGGTTCGCAACGGTGAAATTGGTCCTGTAATGCTTGGTCGCGACCATCATGACACCGGTGGCACCGATTCGCCATTCCGTGAAACTTCTAATATTAAGGATGGCTCAAACATCATGGCTGATATGGCGCACCAGTGCTTCGCTGGAAATTGTGCGCG
>JAUNQF010000023.1:0-8524 GCA_030536315.1 Coriobacteriia bacterium
TGGAGCTTGACCTTCGGCTGGAGCTTGTTCTTCGGCTTTTTCTTCAGCTGGTTTTTCAGCTTCTTCCTTAGCCTTTTGAGCTGCTTCCTTCTTAGCCTTTGCCTCATAAGCCTTAGCACGCTTTTCTTTTTCAGCGGCCTTTTCTTCAGCCTTAGCCTTGCGCTCAGTTTCGGCAGCTTCTAACTCTGCAGCACGTGCAGCCTTTTTCTCGGCAGCTTTTGCTTCCAAAGTTTCCTTAGCATTTCCAAAGCGGTCTTCAAAGCGTTGAACACGTCCACCAGTATCAACAAGCTTTTGTTGACCAGTAAAAAATGGATGACATTCATTACAAATATCAACTTTAAGCTCTGGTTTTGTGGAACGAGTTTTGAATGTGTTGCCACATGAACAAGTTACGGTACATTCCATGTACTCTGGGTGAATATCTTTCTTCATTTTTTAATCCTTTCCGTTTTGATTTCCGACCAAAACTCACGGACTGCGTATTTTACCATTAAAATTATTAAAAATACTATAATTTTTGTCTTTTGGAAGAGATTTTGAATATGCATTTCTCAACGGCTTCGCGGTATGCCATCGTGCGTTCGCCCGCTATAAATAGGCGCTGCAGGGGTTTCGAAATGTCACATTCAAAATCTCTTACTTATGAGACGTATCTTATAGATTATTGAGTATTTCTATGTAAATTTTATCTGCAAGTGGCAGGTATTTATCCAGTATTGCTTGGCTATCCTCTTCGTAAGTTCCGATTGGTTCTTTCGCGGAACCGAGGTTGATTTTTACGTTTAAGTAAGCGCCTTGGATGGCAACTTTAAAGCCGAGCGCTGCACAACCTAAATCGCTGGATGCCATTTCATTTGTTTTGCCAATTAAGCTTTCTGTCAAATCTAAACCTTGAGCGGCTAATTGTATAATTTTGAAAGGAACTTTAATTGCTGGCTCAAGAGCAGCTTGTATGGCTTCGCTTCGCTTAGTCTTTTCCTCGTCGGTCTCTTTTGGAAGTTTATAAGCTGCACTAATTTGCATGAATGCATCAACGTCAGCGTCCATCATAGCTTTTAGTTCTTCTTGAAGTTCAAGAATTTTCTTATGCTGATCTTGAACAAATGGCTCGCTATCAACATACTTTTTACGACCTTCTGTTAAAGCACAAACCATAGAAGATAATGCAGCTCCTAAAACTCCGAAGAGTGCCGAAGCCGCGCCGCCGCCTGGAGCAGGGCTATTACTTGTTAAATCTTCAACAAAATTATCTAAATCCATCTTGTCTCCTAAAGAAGTCTATATTCCATCATTTGTTTAAAGGCATCAAAATCTTTAAGCTTCAAGTAATGCTCGCAAACATCCAAAAATGCTTTAGCAGGAGCAGTTCCAACAAGTTCGCTTTCCAAAACTTCGGTGCCATATTTTTGCGCAAGCTCAGAAATCTTGTCAAAAACAATATGCATACCCGAAACATTATAATCGCAAAGATTCATAGAAACTTGTGTGATGCCACGGTCATCGAGGCTAAAGCCCATAGCTTTAACTTCCTTAAAACCGCCATTGCTCTCTCGAATTTCACTTGCAATTTTCTTCGCAATTTCAACATCACTAGTCTTTAAGTTAACATTAAAAGCAACGAGGCACTTGCGCGCTCCAATTGCCATAATACCAGCTGTTGGATGCATTTCTCTCTCTCCGAAGTCCGGAGCCCAATCTTCTTGTTTTAACTTCTCTGGCATACCTTCCCACTGACCTTTACGGACAGTAGCTAAATTTTTACGTTCAGGCTTAGTTGCAGATTCTTCGTATAAAAACGAGGGAATCTTAAGCTCTTCCCAAATTCGCTTAGCAACTCGCTTGCTCATTTCAACACATTCTTCCGTAGTTGTATTAAGTGTTGGAACAAAAGGCAAAACGTCAGTTGCTCCCATTCGCGAATGCTCACCGTGATGGTGGTTCATATCAATATGTTCACTGGCAAACTTTGTAAGTTGGAATGCCACTTCTTCAACACCTTCAGGAGATCCAATTAGTGTAAAAACAGACCTGTTGTGATCTGGATCGCTTTGTGCATCTAAAAGAATAACATCATCCCTACTCTTCGAAATATCTACCAAACCGTTAAATGTTTCTTCGTCGCGCTCACGCGCTACACTAAAATTTGGAATTGTTTCAATGATTTTTTTCATGTTAACTCCTTAAACTTGACATTTTGATTATACCAAAAAGAAAAGCAGCCAAACTGACTGCTTTTCACAAATTTATTTTAAATAATCCTATGCGACGTACGGCACAAACATATTAATAAGTACAATACTTACCGGCTGATAAACCAGATCAACTAAGAACGCACCTACGATAGGAACAATAACAAAAGCCTTCTGAGAGAAACCGAATCTAGCAGAAACAGCTTCCATGTTAGCCATAGCTGTAGGCGTTGCACCCAATGCGTGACCGCACATACCACCGCACATAACCGCGGCATCGAAGTTCTTACCCAATGCACGAAATACAATAAAGTAAACATAGAATCCCATAACAACAACTTCGGCCAATACGATAACTGCAAGTCTTGGACCAAGTTCAATCAATGTAAGAAGATCAATCGACATCATAGCAATACTCAAGAATACATCAAGAGTAATACCGCCAAGTCCATCACAGAACTTCGCATTGTAGTTGAACCAATGGAACTTCTCGTTTAAGTTACGAACAAGGACAGATACAAACATAGCACCAATATAATCAGGCAATGTAATTGTCGAAGTTTCAGAACCAGTTAAGCTCATAACCAAATTGTTGATTCCCATGGATGCTCATTTTGCAACCAAAATACCAGCTGTCATACAAATAACAATAACTGCGAAGTTTTTCATAATATCCATAGCACTTGAACGACGTTCTTCACGAGTTTTTGGAGCAGCTTTCTTTGGGCCTGTTTGAATAGCATCAGGCTTTAGATTATTTTTTAAGATTAAACGACGTGAAAGAGGACCACCAAGCATTACAGAACAAATCAAACCTAATGTAGCACAAGCAAGTGCGCAATCGGTTGCAGCTGGCCATCCCATTTCCTTAATCATTCCACCATAAGCAGCACCAGCACCATGACCACCACACATAGAAATTGCACCAGCAGTGATTGAATAAGCAGGTTCAAGGTCCATAAGTCCACCAAGGAACAAGGCAAGAGGTCCTTGCAAGGCACTAATTGTGGCTGCCAACAACCAGTAAATTAACAATAGGCCACCACCAGCTTTAATAAGTCTAAAGTCTGCAGACAGACCTACTGTCGTAAAGAATGCAACCATAAACACTGTTTGAAAAGTGGTTTGAAAAGTGATACTTACAACACCGAAATATTTTCCTATAAAAATAAGAATCATGAAAATAAAACCACCAACTACAGGAGATGGAATACAATACTTCTGCAAGAAATTTACTCGATTTTTGATTGCATTACCAATTAATAAAGCAACAACTGCAAGGGCGAGGGTAACAACAATACCACAAGCAATGGTTAGCATTCCATTGTCGTTTGAAATTGTTAGGATGTTACCTACAGGGTCTTTGTAATCGCCGCTGACTCATTTGATAATGTCAAATACACCATCACTAGAATCCATAATCTTCCTTTCTTAACGATTAACTCGCATATAATAACATATTAAGGTATAATTTTTGCTGACAAGAAACGAGATTAATTAGGAGAGGTCAATGCGATATAACTATAAAACAACAATGGTTTGCGCACCTGAAATCAACTTCGATATCAATGATAATATAATTACAAATATAGAGTTTATTGGCGGATGCAACGGCAATCTTAAGGCCATAGCAAAATTAGTTGATGGTTGAACGGTTGAAAAAATTGAAGAGTACTTGCTTGGAAACACTTGCGGAAATAAGCCTACGAGCTGCGCCGATCAATTAGCACGAGCAGTACGCCAAGCCTACGAAGAATCTAAATAATTATTTCTATAGAATTATTTCGCAGCGAAAGCTAGATGCGAAGGCCGTCAGGCCAAGCATGCTAAGTGGCACCTCCTGGAGGATTCGAACCCCCACCGCTCGCTTTGGACACGAGACAACCCGGTTTTGAAGACCGGTGTGCTACCATTACACCAAGGAGGTGTGCCAGGTGGCATAATATACCACAAAAACAAGTAATTTTATATCTTAGTTAAAGCCAAATAGCTTTTGAGCAAGTTTATAACCAGAAGTTCCAATAAGCTTTCCAGCCTGTCCTGGAATATTTGTTCCATAACAAAGTGGAGATTGCATTATCTTATGGCAAAGTTTTTCATCGTGAAATTTTAAATACTCTCAAATTTCTTTTCTTTTTTCATCAGATTCTTTAGTATCGATCATTCTTAAAAATACAGTACAAATACACATCATCATGGAAAGATAATTAAGCATGTAACGCTTGAGCTTAGGTTGCTTATCAAGCTCAGATAAGTCTGTGGCATCAATCATGATTTTCGTAATTTTAAGTTGCTGGTCAATTCGAGATTTCATTACGTCTTCGTTAACACTTTGATCTTCACGACCAATAAAATACATATACATATCTGTATTAATGTAATACATGGTTCTAACATGTGGAAGAGGAACATAAACAAAAATGTTGTCCACATAAAAAGTATGCTTAGGAAGTTCTAATTTGATATCACGAAGAAGTTGCGTTCTATATATTGCAGAATGCATTAACAAATACTCGCTAATTTTAAACTTCTTAATGCCATCTCAGCCAAACTCTCTTCCTTCTGGAAGAGCGTCAACATAATTTATAGGCGTCAATGAATTTTCGTGGACTTTGTTATATACATAGTTTCCAATAACAAGATCTGTTGCTTTAGATGCCTCGCCTTTTGCCTGCTTACGAAGATAATCCATAATTGGTTTTGTGCCATCAACATCAAGTCAGTCATCACTATCAACAACTTTAAAATATAGACCTTTGGCATTTTTCAATCCAGTATTTACAGCTTGACCGTGCCCACCATTTTCTTGATGAATAGCACGAATCACATTTGGATGTTTCTTCTCTCACGACTTAGCGATCTCAAGAGTATTGTCTTTTGTAGACCCATCATCGACAATTAAAATTTCAATATCGTCTTCCTTTGAATTTAATTTAAGAAGATGATCGATACAATTATCCATATATTCAGCCGAGTTGTAGCATGGAATAGCAAAAGTAATAACTTTATTTAAAGAATTGCTCATCTATTTGTCCAAAATTTCTTGTGCTAATAGGATTGCTTTTTCAATAATTTGATCCATATTGTAATATTTGTATTCAGCCAATCGCCCAATAGCATAAAAGTTTGGCGTAGAATCAACCAAGTTCTTATATTTTTCATAGTGAGCATTATTCTCTTCGTTAATAATCGCGTAATATGGAATTTGATTTTTAGGGTCTTCGTAGGCTCGACTATATTCCTTCATAATTGTTGTTTTATCACACTTCTGCCCTGTTAAATGCTTATATTCAGTGATGCGCGTGAAGTCTTCAGAAACAGTATAATTAATAGTTCCGCATGGAAATTCGTATTCCTTATCAAGAGTTTCAAACTTAAAATCAAGCGATCTATATGGAAGACGACCGAAGCGACCCAAGAAAAGCTCATCAAGCGGACCTGTAAAAATAATTGGCTTGTCAAACTTTTTATATTGAATTGTAATGCCGGTTAACTTGTCGTCTTCGGCGTCGCCTTCGAATTCAAGCCCGAAGACACTTTCCGCCTCTGTGTTAAGGGCAACAGTAATATTTTTATGATCCAGCATATTTTCGAAGAGCTTTGTATAGCCTTCCTTCGGCATAAATTGATATCTATCTTGAAAATATCTGTCATCACGAGAAATAAAAATCGGCACACGAGCAGTAACAGATGGGTCAACTTCTTCAGGAGTTAAGCCCCACTGCTTTTCGGTGTAGTGCAAGAAAACATTTTCATAAACATAATCTGCAATTTCAGCAAGATCCTTATCCTCTTCTTGACGAAGTTCATTAATGGTGACTTTAACTTCGTTTCCAAATTTCTTGATTAACTTATGTGTAAGTTCATTAGCACGCTCTGCCCCAAAAGCAATTTCCATTGATGTTTTATTAAATGGAACAGGCATATAAGTGCCATGAATATCAGCTTTAACGCGGTGTTCATATGGAATAGTCTTCGTAAATTTTTGAATATAATCAGCTGCAAGCTTACTTGATGTATGAAAAATATGTGGACCATATTTGTGTACAAGAACTCCAGTTTCGTCATATTCATCATACATATTTCCGCCAATGTGGTCGCGCTTTTCAATAATTAAAACGCGCTTTTTACCATTGCGAGCAAGTTCGCTTGCACAAACTGCACCCGCGAAGCCACAGCCAACCACAACAGCATCAAATTCGCTGACTTCTACATCATGAAAATTTTTGTAATTAACTCCACTCATTGCGTGGGCTATTCTATCAAATTTCATAACTAATGGCGCAGTGGATTTTTTTAAACAAAAAATAAATAAAAATAAAAAATAATGAAATCCCACTGCCCCCGGCCCCAAGAAAATGTATAATAGCGAATCGTTGAGATTTGATTAAATAGCAGGAATTATGAAAGGAGATAAGATGTCTGCGTTTTTAGATAAAATCATTGATAAAGCAAAATCTGACAAGAAAACAATTGTTATGGCTGAAGGTAATGACCCTCGCACTCTTGATGCCGCTGAAAAAGTTTTGGAGCGCGGTATTGCTAACATTGTTATTGTTGGAAATGAAGATGAGATTAAAGGCAGTGGCAAAAAATTAGATGGTGCCACAATTATGGATCCTAAAAATTCTGAACTTCATGATGAATTCGCAAACGAGCTTTATGAACTTCGTAAAGAAAAAGGAATGACTCCAGAAAAAGCAAGTGCTGCTGTTGAAGATGACCTATTCTTCGGCACTATGCTTATTAAAACTGGTCATGCCGATGGTATGGTTGCAGGTGCTTGCCACGCAACAAGCGATGTTTTGCGTCCAGCTCTTCAAATTTTAAAGACTGCACCTGGAGTTAAATATGTAAGCAGTTACTTCGTTATGATTGTTCCAAATTGCGAATATGGCGAAGATGGCGCATTTGTATTTAGCGATTGCGGTCTTGAGCCAATGCCAGATGTTGACAAGCTTGCAAATATTGCAGTTAATTCTGCGAAATCTTTTGAGAACGTTATTGGTGCTGAGCCTCGTGTTGCTATGCTTTCTCACTCTACAAAGGGTTCTGCAAATGGCAACGATGATCAAATTAAAATGGAAGAGGCCACTGAAGCCGCGAAGGCGCTTGCTCCTGATGTTAAGATTGACGGTACTTTGCAATTAGATGCTGCAATTATCCCTGAAGTTGCTGCTTCAAAGGCACCTGACAGTGATGTTGCCGGTAAAGCAAACGTTTTAATTTTCCCAGACTTAGATGCTGGAAACATTGGATATAAATTAGTTCAGCGCCTTGCAAAAGCAGAGGCCTATGGTCCTGTAACTCAAGGTATTGCTGCTCCTGTTAATGACTTGTCACGCGGATGCAGTGCCGATGACATCGTAGGCGTTGTTGCAATTACGGCTGTTCAAGCTCAATTTGTATAAGTAATTGAAAAAGTTTTTGACAAATAACAAACGAATTATATTGGCTGTCGGTATTTTGGCAGCCTTTATAATTGCTGCATTTCTTGGAAACTTTATTCATACGGCTCTTAATTCATTCGATGCAAAAGTAAGCCAAGGCGAAGATGGGCGCGTTAAAGTTGAAGCCAGCGTTACAGATCTTCGGAGCAAAAACATCGATTATGGAGATTCTGTTAAGTTTAATTTTTCAAGTTATTATGTTGCCGAAGATGTTCCAATCTTAAATGGCGAATTTTTGAACACAGGCCAGCATATTGCAACGGCAGCCGACGAAGCTTCGCCCCTAATTTTTTATATTCAAGGGTCATCTAACTTTTGGACAATTGCAAACCTTGATAATTCGGCAACGGTGAAAATTACACTTACCGGAAAAGAGAAATATAAAAATTTGTTCAATGCTTTTAATATGCCAATTACTGGAGACGTCAAAAATTTAAGATCTCTACGCGGAGGAAACCTAAAACTTCTTGATATATTTAGAGGCGCGAATCCTAAAACTAATTATGATGTTGAAAGCACTCTATATTATTACTATCAAAATATCTCAATTCAAAACAGAATTAATTTGGATGACAATGCTTATAACGTTCATTCAATTGATATCAAAAACAAAGATTGCAACACCATGATAATTGATCGACTACGTCAAATTTGTCAGCTAAGCGGCAGGACATATATTTATAGCAACACACCTGATATGACTGCATATTTTTGCGCAATTATTGAGGCAATTGGAGGTGCAAGCTATGATGAAATTGTTAATGATTACATGCAAACCTATGCAAACATTTTTGGTATTACTCGCGAAACAAATCCAGAAGAATACGAAGCTATAAAAACTTATCATATTGATTGGTTCTTGCACAAGTTTACAAAAACTCC
>JAUNQF010000023.1:8624-11677 GCA_030536315.1 Coriobacteriia bacterium
AACATTGTCTCCAATATTGTCATAATGCTCTTTTGGAATAAGCAAAATATGCACAGGAGCAATAGGTTCTAAATCTTCAAAAGCATAACATTTTTCATCTTCATAAATTTTTGTGCTAGGAATCTCACCCGCAACAATCTTACAAAAAATACAATCTTCATTACTCATTTTATCCTCCTTAAATTGCTAATAGATTTGCTTCGCGAACTTTTTCTTTAAATTTTTCATTGACTTTAATTATAGGGTTACGAAGAACCATACCCAACAATAATGATAGCGGAACAATAGTTAGAATTAATTCACCTAAACACATATATAGATCAATTCCACTGAAGCCCGCTACACACATATTAATTGCCTTTAGAGCATAAGTGCCAGGCAAGAATGGAGAAATTGCCTGGAAAGGTTCCATAACTAATTGAATTGGGAAAGTCCCACCAGTAGCGCAAATTTGAAGTACAAGCAAAATTACACACAATGCCTTTCCAATACTTCCAAAAGAAGCAAGCATTGTATAAATAAACAAACTAAAGCAAATAGAAACAACTCACATAGTAAGCAAATACAAAAATGGATATGCACAAGGAATTTGTAAGAAGAATAAACAGCCCAAAGCTATAAATGTAACTTGGCAAAGTGAAATTACTCCAAATACAACATATCTTCCTAAATATATTTGTCAATTCTTAAGACTTTGTTTCTTAAATTCTTTTTCTCGTCTCTTTGTTAATTCAGATTTTAGAAGTGCAACTAAAAGTAAAGACCCAACTCAAATACAAATCGCAATATAAAACCCACTCATCGAAGCCGCATTATTTGCCATTGGGAAAACAACATTTCTCTCCATTAAAACTGGCTTAGTAATTAAAGTTGCAAATTTATTTGAATCTTCACCAATAATTTTTCTTAAATCATCAACAGATGTGGAAGTTGTTATAAGGCTTAACCTCTCTCTTGCAGAATTAAAATCACCAGAAATCAATGTGAAGGTATCTTGCATTGAGGATAATTGCTCATTAAGATCATTAAGAACTTCACTTAACGAAACCAAGGTAGCCGATAAATCATCCGAAGTTCTTGCTGCATTGTTAACAATGTTATAACAATTGTCTATAGAAGACAAAAGATTATTAATTAAAGTAATATAATCATTGTAAAGATCGTCCGGAATGATAAATTTTAATTGCTCAATCAATTCCTTACTACTTAATAGTTCTTGCTTAGAATTGTCTAAATAATTTTTAATATTTTCAAACAAAGTCGAACCAGAACTTGGAAGTTCTTTTTGAATTTGATCAACAGTTTCTTTCAGCGTATTTAGCTCAAGCTTAATTAAAGAAATTTCAGAAATAACGTTGTCCATTGAGTCGCGAGCGCCAGATAAAACACCTATCAAAGTTTTTCCCAAGTTAGACGCATCATCAACAGTACTTGAGTTTAATAAATTCGAAGCAGTTTTTAAAATGATTGAATATATAGCAGTCGAAAATTCATTATTAATTTTTTGTTGAATTGTCGAAGCACCCTTCCCCGTAATTTTTGGTGCAATTGGATTACTTTTTTCGTTGGAATAATATTCCAAATTGGCAGACTCGACTTCGCCACCAATAATTGAAAGTAATTGAGTACTAAAATCCTTAGGGATAACTATTACAGCATAATAAGTTCCATCTTTTAATTTGGTCATAGCATCATCGAAATCTGTAAAAGCCCATTTAAAACCTTTATTCTCATGAAGAGATGTTACTAAAGTATTACCAACTTTTATATCCATTGGCAAAACTTCGCTCTTATAACCTTCATCCTGATTAACAATAGCAACTTCTAAGTTGTCAACATTATTATAAGGATCTCAAACTCCTGCTAAATTAAATCAGACATACATTCCAGGAACAACAATTAATCCAATAACAACCACAATGCTAATAACATTTGAAAACAAAAGTTTAAAATCATCTTTGATTATTTTTCAAACATTACGCATTAGCATTACCTGCTTTCAAGTCTGAAGCTTTCATCAAAGAATTTAACTCTTGCTTTTTAAATTGATTGTATTTATATTCGTTAACAATTACATACGTAGCAATAATAATAATTGAGAGCATCCAAGCAAACATCCAAATTAACTTCGTATTAATATCAACATCGACAAAATTCATATAAATAGACATAACAATTAGAAGTAAAGTTGGGGCTGCTGCTAAAACAATAAGGCCATATCTTGATTTTTTCTTGTATTTTTTTCGAATAGCGTCTATAGCATCTGTCACCGTTAGAGCTTCTTCTTGATCTGACAGAGATTCAACAACTGTTTCTACCGTTGAAGCTTTTGCTTTAAGGTGATCTTGTTCTTCGCAAACCATGATTGTGTTCTTAGAAAGCTCTTCATCAAAAAGTCGATTAATTCCTCGAAGTCCATTCCTTGCATAAATTCCAATCACAAAAAAGCTGGCAAAGAAAACAAGCAACGCAAAAACGTCTAAGCCTCAATAAAGCCAATCAATATTTATGATACATTCACGAAGCGCGTTGATGCCATAAGTAAATGGCAAAAACGGAAATATGTTTTGAAATACTTGTGGCATAAGTTGAATTGGAAACATGCCAGAGCTTCCAGGAATTTGCATAATGACCAAAATGCAAGCAATAGCACGTCCAACATGCTTAAAGCAAGCAGCTAAAGTATAAATAATATTAACGAAAACAATAGCAATAATTACGCAAGTTAAAACATACACTACAGGATTTTCACATTGAATACCAATAACTAAGTTGCCCAATGAAACAAACAAACTTGAAATTATTGCGCCAACACTAAACAACATAGATCTAGCAACATATGCTTGCTTTGCATTTCAACCTTTACGCTTTGGGGGCTCAACTTCGGTTCTAAATAAAGCAATTAGAACAATTCCCAATACTCAAAGAGCAAGGTTTGTAAAAAATGGCGATATCCCCGTTCCGTTATTAGCAATGGGATTTAAAACCTCAGTTTCAAGCTTAACTGGCTGACTCATGAAAGCACCCACAGTTTGAGTATTTGCATTAGTTAA
>JAUNQF010000002.1:0-84430 GCA_030536315.1 Coriobacteriia bacterium
CAAGTTTATCGGCGGTTAGCTTCTCACCAACTTGAGCATAAACCGTATTCGAAGAAACTTCTGTAGCGCGCGAAAGAGTAATTCGCCCATATTCGGTTTTCGCATAATTTGTAACCTTGCCACCATAAAAATCAAGCGTTCCAGGAGCGTCAAAAACATCATCTTCCTTGCAAACATTTTCCATGAAAGAGCTGGCCAAACTTAGGATTTTGAAAGTTGAACCAGGCGCGTAAAGAGCCTGCGAAGCCCTGTTAAACATTGCACTTGAATCTCCGCTTTGATCAGCCAGCAGCGATTCAATATCATTGTTATTATATGTAGGCGCCGAAGCCAAGGCCTTAACCGCACCATTGCTTGAATCCACAATTACGCACGCACCCTTACGGCCCGCGATTGCTTTTTCAGCAGCTTCTTGAACATCAGAATCAATAGTGAGCGTTACATCGTTGCCTTGCTCAGTCTTACCCATCATATTATTTAGCACGTCTTGCCACGTGGCGAAGTTCTGTTCGCCCTTTAAGGTATCATTGCAATGCGACTCAATTCCAGATGTGCCGTATTTAGTCGAAGCATATCCAATCAAGTGAGCAGCAAATTCGTTTTCCGGATAAATGCGCTTATAAGTTCCATCTTCTTGCTTTTCGCTCTTGGCGAGGACCTTGCCGTCTTCGGTTTCGATGTTGCCTCGCTTGTTGTATTGCTCTTTGATCAAAACATGATTATTACCTGGCATGTGTTTGATTTCATCCGCTTGAATAACCATAATATATGTGAGATTTGCAACCAAAATTGCAAACAAAACGCTAAACACAATCAAAGTTCCAGTTAGCCGCTTACCCAAACTAACGCGTCCCAAAACTCCGTTGCTAAACAAAATCTCGTTGGCTTTCAAATCATTTTCGTGGCCCGTGCCTTCGTCACCACAACGAAGCAAAAATCCCACAATGATAAAACTTGCCAAAAGCGAAGAACCACCCTGACTTATAAATGGAAGAGTAAGACCTGTCAGCGGAATAAGCTTCGTCACGCCACCAACAATGATAAAAGCTTGAAGGATTATCGTTGTGGTAAGACCAACAGCAACAAAAGAACTTACATCAGTTTTAGCACGAGCAGCAGATAGGAAGCCTCGAATTGCAAAGCACAAAAAGAGAAGCAAAACGGCGGCTCCGCCCAAAAGTCCAAGCTCTTCACAGATTGCAACGAAGATAAAATCACTCTCTACAACAGGAATTTGAGTGCATAAGCCTTGACCAATTCCTGTTCCAAAAAGGCCACCATCAGCCAGCGAATATAGCGATTGAACCAACTGATAACCAGTTCCGGTTGGATCTTGAAAAGGGTCAAGCCAAATGCTAACGCGGTCTTGAACATGTCCGAAGAAAGAATAGAGAATAAAGCCCGCAACAACGGCCAAGCCACCAGCGGCTGCAAGATAGAACTTCTTTCCACTTGCAACATATAACATAGTAATAAAGACAGAGAAGAAAACAAGGGCGCTTCCCAAATCCTTTTCAAAAATTACAATTAAAATAGAAATTGCTCACATGATGAGCAATGGCATAATGGTGCGAAGGTCAGGCAACTTAAAGATGCCAATTTGATGAGTGAAAACAGAAAGCATTTCTCGGTTGTGAGCTAAATAGCCAGCCAAGAAAAGCGCGATAGCAATCTTTGCAAGCTCGCCTGGCTGAAATGAAAAAGGACCAATGCCAATCCAAATTCGCGAGCCGTAAATTTCTTGACCAATGAACGGAATCAATGGCGAGAGCAACAAAATAAAACCAGCAATAGCCAAAGTGTATTTATAATTTGCTACTTTTGCAACAGCCTTTACTAAAACCAAGGTCAAAATCATGCAAACTACACCAGCAAAAAGCCACATTACCTGGCGAAGCGCCAGATCTTCGTTGATGCGTGTAATAAATGTAATTCCAATGCCTGTTAGCACTAGCACTATAGGCAAAATAACAGGGTCGGCCGAAGGTGCCAATTTTCGGACGGCAAAATGAGCAAGCAAAAATGAAACAATTATTCCAATTGGAATTAAAACATTGCCAAGGGTTAAGTCAAGACCGCTTATAACAACAAGCATGCCATACATTATCATGACAATGACTGCTGCAATGCCAAGCAATAAAAGTTCTGTTGATCTTCGTGTCATTTAACTACTTCTTCCCCGAATTCAAACTTTGCTTTTTAGCGTTTTGCTCTTTTTGCTCTTGCGCTTCTTGCTTGTAATTATCAAGCGCACGCCAAGCGGCATCCAAATTATCAACGCGAATCACACCATCCTTAAAATGTTCTTGAGTGCTTTCGCGAAGGTCTTTAACTCAAACATCGCTTCCATATTCTTTTTGCGAAAGGTCGAAGCCAGCGAAAGTGCCTGGCAGACCCTTATAAATTGAGACATAACCTTCCTCTTCGCAAAGGTATGCCGAATTATTAATGATGGCCCCTGCGCCAACAACTCCTCCAATAAGAATAGCGACGGCAGCCACAACAACAATTATTGCGTTTCGGCGCGACTTCTTAATTCCCTTCTTCTTTTTTGCACTAAATGAATTAAGATCGGCCACAATTACAGTGATGTTGTCCAGACCGCCGAAGGAATTCGCCTGCTCAATCAACTTATTTGCGCATTCTTGTGGGTCTTGGACCTTGTTCATCCATCCTTCGATAATGTCATCTGTAAGCATTCCACAAAGACCATCAGAACATAAAAGCAAGCGGTCGCCTTCTTCGATATCAATCTCATATTGGTCGGCAAACATTTCAGGGTCGTTGCCAAGTGCCCTGGTAATAAGCGATCTATTTGGATGAACGCGAGCCTCGGCAGGAGTGATTTGCCCTTGCTCGATAAGATCGGCCATCAAGCTATGGTCGCGAGTAATTTGTTGCAACCTTCCATTGTGAAGCAAGTAAGCACGCGAATCTCCAACTTGAGCAATGCAAAGTCGATTGCCTTCAATAACGGCTGCGGTCATGGTTGTTCCCATGCCTTCTTTGCCCTTGCCTTCAAGCGCCGCCTTAATAATTTCTTGGTTGGCACCCTCAACAGCTTTGGCCAGGCCTTCGCAATCTGCCTCTCGAGGTGCATTTTTACGCATGCTTTCAATTGCAATCTCCGAAGCCACCTCGCCAGCTGCATGTCCTCCCATGCCATCGGCCACAACGAAAAGTGGACTTTCAGCAAGAAGGCTGTCTTCGTTGTGCTCGCGAACTTGACCTATATCGGTCCTGCAACCATATCTTATGTCTTGATCAATTTTAGATTTAGGCATATCTGACCCTAATGTCAACGTCCCCTACGCTTACAGTATCTTTATCACGAAGGTTGTATGGGCCTTCGATAATTTTTCCATTTACAGCAGTGCCGTTTGTAGAGCCGAGGTCTTCGATGAACAAATCATTTCCCATGAGCGAAAACCTTGCATGTCGACCACTAACGTACCCAGCACCAATGACGATATCGCAACCAGCACTTCGGCCAACAATAACAGGACCGTTTACTTGAATGGACACACCACGAAGCTCCTTCGGGCCTCGCTCGACAGCGATATTCCAAGTTTTATCAGCCTTACGCTGGCCTTTTACAAGACCAATGCCAGTCTTCATAATTGCGAACAAGAAAAGGTATAAAAGCGCGATTAGCGCAAGCTTACAAATTAGAAGGATAATATCAATCACGTCAACCTCGCTTTTTTAGCCAACGTTAAAGGTCAACTTCGTAACACCAATTGTAATTACATCCCCGGGATGAATTTCGCGAGTTGTAATTTCTTGGTTGTTAACAAAGGTTCCATTTGTAGATCCAAGGTCATTGCAAAGCCAAAGACCCTGGTTATATGTAATTTGTGCGTGCTGCCTGCTTGCATTAGCATCAGGAAGAACAATGTTACATGTATTTTCACGGCCAATAACAACAGTTGCAGCATTTAGAGTATAAACTCGACCAGTGGCTTGCTCCATTAAATGAGCTGGTGGAATAGCTGCGTTTTGTTGAGGCGCGGCGTTTGCATTTGGTGTATCAAAATTTCCTGCAAATACAGCAGTTTTTGCGCTGGATACAGGAACAGGGTTAGCATTTCCTCCAACTGCTTCTGCTTGCTTCGGCTCTTGAACAGGAACTTCAACAGGAGCTGGCGTAGCCTGTGGAACCGGAGTCGGTTGAGGAGCAGGTGTTGCTTGTGGAGCTGGAGTATTTTGAAC
Organism: Coriobacteriia bacterium; assembly: GCA_030536315.1. GTDB lineage: Bacteria > Actinomycetota > Coriobacteriia > Coriobacteriales > Eggerthellaceae > Equivita. Next base: position 4,213 of record JAUNQF010000002.1, read on the forward strand.
TGCTGGAGCTGGCGAAGCAACGCCTTGGGCTGGAACTTCCTCGAAAGGTGCAAAAGGACTGCTAACATTTTGAGGAGTTGAAACCTGAGGAGTTGGATTAACTTGGGCTTGAGCAGCAACTTCGGCAGCAGCTTGTTGCGGAGTTTGAGACACAACAGGTTGATTTTGATTGTTAATCCCGTAGCGCTCCATCTCTTCGGCACGAAGCTGAGTAATAATGTCCGCAGCTACAGGCTCTGCAATTACGTCAAACTTCCCAGCCTTAAGGTCATTATCAACAATGAATCGAACCAAAGGGTCACCATCCATAGCAAGCCCAGATTCGTTTGCCTTTGCTTTTAGGTAAGTTTCTGTCTCACCAGCCAAAGTTGGATAATAGCCAAAAAGTCGAGCATCATCATTTGCGTTAACCAAAACAGTGTAAAGCGTTGGAGCAAACTGCTTCCCCGCGCCTAACATTTTATTGCGACGCATTTGCTTTTCTGCTTTTTTGGCAATTTGAACTGGTGAAATTGGAGAATCGAAGAATTTATCGCCAAGATCGTCGATAGCATCTTCCATCTTGTTTTCGAACTTTGAGAAAATACCCATAATTGCTCCTTTTAATTTACGTTTGTACTATTTCGCAGTTCTCTCATTCTCGCTAATATTATCTCATATTTTGGGCATAAATTACCCATTATAATGTGTCAAAACTTGTTCAAGATTTTTCGATTTTATGTATAATTTAGTCGTTAAAATTGACATGCTAAATTACAAAATTAAGTTTATAATATTGCACGGCCCCATCAAGTTGGTAAATATTGATTAAATTATTCAGACATATGAAAAGACGCGAAGTACTGATGATTTTAGTTTCGTGCGTACTGATTTGCGGCCAAGTATATTTCGATTTAAGAATTCCAGACTTCATAGATGAGATGACAATTCTTATTAATACTGCCGGAGCTAATGCTAGCAGAACTTGGATTATTGGCGCTCAAATGCTTGGGTGTTTGGCAGCAAGTTTGGCTTTAAGTGTGTTGACTGGATACTTAGCGGCGAAGGCTGCGGCAGGGTTTACTTTTAGTCTTCGTAAAGAATTGTTTGATAAGGTTATGAGTTTTGGTGACGAAGAAATTATGAAGTTCACCATTCCAAGTTTGATCACCAGAACCACAAATGATATATCACAAATTCAAACCTTAATTTCGATGGGTTTACAAATTGCTGTTAAGGCACCAATTACTGCTATATGAGCTATTTGCAAAATTATTGGCAGGAATTGACAACTCACTGCTCTTACCGGAGCTTTTGTTGCGGTTGTTGTAGTAAGCGTTTTGGTTGTTATGAGCATCGTGCTTCCTCGCTTCCGCAGAATTCAGAAGTTGACTGACCGAATCAATTTGCTTGTTCGTGAAAACCTAAGCGGTATTAATGTTGTTCAAGCTTTTAACGCACAAGATTATCAAAACGATAAATTCCAAGACGTTAACATTGAAATGACGTTTACTCAATTGTTTAACCAAAGAGTATTTGCTGGACTTCAACCTATTATTGAACTTGCAACAACTGGTTTATGGTTCTCTATTTATTGGTTGGGCGCCGCACTTTTGATTCCAATGGCTCTTGAAAACCGCGTTGCATTCTTTGGTGATATTGTTGCTTTTGCAATGTATGCAAATTACATCTTGTCTGCTTTTATGATGATGGTTATGATTTTTATGATGATCCCGCCTGCCCTTGCTTCGGCAGAACGTATAATGGCGGTTCTAAATTCTGATATAAGTATCACCGAAGGCAAGAAAAATAACAAAGACGCATGTGAAAATATATTTGAATTTTACGATGTTTATTTCAAATATCCAAACACAAGAAATGACATGCTCAAAAAAATCAACTTTAAAATTAAAAAAGGTGAAACTGTTGCAATCATTGGTTCAACTGGAAGCGGAAAAACCACGCTCGTTAATTTAATGATGCGTTTTTATGATTCTACTGCAGGTCTTGTTCTTCTAAACGGCGTTGACATTAAAGAATACGATTTTGAAACTCTTTACAATACAGTTTGCCTTGCCACACAAAAACCTGTTATCTTTTACGGAAGCATTGAAGACAACATTAAATTTGGAGAACCTGACCATAAACTTAATGATAAAGAAATTGACGAAGCAATTGAGGTGGCTCAAGCTTCGGAATTTATTGGAAAATTAAAAGATAAGAAGAACACAATTGTTAGCCAAGGCGGAAAAGACATTTCTGGTGGTCAAAAACAAAGGCTTTCAATTGCGCGTGCAATAGCAAGAAAACCAGAAGTTCTAATTTTGGATGATTCTTTTAGCGCACTTGATTATAAAACAGATGCTGCGCTTCGTCGCGAAATCAAGGAAAAGCTATCTGACACAACAGTTGTTATGGTAGCGCAACGCATCGGTACAATCAAAAATGCAGATAAAATTTTAGTTCTCGAAAACGGAGAACTTGTTGGCATAGGAAAGCACGAAGAACTGCTTCAAAATTGCGGCACTTATCAGGAGATTGCAATTTCGCAGTTGAAGACAGAAGAGTTGGCAAAGATTACAAAAAATGGCTAAGAAAAAAGAAGATACAAGTTTCGATTACGCCCAAAAGAAAGATAACTTTCAAGGTAATAAGGGCATGAAAGGCGCACCTACAGACGGCGGCGTTAACATGGTGTCTTCAAAAGATAAGCAAAGCTTTAAAGATATTATCTCAACTCTTGGAAAAGTATTTCAATACGTTGGAAGGCACAAAAAAGTTTTATATGCCGGTTTCATATTAGCTGCGGCTAGTTCAATACTTTTAATGCTTGGTCCAAATTTAGTTGGACAAATGGCGGATGCAATAAAAGAATCTCTTGACGGTGAGATTAATATAGGGACTGTTTCACTTCTTGGATTTACATTAATTATTATCTATGGTTCAAGCAACGCATTTGGTTTTATCCAACAATATATCATGGCTGGAATGACAGCAAAGGTATGCATGCGTCTTCGTTCTGACTTTATTCAAAAATTAAATAAACTGCCGCTTAGCTATTTCAACACACACTTGCAAGGTGACATCTTATCTTGCATTACAAACGATATTCAAACGCTTCGTCAGGGAATTTCACGTTGTTTGCCAGGCCTAATTAAGGCTCTTGCACAGTTTTTTACTTGCCTTATTATGATGATAATTACTGAATGGCACCTTACTCTTTGTGTATATGGAGTTGTTTTGCTTGGTCTTGTTGCAATTATGATGATCATGAAAATGTCGCAAAAATTCTTTGATCAAAGGCAAAGTAACTTAGGTGCCTTGAATGGTTTAATCGAAGAGATGTATTCTGGCTATCAAGTAATTAAGATGTCATTGGCAAAGAAAAAAGTTATAGAGCAATTTGACGAAGGTAATGAAAAGCTCTACAAAACAGATTATATGTCACAATTTATTTCTGGCATTATGGCACCAATGATGGTTATTATTGGTAACGTTGCAATTTTAGTTGTGATTGTAGTAGGTGCAAATCTTGCAATTTCTGATGTAATTTCTTTTGGTGCTGTTGCTGCATTCTTACTATTTTGTAATTACTGTACTCAACCACTTACAAGAATCACTCAATATCTCACAGACCTTCAAGGTGTTTGCGCAGCTGCGGTTCGTCTCTTCGCTTTCTTGGAATCCGAAGAAATGCCAAACGAGCTTTTGAAAGAAACTGAAATTACAGATCCTAAAGGAGATGTCGAATTTAACCATGTAACATTTAGCTATCCTTCAAATCCGGACAAAATTATTATTAACGATTTCTCAGCAAAAGTTAAATCGGGTCAAAAGGTTGCTATTGTAGGACAGACCGGCGCAGGAAAGACAACACTAATCAATTTGTTAATGCGATTCTACGATGTTAATAGTGGAGAAATCAAGATTGATGGCGTTCCGATTAACGATCTTCGCCGCGATAATATTCATGATTTATTTGGAATGGTACTTCAAGAAACTTGGCTATTCGAAGGAACTGTAAAAGAAAACTTGGTTTATAACATGCATAATGTTGAAGATTCTAAGCTCAAAGAAGTTACAGAAATTTGCGGAATTTATGACTTTATCAATACCTTACCAGATGGATTTAATACAGAAATGAACGAAAGCCTTGCAATTTCTGCTGGTCAAAAACAGCTTTTAACAATTGCAAGAGCAATGCTTCAAAACGCACCAATGCTAATTCTTGACGAAGCTACATCTTCGGTTGATACAAGAACAGAACTTGATATCCAACTTGCAATGGACATGTTGACACGCGGAAGAACAAGCTTCGTAATTGCTCATAGGCTATCTACAATTCAAAATGCTAGCCTTATCTTAGTTATGGAAGATGGCGATGTTGTTGAATCTGGAACTCACGAAGAACTGCTTGAGCTTGGTGGAAAGTACTTCGAGCTTTACAATAGTCAGTTCCAGGAATCATAATGGCGGCTGGCCAAAAAAATACTCTGGATGTGGTTGAGACCACTATCAAAAATCATCACCTTTTTAAGAAAACTGATTATTTAATTCTAATGGTGTCTGGCGGAAGTGATTCTGTTGCTCTTGCATATATCATCAAAGATATCTTCCCTAAAAAATTTGCAATTATGCATCTAAATCACAACCTTCGCGTTGAAGCAAACGAAGATGCGCAATTTGTCGAATCTCTTGCGCAGCATTTGGGGTCTCCATATTTTGGTTTTAGCGAAAACGTTTCAGAACTTGCAACGCAGGCAAATGAAAATATCGAAGCTTGCGGACGGGAACTTCGTTATAAATACGCAAACTTTGTAGCTTCAAAATTTAGTGGAAATGTAAAAATTTGCACGGCTCATACCGCTGATGACAGGATTGAAAATTTCTATATGCGCTCAATTATAGGCACTGGTCCAGGTGGCTTCGCAAGCATCAACTACACAACAAATAACGTGATTCGCCCACTTCTTGATCTTCCAAAAGAAGCACTTATTGATTACATAAAGTCATATCCAAATGCGTTTAAAGACAGAAATGGAAATTTATGGCGTGAAGATAAAACTAACGAAGACACAGACCGCTTTCGGGCTTATGTTCGACACGAAATTATTCCTCTTGCAAAACGTCAAAACCCACAAATACTTACAAACCTCACAAATTCTATGAACTTAATTGCAGATGAAAGTGACTACATCGAAGAAAAGGTTGCCGAGCTTACAATTGAACATTTTGAATTTAGCGATAATTCATTTTTGATTCGACCAGGATTTAAAAATGAAAATATTGCGCTAAAACGTCGTGCAATTTACAATGCGCTTCTAAAAGTTTTTCCTAAAGGAACTCGGCTTGAAACAAAAAGTATCGCGTCAATCTTGGAGGCTTCAGAAAAACCAAATTACACGGACAATATTCAAGAAAATTATTCCGTTCATTCAAATAAGAATGGAGTTTTGGTTCAACCTATGGAAGAATATCGCAAATCTAGGAATAGGTTATAACCTTAGAATCTTTTATCGCTTCGTCGATTCAGTCATTTATAGGAAGATCTTTTTCCGCAAGTTCAACGTACTTAATTTTTGCATGAGTTTCAGGTGTCTTTGGCATATAAAGAGTGCAACAATCCGGAGCCTCTTGCGAAGATAGGTCAAAAGTTCCAATCTCAATTGCTCTGTCAGTGATCTCTTGCTTATCGCTTCCAATTAGAGGCCTAAAAACTTGCATATCAACTGCAGCATTTGTAACTGACAAATTATCTATAGTTTGCGAAGCAACTTGGCCCAAGCTCTCGCCCGTCACAATTGCTTTTGCTTCTTCGGCATTTGCAATAGATTGCGCCAAGCGATACATAAATCTTCTATATAAAATTATGCGAAGTCGTTCAGGGCATTCTTCGGCGATTTGTTTTTGAAATTTTCCAATACGAACAATATAAAGTTTGTCAACTAATCCATATTTTGAAAAGTTGTCGCAAATCTCTTTTACAAGATATTCACTTTCGCTAGTAACAATTGGCGCTCCAGAAAAATGAACTGCGCAAACTTCAGCACCTCTGCGAGCCATAGATCACAGCGAAACAGGAGAATCAATTCCGCTTGATAGCATCGCAACAACTTTGCCACCAGTTCCAACAGGCAGGCCACCAACGCCAACAACGCTGTCTCCGTAAACGTAGGCGCCGCCTTCGATAACTTCTACTCTTATGTCAAGCTCTGGGTCTTTCATTTGAACTTTGACTTCTGGGAAAGCATCCGAAATACTTCCTCCAACCAATTGGTTGATTTCCATGGAATCTTTTTCGAAGTTTGTGTGATTTCGCCTTGCAGAAACCTTAAAACTTTCTGGAAGACGTCCTTCAGAGAAGTTGCGCATTACCTCGCAACCTGCTTCGATCATTGCATCAATAGTCTGATCACATTTATATCCTGCCGAAGTCCTCGCGCAACCTGGAATATTTTTAACTAAGTTTAAAATAGACTCCGAATCCCCGTCATGTTCGATAAGTATTCGACCAGAAATTCGCCTTAAAGAAAAATCTTTGAAACCATTAAGTTCCAAAGATTTTTTAATGTTTGATTCAAGCTTCTTTTCAAAGAAAGATCTATTTTTGCCCTTTAGACCAATCTCATGATAGTGTACTAAACAAATTCTATTCATAGATAGAACTAGTGAGCTTTAATATCAATACTGTCAGGGTCAGGGCTGACTTCGCCTCGAGCAACTTCTTCGAAAGCCATCGAAAGTGGACGATTGTGGTTAGCACGAGCAAGTTCAACAGCAGCATCAACAGTCAATGCACGAACGTGTTGGCCATGCATCATGTCGTTAATGTCCTCAGCGCGCTGAGCAGCTTCGGCGCATAACAAAAATCTGTCGTTGTCTGCCTTGTCTAACAAAACATCAATTTTTGGATCTGTAATACTCATTTTTACTCCTTTAACCGGAATTGCGTATTCTACTCCGAAATGTCAAGAAAAACAAGGTTTTGATAAAAATTAATCTAGAAATTGCTTAATGTAGCTGGTGATTTGCTCACAACATTTTTTTAAGTCATCGTTGCAAAAAATGACATCAAAAAGAGGTTTTTTATCTAATTCGCTCTTAACTATTGCAAGACGCTTTTCGATATATTCAGGGCTTTCTGTTCCCCTTTTGAGTAATCGGTTACGAAGCTCATCTAAGCTTGGGGGTTCTATGAAAATCAAATTAGCTTGAGGAAATTCCTTCTTAACGTTTTCTGCACCATGAACATCAATGGCTGTAATAATGTTTTCGCCTGCCTCTAGCATTTCTTTGGCAAAAGCTTTTGGCGTTCCATAAAAGTTCCCAGCAAATTCGTTGTGCTCAACAAGTTCATTGTTGTCAATCATTTGCTTAAACTCTTCAGGAGTTTTGAAGAAGTATTGCACACCGTCAACTTCGCCTTCGCGAGGCGGACGCGTTGTACAAGTAACTCATCTTTTAAGTGATGGGATTTGTTTAAAAATTAAGGCCATCAAAGTGTCTTTTCCGACACCTGATGGCCCAGAGATTACGAATAGATTACTATTCACGTCAGGATTAACCTAAACGCTCAAGCAAACCATCGATTTGGCGAGTGCCAAGACCTTGAACACGACGATTGTCAGCAATCTTAAGATCGGCCATGATCTTTTCGCACTTGACCTTACCGCAACCTGGAAGAGCTTCGATAAGAGTCTTAACCTTCATACGACCAACAATAGGATCGTTAGCGCTGTTTAGAACAGCCTTAAGGTCTTTTTTGCCAGAAGCAATTTCCTTGCGAAGTTGAGCTCTCTTTGTACGAGCTTCTTTAGCCTTAGCAAGAGCCTTAGCGCGATCCTCTGGTGATAGTTGTGGTGGTGTAGCCATACTAATCTCCTTTTCTCTTGGGACAGAAGTCCCGCCTAACATTTGTACACATATCGTGTACGCTCGTATTATACACAAAAAATAGGCTGTTTGCAGGAAAAATGTAATTTTTTTATTTCAAGCATCTGACCTGGTCTTTTAGCATTAAACGAAGCTTAAATCCTGGTAGATAATACAATTCCGAACATAATTTCTTACAAATTTGCGCCGTGACATTTTTTGAACTTTTTGCCAGAGCCACAAGGGCATGGATCGTTACGGCCAACGTTTGCATATGGATCATTTTTGTCTTTAACATATGTGCGAGCTTTAATCTCTTCCTTCGGAGCTTGCTTTGGCATACCCTTCGCATTTGATGCAGCCCTCGCAGGAGCCGGAGCCGCGTTGCGTTCCTTCGCATCCAAATTTTCTTCAGGGTTTGAATAATTAACATTATTAGACAAAGCAGACTTTTGCTCAGGCAAAGGTTGCTCGACAGCCATTTGCAAACGCAAAAAGGTGCGCAAGAAATCTTCATACATTGTCTCTGTCAAATTCTTGAAAGCCTTATAAGCCTCTTGCTTGTATTCAACAAGAGGATCCAACTGACCATAAGCACGAAGCCCAATACCTTGTTTCAAGTAATCCATTTCTTGAAGGTGAGACATCCATCGAGTATCCAAAATACGAAGCATAATTTGCGGCTGCAATACTTTCACAATTGGTTCAGACAGCTCTTCGCATTTTTCATCATAAACGGTTTGCAAGTATGCAAGCAAAGCTTGAGCGGCAACTTCGACATCGCCATCATGAGAAATCGAAGCAAGGTCAAAGTCATTTCGACCGGTTAAGTTTGCAACTCACAAATTAACATTCTTAATATCCCATTCATCTGCAGTTGATTTATCAGGACAATATTCACTCATAATGCGTTCAACCGCATCCTCAAACATTTCAGTTACACGCTCGCCTAAATCCTTGCCATCCAAAATATCATTACGCTCATCATAAATTGCTTTACGTTGAAGATTCATAACATCGTCATATTCCAAAACGTGCTTTCTGGAACCGAAGTGCATACTTTCAACTTGACGCTGCGCGCTCTCGATAGCTTTTGAAACCATACCAGCCTGAATTGGAGTGTCTTCGGGGATGTCGTTTTTCGCCATCATATTAGCGATGCTTTCCATACGAGGTCCACCGAACAGACGCATCAAGTCATCCTCTAATGAAAGGTAGAATTGCGTAACGCCAGGGTCTCCCTGCCTACCAGAACGACCACGAAGCTGATTATCAATACGACGAGATTCATGACGCTCTGTACCAATTACTGCAAGGCCTCCAGCTGACAAAACTGTCTCGCGCTCGCTTTCCGTAATTTCATTCGCACGAGCAAGAGCATCTTCCCTATCTTTATCAGTTGGAATCTTGGCTTCTTCGTCTTCCGGGTCGGCATTTAAATCAAAGCCATCCTCACGAAGGAAAGATAGCGCCATTCCTTCAGGATTACCACCGAGCAAAATATCTGTACCACGACCAGCCATGTTAGTAGCAATTGTTACAGCACCTGCACGTCCTGCCTGAGCAACAATCTCAGCTTCAAAAGCATGGTTTTTCGCATTTAAAGTGTTGTGCTTAATTCCCTGTTTATCAAGTAAGCGAGACAACCTCTCCGAATTTTCAATTGAAACAGTACCAACCAAGCAGGGCTGACCATTTTCATGACGCTCTTTAATATCGGCAGCAACTGCATAAAACTTCGCATCTACATTTCTATAGACCAAGTCATTTTTATCATCACGGATAACAGGTTTGTTTGGAGGAATTGCAACAACTGGCAATTTGTAAATCTCACGAAACTCAGCATCCTCTGTCATAGCTGTACCTGTCATGCCAGAAAGCTTCTCATAAAGGCGGAAGTAATTTTGAAGAGTGATAGTGGCCAAAGTCTGGTTTTCCTCTTTAATGGCAACGCCTTCCTTAGCCTCAATAGCTTGGTGCAAACCTTCGGAATAACGGCGACCTTCCATAATACGACCAGTAAACTCATCAACAATTTTAACTTCTCCATCAACAACAACGTATTCATCATCTCTGTGAAATAAAAATTGAGCACGAAGGGCTTGCTGCAAATGATTGGCTAACTGTCCCGAAGGATCACTGTAGATATCTTCGATGCCTGTAGCAGCCTCAACTTTTGCAAGACCAACTTCGGTAGTAAATATAGTGTGCTTGGCTTCGTCCATTTCAAAATCAGCACCAGGAGTAAGTCCAACAACTGCACGTGCAAAACTCTTATAGGTATCAGCTGCCTTGGTTCCAGCACCAGAAATAATAAGAGGCGTTCTTGCTTCGTCGATCAAGATCGAGTCAACCTCATCAACGATAGCAAAAGTGTGTCCTCGCTGAACTCTCATATCCGCTTTTGTAACCATGTTGTCACGAAGATAATCAAAGCCAAATTCGCTGTTTGTTCCATATGTAATATCGGCTTGATATGCAGGAATTTTAGCAGCTGGCATCATACCATTTAAGATAAGACCAACCTTCATTCCCAAGAATTTATAAATTTGACCCATTCAAACACTATCGCGCTCTGCTAAGTAATCATTAACTGTAACAATATGAACATTATTTCCTGGAAGGGCATTTAGGTAGCCTGCCAAAGTTGAGACGAGTGTCTTACCTTCACCAGTTTTCATCTCGGCAATTTGTCCATCATTTAGAGCCATACCGCCAATTAGCTGGACATCAAAATGCCGAAGACCCGTCGTGCGAACACTCGCTTCCCTAACAGCTGCGAAAGCTTCAGGTAAAATTGCCTTTAAGTCTTCGCCGTTTTCAAGTCTTTCCTTAAACTTATTAGTTAAGTCTGCAAGCTGCTTATCGGTCTTTTTTTTCATATCGGCTTCTAGAGTGCCAATATATGCGGCCATATCCTGGTAGGCCTTCATCTGCCTACCTTCACCAGCCGTTAATATTTTTGACAATATACCCACGACGGAGCATTATATACCAAAACTCATAATTCTATTTACTAATATGTATTCATTTAATATTTATTAAATGTCACCAAAATACAAATTAAAACTCTTTAAAGACTCTTTACTTAATATTCTTGAATTAATCCTAAACAGCCTTAACAAAAACGTTTTCAATGATATTCTGTGTCAATAATATAAATAAAACTTAAATGATATTAGTGCAATAAAAAATGCAATACAGGCAATAAATGGCGGTCAAATATTGTCTGAAGTTTTAGCTAATATGCCTGGAAGAGGTTCAGGATTATCTTTTTTAACCAACTCTAAAGTTTCTTTTTCATCAACAATGTCCTTATGGTCAATTACTAATTGCGAAAATTCATTTGAATAAATCTCAACAAATCAAACTAACTTGCAATTAACAAATGGCCTTGAATCTATCACTGTATCGATATCTACAAAACCAACACTATCGTTAGAAATAAATGAATCTAAAACATAATTATTTTTACTTTGAGAATTATTTGTAGGTATTATTTCTCCATTTTTTTGATTAACAAGTCATGCTTTAATATCATAAGTTTGACCATTAACTAATCCGCCATAATATATTCTGTCATATACCTTTACATTTTCTCCTTCATTAATTTGTTGACTACCATCTTCACCCCTTGCTTCAGTCACACATGAACTTTTACTATTTACTCAATTTCCTCCAGCAATGTTGTAATCACTGTTTGATATCACAAAAGACCTAGTTCCAAATGGATAATAAGGTTGATTTTTAGAGACCAACAACTCCTCAATAATATAAGTACCATAAGGAATAGCTCCCCTTTCGTCATTAGCTTCACTAAAAACATCAGTTTTATTATTCAAGCCGAACCAGCATCCAGACTCAGCTATCAGGGAACTTTCATCAGTAATTTGACCAGTAGTTTCATCAAATAGCGAATCATTGATATTTGTATTGTTTGAATGAGGATAATGTTTTGAAGACGTATCCACTACTCCACTTGTATCACTAACAACAATATGCCATTCTCCCGTACTTAAGCTTGTTATTTTAAAAGGGATATTGCTCATTTCGTGCATATTTTCATCTACCTTTGTAAAATTGTAATCTCCCCTAATTAAATCTTCTAGAGCAAGAACATAGTAATTGCCTGACTGTGGATCTTCGATGGTATCTAATCTTAAACCAGTGTCGCCATCAAATATAGATAAACAAGTTCAACGAGACGCGACGTCTTCGTCATATACTCAGATAATATAATATTTATCACTAATAAGATAACCTTCTGGTGCTTTTATCTCATGAACCACATAGGTACCCATAGGATTGGCAACACAACCATCTTCATCATAAAAGAAATCATCTCCATCAACTTTGTTATTTCTATATTCTTCACTAATACCAACTTTTCCATTTTCATCTGTCTTCATAACTCAATGTCTTTGATAACTTTCTTTGTGATAGTCAATTTCTGACTTCTTTTTAAAATAATCTGTATAAAATTTATAATCGTATAAAGCTCCTTCAAAAGAAGGCAAGCCCGCTCCAGGAACACCTGGTTCACCAATTTGACTATCGGCTTTTCATATTCCAATAGCAGTTGAATCATAAGATGGAATATCATAAGTTTTTAATCCCGTATCTCACATAACGGTATTTTCATACGAATTAATATTTTCTATATAAACACTACCAACTGTAGGGTTGTGCAAGTAATTTATGCCTGTACCACCATATTTTTCTCTAACATAATAAGTTCTATAAGCTTCTAAAGTATTTGTGTCAGTATGACCAAAACCATTTTCGTCAAGATTTATTCAAAAACCAGTTCAACTTTGACATTCCGAATCATAATATATTTCATATGTGGCAGTCTTTAAAGTGTAATTATTGTTAGTCCTAGATCAATCAAGCAGCGAGTCTTTCCTCATCTGACAGCCACCCCTGGATTCATATTTAACTTTATAAATTCCACATGCTCCCTGACCTGTATAACCAGCTGTAGCTGTAACAAAACCTAAAAGAGCATATTGACGGTCTTCGTTAATAACAAGAATCTTTGTCCTAACTTCTTTATTGTCTCCGTCGTGAGCAGCTGGTGTTCCAATATGACCACACTTCAATGCTAAACCATCTGTCAATTCCCTAAAAACATTAATTGGATAAAAAGTGAATAAATTATAAATTCTATTGCTTACATTCTTGAGATTAGATAAATCAACAGAACCGATATCATTTCAAATACTATTTGCAAATGTCTGCATATTTTCATCTGTAACAAAACCATTAACCCCATAAAGGCGATCTTGGTAAGGAGCAGAACTCGGTGTTTCATCATAATGAACACACATAACCTCATTATATTTAGCTCCTACATAATTAAAATAACCACCACTTGTAGCGGCAAGATCTCTATTCAAGGAATATGGAAGTGCTGGGATATCATCTAACGGAGTCTTGAAGCCCGATTTGTTTTCGTCTTCGTTATTTTCAATCTTAACTTTTATAGATATCAAATTTGCTGGAGATTCATTTATTAATATAACACCATCACTATAATACGATTTATCCGTAATATTTATATTATCATTAGCAAGAACTGATATCTGTTTACTATTTTCATTTTGGAAAGGAATAGCAATTGTTGTGTCTAAAGCATTAAGCATGGGTGTTGCATTTTCTTTATTTGCCTCATCATATTCTATAGATATATTTAATGGCGTAGCAACTTTGTTATTAGAATTCATCCAAACACCGATTAACATTTGCATTTGAACTTCAAGGACAGATTCCTTGTTTTCCAACCCCTTACTCTTTGTATAAGATTTAGGAACATAGATTAATCCAGTATCATAATCATAAATGCAATCATTTAATACTTCACCATTGTAATTTGTACGTGCAAAAACAACATCTTGAACATGTCCTTGAACTGTATTTACATAACCAACATAATAATCTGAATTTTCATCTAGTTCATACAAAACACAATAATCATCATACATTGCAATTTCTGCTTCAGAATAAGATCCATAATGCAATTCATCTAAAGTAGTATCTGTATTCATTTTTGAAAGATCAGCTAAAGTTTGTTTTAGGATAATTATGTTTTTTGATTCAAACTTATTATTTTTACAATAATCTTGTTTGATATTTTCTTCAATATAATCTTTGTAAGAATAGCGATAATCTCGATTCAATAATAAAGAATTATTTTCATTGTTGCTGTTTAAGTCTCTTGAATTATTTATGTCTATGCAAGCATTATAAAAATCATCATTACTACTTGCTATGGCATTATCAACCAATTTTAAAACAACTAAAATAGATAAAAATAAAACTATTGTTATACAAACATAAACTTTTAAACTTCTAATCCATTTGTTGTGCGTCATTTTTGCTCCTTTCGTAGTGCATTTATAATTTTAAGCGGGTGTTTCTTTCACCACCCTTGAATACAAATCTGTAATTTGTCTTGAAGGCTCAATCCCTAATTCTTCGTCTAAGAATTTTTTGCAGGCAAAATACGTCTCTATAGCAGGGGTGCGTTGACCCGCCTTTAACTGAGCCTTCATTAAAGTTATAAAAACGTCTTCTCTTGAATCGTCTCTTGATAATGCCTTGTGAGCAAACCACAAAGCTTGATGAATTTCTCCTGCATCAATTAATCTTTCTGCTGCAGCAACCAAGGCATCAACAACCTTATTTTTATATTCATTTCTTTTTTGTTTTATATAAGCATTTTCAGTTTCGCTTGGAAGGAGTGTTCCGTCAACAACATTTCTATTTTTCTCAACGGCCTCTCATCATGCTTGCGAATCAAGAGTTCCTAAAGTTAAATCTGAACATAAACTTTCAAGATCTTGAAGGTCGCTATTAAAATAAGACTTTGCTAATTTATAACTATTTTGACTTTTAATAAGATACGGACAATCACCATTTTCAAGAACAAACAAATTCCTAAATATAGACCAATGCGAATTAATATTCACCCTGCAACATTCTTCGTCACTGTCTGGTCAAATTAGCTTAGCTAATTCAATTTTGCCAATTTCATTTCCATTTTCAAGAGCCAAAATACAACAAATTAATTTTATATTTTGCCTTCCAAAATTAGTATTAATAATTTCTCTGTCTCCAATAAAAGCGCTAAGACCACCGAAGATATTAATCCTTAGCTTTGGTACTTTATTCCAAGGAAACATAACATCAACTAAACTATTATCAATATTTCCATGCAGCCTGTTAGAATTTCCAATCCTACTTAGCGAAGTATATTTTCCTGAATCCTTATTTTCGGCAGAAAACTTTTTCTTATAATCAAGATATTCGTTTTTTAGATATTCATTAACCTTTCACAATGGTGCAGTTGAGCAATTTATCAATTCCTCATATTCATTTAGATAAGTGTTAATCAATGCAAACGTATAAAAATTAAAGTCGAATTTTGAATCGAGATTAAATTGCCTGGAGAGTGTAGTCATAAAGCTTGAAAAATCATCCGAAGCGAAAAATGTTCTTTTAATGTGCTTATGGGAATACAAAATAAGTTCAGCACAAATGATATCTTCTAAAGATAATTCATCTTCAATATTAGAATTTCAAACTGCAAACGGGTTCTTAGAATTCGAATGAATTGCAAAACAAACTTCTGTAAGTCTATTAATTACCTTGCATTTAAATCTATCTTCATCACTTAAATTTTCATTATTTAGAAAAGTATCAATTTTAAAATCGTTAATTAAGTGCCTGATAATTTTTATAGCTTGATTTATCTCATTTGTATTTCCAAAACGAATAAATATTAAAGCCGCAAGCAACATATTATCTATAGTTGAATTTTTATTATCTAAAACACTATACGAATAACGAAACGCATCACCTACATTACCAAGAATTGCCAAACGAAGAGCATTGTAAGTAATTAGCGACCCGTCATTATTCTTGGGCAAGTTAATCTTATCAAACAAGCTACAAGCTGTGTTTAGATATAAATTACGAATACTGTCTTCGTTAAACTTAGTTAAGGTTTTTATTTGCAAAACCCTATTCCCCAAACATCTTGCAACTTCTAATGATTTTTCATTTTTATTAGATTCTTCCAACAGAGAACACAGCTTTTCGGCAAAATCTGAACGATCTGTGCACTTTGCAATACTAATTAAAGTTTGCAAATCAGAGTTAAATAATGAAATTAGTTTTGAGGTAAAAATATTAGGTACCGAAAAGCTGTCCTTGTTTTCGTTAATTCCAAAATAAATATATTCATCATTAATGTCATTTAACAAGCTAAAATCACTCTTAGATAAAAAGACAGATAAGATGTCTAAACTTTCTTCTTCAAATAAATAAATGATAAACAACGAATATAAAATAGCATCAGTAAAATTTTCTGAAAGAGCACATTTGATCAAAGAACTAACCGAATAATTATCTTTTCAAGCAACAATGGGGATTCTTTCAATGTCAGTGTTGACCTCCCCATCAATTTCATTATCACCAAGCAATAAATCTTTTGATTTTAAAATTAAAGAATCGTTTTGATATTTAATAAAGCCATCATTAAAGGGAGATGCATTAACTATAACTTCGCAATTGTGGTCAAGAAAAGTGTCTATAACTTCGGAAAACAACTTAGATCTATCATCGTCAAGATTTTTGAAGTCATCAAAAACGACCAGCTTTGGATTTTCACATAATTGAATAATTTCAGAAACAAGTACACCTGAATCTAAATCTCTTATAAAACAAGGTGATGAGCAATCTATTCAAAACACTTTAAAGAAGGAAAAAACTAATTCGGCATATTGAGCACATAAAGTAGATTTTCCAAAGCCATTTGGGGCACTTATAAAACGAAGAACAGACCGTTGAGACATCAATTTTGATATTAATTCTTCCCTGACACACTTATTCTTTAGCTCGACCTTCTTTGGTCTTGAGCCTCTTAATGCACATTTGGATAAAAAACTTGCCATCCAAAAACCTTTCAAAATAGCCTAAACATTTTGGGTGGCTAATATACAAATTATTTAATTAAGCATTAACCAGAATTTTAAAAAGACCGTAAAACTCTTAATATATTAGAGAATTCCCAGGTCAGAGTTTTGGCCTAAAGCTTCGTAAGCAGCAACTGCAACCGCATTAGAAAGGTTCAAACTCCGAAGCCCCGGCTTCATCGGGATTCGAAGGCAATTGTCCTTATTATCTTCAATAAGCTTGGGAGGAAGACCCGCAGTTTCTCTTCCAAAAACTAATCATGAATTTTCAGTGAATTTAGCGGCTCGGAAGGATTTTTCCACACGCCCCGTAAAAAATCACATATCTTTACATTGATTTTCTTCAAGAAATTTATCAAGACTGGGTCAGCGAATAAGTTCTACCTTGTCTCAATAATCACAACCGCTACGAGAAAAATATTTATCGCTAAGTCTAAAACCAAAAGGCTCAACCATATGAAGCTGCGCCCCAATGCAGGCACAAGTCCGTGCAATGTTTCCTGCATTTTGTGGAATCTCTGGTTCAACTAAAACAATTTTTAACATAATTTCACCTTCGATTACATTATAATATAACAGGCTATGGAGGTTAGCATGAAAGACACAAAATCTAAAAGATCGTCTTTAATAAAAATTATTGCTTTAATTGTTGTTTGCTTAGCAGTTGGAGTGTTTATCAACAATTGTTCAAAAGAACACACCGAAGACAAATTCGAAATTTTATCCACTACCGATATGGGCGGACATATTTGAGATCAAAATATACTAACTGGAGAAAACTTCCCTAATAACCTATTAGCAGCAAGTACTGCAATTAAAAACTCCCGTCAAGATTACGACGATAGAACAATCACATGAGACAGTGGAAATTTATGGCAAGATACATTAATTGAAAGCCTTGGACTTGCTAAAGTCACAGACCCAAAACTTACAGACATTCATTCATGTGCTGTTGCTGTTGACGAAATTGGATATGATGGTTTTTCGATTGGTAACCACGAATATAATTACAACTATGATGTCCTGGATAGAAACTATAATTATTTCAAAGATAAAACTACTTATGTTTGTGCAAACCTATACGATAAAGTTACTGGTGAGCGAATGTTTAAGCCTTATCTCACAAAATCATTTAAGGTAGATGGTGACTTTTTGAAAGTTGGAGTTATTGGTTTAGAATGTCCAAATCTAACTCTTTGAGATGCCAGTTCAGAATATCCAAACTTAATTGCTCACTCACCTGAAAACACCACCGGAGACCTTGCATATGAAATTACTAAAGTTCAAAAAGAAATGAACGAAGTTGGCGAAGATTGTGACTTTATCATCGTTTCAATGTATAACGGATTTTTCTACGATGACGATTACGAATATAACTCAATGAATGACAAAGCTTATAAGACTTTAATTGATCGAACTAATCAACCACTTGTTTATGGAGAAAACACCGAAGCTCAGGCTTATCGTGCTGTAACTAACACAACTGGTGTAGATATGTTTATTTGTGGTGCTGATAAAAAATCCTTCTATTCAAACATGACTTTTAAAAATGCTGACGAAAGTAAAGATGTTCTGGTTGTTAATGGTGCTTCGGAAGCAGTAACAAAATCTGTCTTTAGAGCAAAATATAACAAGGAAACTGAAAAATACAAGATTGATTTAGTAACATCTGAAAACTTGAATTTGAATTTATATTCTCCGGATCAGGTTCTTAAAAATCGTATTAGGCCATATGTAACTGATATTGATAATAAGCTTAAGAATACACCTGGTCAAATTGTTGGAGATTGAAACAACGAACATGAATACATGGATTACTACACAAAGCAAACTGATTATGCGGACTTTATAAATCGTGCACAAATTTGAGCTGGATATAAAATTGCAAACCATTCAAGCAGAAGCGTTGACGACATTAATTTAAAGCTCAAACTGCTAAATGGAAAGGACACGAACTTACAATTTGCTTCAAATACAATATATCCAGATATGTCTATTACTCAAGTCCCTGGAGATAAAGCTAATAAAGAAATTAAAAATGGTGAGTTCAAGATGAAAGAAGCCACCGACATGTTCCCTGACAATTATTATCTATGCGCTGCGGCAATGACAGGCGCAGAGATTAAAGAAATGCTTGAATATAATGCTGAACACAAATACAACATTAAAATGAATGAACTAAACCAAAAAACAATTGTTGTAGATGGCGAACCTGAGGCTGCTCCAATAACATATGGACTTAATTTCCACTATCAAATGAACATGCCAGTTGGTCACAAGGCAATAATTGAAGGTTTTGCAAACGGAAAACCTTTTGATATGAATGGTGTATATGTTGTTATGGTAAATGACTTTATTATTAATAGTTCTGCAACTGCAATATATGACACTATCGGCTGGAATCGTGTAATTTGAGATCAAGAATTAAACAATAACGAATCATTTATTCGAAGCATAATAGACCTCTATGCAAGTGATATGACTTCAAAATATGGTGGAGTTTATCCAAGCAAAGATGCACTTAAGAATAACGAATACATCTCAAAGTGATACATCGAATACTAATTTTGTTCAATAGTAATTGTAATTAGCCTAATTGTTTCAGACAGGTCGCCCTTTGAGTTGGCGAGCGAATAATTGAAGTTTAAGTTTGAACTCCACTTATAGTTTCTTCCATCTTGTCATTGGTTGCCAGAAAAATCGCAAGACTCCATGACTACGGTAGTTCCGTCGCTGTCATAAGTTGTCCAACTTGCTCTATTGTCTGGAACCTTAACCTTGCCACTTTCAACATTTAAGCCTGCTTCGGTTAAAGTTTTCTCAACAATGTGCAAATTATCAACGTAGTCAACAAAACTGTAATTTGCATATCCTAAGAGTCAGGTGTTACAGCTGAAAGATATCTTCGTAATTCTATGAGATCTATTAGTTGTTGCAATAATACTTGGAGTGCCAGCCTTGTCGTTTCCGGATTCGTTATTTAAATTAATTACAGTTTCGCTTGTAGTTGAAGAAACAATTGTTGCGCCCTGGCCGATATTTGCAACGGCCTGGTCAACAGTTTTTCCCAATTGCTCAACTAAATTTGGAATGTATAAAGTTTTATCCGGCGTTTCTTTGTCAGAAGCCGCAATTTCATATGCCTTATCGAAGCTGTCTTTCCCGCTTGACCATTGTTGCTGAATTCCCAAATTTGCCGAAGCTTTCGAAAACGTGGCTATCAGCACCACAAGAACAGCAACAAGTACAATAATTGCAATAATACAAGCAATAACAGGGGCCTTTTGATTGTTCAAAAATTTTTTCATAGGTGCAATTATACTAAATTAAATTATAATTTGTGCAGTTAAAAGACAAGGAGAAGGCATTACAGCGTTTAAAAATAGAACTTCAGGCATACTTATGCCAATTTTTTCACTTCCAAGTAAAACTGGAATTGGAACTCTTGGAGAAAATGCCTATGAATTTATCCGATTTTTAAAAGAAGCGGGCCAAAAATATTGGCAGATTTTGCCAATTTGCCCTCCTTCGAAAGCCGATTCCCCTTATCTAAGTTATTCTTCGCGAGCAGGAAACCCAAATTTAATTGACATAGATTGACTTGTTGGAGATGGTTGGTTAACAAACGAAGATGTCCAAGACGCCAATATTATGCCTGCTCCACTTGCCGAAGACGAGGCAAGACGCTTCGGCAGCAAATTACCAAGTGCAAAAATTGACTATGAACAAGTCAAAGAATCTCGTGAAAAATTGTTCGGCAAATTATTTGTAAACTTCTTTAAGAAACTTCCAGATGATTATTCGACATTTTGTGAAGAACATGAAGATTGGCTAAACGATTACGCTTTGTTTATGACTTTGCTAAAGGAATTTGGCGGAGCAGAACTTCACGAATGACCTGATATTTATAAATATCGTGACAAAGAAGCGCTAAACGCTTATGCAAAAGAACACGAAGACGAACTCAACTATCACAAAATGCTTCAATACTTTTTCTACACACAATGACGAAGCCTTCAAAAGTTCGCTCATGAAAACGACATCAAAATTATTGGAGACATTCCCCTATATGTTGCTCTAACAAGCGCCGATGCCTGGGTTGATCCTCATATTTTTGACATCAACGATGATTTCACGGTCTCTGTTTATTCTGGATGCCCACCAAACAAGGCTCATAACAAGCAAGGTAAGGGTCAAATTTGAGACAGCCCAGTTTATGATTGGGAATATTTGAAGTCCACAAATTATAGGTGGTGAATAAATCGTCTTCGCACTGCTTTAGATTTGTATGACATTGTTCGCCTTGATCACTTTAAGGGTTTTGAAAAATATTACAACGTTTCAGCTGAAACTCGTGATCCAAAATCTGGTGTTTGGAAGAAGGGCCCTGGTTTTGAATTTTGGCAAACCGCAGCGGATCAGCTTGGTTTTAATAGTGTCTCTGACATGCCAATATTTGCTGAAGACCTTGGCATTTATACGCCTGAGCTCAAAAAGCTTGTTAACGATTGCAACTTCGAAGGCATGAAGGTCTTGCAATACGCATTTAACGAAACAAAGCACGCTGATCAATACATTGGCGATGCTCGCAAAAGCTACAAGAACAAATACTTGCCTCAAAATTATGAAAAGCCATTTGTCGCCTATCTTGGAACGCATGATACAAACACAATTATTGGATATATCGACGAAGCGCTTCCGGAAGTTCGCAAGAATTTTGAGAATTTCTACGAAGAAACTGATCCTCACAAATTGTTGCATATAATGATGGATGACATTGTTCAAAGTGGTGCAAATATTTGTATCTTGATGGTGCAAGATTTGTTAGAATTGGCGCAAGATGCCCGCATAAATACTCCGGGCACAACAGGAATTAATTGAAAATGGCAGATGAGCTATGAGCAATTTAGCAGCTTGGATGCCAAAAAATTGTTAGAGATGACAAAAAATAGCGAAAGGTTTTAAAATGGCAACTACTGATTTTCGCAAGGTTATTGAAGTTATTCGAAAAACAATCTATCAATATGATTTAAAAAGCCTAAAGGTTGGTCAGCTTCACAATGTTGTTTCAAAAGCTGTTATTGAATCTATCACACCAAATTGGCTTGCTTCGGAAGAATTGCACATTAAAGATAAAAGAGCTTGTTATTTTTCTGCCGAATTTTTGATGGGTCGTGCAATTTATAACAACCTTTTTTGTTCGGGTCTTCTTAATGCTACAAAAGTAATTTTGAACCGCGAAAAAATCAACATCGATTGCTTCGAAGAGATCGAAGACGCCGCACTTGGGAACGGTGGCCTTGGCCGTTTGGCAGCTTGTTACCTGGACAGCGCTGCAACTTGCAATTATCCCCTAACTGGATATGGAATTCGATATGGTTATGGTCTTTTCAAGCAAACTTTTGACAAAGGTTTTCAACACGAAGAAATTGATAACTGACGAAGATTAGGCGACCCTTGGAGTGTTCGTCAATCAGTTGACACCGTTACAGTTCATCTTCGTCATGGAGATGTTTATGCCGTGCCTTACGATATGCCAATAATTGGCTATGGCACAACTCACTTGGCTACGCTTCGTTTGTGGCAAGCTGAACCTGTTCACGAATTTGATTTTGCCTTGTTTGATCAGGGAAGATACGATGAAGCAGTAAGCGAGAAAACTCACACCGAAAACATTTCTCGCGTGCTCTACCCTAACGATTCAAGCGATGCTGGGCGTCAGCTTCGTTTGACTCAGCAATATTTTTTCTGCTCTGCAAGTTTACAAGATATTTTGAAAAAGTTTGAACAGGAGCACGGCCAAGATTGGAAGAAGCTTCCTGACTTTATTCAAATTCAGCTGAATGATACTCACCCAACGATTTCGATTCCGGAGCTTATTCGTTTGCTTGGTGAGCGTGGAGTTGAATTTGAGCCTGCGCTAAAAATTGCGTGCAAGGTATTTAATTACACAAATCACACAATTATGGCTGAAGCGCTTGAGAAGTGGGACATGAAGTTTGTTCGTCACGTTTCTCACGATATTGCAAGAATCATCAAAATGATTTCTGACTATTTTTGCGAAACTAAAGAATTTAAGAAACTTTCTACAAAAGAGCAGGCAAGCGTCAAAATTCTTCAGGGCTCAACTGTTCATATGGCGCATATGGCATGTTGGTGCTCAAGCCACATTAACGGCGTTGCTCAACTTCACACTAACTTGCTAACGAGCACTGTGCTTTCAACTTTCTATAAAATTTTCCCGAAGAAGTTCATCAACGTAACAAACGGAATTACTCAACGAAGATGGCTTGGCGTGTGCAACCCTGAACTTAGCAAGTTAATTACAAAACTTATTGGTAGCGATAAGTGGCTTAGCAATCTTGAGATGCTCGAAGGCCTGAAAAAATACGCCGATGATGACAAAGTCATTGACAAGTTCATTGCAATTAAGGCGCACAATAAAGAAGAGCTTAACAAATACATTCAAAAAAAGGATGGCAAGGGCTTCGACACCAATACAATTGTTGATGTTCAAGTTAAGCGCATGCATGAATACAAGCGTCAATTCTTAAATATTTTGACCATCCTTGAGCTCTACTTCATGATTAAGGAAGGCGAACTGAAAGACTTCGTCCCTACTACATTTATCTTTGGAGGCAAAAGCGCTCCAGGTTATATGAAGGCAAAGGCAATCATTAAAGTCATTAATGCTGTTGCTGATTTGATTGACAATGACCCGGTTGTTAGCAAATACATTAAGGTAATTTTTGTAAGCAATTATGATGTTTCTTATGCTGAAAAAATTATGGCTGCTGCTGATATTTCTGAGCAAATTTCAACTGCTGGCACCGAAGCAAGTGGCACTGGCAACATGAAATTGATGTTAAATGGTGCGGTTACGCTGGGAACTTACGATGGTGCAAACATTGAAATTGTCGAAGAAGCTGGCAAAGAAAACAATTATATCTTCGGCGCTCGCGTTGAGGATTTGGATAAAATTCGTGACTCCTACAACCCAAGAAAACATTATCGCGAGACAAAAGGCGTTCGCCGTGTTTTGGATGCCTTAATTAACGGCACTCTTGACGATGACGGAAGCGGATTTTTCGAAATGCTTTATGGCGGAATGATGCACGAAGACAAATACTTCGTTCTGGAAGATTTTAGAAGTTGCTTGGAAGCTAAACTTAAGGCTAATGAAGATGCGAAGAATATGCGCGCTTTTGCTCGCAAGCAATTCTTAAATATGTGCAGTGCTGGAAAGTTTTCTTCGGATAGAAGTGTTAAGGAATATGCTGAAAACATTTGGCATATTGATCCTGTTAACCCAAAGAAGATTAAATAATGCCTGACAACAAAATTAAAATCGGCGAAGAAATTCATGACTTCAAGCTCCTAAAAATTGAAGATATTCCCGAAATTAAATTCACGGGCAATATCGATGATAATGGAAATCATAATGCTTATGAATATGTTCACACATCAGGCGCTAAGCTTCTCCATTTAGAAAACGAAGACCCAGAGCTTGCCTTTACTATTGGGTTTAAAACCCTCCCGAAAGACAGCACAGGAGTTTTTCATATATTAGAGCACAGCGTTTTGTGTGGGTCGAAGAAATTCCCAGTTAAAGAGCCGTTTACAAATTTGCTTAAGTCTTCTATGCAAACATTTTTAAATGCGATGACTTTTCCAGACAAAACAATTTATCCTGTGGCTTCAACCAATGAAAAGGACTTCTATAATTTGGTAGATGTTTATATGGATGCAGTGCTCTACCCTAACATTTACAAAAATAAAAACATTTTTTATCAAGAAGGCGGCCACAAAACGCCTGAAGGTTTTAGCGGAGTTGTATTTAACGAGATGAGTGGCGTTTATTCTGACCCTCAAGAGCATATCTTCGAAGGTCTAATGCAGCAACTTTTCCCTGATTCTTGCTATGCTTATTCTTCTGGTGGCGCCCCTGAAGTTATTAAAAAACTAACTTACGAAGAATATCTTGCGCAGCACAACACAAACTATAGCCTGAGCAACGCATATATTATTGTCTATGGAAATCTTGACATTACAAAAATGTTTAAGTTTCTAAATGACAATTATCTTTCAAAAGAAAATGACTTAAAAGAATGGCGAGGCTCTACGCCTGTAACTTCGCAAGGAAAATGGGACAGTAATTACTCTTACGATGTAAATTCAAAACCTTATATTAGAGAAGTTGCAACTGCAAAAGAAAATGCAGAATGCGGCGCGGGCTTCGTTGTTAAAAGAGACCACAGGCAATTAGCTGCAACTCGAATTCTTCTAAACACAATTGCGGGCTCTAATGAAAGCCCTCTTAAGAAGGCACTTTTAGATGAAAACTTTTGCGCTGACATTGACTTTGACATGCTTAGCGAAGTTTATGAGCCGTTTATTATTGTTGAGTGCAAAAGTTCAAAGAAAGATGCTTCCAAAAATTTATTAAAGTTGATCTCTGATAAAGTCACCCAAATTGCTGATGGTGGAATTTCGAAGGATATGCTTCAAGCAACAATATCTAATGTTGAATTCAAGCTAAAGGAAAAACTTCCAGATTGCACAAATGGACTTGATTATTCAATTTGTGCTATGTCTGAATGGTTATATGACAGCGATGCCTCGACTTCGGCGCTTAAATATTTAGATGACATTAAGTGGCTAAAAGAGCAAGTCAAAACAGATTATTTTGAAAAGCTTGCAAAGGAAATTTTTGTTGAGAATAAGCATGTTGCGGTTGTTGAGGTTGTTCCTGTAGAAAAAACCGAAACAAAGAAGCCTAATTATTCAGACGAAGAGCAAAAGGAAATAATCGAGCTTTGTCAAAACTTGGTAAAGTGGCAAGCAACTCCAGACTCCAAAGAAGACGAAGCAAAAATCCCCGTCATGAGCATCGATGACATTGGGGAAATGCCAAAAATGACCAAAAGAACTGTTGAGGAAAAGGATATAACCCTTGTTAAATATGACATAAACACAAATGGAATTACATATGTCAACAGGTATTATCCCCTAAATGATTTTGACGGTGAAGACATTCATATAATAAGTATGCTCACCGAACTTTTGGGAAAACTTGATACAGAAAAATATTCAAGCGAAGAAATAGATGTTATTGCTCGAGAAAAACTTGGGCGCTTGGGATTTAGGTGTGCATTTTTTGAGAAGTTTGATAACCCGAGTAATTTGGATCTTCGTTTGGCAATTCGAAGCGCTGCTTTAGATGAAAATTCAAAATATTTGGCAACGCTTATAGATGAAATCATTTTCCGGACTAAATTTGAAGACAGCGATAAAATTTTCAAAATTCTAAAACAAAAACAAGTTAGCTTAGAGCAAGGTTTTATTGCTGCCGGCCATTCTGCAGCGCTAAATAATGCTGCAAGCAGGATTTTGCCTGTTTATAAAATGAGCGAAATGGCAAGTGGCGTTGCGTTTTACCATTATTTAAAGCAAATTCTCAACACTTGAGAAAAGTCTAAAGATAATTTAATCAAAAAATTGCAAGACTTATCAGCCGATGTATTTAATTGCAAACCAATCATTACATATGCTGGAACAAATGAATGTATTTCTCAAATTACAATCGGCGAAAAAGATGCAAAAGCTATGGCGAATATCTCAATCGACGAAGCTAAAGATTCGGCGTTCATCATCCCTGGAGATGTCAACTATTGTGCGATGGTAAATGATCTTCGCCTAAATAACGAAAAGATGGATGGGACAAAAGTTGCAAGCTCAAAAATTGTAGCTTTAGATTATTTGTGGAATAATGTTCGTGTTAAAAATGGTGCTTATGGTTCTGGAATGATTGCATCACCTCGTGGAACTATTCAATTCTACAGTTTCCGTGACCCTCAAATTCAAAAGACATTTGAAAATTTTGAAAATAGCACAAAATGACTAAGCGAACTTGAATTAGATAAACAAAGTTTGGATAACTACATAATAAGTTCGGTCGCAAAGATTGATGCTCCGTCTTCGGCACTTGCAAAAATACAAATTTTGGACACTTATTATTTCTCGGATATTGATCTTAACTTAATCGAGAAAAACAGAGATCAAATCATTCACACAACACTGGATGATGTTCACGAAGCCGGACGCGTATTTGCTAAACTTAGCAAAAATTCAAGCAAATGTGTGTTTGGAACAAAGGCACTTAATAAATGCTCTGACCAGTTCAATATTGTTGACTTATTCAGCGTTTAGTGTAGAATTATTCCTCCAATGTTAGAGTTGAAAAACATAAGCTTTTCTGTTAAAGACGAAGCCACATCTAAGGCTCGCAAGATTATTGATGATTTGTCGCTAAAAATTGATGCTGGCAAATTAATTGTAATCACAGGTCCTAATGGAAGTGGTAAATCGACCCTTGCAAAACTTATTATGGGAATTGAACAGCCTACAAGTGGCCAGATTTTGTTCGAAGGCAAGGACATTACCGGCAAAAGCTTAACCGATGTTGCAAACGCTGGTATTTGCTATGG
Organism: Coriobacteriia bacterium; assembly: GCA_030536315.1. Classification (GTDB taxonomy): domain Bacteria; phylum Actinomycetota; class Coriobacteriia; order Coriobacteriales; family Eggerthellaceae; genus Equivita. The sequence continues at coordinate 31,529 of JAUNQF010000002.1, forward strand.
TTTTCAACAACCTGCCCGTTTCAAAGGTATGACAATTAAGAAATTGCTTGATATTGCAGCTGGTAAGCGTCTTCCAATGCTTGCTTGTAATGAATACTTAGCGAAGGTTGGGCTTTGCAGTGCTGGATACTTGACTCGCGAAATTGATAAATCACTTAGTGGTGGAGAGATCAAACGCATTGAAATTGCAACTGTCCTGGCGCGTGACCCTAAACTTGCAATTTTCGATGAGCCCGAAGCTGGCATCGATCTTTGAAGTTTTGACAGACTGACGCAGACCTTCGCCGCTATTCACGAAGAACATAAGGACAAAACCATCGTGATAATTTCGCATCAAGAACGCATTTTGGCGCTCGCCGATGAAATTATGCTTCTTGACGAAGGCAAAATCACCGCAAGTGGCACGCCAGATGAAATATTGCCAAACCTTGGTTTTGTTGCAAAGGAAAACCCAGATTGCCAATTGAGTGCTCCTACTGCCCTGCATGGAGCAAAGATTGCAACTACATGTTAGGAAAGCCATGAGTGTTGATTTAAGTCCAATAGATAAAGATCTTTTAGAAAACATCGCGGGTATCCACGGGCTTCCTAAAGGTGCTTTTAACGTTCGCAAAAATGGCGAACTTGTCGAGCGTCATTCTTCGGCAAACGTTGATATTGAGACAAATGACCAAGGTGGCCTTGAGGTTAAAATTAAGGATAAGGCGCCTCGTGAAACTATATTTGTGCCTGTAATACTTACAAAAGTTGGAATGACCGACACAGTTTATAACAACTTCCATATTGGCAAAGGCGCAAGCGTTGAGATTATTGCAGGTTGCGGAATTCATAACGATGAACACAAAACCACTCAGCACGATGGCATCCACAGCTTTTTCTGTGGCGAAGGCTCATATACCAAATATGTTGAAAAGCACTACGGTAATGGTAAGGCGGATGGAAGCAGAGTGCTAAATCCGCAAACAAAAGTTGTGCTTGAGAAAAATGCGGTTTGTGAGATGGAAATGAGCCAAATTGGTGGCGTTACCAGTACAATTCGCAATAGTGATATCACGATCAAAGAAGGCGCAAAGCTTATCATTACTGAAAAACTTATGACCGAAGACAAACAAACGGCTGAGTCTAACATGAAAATTGAACTTGTTGGAGACGGCAGCAGCGTTCAAGTAATTTCACGAAGCGTTGCGAAGGATGAATCCAAGCAAGTTTTCAATCCCCTTGTAATTGGCAGATGCAAGTGCCATGGTCATGTTCAATGTGATGCTATAATAATGGGAAATGCAAGCGTTAAAAGCGTTCCTGCAATTGAGGCGGCAAGCGAAGACGCACAACTAATCCACGAAGCTGCCATCGGAAAAATTGCAGGTGATCAACTTACCAAATTAATGACTCTCGGTCTATCTGAAGAAGAGGCCGAAAATGAAATACTTAATGATTTTTTGAATTAGGAGGTAAATTATGAAGTACAAGTGCAATTTATGTGGTTGGATTTATGACGAAGAAGCTGAAGGAACAAAGTTCGAAGATCTTCCTGAGGATTGGACTTGCCCAATGTGTGGCGCTCCAAAAAGCGAATTTACTAAGCTGGAGGATTAATGCCAAAAACCTTTAAGCGAACATTTGCAATTGTTCTTACAATTGCCATTGCTGTGTGCGCGTTGGCGTTTATGTCTTCGTGCGAAAAATCCGAAAAGGTTTGTGTAGGGTCTCTATACGGCCCTACTTCGGTTAGCTTGTTGCAGCTAACTGGTAATGAAAATTACGAACTAAAAGCAGTTGCGCAAACAGATGCACTGGTGGCAGACATGGCTTCGGAGAAATTAGACATTGCGCTGTTGCCATCAAACCTTGCTGCGAATATGTATCAAAAAATGAATGGCGGCGTTAAGGTGATTGATGTAAACACAACTGGAGTTTTGAAGTTTATCAGCCAGGACGCAAGCATTGATAGCTTAAAGAACAAAACGCTTTATGCAACTGGAAAAGGGACTGTTGTTCAAGCTACCCTTGACATTATGTTAGCTGCAAGCAATATGACCGAGCGTGACATCAACCTGCAATTTAAATCTGATGCATCCGAAGTTATTGCCTATATTAAAAATGACCCAAGTGCAGTTGGTTTGGTTAACGAACCTCAAGCAAGCGTTGCCCTTACAGAATTTAGCGAGCTGCACCAAATTTGGGACATCAACGATATTTGGAAGGGCATCTTCGGTCCAAACAGCGACATTTTAACAGCGGTTACAATTGTCCGCACAAAGTATTTGGAAGAAAACCAAGCAAAGGTTGACAGGTTCATTCAAGATCATAAATCGTCAATTAACTTTGTAAATTCCAGGGCCGATGTTGCTGTAGGCATATTTAATAAGTTCTACGCAAACACTGGCATTAAAGCAACGGAGCGAAGCATCCTTAATTCGAACTTGAAATTTATCGAAGGCGAGGAAATGCACCAAAAACTTGAAGAATTCCTCAATAAATTATATACTTACGACCACAACCTTGTTGGTGGTCAAATGCCAGACGAAAAATTCTACTATTATGCGGGTCAAAACTTAGAAGAGGACGTAGATAATGGATAAGAAAATTCGTATCATAATGGTAATATCATTTTGGGTAGGTCTATGAGGCATACTCGCGCTAATCTTTAACAACCAAGTTGTATTCCCTGGTCCATATGATGTTTTGCGCACAATGTTTTATAAAATGGTAGAGCCTATATTTTGGCTAACCATTGGCGGTTCCCTACTTAGAATTCTTATTGGATTTCTAATTGCATGTGTAGCTGGATGTTTGCTTGCAATTATAGGTTACAGGATTCCGCTAATACACGATTTTGTTAGTCCAATTATCCAACTTATGAAAAGCGCTCCAATTGTTTGCTTTATTGTTTTGTTGCTGGTTTGATTTGGCGTAGACATAGTTGATGTAATCACGGTTATTATCGCTTGCACGCCAATTTTCTTCTTCGCAATTGCCGAAGCATGCCAAAACCGCGACAAGAACATCGCTAATATGCTTAGGGTTCACAAGGTTCCAACTGACACAATTTGGAGAGTCTTTGAATGGCCGGGCGTTCTTCCCTATTTTAATCAAGCCGCGCAAACTGGTATTGGTATTTCGTGGAAGAGTGCCGTAACAGCGCAAATGATTGGCGTTGTTGCTTATACAATCGGCGAAGGCGTGTTCACATCCAAGATTACCTTAGATTCATCTACACTTGTTGTTTGGCTTATTGTTGTTGTAGTTCTTGGTTGGGCATGTGAGAAAATTGTTATTACTATCATCAAAAACCTAACGAAACGCTGGGAACTTAAGGGTGTAGAAATTGCTGAGCGCGACCCTGAAAATGAAATTGTTGTTGATAAGGATGCTAATTTAATTATCTCTGAAATAACTAAAATCTATAACAAGAAGAAAGTTTTGGATAAGTTTACAATGACCATTGGAGCCGGTGAGCGTGTTGCTCTTACAGGACCTACAGGCTCTGGTAAAACAACTCTCATTCGGATTATTCTTGGCATTGAATCTTGCAACCACGGCGAGGTCTTCGTTAAGGATTATGAACCAAGAACATATAGTGCAGTTTTCCAGGAGTCAACATTGCTTCCAAACCTAAGCGTTGATGAAAACATTATGGTTATTGCTAATAAATATTCAAACGATGAACTTGTTCCTGGCAATTTAATGCCTGATGAGCTTTCTGGCGGAATGAAACGATGCGCCGAAATTGAACGCGCTTTGCTGGCTCAAAGTCAAATTGTTATATTAGATGAACCATTTGCTGGGCTTGATAGCGCAACAAAAACTAAGGCTATTAAATATATTGATGATAATCTAAAAGGAAGATCGTTAATATTAATTACTCATGATAAAAAAGATGCGAAGCGCTTGAAGTGCGCGATAAGCGAATAGCAAAATAATTGCTACATTTTATATTCATCTACTTTATTTTTCTTGCGCCTGTCAATAGCAGCAAGCAATAAACACAAGAGCAGAATGCCAATAGCGGCAGCTGTAATTATTAAATTTGCATCGAATGTTTGAGGCGTATTTGTAGGTTCAGGCTCTGGTCCAGGGCTAGGCTCATTATAAGTAATTGTCCAACCTGGGTCATAAACCTTCTCGCCAATTGGATTAAAACAATAAACGTGAATCTTTTCAGTCGAGCCAGGGTCATAATTCGCTTCAACACGAACATCAAAATAAGTCTCATCATAAGTGTAATAAGGCTTTGGTTCTGGTGGTATCATGCTTGATTTGTATTTGAATGTACCAGTTCTTGTATATTCAATATAAAAGGTTAAAACCTCATCATCTGTCATAGTGAAATAATACTTGTCTCCAACACTTCCCTCTGGCATGGGGGCACCCGGAGTCAGCGTTTCAAAAACATAATTATATGTTTCCTCCATTGGTTGCCCAGTAATACTTACAGTCTTTTGCCAAAAAGTAAATGGAACTTTATCATCCTCAGCCATAAAATTACTTGATGTAGGAATTTCACCACGAGGCGAATCAGGGCTGGCGAAAGCCTTCCCCGAATTTAGCACTCCATTAATGCAGCACAGAGCGCAAAAAACAGCTAATAATAGCGCAATACAATATTTCTTACTAATACGTTCCATACTTATTAATTTCTGGAATATCTACTACCTTTTTCTTCTTCTCTTTCTTCTTCTTGTCAGCCTGCCACAAAATGTAGGCAACAATCATAACAATTACTATTAAAGCTACAAACCATCCTGCTCACGGGAATCCAAGTCAACCTTCCAAATCTTCAACCCCCGGCCAAGAATAACCATCATTAGTTTTAAAAATATCTTCATATGTTTCATCAGTAATTTCGGCAACCAAGACTGTTCTTGCTTCAGTTTCAGCTGTTGAACAAGTTGATAAAACTAACAAATGTTGATTTGGATAATAAGATGTATCCCTTCAATATAATGATTTATCATGAATTCTTGATAAGTTCTGAATCTTTGCAATCTCTGAGTTAATTCCAAAATTATAAATTACAGAATCTTTTGAAGTCGTTTTAATATATGAAAAAATTTTTAGGCCATGGTCTTTATCATTATAAAATAGATTGCCATACAAGTGTTCATTAAAAAATTCTTGTTTGTCAAACAAATCAAGATCACCTAACATAACATGGGAATCCATGTGATGTCCATACAAAATGCTCTTATAATCAGAAAAATCCGAACTGCAATTTGTATCCATAAATATACTGCCAATTATTGACGGCTTCCCAGTTGGATCGCGAAATAAATAATAATCAGTATCTACGCTGCTATGCATAACTGGATAATCTATGCCAGTACCATATATGGTCACTCAACCTATTACGTCTGAATTTATCTCTCTTAGATCATCATATGACAATACATTATTGCTTGTAGGTTTATAAGCTTTTCAGTGAGAACCGCTAGCTTGTGTGTGTACTAACTTGGTATCTCATATGGCATAACAACCAATAATGAGTAGCAAAACAAGGAAAACCATCACGGCAATGTTAATTAAAGAATTACAAGCCGCGATGATTTTCCTTCATGCTTTTTTCATAGCAATTATTATTTCAAGGTACGAAAATTACAAAAATTATCTATTAAGTTTTCTTTTTCTTCCAACCATCCAAATAATGAATGCGGCCAGAGGAATGCCGACCATTAAAATGTAAGGTAATGCATCAATCAAAAATCCTGTAGGTGTAGGTGACATTGTGTTTGTAACAATTGACTTGTTTTCCTGTGCTGGTGCAGAACTAGGTGCAGCTGAAATTCTAGCTGTAGCAACTGCTGGTGTAACAGCAGGTGTCGTAGTGCCATCATAAGCTACTGTCAAACGATGAGGGTCAGCAGTTTGAGCACTAGCAACTGGATCAGCTGTATCGGCAGTATAAGTTTGAGCAGCACCAACTACATCAGTAGCAGAAAAATCTGCCAAATCTTCGTAATAACCATAAGTTGTACCAACAGGTAATTTAGTTGTTGCTTGTCCACCGACTGTAGTACCATCAAAAATTAATCTCTGTCCATGTTTTAAAGGAAGACTAGATGCTGGTGTAGGTGTAGCGCCGCCTACTTGAGTAACTCTTGCGGCATTATAAGTTACACCCTCTACAGTAACCTCAGAATTAGTGAATTGAACCAAAACATCTGTGCCTGAGCCATCTACATTATGAATATACCCGTAAATAACAGTGCCTACAGTTCAGTCATAATTATAAAATTCAGGGTAAAATCTAAACTCATGCCCATAGTCAGGATATTGACCATCAACTACTTTCTCAATGTAGAAATTTTGATCATCCTCAGTGATTTTAGATGTATAAGTAAAACCACGATACCAATTTACAGCATTACCGCCTGCAAGAGGTGTAGTTGTACTATTGCTATCATTACTTTGTCCATAATTCTTACGAGGATCTTTCTTCTCTATAAGAACATCAGTACCGTCATCAATTTTATTTTGATCCATAATAAAACCAGTAACAGTCTTAGTGCCTTCATTATCCGCAACATAAATGGTTAAAGTATATTTTGCAGAAGAAGCGGAGTCAGCATAATCGCCAGTTCGACTGGTCTCAGTAATGTTGTAGACATATTCACCACCAGAAGGCCAGTTAAATCCAGTAAGAGTAAAAATTGATGTTAATCTTTGTTGAACTTCATAAGCACAATTTGAACTAGACTCAGCTCAAGTTACTTGCAAACCCGTAGCATCAACGTTTGTGCCATCCGAATCTTCAGTGGTGATTGTACCTGGACCAGACTTTTTAGCATACATAAAATTACCAGCATCTGCAGGAACATTACCATTAGTAATTTGTAATGGTAAAGTTACAGTTCCGTCTGTCCCTGCTGTAGGCATATTAGTGTCCGATTGATCAGTAACAGGAATACCTGCATGTGATACTTTGGTAAAAGTATAAGTAAAAGTCCCATTCAAATTAGCACCATCAGCAGCATGAATAATCCTTGTTAATACAACTTGATCGGTATTAGTTCATGGATTTTGATGTGGGTCTTCGTTAGGATCAGCTTTTGCCTGAATGCTAAACGCAGCAACCATTACTAAAGAGATGAGTATCGCAATAATACCCCCCCCTATGAGTGCCATCCTCCTTCCAAAATTTTCCTTAATTCTTTCCATAATTTTCTCCTTTCCTTAAAAATTACATTTATTTTAGACAAGGGTTCCTCTACATACCCCTGTGTCTAAACAATCCTATGACCTTACCTTCGGTCTTTTCAATTTCAACACATCCAAACGTCCTGCTATCTATTGCAATATCTCTGTTATCTCCCAATACAAAAACTTCGCCCTTTGGGACTATTAGGGGAAACTGAACCGCATCTTTTACCTGGGTTGTTTCTTTGGTTATATTGGGCTCACTCAACCTTGTTCCATTAACAAACAAACCACGAGAATCAATATTAACCTCGTCCCCCTCAAGCGCAATAACACGAGAAACATTGGGTTTGTTATTATACCAAAAAACAAGCAAATCATTATTAAAAAATCGTTTATCTCACCTGTAAGAGATAACCATATCGCCATCTTTTACAGCGGGACTCATTGACAAGTCGTTATAGCGATATGCGCCAAAAATAAAGCTAAATACCAGCACGAATGCTAGTGCTATAGCAGCTATCTTGATCAATAGCTTAATTACATCTTGCAAAAGCGAAGGCTGAGCAGTAGGCTGTGGTTGTTTTACCTGCTCAACAGTCTTATTTACTTCAGGAATATTTTTTAATCTCTTCTTTTTTAGCATATAAAACCTTCTTTGATAAACAAATTATCGTTAAAAACGTCATCATCTGGGGAGAATAGTTTTCGTCTCCTTCTTCGAACGTTAATTATTTTAATAGGTCCAGCAATCATTAATGTAAGCAAAACCGCAAGTATACATATCCACAAATCCGGATTCTTAAAAATATCAAAACCTGTTGGCGGTGTATCGTTATCATTTTTCATATAGAAGGAATTGGTTATGGTCTCGCCTGTTTGTTCATCGGTAACAAGTTGAATTAAAGACTCTCCGTTAGTGCTAATGTATTCTTTTTCTGCGGTTGGAGATACTGGCGTGTATACATCAGGCAAGTCAATTCCGGTAATTTCTGCTGTTACGTGATTAAAAGTTTGAACATAATCAGTGTCTTTTTCCTCTCAACCAAGGACTGAACCTCCATTTGGTGGCAAAATACTATATATTACAATGTAATCACCATTTGCTAAGTCAGGGTACTTATAAGTGTATGGTTCAGCTTGGCTTTCGCTAATTAATACTTCACCAGAACTATTTACTGTAGCATGAATGTCCAGCGTGGCTTCGGTACCAGAAACTCGATAAAGCTTACCAGTAAAAGTATCTGGAGGAGCATAAATTGTTCCATCAGGATTATGCAAAACAAGGCTCATTTCGAATTTCTTAGTCTTGTCTGCATATGTACCAACAGTATCTTTTGCAAGCATCAAAGTGTTTGACGGATTAACAACCTCAAAGTTAATTTGACCATATTTATCAGTAACCCCATCAGGAATTTCAGGAGGCATATTGGCTGCATATTTGGCTATGAAATCGTCATAAGCTTCAATCATAGAGCCTTCTTGATAATTATCATAATCATACGCAATTACGGAATACGCAATTGTTTTTGGCGAAAGATCAACTGCCTCGACCGTAACTAAAGTATCCAGCTGGACTTTTTGAATAACAACAGTATAACCATCTTCGACACTAATTACACCTTCGGCACCAGTGGTCTTTTCAGTTCTATTGCCATCTGGATCCTGGTATAAATAAGTTCCTTCAAAAAGCTTGGTGTCCGAAGGAGGATTATCACCTTCAACTACACCATCAAGATAAATCCTTATATCGGTAGGTTCTTCATCATGACCTATCTTATGTACTCGTGCTTCAAGAAGGTTTTCTTCGTTTACTACATTTATGAACTGGACGCCAGCTGTCTGACCAGCAATTAGGCCTTCTTCTTGACCATATCAGGAACCTTCTCCCGGAATATCAATTTTATTTGCAGGATGTTCTTCGTCATTAAGATAGACAACCCACTTAATGCCAACATCAACATCACGAGGGTCAAACTCAACCACTCGAAATTTTGTACCATCGTCAAAGCCCGTTAGCTGTGCAACTTGACCATCTTCAATTCACACTACACCATTAACAGTTGTACCGCTTTTGCCAAGAGTGATTTGCTCAGCATGACGCGTGGCAATAATTTCGTCAGTATGACCACCTACAACTCCCTCGTAGACATTATAATCACCATCATAGTCAATTCAGTAACCACCCTCTGTTTGAGTTGCATCTTCAACTCATTGCTGAGCTTTGTAGTAAAATTTGCCTTCGGTTTGAGCATGTACAGATTCTGGAACATCAACAGTTTTACCAACTTCAATAGCACCTTCTGGAATTGTTGGAAGGTTAAACGCACAATAACAATCGCTCTGACCTTCACCGCGCTCGAAATAATAGAATGCAAATGAGTGTGAAGTATAGTTCTTAAATATCTTATACGGAACATTTAGTTCATGAGAAATCTCAGGATCAAACACGGGGTCAACATCAACTCATTCAAATTGGTCTGCAATCCCGGCATCTACATAACGTTGATATAAGCTTACATCTTCAACGACACCTGAAGTAGTATCTGATTGTCTCCTAACAATACCTGTTGAAAAATTTACATGGCCTTGACAAATACCATGAATACCACCAAGGTCCAAAACAAGTACACCATCAATATAGAGATATACATCATCATCTCCCCTAAATTGGAAGGTCATGTCTTCTAAAGGACGCTCACCTCACTGAATTTGACCATTTTTTGGTTGGATGAAATTAGTTAGAATTTGCATGCCAAATAACATGTTTCGGTTATCTGCAACTGCGTTATCTTTATCATTTCATGGACCAAACTTAACTTCATCAGTACTTGGTTCAGTAAATAAAACAAAGTCACTGCCAGTGTCATAGCAGTCAGTACCCTCACCAGTTGCCGAACCAACGTTGTCTGCTTTTTTACGCAATTGTGCAAAGTGACCAGCATCTAATCCAGCCATACCACCACTATCAAAATAATAATATCCATTAGTGTCATATGTAGATTGGTAGAACAAATGATTTAGATTTCTGTAATCCCGCTTATAAGGATTATTATTTTCTGTAAATAAATAGCTAAGATCAACATTCGATTTGTTTCAAATGCTATCTGGATTTAACTCGGGATAACCAGTGGCGCCTAATTTGTTTGCCCAAATACCACGCCGACAATATAAATCATGTCCTGTACCACCCGTGACAGTTCTGTTTATATTTTTCTCATTTCTATGCGATTCTTGATCTTCTCAATCCTCAACTTCACCACCATTACCATTTCTTGCACTTGAAAATTTAAAATCACTCTGAAGGTTTATTGCATTGTTATATCTATATGGTTGACGATTTCCGGAAGTTGTAGCAGTAAGGTCTCTCCAGCCATCATAGTCGAAACAGTTGATAGTAATATTTTGGGAAGCACTATCAACAGTTGGTGTAACCGACTCACTTGAATAATCATATGTAATTGAAACACAAACTGGTGTTGACGCCGATCCTAGCTCTATTCATGTACCATTACCATTATCGTAATATCATGTACTGTTTGCACACGTAAGACGAGTTGCTATATGATATTCTGGATCGGCCCCTTCTGCAGGCATCAAATATATGTAAGTAATGTAATAAACACAATCATAAGTTCCTATGCCTGGCTCTACTTGTCGAACATACCTTCCACAATAATTTTTAAATGTCATAGGAGAAGCACTTGTTGTACTTGATGAATGTTCTAAATTCAAATCACCAGCAAAAGGTGGATCTAATTTATAATAATTTTGAGCAGTAATCGGAATACTTGCATCAGTATAGCAATACTGACAATATGCAGTTGGTGGCTTTTCGGCGCCATTATCTCAAACTGCTTTAAAATCAACCTGATCTAGGGCTTCTGTCCTGCCTTTTCTTGTAACATCTTTGAAAACAACTCAAACATCAGTTGCATTTTGTCCAGCTGCAGAATACAAATGTCATGGAGCAGCAGAAGTTTCGGAACCAAGATCGTTTCTATAAAACCATCCATAATTGTTGCCATAACGCGCATATGTAAGCTTTGTTAGCTGCACGGCATTTGCAGCAGTAGCATCAGAACCTAAATAGCAATCACAAAAAGCATAAGTATGACCATCATATGTAAATGTTTCTTCGTAATAACGAACGTCTCAATGACTTCACTGAAAATCTGAAACGGTTGTAGCTTGAGTGCCTCCATCTTGGAAAATATAACCTTGACCAGAAGAAGTCAGTCTGGAATAATCTTTTTCGACAGATGCGGTTTGAAATGCCGGTATGTCAATAAAGTTGTCTTCTGTATCCAAGTAACCATAGTGAATTGTAGAGGTACGTGTGGTTTGTCCAGTATATGAAAAGTTAACTGGATAAGTGCTTACATAGTTTGGATTTGAAATTTCACTGTTTATTTTAAATTGAGTTTCTGCTAATTTTGCGGGATCGTCCTCAACTTCAGCGGTTTGGGTTTCGGTATCATCGGTTTGGGTTTGGGTGGTTTCGGTTTGGTTGGTTTGGAGTTTATTTATGAGTGGTTCCGATGTGCCATAGCCCATTGCGGCCGAGACAGACAAAAATACCATAAAGGCACTAAGGACAAACATGCCAAAGACAAAACGAATTTTGCTTTGGGCATTTTCGCCAAAGTGTATAAAAGAACTATTATTTTTAGTAAAACCCCTCATCAAACTAAAAATTTAATAGAACATAAATACGTTTTTGCTACTTTTTTATTCTATTTTGTGTACATCACCTCCAAATTATATACACCCGTATAATATTATACCTTTTTTCCCAGGTCAAAGACCAAAAATTCTAATTTGGTGATTCGCGTATATAAGTGTTTTAAAAATAGAAAGATAAAGAAAATATTAGATTTTTTAGAAGTAGGAAAAATTATTAATCTTCGGTGATTTCTACCCTATCTAAAGCGTTATTTATTTGTCTGCTTCTGTCTTTTGCATCAGTTAAACCCCTGGAAGCTGTTGCTATACCGCTTTCGATTGTTTCGAAATTCTTATTAAACTTTTCGAATTGCTGCTTGATGTTTCCAAGCATTTTGCGAATTTCATCGGCGCTTTCGTTAATTTCTATCATGTTAAAGCCCATGGAAAGCGAATTTAGCAAGGCCAAAATAGTGCTTGGACCTGCAATCATAATGCCTCGTTCTTGAAGTTTATATTGAATGTTCCCTGGATCTTTTACAGCTTCAAGATATAAACCTTCGGTGGGCAAAAACATAATTGCAAAATTAGTGGTTTGAGGAACTCGGATGTATTTATTTTTTATTGTTGTTGCGCTTCTGTCAATGAAGGTTATTAAATCCTTGCGGGCGGCTTCGACTTCGTCAGGATTGTTGCCTTCTGAAGCTTGAACCAAAACTGAATATTTGTCCATAGGAAACTTAGAATCTACAGGAAGATAGGTAAAGTCTTTATTTTTTCCATTAGGAATTTTAATTGCATATTCAACATGGTCGGTAGAGCGCGGATTAGGTTTGTAATTGCGCACGTACATGCCAGGAATAGTTTGTTCAAGCATACGACCAAGCTGAGCTTCGCCAAAAGCGCCTCGAGTTCCAACATTAGTCAGCACCTTGCTTAAATTATCAACTTCATCAGATATTCTTTCCATGTGAATAATGCGCTCAAAAACATTGTCAAGCTGCTTTGACACAGCATCCATCTTGACATTTTGCTCGACAGCAGCCTTGGTTAATTGGTCAGTGCCAGTTTTAGGCTTTTTGAAAACCAAGATTAAAATTGCGATAATTAGCAGGGCAATAATTACGAAACACAAAATCTCTACCATTTCTTCCTCCATTCATCTAATTTCATTATAACGCGAAAATACAAACTTTTTTTAAATTTTTGTATATAATAATCGGTGTCGAGTAAAGGAGTTCGATATGGGTGCTCAATCCATTTTAACAACAAGTATTAGTGTTATTGCTTCACAAAACGCGACTACTGGAACTTCCGATAATCTACTCTTTATAGCAATACCAATCATTGCCGCAGTTATTGCTTTGGCGCTGTCCCCTTTTGCTTTTAAGCGAATTCATTCAAACCACGGCGCAAGCGTAATTGAGGTCCGCAAAATTACACTTGTTTCTATTGCTTCGGTCCTTATTAGTGCGTTGTGCATTCTATTCTTTTTGAGCAATGCGCAACCTGCAAGTGCTGCGAATGGAAGCATTAGCATTAACGATCATATTGATTTAGTCTTGGATGAAAATAACGAAGTTGCAAGCGCCGATGCAAAAATAACCAATGGAACAGGTGAAATATATAGCTTGGACACAATTCGTGTCATATCAAATAACGAAAGCATTGGTGATGATTTATGAAGTATTAAGATTGTTGAGCAAGATTATGAAATTTACGATGGGGGCGCTGATTCTAAAAATGACATCGCGAATGTTTTGCAGCCGAATCAAAGTGCAACTGTTCGAATTAGCTTGCAGCTTAGTGGTGACGAAGAAAATATCCTTAGCGGAAACATTGCCTCTCTTGAGATTGCAACAAAACCAACAAAAGTTAGTGTTTATTACACCAATGAAAACGTGAAAAAGTCCAACAACATAGACTTAAATTTTGATTTTGCAGAATTTGAGAATGCAGATAACACTGTGGTGAACAGAAAGCTGGCAACTGTGGCTTCGTTGTTAGATACTAAGATGTATGCAGCTGAGCAAATTGTTGTCCAGGGTCAAACATATGACAAGAAGAATAAGATTGCTCTTGAAAAAGCTTTGGGCTTTGAAGATAACTATTACTATTCAATGTGGGATAAAAACGAGCAGCATGATCCTGGTGTAAGCATTGTCAAACCAGATCTAAACACCGAGAAAAATGATACAACTTCATATGAATTTGCGCATAAGAAAATCTTTTTTGGTGACCACTATAGCGAGATTGTTTCGGTTAATATTGCCGGCACTCAATGTAGCAACGAATGGGTAAGCAATCTTGACTTTGGGGCTGATACAGATAACTATTTTGATGCAACAGGAGAGCATCCGCTATGAATAGATAAGCATATGCATAAGGGTTTTGAAATTGCGGCGAACCGTGTTGAATATGCCTTGAATGATTATCTTAATAAATACGTTCAAGATGACGCTAACACAAACAGAATACTTTTTATTAGCGGTCATTCACGAGGAGCTGGCGTCGCAAATATTGTAGGCAGAGATTTCGAAGACCTAGCAAATGCCAAGACATTTACTTATACTTTTGCAGCGCCTAACACAACCGATGACGTTGCTTCGAAGCTTAATTATTCGACAATTTTTAACATCATGAATATGGATGATATTGTTTGTCAAATACCTTGCACGAATATGGGCTATGACAAATATGGAAGAGATGTTCGCCTGTCAATTTCGACTGGAAAATCTATAAGTGGTGGCGATTTAGAAAACTCCTTCAAGTCTATTATGATAGATCATGAATATGATGGAAATACGCCAACCGAAATTGCTGAATTTGTAGAATTGCTCAAAAAAAATATCAATAAAGGAACCAGGGAGCAAATTTATGAAATTGACAAAGATAAGGATGTTTGAGATTTTTGTGTCCACGACGATGAAATAGGACCTCTTCCCGCTGCAGAAGCAGATGCAAAAATTGCTGAAATTAAACAAAACCTTGCAGAAAACGGTTTGAATTATTACAGCATTATAGAGAAAGAACAAATTGAAGGCACGGACGAATATAGGATCATTAGATGATATAACCCAGCTTTCTTACTGAAAGACATTTCTAATATAATTCTTGGAAACAAACAACTTCCTGATGATTTATATGATTACAGCGATGCTGTTTGAGAGACTATTAAAGAAGTTATTCCGCTTGTTTTTGGTGTTGCGGATGGGCATATTCCAATGTCTTATGTAGTACTTGCCACAAACGCAGTCTACTAATTTAGAGTTTCTAAAGTTCTAATTAGTGTTGCAAAATAATACGGCAATGATTTTGTATAGAAAGTTTCGTTTGTCGAATGTTCGCCTTTGACATCGGCGCCAAAAGATATGCATTGCATGCTTGGGCGTTTATCAAGGAAAACACCAACTTCTAAACCGCCATGCGTTCCATTTACAATAACGTCAACGTCGCAAACTTCTTTCGATGCTCGTGTGTAAGCATTTAGCAATTTGCGATCTTTGGAAGGATATCAAGCCGGAAGCGTCTCGATAACTTCGTAATTAATTTGTAAATTTTTGGAAACTTCGTCGTTAAACTTCTCAAGTTTTTTTAAGAATTCCTCTTCCCCGAACCTATACATTAAAGTAAAATCAAGAGCACCATCTTTAATGCTAGCCACTCCCATATTTAAAGAATTCTTAGGGACTAATTCAACCTCTTCGAACATGTCAAAAAGTTCATTGTGAAAGGCGTTGAGCAATTCTGAAATTTGCTTGGTATCAACGCTTGCAAACACATCCGAAGTTAAGTCGCTCACTTCGAAATTGCACTTGCCATTTTTATCATCGACGCTATTTGCCATTTGCTCGTCTATTACAGAATTACTAATTTCTTTAATTGCGTCAACATCATCATTTGAGCAGGCCAGCTTCATTTCTGCCGAATAAGCAATTGCGTTGAAGTTTTGACCGCCTTCGAGACTAATGAAATCGAAGTTGGTGTTGCGCTCAACTAAGCGGTTCATCACATTACGAAGAACATCTATGGCGCTAACTCGTTTGTAAATTATTGAGTTAGCAGAATGACCTCCAAGCAATCCATCAACATTAATTTTTAGTTGAGTATCATGCTCAGATTTTGTCATTTCATAGTTCTTTTTATAAACGAAGGTCCGAACACCACAAGAAAAAATTCGGACAATGCCAGCTTGACGACCATCGATGTTAATCATGAAGTCCGAATCAAGAACTTCGCTGCTTAGGCCATATGCACCATCCATTGTTGTTTCTTCTTTGGTGGTAAATATAACACGAAGCGGCCCGTGCTTGAAACCATAGTCTTTTGAAATTGCAAGAAGAGTGATTATGCCTTCGCCAGGATCGGCGCCTAAAGTTGTTTCGAAATTTCTTGAATGAATTGCACCGGTTTCTTCGTCATAAACGACGTCAACTGGTTTTGGATCTGGCGATGCGGTGTTCTTAGTCTCCCAAACCATGTCCTGGTGAGTTTGAAAGATTATTTTAGGCCAATTTTCACAACCCGGACTTGCAGGAACATCCCAATAAACATTTAGGAATTCATCAACAACTGGATTTAGATTATGCGCCTTCGCTCAATTAGCAAGGTACGCAGAAATGTGAGCGCAATCAGCGGTTGTTCGAACAACTTTGCATAAATCAAGAAAATCGGCAATGGCAGATTCAGCAACTTTATGCGCTGCTTCCTTGTAGTTTTCGTTTATCGTAGCGTTTTGGGCAACAGTATTAGGGTATTCGTCTATAACGACACTGTTTGCCATAATTATTTTGTTTTGACGCCTTTTTTATTGTTATATGCTTTTGCGATCAACGGCAAAATTAGACCCATCGCAATTAGTACAATAGGAATTGCGACGTTCATAATAAACTTCGCAGGGTCGTCGTTTTGCATCTTCATTACCATGCCAGCAAATGTTATGACCGCACACCAAAGACCAACAAATATACCAAGACCTTTATTCTTGATAAAAATGAAGTCATCTTTATGCTTCTTAACTTTCTTCTTATCTACCTTTAATGCTATATATGCAACAAATACGCAAATGTAGAAAATTGGCATAACAATTGAGCAAATCTCAAGCAACCATTTAATTAAGTCGTCCGCTGTACCCATTGAAAGAGTTGGAACAACAAGCAAGAAAACAGTAATTATGGTAACAACTAACAACCAATAAGGATAAGCACCATATTTATTCTTCTTCAAAGAACCCTTAGGGATAAATCTTTGATCGCTATCTTCTAATAACAAACGAAGAGGAACATCAATGCTAACAATTAATACAGCTGCATCCGTGATAAGTTTGATTGCCGCATAAAGAACCATCAAAACATTACCCAAGCCAAATGCTTGACCAACCTTTTGGAAACAGACGTATTGACCGTTAGTAATGAAGTTTGGATCCATGAGCACTGTTGTTGTTTCACCATTTGCGACAATTTGCATTGGAGTATAAGTCTTGTTTGGATCAAGATTATTTGGATCAGCAATCATGCCTTGGCAATCTTGACCGAACATTAGACCCATAGCAATTGCACCAGCGAAAGCAGCAACTGCAACCATAATTACAACTGCGATAATTCCCTTCGGGAAGTCCCGTCCAGGCTTTTCCATTCTATTAACATAAGGAGCAATTTTTTCGGCGCCTCCAACACCAAACAGCAAAATTGAAAGCGAAGCAAAGACCGACATGTCTGTTGGAACGAAACTTGTAGGATCAAGATTTAAGCTGTAAGTTGGAACTTCGCTTGGGTTGACATTGAAAATTGGAGCTAAAAGACCAAAAACAATGAACAACATTGCCATAATAAAACTACCAGTACCAGCAATTGATGCAATTGTTTTAACAACCTTAATGCCTCGGCTTGCCAAAAATACGCAAACCAAGAAAATCACAACACCAATTAGCTGAACAGTCATAGGATCAATGCTTGAAATATCACCATTTTGGTTAACCATCCAGTTAAATGCAACAATAATTAGACTTGGCTTCTGAGCAAGATACGGAAGGATTACTACCCAACCAATCCATCCTGCAAAATAACCCATTTTAGGTCCAATTGTCTCAAGTGTTCAGGAACTAACTCCACCACCATGAGATCTAAATACAGAACCAAGTTCTCCTACCATCAATGAATACGGCAAAAAATACAGCAAGAATAAAACGAACCAAACACTCATAACACGAGTTTGTCCGAAGTAAAAACATCCATTGATTAAGTTGTTAAACCCCCATAAAGTACAAAAAGTCATAACAGCAATAGAAGGTCAGGAAATTGTAGTTTCCATTTTTGGTTTAGCCACTTCTTTAGCCATGATTTCTCCTTAAGTCTCGCTTGTTGCGGTATTATACTAAAAAGCCTGCTTATTTAACCAAAAAATGAAAATTTAAGAAATTGTGTGCTGAATTAGGATTGCGGAGGTTACTGAGCCTACTCCACCAGGTACAGGGGTTATTGCGCCAACGATTGACTCGGCTTCGTCAAAATTGACGTCTCCACAAAGTTTCTTTGCGATAGGATCTCAATTGATACCAGCATCGATGACAACTTGACCTTTTGTGAAATACTTTGCGCCGAATTTTTTAGGAGTGCCCGTTGCAACAATAACTATGTCTGCATCTTTCGTGATTTTTTCCATATTTTGAGTCTTGGAATGACATACCGTGACAGTGGCATTTTCATTTTGAAGCATATTTGCAACAGGTTTGCCCACAACAAGGCTACGTCCAATCACAACAGCTCGCTTTCCTTCGACTTCGATGCCGAAGTGATGCAAAATTGCCATGCAACTTTCCGCCGTGCACGGAGCAAAAGCATTATTTCCTAAGTAAGGACCAGCAACAGAAAGCTGTCTTGCAGCATCAATATCTTTAGAAGCCGAAATTGCTTCGCAAATTTCATTTTCACACTGCTTTAGCTCCCCTGGAAGCGGTCTCATGAGCAAAATGCCTTGAACCTTATCATCTTCGTTTAGCTCTTCAATCAAATCAAGCAAGTCTTGTTTGTCAATGGTGCTCTCGCATTTGTGAACATCAAACAAAACACCAGCTTCACCTGCCTTCTTTTCGATACCTTTTAAGTAGGAAGCACTTGAGCCGTCTTCGCCAACACAAACAACATCAAGCTTTGGAACAAAACCATCTGATGTGAGCATATCGCTAACTTTAGATGCGCATTCAGAAATAATTTTCGAAGCAACTTCTTTGCCGTCTAAAATTTTGGCCATTTAGAACAACCC
Source organism: Coriobacteriia bacterium (assembly GCA_030536315.1). Classification (GTDB taxonomy): domain Bacteria; phylum Actinomycetota; class Coriobacteriia; order Coriobacteriales; family Eggerthellaceae; genus Equivita. The sequence continues at coordinate 50,591 of JAUNQF010000002.1, forward strand.
CGAAATTACGCCGTCTTCGCTGACGTCAATTTTTTCAGCAGCAGGAACTTTTGGAAGGCCAGGCATTGTCATAATCTCCCCAGTAAGAGCAACGATAAACCCAGATCCAGCAGCAAGCTTAAGATTTCTAACCGTAATTTTGAAATCTTTTGGAACTCCGCGCTTGTTAGGGTCGTCCGAAAAACTGTATTGAGTTTTAGCAACACAAACTGGAAGCTTTCCAAAACCTTGCTTTTCTAAAACTGGAAGTTGCTTGACAGCGTTTCCGATAAACTCAACTCCATCAGCGTGATAAATCTTTGTAGCCAAATCGTTGAGCTTCTCTGCAATACCCTTATCCAAGTCATAACTAAACTCAAACTTAGAACTGTCTTGCTCACACAAATCAATTGCGGCCTGGGCCAGGTCTTCGGAGCCTTTAGAACCATTCATGCAAGTATGCGAAACTTGAACGTTAACATTAGCATCCTTGCAAAGTTTGTAGAGAAGTTCAATTTCTTTATCAGTATCTGTTGGGAAGACGTTGATAACAGCCAAGCATGGAAGCTTGTAGACGTCTTCGATGTTCTTAACGTGCTGGAGCAAGTTCGGGAAACCAGCTTCGAGAGCCTTGAGGTCTTCTTTCTTGAGCTCCTCTTTCATCTCGGCAGCCTTCATACCAGCAGCTGCACCACCATGAAGCTTGAGAGCGCGAACGGTCGCAACCATAACAACAGCAGCAGGGCGAATTCCACTCATCCTACATTTAATGTCGAGGAACTTCTCCGCACCAAGGTCAGCACCGAAGCCGGCTTCGGTAACAACATAATCTGCAAGCTGAGTTGCGGTCTTCGTTGCAATTACCGAATTGCATCCGTGGGCAATATTTGCGAAAGGACCACCATGAACAAATGCTGGAGTGTGCTCGAGCGTTTGAACAAGGTTAGGTTTAATAGCATCTTTCAATAACGCGGTCATTGCGCCTTGAGCTTTTAAATCTGAAGCTGTAACAGGCTTTTCGTCATAAGTATAACCAACAACAATGTTGCCCAAACGCTTCTTTAGATCATTTAAGTCAGTTGCCAAGCAAAAGACAGCCATGATTTCACTAGCAACGGTAATGTCGAAGCCGTCTTCGCGAGGAACACCTTGCATCTTTCCGCCAAGGCCATCCACAATGTTACGAAGCTGGCGGTCGTTCATGTCAACCGCGCGGCGCCAAGTGATACTCTTCGGATCAATGCCAAGTTCATTGCCCTGTTGAATGTGATTGTCCAACATTGCAGCAAGCAAATTGTTTGCAGCACCAATTGCGTGGAAATCGCCAGTAAAGTGAAGGTTGATATCTTCCATAGGAACTACCTGGCTATATCCACCACCGGCAGCTCCACCTTTAATTCCAAAAACAGGACCAAGCGAAGGTTCACGAAGAACAAGCATCACGTTTTTATCGCTGTCTTTCAAATAAGCACGCATAGAATCAGCCAAGCCAACAGAGATGGTTGTCTTACCTTCGCCAGCAGGCGTTGGAGTTAGAGCGGTAACCAAAATTACCTTTCCATTTTTGTTAGCCTTAACTTTGTGAATGTTGACCTTCGCTTTATAGTTGCCGTAAAGCTCGAGCGAATCTTCGGCGATTCCAGCTTCCTTCGCAACTTCGCGAATGTCATTCATTGGGGTTTCTTGAGCGATTTCAATATCAGATTTCATTTTTGTCCTTTCCTAGATGCTTTCACCTGGTAATATTGGGTGCCGAAGCAATTTCGTTAGCTCTTCACGCGTCTTTCGCATTGCGGTGATTCTGTAATCTTCGAAATTCTCAATTTCATTTCTGCCTTCACAGAATCGCGAACTATCTTCTAAATTAACTTTGCTTGACACATCAACAAGCGCAATTTTACTATAAGTTTGACCATCGCGAGCGACAGTTTCAACATTTAGCAAACCCAATTCGGCAAAAATATCAATAGCTGTAAGCATGGTTGCCGCCGAAGCCACAACCGCAGCTTGCTCGAACAATTTTTGATGAGCTTCGTGGCAAAATTCTCAAGTGCCGTTGTTGTTTTTGACGTTTTCGCGAATTGCCGCATAAATTCCACGAAGGTTTTCTTCCGTTGGGTTAGTCATTTCCAAAATTTGCGTGTTGATTGTGGCATCCGCCCTATTGTAGAGAAGGTGAACAATTGCCGGATTGTTGTCGCGGCCACATCGCCCAGCCATTTGATTAAATTCAACATTACTAAATGGCAAATGATACAAACAAACGTGTCGAATGTCCGGGATGTTGACGCCTTCGCCAAATGCCGAAGTTGCAACCAACACGCTTAGCTCATTTTCGCGGAACAAAGTTTCAATTTTGTTGCGGTCTTCCCTGCTCATGCCTGCATTATAAAATCCGACTTTCATAGCAATATGAGGCGCGCGGGATTTTATAAGGCGAGCAAGGTCAACAGTTTGCTGTCGCGAATTAACATAAATTACAATTTTTTCACCACTGGCGCAAAGCGCAACCAAATAATCATCCCTACTTTTAATGTTACGTCTGTCATCAACAAACAAATTCTCACGCTCAAAATTATCTTTAACAACTTCTTCAATTGGCAAGAACTTTTTAATCTCATTGCAAATGTCATCATTAACGGTCGCGCTCAAAGCCAACACTTGCGGATGGTTTAACTTCTCAATAATTTTTGGCATATGACCATAAGCGGTGCGCTCGCCAATTTTTACTTGCCCCATGTGGTGAGATTCGTCAATAACAATAAAACCAATTTTTGCATGTTGCGCAATCTTATCAATATGAATTGCCAAAAATTCCGGAGTGGTCAACATAATGTCAAGCTTGCCCTCGCTCATAAGCTTGTAATTTTCTTCGCGTTCATCGGCAGGAGTCTCGCCATTCATAACGCGAATATTCAATCCAAAATCCTTTAGGTTTTTTTGCAAATGGAAAGCTTGATCAGAAATTAAAGCGCGAAGCGGGTAAACAAAAATGCTCATCTTCTTATTGCAAACAGCTTGAGCAGAGGCGAAGACCTGGAAAATCAAGCTTTTACCTCGGCCTGTTGGCATAACGGACAAAACCGATTTCCCTTTAGCTAGCAAATCCAGCGTCTCTTGTTGCGATTGGTGCAGTTTCCCATCCTTGCCAATCATAGCTTCAACAATCAGTTGCTGGACTTCGTCGATTTTTTTATCTCTAAAATCTTGAGCGCCATTCAAATTTTCAGCGCTTTGATTTTGAGCAGAGCGCTTCATCATATCGCTCGAAAGTTCACGGACGGAATCTTTAATGAAATCGCCAACGCTTACAAGATTTTTTTCCTTCACTTCGAACTTATCAAAAAGCTGACTAACGAAGTTGCCACCCGCATTTGTGTCTTCGGAGTTATAAAGCTCATCGGTCGGGATAATGTGGTCAATGTGCATCTTGACGTTTTTGCGACCTTGGAACTCCTCAACCTTCGGCGTGTAAATGACGCTCACAGTGCTGTTTAAGGCCAGGTACTTATCAATATTTGCAACATTGAACATAATTCCCATGCCGCCGTAAGCGCCATCTGTGATGTTGCAAGATAAGTGGTTGTGGTTTTGGCCGACAGCCTTCGCGCGCCTAATAAACGCATTGGTGGTTATGAACTTCGGCTCTTCGTTAGCATTACCAAAAGGCTCCATCACGTTCAAACTTTCAATGTCTTCCACGTTAAGCTCATGCAAACGAAGCTCCAGATCCGACTTCAAGACTTTTTGAAATTCAGAGATGTCTAAACTTTGCATGTAGCCTTCAAGCTTCTCACTAAATTCAGCAACGTCTTCCGCTTTTAGAGTTGCTCCACAAGCACCTTTGTGGCCTCCAAACTTAATGAACTTATCAAAACTTTTGCTGCATGCTTCATGCAAGTCAACGTTGCCAACGCTTCGACCACTTCCATGAGCAACGCCATCTTTCACAGACATCACCAAAGTTGGAACGTTATAAGATTCGGCAAGCTTAGCTGACACAATTCCGAGCACACCCGGTTGCCAAGCTTCGTCGCTTAAGACTAAACTGCGCTTGCCAGGGTTGTCCTCTATGATTTTTTGTGCGCGGAATTCTGCCTGTTCAAGCATCTTCTCGGTAATTTCTCGACGCTGGTTATTAAACGCCTCAATCTCAATTGCTATGTTATAAGCTTGAGCGTAATCATCACACAGCAGCAAGTCCACTGCCTTTTCAGGCTCATCCATCCTGCCCGCTGCATTTAATCGAGGCGTCAAAACATAGGACACATCCTTCGCCGTCATGCTACCAGCTTTTCTTCCAGCAACATCCAAAATAGCACGAAGAGAAGGCCTCGGCTGCTTATTGATCATCTCAAGACCTTGAGTTACCAAAGCTCTGTTTTGCCCAATAAGCGGCATCACATCTGCAATTGTTCCAAGGGTGGCAAGGTCAATAAACTCCATCCATAAATGCGGAAGCCCAAGTCTGCCTCCCAAACTTTGAATAAGTTTTAGCGCAACACCAACGCCAGCTAAAATTTTATCGGGACTGTCCCCGTCTTCAGCTTCGGGGTCAGCCATCGCAATACCAACGGGAATGTCGCCAGATTTTTCGTGATGGTCGGTTACAACAACATCAATTCCGTGCGACTTCAAAGTCTCAATATAAGGCGCCGAAGTAATTCCGCAATCGACCGTAATAATAGTTTGCGGCAGCGGGTCCATCTCAAGCAACCTGTTAACACTGTCTTCGCTTAAACTATAACCTTCGCTAAAACGCTTCGGCAAAAAATAATCCACTGTCATACCAGCATTTATATGCTTATCAATTTCACGAAGCCCCCGCATCATCACAACAGTTGCACTAATTCCATCCAAGTCATAATCACCATAAATTAAAATTCTGTGGCCCGCGCGAACAGCGTTCTCGACAGCATCGGCAACTTGTTCCATGCCTTTTATGTCATAGGGATTCCCCCAATCTCGCTCAAGACTGGGCTGCAAAAACTTTTCAATTTCAGTTTGGTCAGTGATGCCTCGAACTTCAAGCATCCTCGCCAACAACGGCGAAATCTCCATACTGCTCACCTTACTTAATACTCACTAACGTTTCTTTAAATTAAATTTATTCTATCACAAAATATTTACAGTGACATATCTTTTGCTCACTGTTTGTCAATGTCGACTTGGGCTTTGACCTCTTCAAGGGAGTTGAATTTTTTAATATCTCTAATGTGCTTGACAATGCGAACGGACAGTTCTTGGCCGTATAAATCCCCGTCAAAATCGAGGATGTGAGTTTCAACGTTGTGAGCGCCAGATTCATCAACCGAAGGCTTTGTTCCAATGTTGGTAACGCCGAATTTCTCTTCGCCATTTGGAAGTGTTACGATGGATCCATAAACACCATCTTTTGGAAGGTCAACAGTGATTTGTGATGAATCAAAATTTGCAGTTGGCATACCAACGGTACGACCAAGCTGGTTCCCCATAACAACAATAGATTTTATTTCGCAAATTGTTTGATAATTATCCATTTAAGCAAGAGTCCACATCGAGTCGTATTCTTCGCGCTCGATTCTATCAATTTCCATACAATCGTGCTTGGCCTGCTGCGCATCATGGCTGGCAAAAGCAAACTTTCCACCATTAGTGTAGAGGTCGACCGTCTTTGTCATATGAAGTTTTTTATTTGGTTCAATACCAACATATGAAATAAACGAAGGCATTTTCTCCGCAATCCTGCAAATTGGAGCATCAACAATATCAATTGATTCCAAAACACGAAGCAATTTAAAGTAGCCTTTCCCGGCAGTTTTGTAGCCAGTCTTCATGCGCTCGGTAAACTTATCTTCGTCAAGGTAAGCTTCCAAACTTCTATCAGTTTCATGATGCCCAAACTGAACGTCAAGAAACTTCATGCTCATGTCGCCACCGCAAATTCTGCAATTAACTTCCATGAGGACTGGGCCTTCGTCATCTAGCATATATTCACCATGAACAGGGCCATATTCAATACCGATGGCAGACACAACCTTTTGCGCGTAGTCCATAATTCCTTGAATTTCGGGAGTGACTTCGCTATCCATGATGTTTTCATTGATGTCATAGAGCATCGCGCCGCCTGGTATAGCTCGCTTTTTATACTTATATACTGCGCTAACGTAATTTTGGCCCTTGCAACTAATTGTGTTTACAATAAATTCAGTGCCGTTAATGCGCTCCTGGATTAGAGCCTTGTCATTTACAGCGCCAAACATATCAAGCTGGCCAACAATATTTTCAACACCATTGCGAATTTGACTTTCGGTGTTGCAGATGTGAACGCCCACTGCACCAGCACTATGAGTTGGCTTAATAACAACGTCTCGCCTGCCGATGCTCTCTCAAAACGCGATTGCTTCTTCGGCATTTGCAACCATTTGCCCACGAATATAACGAAGTCCAGCACGCTTGCAAGCCTCATGCATTTCAGATTTACGAGTCATTTGCGGCAAGTTTTCTGGATTGTTAGATTTAAGCCCTAAGTCATGAGCCAGATTTGTTGCAAGCTCAACTGACATCTCGGCCCCAGGTAAAACCAGGATGGGATTTTCACTACGGACAAGCTTTAACGTGTCTTCGTAATTTGGAAGCGCTTGAATGCGGCGAGGCAAAGGCTTTTCCATGTGAACATAATTTTCCTGACGACGAGCCTCTTCCTTGCCACCATCGTCATTATAGGTTTCCAAAATCACAGGCTCAAGCCCTCGCTCACGCAGGTCATGAACGTAATTCATGCTTGTGGAAATACATTCTACAATAACAACTTTATCCACAAAACTCCTAAATTAGCAATCTTTCAAAAACGAAACATAACCCTTGAAGGCTTCGTAAATATCAGCCTTGCTAACAACTTCCCAAGGACCATGCATGCTAAGAACAGCAACGCCGGCATCGATAACATCCATACCATAATTAGCAGGGATCGCAGCAATAGTACCACCACCGCCAACGCCAACTTTTCCAAGTTCACTTGTTTGATAAATTACATCATTGTCATTACAAATTTTGCGAAGCTTAGCCATAAATTCCGGACGAGCATCATTGCTCATCTTTTTACCATTGCTTCCGCCGTATTTATTCAAAACAAAGCCGTCACCCATAAAGCATGAATTCATCATTTCGAATTTGTCGTGGAAGTTAGGGTCTACAGCTGCAGAAACGTCACTTGAAATCATTGACGAAGCGCTCATCGCACGGCGAAGTTTCAGCATTCCGCTTTCGCCGCAAAGTTCCATAACTTCGGCGATTGTATTTTCGAAGAAACGGCATTCCATACTTGTGGCGCCAAGGCTTCCCACCTCTTCTTTATCAACAAGCACACACATGCAAGTTTTTTCTGGCTTTTCCATTTCTAACAAAGCACGAAGCGATGGATACGCGCATGCACTATCATCATGGCCGTAACCCATAACCATGCTTGAATCGAAGCCGCAATCCCTTGCTGGACCAATTGGAACAGCTTCAAGCTCAGCAGATTCCAAATCAAGCTCTTGAATTCCGTATTTGTCAAACAAAATCTTCAAAATATTTTGAGTGATAGATTTATTTCCAGGCTCCGAAGCACTCGAATACTTCTCAACCAGTTCCTTCTCTTCGAAGATGCCCTTATATTTTCTCATGCTTTTAACATCGTCTTTTACAAGAGGCCTGCTACCAACTAAAAGATCCATCTTTTCAGGATCGATGAAATCTTTAACTGGCTTTTCTTGGTCCTTGTGGTTTAGATGAATAAGCAAATCATTGACGAAAAATACAGGTTCGTCAGGTTTTTCGCCAATATTAATTGTAACCTTGCTTCCATCTTTCTTACAAACGATACCATGCAAAGACATTGGAACGTCAACCCACAAATAAAGGCTTATACCACCATAGTAATGAGTTTCGAACATGCAAACTCCATCGCTTTGATAGAGCGGATTTTGCTTGATGTCAATTCTTGGGCTATCAACATGAGCACCCAAAATGTTAAGCCCATGCTTTTCCATGCTTTTCTTGCCGATAACAGCCATAATGGTGTATCTGTCCTGAATTTGAGAGTAAACCTTGTCTCCAGCCTTAAGCTTAGTGCCTTTCTCGACCAGGTTCTCCAACCTCTTGAAGCCCTTCGCCTCAGCCAACTTGACAGCACCAGTGCTAAATTCGCGAGCAGTCTTATACTCGCTGATAAACTGCCTGTACTCCTCGCCGAAGGTCATGACTTTCTCGACATCCTTCTTACCGTAAGTTGTCCATGCGTTAATATGTATCATTTACTACCCTCACCTTTCATCAAATTATGTGGTAAATGCGGAATTATACTACAAATCGATGAAATTAAGACATCGTCTTAATTTCATCTAAGATTTTGTCTATTTGGGATTTTGGAGTTGAAGCACCTGCTGTGATTCCCAATTTATTTACTGAAGACAAATCTACGCCTTTAAGTTCTTCGACAGATTCAATATGAAAAACCTTCTCACAATTCTCTTTGCACAAATCTGCAAGATGATTAGTGTTAGACGAGTTGTGGCCGCCGATGACCAGCATTGCATCTACCTGCTTTGCTAGTTCAGCTGCAGATTCCTGACGCTTCTTTGTTGCCACACAGATTGTATTCTCAACTTCAACTTTTACGCCACTGTCTTTTAGATACTTAACCATGTCTTCAAAAACTTCAACACTTTGTGTGGTCTGTGATACAACACCTACTGAATCGTTTAATTCTTTTAATTCAGGAAGGAATTTATCAACTTCTTCAACTGTCTCACCAATATAAACCTCCGAAGCTGCAGCTCTAATATAGGAAGCTACGCTTCCAACTTCAGGATGTCCATGCTTTCCAATTATTACAACTGCGGGATACAATCCGGCGAGTAAGCTCGCGGAGCTCGCGACATTTTTAACATACGGACACGTTGCATCCACAATTTCAATACCTGATTCTTCAGCTTCGCGAAGAACTTCCAATGGGACACCATGACTTCGAATGATTAGTTTTTCTATACCCTTTTCAGCTGCTTCCTTGACAGAATCAACAACACTCACACCAAGTTCTTCCGAAAGCTCTTTAACAACTAATGGGTTGTGGATTAATTCTCCAAGTGTAGCTATTTTTCTACTGTCATTGCAAGATCCCTTGACGATGTCAAGTGATCTTGACACCCCATAACAAGCGCCAGCATTTTTTGCTACGCAAATTTCCATTAGGAAAGACCTTTAACGATCTCTTCAGATGTATGATGTGGGATAGGATTTTCTTCGAAAATCTTGCTATAGTCTTTTGTGTCAGGGAATAAATCTACCATGTCGACTTCTTCAGGTTTGCAACCGTAGAACATTGAGAAGCTCTCACGCATCGCATACCAAGTGCAGGCTTCCAGTCGGTCTTCCTTCGGGAGGAAATCGAAATCGGAAAGTAAAATTGGATCGCCAAAAGCAACTGTAATCTTTGGGAAGCGGACAAACTTACCCTTTTGCTTTACCTTTTCTGCATTGATTGTTGTTGCTGGAAGGATTGGAACATTACCTCCCATGCGAGCTATAAATGCAGCGCCAGCATGAAGAGTTGGCTTCCTTCCGCTTTTGCCTCGACGGGTGCCTTCTGGCATGATGCCAACTATTTCTTTATTTTTTAAAAGATATGCGGCGCGTTTCAATGCACGGCGATCAGCGCTATCACGTTTAATTGGTATAGCACCACATCTACTTAAGATAAAGCCTAAAGCTTTATGATCATAAAGAGTTTCTCTGGCGAGAAACCTTGGCCACTGCTTCAATCGAATGCAAAGATATTGGCAAAAAACATCTAAGAAACTTGTGTGATTCGAAATTACAACAACGCCTGTTTTTCCTTGAAATGCTCGTAAATTTTCACGATTTCTATGACCAAGCCTAAAAATTACCATTATTGGTCGGAGCACAAAGAAAATTAAATTACCTCAGAAATGAGGCATTTCATCAGAAGTTTTATCCCAAAATTTAGGCGTTTTCACTCTGCTTTTCCTTAGCCAGGCGAACAATTTCGTCAATTACTTCTTGCTTGCTTTTCAATGTAGAGTCTAACTGAACCGAATCTTCAGCGGGACGAAGCGGAGCAACCGTGCGGTTTGAGTCTTCTTCGTCACGACGATTGATATCAGCTAAAACCTCATCATAATCAGTTGAGCCAACACCGCTTTGTTCATTTTGAAGTACGCGGCGCTTCGCTCGTTCTTCGGCACTTGCGTCCAAGAAAATTTTAAGTTCTGCGTCTGGAAAAACGACTGTGCCAATATCGCGACCATCTAAAATATAATTTCCAGATTTTCCAATCTCACGTTGTTGACGAAGCAAAGCTTCTCGCACTTTTGGATGCTTACAAACAGGAGTGACGGCCTTCGTTACTTCGTCAGTTCGAATTTGCGAAGTAATGTCTTCGCCTGCCATCAAAATACTTTTATAAGCTGGGTTGCCATCTTCGGTTTCGAAAACAATCTTGTCATTCTCAGCAATTTGAGCAAGGCCATCTTCGTCAGAAACGTCAACGCCGTTTTTTAGAGCGCCATATGCAACAGCGCGAAACATAGCGCCAGTATCTAAATGCGAAAAGCCGAGGATTTTCGCGACTTCATCACTAACTGTAGATTTACCTGCTCCACTTGGGCCATCAATAGCAATTATCATTATTTGTCCCCTTTGCTTTCCAAAACTAATTCATTGAAGTCATCCAAAAATTGCGGATAACTAACATGCGAAACTTCGAAGTGACGCATCTTGACTGGCACGTAAGAACACAAACCCATAAGTGCCCAACAAATTGCAAGACGATGATCATAATGATGCTTGAGCAAAACCACGCCATCGTCATCTTTATCGACTTTACCCTTGGCGCGCTTGGCTTCAATGTCAATTCCACCTTCAACAGTTAATGTATCAGCGGCGTCGCTCGCCTTCGCGCCAAGTTTGCGAAGCCCCTCAGAAATCGCATGAATTCGGTTGCTTTCCTTAAGCTTAAGTTCCTTAACGCCGTAGAAAATGCTTTCGCCTTCGGCACATGCAGCTGCCATAGCCAAAATTGGGATCTCATCAATCATCGATGGAATTTTATCCGGGCTAACAACGATGCTATTTAGGCGACCCGCATATTGAACGGTGATGTCCCCCACAGGCTCGCCTTGATAATTTATATTTTTCTCAAGGCATTCCTTTTCATCAAGCTCATGAATTTCAATTCGCGAACCCATCTCTTTCAGCGCGTCAATAAAACCAAGACGCGTCGGGTTGATACCAATATTATGAATGGTAATTTTACTTCCTGGAACAAGTGCCGCAGCAGTTAAATAATAAGCTGCCGAAGACACATCTCCAGGAATTCAAATGTCACAAGCTTTCAAATCCGCCGGACCATTAATAGCGACGCTTAACATATCTTTGTTAACTTTGATGTTTGCACCAAAAGCCTTAAGCAACATTTCATCATGATTTCTTGACTGGAAAGGTTCAACGACAGTTGTCTCTCCCTTGATATTTGCACCAGCAAACAAAATCGAGCTTTTAACCTGCGAAGATGCAACCGGCATTTCGTAATAAATTGGATTGCAATCGCTGTTGCCAATAACTTCCATTGGCAAACTTGAGCGCTGAGGCTTCCCATTTTTTTGAGCAACAACTCTAAAATTTGCACCCATTTGCATGAGCGGATCAACAATTCTCATAAAAGGTCTGCGGTGAAGAGATTCGTCGCCATCAACAATCATCGCAATATCAAAAGGAGCAATCACTCCCATTCCAATACGAGCACAAGTTGCAGAATTTCCACAATAAATTGAAGTCTTTTTAGGGTTCGGGCCTTTTTTGCCCCAGCCTGTAATTTCCAAATCGAAGTTGACTGAATTTCTGTGATTCGAATCAAGAATTTTTACCTTCGCACCAAGGTCGCGAACAACAGCAACAACTGTCATAACATCATTGGACCTGGGCAAATCAAATATATGCGAAGTACCTTCGGCCATTGCCGCAAGATAAATAGCCCTACTTGCGATGGATTTATCACCCGGAACTGTCAAGGAACCTCGCAGGGGCATATTTATAGGTTCAAAAGTTTGATATTCTTCGCTCATATTCCTTCCTATTCTTTCATCAATTCAATATCGCTATCTTTAAGTTTAGCCCATTTTCCGCATTCTAGATTATCTAATTTTAAATTGCCGATGCTGATGCGTTTTAGCAACAAGACATTGAATCCAACAGCTTCAAACATGCGTCGAACCTGGCGGTTCTTGCCTTCGTGAATTTCAATTTCAACACGGCTAAATTTCTTGTCAATCAAATCCTTCTCTTTTGGAAGCGCAGAAGAATCATTCTTGGTTGCACAATTCTTGAAAAATTCATTTTCAAATTCCAAGTATTTGTCAAAACCAAAATGCTCAAGAATCTTTAATTTCGAAGGCGAGGTCTTACCTCCAAGAATTTCAACACCCTCGGTCAACTTTTTATATGCCTCCGAAGACGAGGTCAGCTCCCCATCAATCACTGCTTCGTATTTTTTACCAACCTCATTTTTAGGATGAAGCAAATCCTGTCCAAGCTGGCCATCTGTTGTAAAAATCAACATACCACGCGTTAACCTGTCAAGCCTTCCAACAGGGAAAAGCGAAGGATATTCATCAACTGGAATAAGGTCTGCAACACAGGGACGACCTTGAGGATCGTTCATCGTGCTAACATAACCCGCAGGTTTGTTTAGCATCAAAGTTATGTTTTCGTTTGTGGGCTTAATTACTTCGCCGTCAAATTTAACAACATCATTTTCGGGATCAACCTTTGTCCCCATCTTCGTTGTTATTTTGTCATTGACAGAAATCCTGCCTTCTGTGATTAACTTTTCACAGGAACGACGCGAAGCAATTCCGCACCTCGCAAGGTATTTTTGTAGCCGAAGCTCTTGGTTACTCATCTTCGGTGTTTAATTTAATTTCATCAAGATTGACTTTTTCAGTAACTCCGAATGCTCCAGCCAATGCACTTTCAAACATATCTTTAGAATCAAGTTCTGGCTTTTCTTCAGAAGAGCTATCCCCAACTTCGCTTTCAAACGCTTCCATCTGATCAAGTTGATCAGTTTGAGTTGCGCTCAAACGCTCAAAGATAAACCTCTTGGTTTCTTCATCCGGAGCGAAGTCTTCGATGTTCGGCAAATCCTTGATAGAGTTAAGGCCGAAGTTTTCAAGAAACTTATTTGTTGTGGCATAAAGGATTGGACTTCCAGCAGTGTCGGCAACGCCAGCTTCCTTAACAAGACCTTTTTCGATTAGCGAATTGATGGAGCTGTCGCTGTTAACTCCACGGACAGAAGCCACGCCAGCGCGAGTAACAGGTTGACTATATGCAATGATTGACAAAGTTTCAAGTGCTGCAGCAGATAATTTACGAGGGTCAAGAGACAAAACGTATTTTTCAATTACCTCATGGAATTTTGGATTAGAAAACAATCGCCAACCGCCAGCAATTTGTTTCAAGATAATACCCTTGTCCTCGACTTCGTAGCGCTTTTGCAAACCCTGGAGAGTTTCTTCAACTTCGCTTGCTTCACGCTCGAAAATCTCTGCCAAATGCTTTGTGGTTACAGCATCAGTGCAAACAAACAGCACAGCCTCTAGCGCACTTTCAAAATCTTTATCCTCAATCATTATCTCACCTGCCTGTTAATCCAGCTCATCGGTTTCGATGTTCTCTAAATCAAGCGCACCTGAGCCTTCAATATATTTAATTTCAATATCGCTTTTGTGCTCAGTTTGCTTAATATCAATATAATTATGTTTGTAAAGTTCAAGCATTGCCAAAAAGTTAACAACAATAATTTGCGGCGTTGCCGAAGCATCAATCAAATCCGAAAACTTCATCTGCTTTTTGTTGTAAATTCTCGTATAAATTGTCTTGACATAAGTGACGACCGGGATTGGCTTCGCCGCAATATGCGCTGCATCAAGCAAAAATTCATCACGACGCGCAAACAAGCCCGCTGCCAATTGAGTAAGTTGAACAAGCTCAACATTTTCCAAATAATTTGGCATCAAATTTAAATATTGAGGGTCCCAACCAGCCAAGCGAGGAAAATGCATGCATTGCTCGTCCTCTAATTTTTGAAGAGCGTCGGATACATCTTTGTATTGTTTATAAGCAATAAGCCTTGCAACCAATGTGTCGCGAGCTTCGGATGGCGTCATTTCTTCGAATTCTTCGTCGAGCTCATCTGGCTCAAGCTTGAGCAACATATCAGTTTTAATTTTGAGAAGCGTTGCCGCAACAAGCATGAAGTCACTTGCAACATCCAAGTCAACTTGCTGCATATGCGCAACTTGCTCTAAGTATTGATCGATAATGCTTGTGATAGAAATTGAACCAATGTCAAGCTTTTTATCGCTGACCAGCTGTAACAAAAGGTCGAACGGACCTTCGAAGTTTTCTATTTTTACCTTATACGCCATTATGGAAGAATTAAGTTAGCGATGCTCCCCGCCGTCGCATTTAGGTATAACGAAATTGGATTTACGTGCAAAATATAAGGGACGACAATTATCAAAATCAAAAAGATTGGCATTGCATAACGCTCAATCATGTAATACTTTGGAAGCCAACGAATTGGAATTAAAATTGCGATGATGCTTGAGCCGTCGAGCGGCGGAATTGGAAGCAAATTGAAGAACATCAAGAACAAATTAATCATCACAAATTGATTCAAGAAAAATACATAAAACATTTGAAATGCGATATTGTCTTGCACCGCTTGCGGAACAAACAAAGTAATAAGCCAGCAAATTCCTGCAGCTATTAATGCCATAAAAAGGTTCGCCAGAGGGCCAGCCAAGCCAACAATTAAATCTCCTTTGCGAGGATCTTTAAAAAACGAAGGATTGTAAGGAACCGGCTTCGCGTAACCAATAACTGGCATCCTAAAAAACATCAAGAACAATGGCAAAACTACTGTGCCAAAAATATCAATGTGATGTAGCGGATTTAGCGATAGCCTACCCGCTGCTTTCGCTGTTGGATCGCCCAGCTTATAAGCAGCATAACCATGCGCAACTTCGTGCAAAACTAAAGCTGGAATAAAGCATAAAACACTACAAATAACGTAGATTAAATATTCTGTGTTAAAAATTGGTAAACTCATTTATAAACCCTTTAATTATTAATTGCTTTGCGAGAAGTAATTATTTTTTAATTATTTTGCTTGCCTTTTTAACGACGCGTACTGTGTACGCGAGTTAAAAAACAAAAGTAAAAGAATAAAAAATAATACTTCGCAGCCAAAATTTTCATCGCTTATCGTTAGATAAGCGAAAAAATGGCGGAGAGCCGGGGATTCGAACCCCGGATACCCTTGTGGGGTACACTCGCTTAGCAGGCGAGCACCATCGGCCTCTCGGTCAGCTCTCCACAATTGCAAGCCCGTATAATAGCATATTACAATATAATACAAGTATGCAATTATCTGAATACATAAAAAATGGTGAAACTCCTGAGCAGTTTTTGGGAGCGGAAATTGAGCACTTTATTTTAGATGAAAATAATAAATCCGTTTTTTATTCCTACGAAGACACAAAGCCTGGTGTTCAAGATATTATCGAAGAATTGTCACCCAAATATGATGAAAAAATATATGAAAACTTCAATGGGAAGAAATATTTGATTGGACTTCGCAGAGATGATTGCGATATAACGATTGAGCCTGGTGCGCAATTTGAAATTTCTATCAAAAAGTGCAAAACTGTCCAAGAAATTGAAAACATTTATAATAAATTTCTGGACGAAGTAAAAGTTGTTCTTGACAAGCATAAATACCACTTAGCTCACATTGGTTACAGGCCTGATTGTTGCGCTTTGGAAGTTCCAATTATTCCAAAAATGAGATACATTTGTATGGATGCTAATTTTAAAAATGTTGGAACTCAAGGTTTTTGTATGATGCGATGTTCTGCTGCAACTCAACTCACAATTGATTATTCAAGCGGAGAAGATTGCAAGAAAAAGATGAAAGTTGCAACAGTCATAAGTCCTTTAATTTATTTTTTGCTTGATAACTCACCTATTTTTGAGAGGCGCAAAGTTAGAAGCGAAGGTTTATGCCCAAGTGGCATCCCTGTTGCAAAACGTATGGCAAGATGGCAAATATGAAACAATGCCGACGCCGACAGATGCACTTCGGTGCATGAAATTTTCGATGATGATTTCTCATATGAAAAATACGCGAATGTTATAAAAGCTTTGCCTGAAGTTTACATGCCAAAAAACTTCGAAAATGACGAAGAGAAAATTAAGCACGAGCTTTCAATGTGCTTCTATGACGTTAGACTTAAAAACAAGATTGAAATTCGGCCTGCGGATAGCATGCCAAAAGATTTCACAATGGCATATATCGAATTGCTTCAAAACATCTTTTATAATTCAGAGGCCTTGGACAAACTTTGAGACAAATATAAAAATTTAACTTTTGAAGATTATAAAAATGCGGGCAAGGAACTTCAAGAAAAAGGCTGAGACGCAAATGTTTATGGACAAAATGTTTATGATGCTTGGGTTGAATTATTAGATTTTGCAAAATTAAAGCCGTGCAATTACTCAATGCCGATTGAAAAGTTAGTAGAGAAAAAAAGTTGTCTTCTTGATGGCATAAAAAATGATTACACAGAAATTGAAGGGGCATTTTCTCCGGTTAGCAAAACTGAAACCTGAACTCAAATTCAAGCAAATGCATTTAAAGATTACAATCAAGATTTAAAAGATCATCTTAAATTTAGAGAAGATTCAAAAGTTTCATACGAAGGCAAGGTTTCATGCACGGGTTACTTCGCTAAATTCTTTGATATAAATAACCAAGTTCAATTTAAATTACTAACGCAAAAGACATGCAATATTCTTAAAAAAATATATGATGAATACTACAAAAACCCCCAGTTCAAATCCCTTTTTGAATGGGATGAATATTCATCGAAGCTTATAAACTTCAAACCAAAATACTCGGCAGACTTTCCTATGGCAAGATTTGATATTTTCTTTAACGATGCAATTGGACAATTCGAATTTTGCGAACTCAATACAGGAGGAAGCGCTGCAATGAATAAGGTAACTGGAACTTGCGAAGAAATTAAAAACACTTTGCCATATAAAAAAGTTATCGGGGAAACCAAGAGCAAAATCAATTTCAATAGTGCTGATGTCTACACTCCTTGAGTAAAGGAATTTGAAAAGATCTATCTTGAATGGGCAAAAAACACCAAACACGAAAGCAAGAAATTAAACGTTGCAATTGTTGACTTGTTGGACAACTGTCAAATTGAAGACTTCCCTCCGTTTAAAGAGACATTTATTCAAAATGGAATGAATTGCGAAATTTGCGACTTGCGGGACCTTCGCTTCGATGGTAAAAACTTGACAAACAAAGACGGCTATAAAATTGATGCTGTTTATAAGCGAATTACGCTAGATGATTTAATTCCATTTAAAGAAGCGCAAGGCGCGCAAGCCTTTGTTGAGGCTGTCTTCAATGACAAAGTGTGCCCTATTGATTGGTTTAATAGTCAAATTGTTCACGACAAACAACTATTTGCAATTCTTCATGA
This sequence comes from Coriobacteriia bacterium, assembly GCA_030536315.1. Classification (GTDB taxonomy): domain Bacteria; phylum Actinomycetota; class Coriobacteriia; order Coriobacteriales; family Eggerthellaceae; genus Equivita. The sequence continues at coordinate 68,176 of JAUNQF010000002.1, forward strand.
GCCAGAAACTCAAAAATTGCTAGATGAGTCTGAGAAAGATTTTGTGAAATTGCACGTTCCTGAAACACACATATTAAGTGAAAACACAATAGATATATCAAAATTTATTGACAACAAGAACGATTATTTAATTAAGCCTATAAATTCACGAGACGCCAAAAATGTTTTTATTGGCAAAGAAATGAATGAAAAAGATTGAGAAGCAACACTTAATAAATGCATGGAAACTGGTGGCTTCATTATTCAGAAATTTGCAACAATGCAAACAAGCGCAAATATTTGTGTTGATATCTATAATAAAAATGATACCTTGACCAGCGGTATTCAACAATGCTGTAATATGGAAGGTCTATACTGCTATAATTCACATTTTAGTGGAACGTATTTACGCCAAAGACGGCTAGATAAAGACGCCTCGGATTTTGACATGGCAGTTCCAGTTTTTTATGAAGAGTACAAAAACTAACATAAGCAAAAAGATTGTTTCAATATTTATCTGTATTGCACTCGCGTTGAGCTTTTGCTTCGCTTCGCCGCGTAAAGCATTTGCAACATCGACCGCAGAAACACTTTCTTGGAAATCTGAAATTAACGCTTCGATTGGAACGGATGGAGCAATTTCGGTAAGTGAACAAAAAATTATCGACATCACTCCTTTCATAAATAAAGCAAAATCATATAAGGTTGGCACTAACGAAGCTCCAAACACTGCACCTCTATTGCACCCATTAGTTTGAGGCTATAGATTTTTGCCAGAAGAAAGCGACATCACTTTAAGCGATGCAAGAATTGCAATTTTGTCCGACACAGATACCGTCATTGGAGCGTGAAGAGGTTTTGAAAACGCAACTTTTCTTTCAAAGTGAAAAGGCGAAGACAGCCCAACAGCCCCAACTTTCACTTACAGCGAAGCTGACAAAAAAATGTATTTATACACCGAACTTGTAAACTCGAGCCAATTGAGCTCTCAACAATGTTTTGAAATAATGCAAGCTATGACAGGAACCGCGGACATTAATTTGTGGGCATCAACAAAAGCAATCATAAACTTAAACTACACAATTGAGCGAGCCGCAACCATTTATAAAGACGTTGCAGATTTTCAATGAGAATATTGCCCAGAAACATGAATGATGGATTCTTATGATGTTAGCTTAAATGTGACTGTTCCTGTAGGAAAAGGAAGCATTGCTAACCCACTTGGAAAAGTTTCAAGTATAGAAACTAATTCAGAAAGCACAACAGAGCGAAACATTTACGCATGAGGCCACGGATCAAGCTCTGGCGTTGTTGACTTAAACCCCAATGGATTGGTCTCTCTTAAAAGCGAGGTTGTTCCAGGCAATTCGGCAGCAGAAATTCGAATTGTATTCCCAACAGCATGGCTTACCAACCTTGATGTGGGAAGTGATATTTCACAACAAAACCAAGCGAAGCTAACAACAATTCTAAAAGAAGAATCGGTTTGACGCGATTACAGAACCGATGCTGTAAACAAATTGATACTTCCAATAGCCTTTACCGCTTTTTGCATTTTAGTTCTTGTTGCTTGCTTAATAATTTTGGTTATTTACAGACGAAGATTTTTAACCGGTGCATTATCTCAACAAAAATTAAAAGAGATGCACCCTTGCCTACTTGTTCGTCTTAAAAATTGAAACCATGAATTTGCTCATGACTTAGTTGTGAGCCTTTTGTCTCTCAACGAAAAGAAACGCATTCGCATTAAAAGGATGGCTTCTGGTGACTTCGAAATTCGTCTTAAAAACCCAGCATGAGCCAAAGATGCTTATACAGCAAAAAATATCAACATAATTGACAAGCGCACAATTAATTTCCTCTTTGGTGAAATTGCATGCGGCAATCCGTTGCTTCGTCTTTCTGATATTCAAAATTATGCGCGTGCAAGATCTTATGATTTCATGTCAAGTTACCTTGCGTGGCATTCGCTTCTAACTGACGAAGTAAATGAATTTGCCAACTTTAAATCTATTTATGATAAAACGCGTCATATATTGTTTGGGATTTCAATAGCTCTTGGATTAATTTCTATTGCTTTGGGAATTGTATTCTTAGAAATTATTACACCTATCATTGGAATTATCATAGCGATTGTTATTGGATACATAGGAAACAGCTTAAGAAATAAAGTCTACTTTAAAGACTCTAAAGGTAAGAAGATTGATGCGCAGGATCTTAACATCGGCCTTGCCGAATACACTGAAACCATCGACAAATTCCGCATCGCAGCAATCAAAACAATTCGCCAATCTGTTCTTGACGCGCAAGACATCATCAGCAAATGAAACCTCATTAACATTAGTGAATAATATATTTTTTATATTATTTAATTAAGTAACTGGAAATGACAGCGAGAAATAATTATATCCTTCAGATTTGCCCGCCTTTTTGACGACGCGTACTGTGTACGCGAGTCAAAAAACAAGGGTAAATATGATGGATAGAATTATTTCGCAGCGAAAGCTAAATGCGAAGGCCGTCAGGCCAAGCATGCTAGATGGTGGAGGCGCGGAGAATCGAACTCCGGTCCATACTACATACCTGAAACTCCTCTACAAGCTTAGTCAACAATTAATACGAGTGCAAAAACGTGGCTGACACACAAATTGCACAAGTGCGGGTTTAGTCTTAAGCGCTTGTATACCAGCTACACCAAACGCAGCATCCTTCTAAAAATGATACCTGGGCTGCTCTAGAAGGAGTCAAGCAGCGAGGCAGGCAGACTTATGTTTATGCTGCCATGGCCAAACGGCCAGAGTTAGATTTGTCAATTAATTTTGACATACCTGTTATTTAACGTGGATCAGGAGACCACGACCTGCAGAGCAACAGTCACGTAACATGTCGAAACCGGTCGCCCCCATCTTTTCAAAGTGCAAGCGTGCATAATAGCGCAAATTTGTTATAATTGCAAGCACCAATTAAAAGGAGATAACATGGAAAACACATTTAAAAAATCACTTACTGTAATCGGTGCTGTAATTGTTTCGGCTCTTCTTGCAATTACAATTTGTGGTTGTGCAAAAAAGAGTGACTCAAAAACAAGTTCTTCTTCAGATGCGAAATATAGTGCTGATAATTTCAAGCAAACAGATGCCGTTGAAATTCAAGTTGCTAATTATGGAACTATTAAAGTTGGCCTTGACGCAAATGCTGCTCCTATCACAGTAGCCAATTTTAAACAACTTGTTAGTGACGGATTCTACAATGGCTTAACCTTCCATAGAATCATTTCTGGTTTTATGATGCAAGGTGGAGACCCTAAAGGTGATGGAACTGGCGGTTCTGAAAAAACTATCAAAGGTGAATTTACCGAAAATGGCGTTAACAACTTATTAGCTCACACTCGTGGAGCTATTTCAATGGCGCGCTCTTCTGCGAATGATAGTGCAAGCTCTCAATTTTTTATTGTTCATCAAACTTCAAGCAACAATTCAAAATCGCTTGATGGAAAATATTGTTGCTTTGGTTATGTTTTAGAAGGCATGGAAGTTGTTGACAAAATTATTGCAGATGCTAAACCAACAGACAGCAATGGAACTATTCCAGCGGCTTCGCAACCAAAGATTACATCTATTAAGCTTCTTTAATAGTGTAGATTAAATATTCGATGTTACCGGCAGGGCCTCGCAAGGGGCTCTGCTTTATTTTTGGATTAGAAAAACCAACATTCTTATAAGCTTCAACAACTTCATCAATCGTGCGTTGGCGGACAGCTTCGTCTTCTACAACACCGTTAACAGTTTCGCCACGTCTGCATTCAAATTGAGGCTTAATAAGACCGACGAAGCCACTTCCCGCTTTGCACATGGAAGCAACAACTTCGGCAATTGAAGCGAGGCTTATAAAACTCACGTCTGTCACTACTAAATCAAATGGAGCTCCTAAAGTTTTTGGATCAGCTTCCTTAATGTTTAAGCGCTCAAAAGCTTTAACCCTATCATCTTGACGAAGACGCCATGCAAGTTGCCCATAATTTACATCGACACAAGCAACATCAGCGGCTCCAGCTTGCAACAAACAATCTGTAAACCCACCTGTAGATGAACCAATATCTAAGCAATGCTTGCCAGAAACATCAATATTAAATTCATCAATTGCGCCTTGAAGTTTATGACCTCCGCGAGAGACGAATTGCTTTTGATTCTTGATAAAAATTTCGGCTTTCGCAACATCTTGATCATCAAGCTCAATCATAATAGCGGCACTGTCAACATAAGTTGTGTCTACCCTAACCTCGTGAGCAATCACAGCGCGCTTAACATCTTCGGCGTTTTCAAACGTTCCGCTGTCAACTAAATATTGATCGAGTCTTTTTTTATTTTTTGACATTTAATGCAATCTCGTAGGCTTCGTTTTTAGAAATATTGAAAACCTCTTGCAAGGCGGAGCTTATGTCCCCTGTTTTTGCACCATATTGATGAAGATATTGCGCAAGCTTAAATGTGGTGTCGCCAGAATTTGAATCTTCGGAGTTATTTTGAGGATTATTATTAATGCAAATGACAATTTCACCTTTAATTGATTCGCGACTTTTGTAGCCCTCCAAAACATCTAGCGAATTTCCAACATTAATTTCTTCGTGAAGTTTTGTAAGTTCTCTGCAAACAGAAATTTCAGTTTTTGGAAACACTTCGGCAATATTTGTGAGAGTTGAAACCAACCTTTTAGCGCTTTCGTAAAAAATAAGCACCGCATTTAGGCTGGACAATTCCTTTAAATAATTAATTTGAGCATTTTCTTTTCTTGGCAAAAACCCTCCGAAGAAAAAACTCTGGTTTGTAAATCCACTGGCAACATAAGCCGAAATTAGTGCCGAAGGCCCAGGAACAACCTCAACTTCAACTCCAGAATCGCGTGCAGCTTCAACAAGCTTGAGGCCCGGGTCACTAACACCAGGAGTTCCAGCATCGGTACAGTAAGCTATCACTTCGCCGGACTTGGCTTCGTCAACAACAATTACAGCCTGCTTGTCCATAATGTTTTCATCCAAGCGCTTGATAGGCTTTTCAATTTTTAGATAATTCAAAAGTTTGGAAGTTACGCGTGTGTCTTCGGCATAAATTACATCGGCATCATTTAGCGAGCAAATTAGGCGCTTGCTAATATCATCAAGATTCCCAATGGGAGTTGAGCAAATTATTATTTTTCCGATTCGTCCTGACCCCATGTCAAATTAAGCATCTTTACTAGACTTTTATGCATGCTTTCATCAAGCGTAACTTTCTTTCAAAATATTACAAGAGCAATTATCAACAAAACAGCAGGAACCGCAAACATCATAATTTTAAACGCAAGGGCTCCTTCAAATGTGATCGAAGCAGCCGAAGCTCCCGTTGTCATGCCAGCGATGATAGCAGTTTGTCCAACAACGCCGTTTGAAACAGCAGAACCAAACTTATCGCAAAGTGGACGAACAGAAAGCGCAAGAGATTCGTCTCTGTGACCCAAAACAAGCTGTCCATATTCAACTGCATCTGTAATTGTCATTAGAACTACCAAGAAAAGAATTGGTTGAGGAATGTAGAAGAGCTCAGCAGCAACCAACACGAGAGCCAAATTGCTTTCTGCAAAAACAAAAAACGCAATACCTGCAAACATAGATGCAAAGCATAAATACAAAACTTTCTTGCGGCCAAACTTTTTAGCAAGAGGAGGAAACGCGCTAACTGCAAAAATTCCTACAAACATATTGATGGTTTGGAGGATTGAAAAGCCTTCGGCGTAACCCATAATGTATTGGAAGTAATAAAGTTCAAGCGAATTCAATAGATAAATTCCTGTGCAATAAAAAATGTATCCAATTGCAGTCCAAAGAAGTTGATCATTTCGAAGTAAAACTTTAAAGACAGCTTTAATACCCTTCGTTTCTTCCTTGTTTTCGCGAAGTTTATCTCTCTTTTCACGAGTAAAAATACCAACAATTAAAGCTGTAATAATCCCAGTTAAGGCAACAATAAAACCAAACATAAACCATCCAACATTGTCACCAGTACCAGTAGAGTTATCAAGAGAGAAAAACAAAACAATAGGCATCAAAACAACGCCAACAAGCGAACCACCAATGGCCGAACCAACACGAGCAAAAGTTGCGGTTTTTTCGCGCTCGCGAGAATCAAAACTCATAGCAGGAAGCATGCTTCAAAAACCAACGTCCTTAAAACTGTAGAAGATATCCATTGTGATATACAAAACAGCAAAAATTACGAGGTAGAGCCAAGGGTTTGTGTGAACCAAACCACCCATGTTTGTAAACATAACACATAAAATAACAGAACTAATAACACCACCAACAACAATCCAAGGTCTAAAGTGGCCTCAGCGTGTCTTCGTTCTGTCAATTGCATTGCCAATAAACGGATCAATTAGAAGCTCAACAATACGCAAAATCATAATAATCAATGTAATTGCAGCAACCAATGTATTGTTAAGATCAGGATCACCAGTATCAATTAAGTGCGACGTAATAAAGTTAATTAAATAAGTTGAAAGAGCAAAATAAAATACATCGTTACCAAATGCTCCAATAGAATATGCAATGCGCTGAAAAAATGTACCAGCACTTGCTTTCTCGGGTTTATTTGACATGGGTCCCCTTTCTCTTGACAAGTAAGTATGATAACAAATTATCTAGAGAATAGCAATAACCGAAGCCACGCAAACCCCTGCAAGAATAAACGGTGCGAATGGGGACTTCGTAATTTTTGTTTTCTTAACAATGTTTAGGACAAAGACAAAAATCAAGAATGCAATGCAGGAGGTAAATAAGCAAATAAAAGAAAGTTTTGGACCAAGGAATAAGCAAACTACCATCAAAAGTTTTATGTCCCCCATTCCAAATGGCGAGGTTTTGGGCAAGCCTTTCCTCTTTCTTAATTTGTTTGCCAGAACTATACAAGCAGCAAGCAAGCAACAAACAACGGCCGAAGTTAATACCTGCTTTCCGCATGTTCACAACATTTCAATTATTTGCAGGTCTAGAACATGAGCGCTAATTAAAATTCACTTAACAAAAATTGACGCAAGCCAAATAATAAATAAACTTACAGGAATTCAGTTTGGGATCTTCGTTGTTTTGGCATCCTTTAGTGCTGCTATAACGCAAAAAACAAATAGCACTAAAAGAAGTATTTGATCAACTATAGTCAAAGCTTACATGCTTTCTGGAGCAGAAACGCCAAGAAGACTTAGTGTAAGTTCAAGACAAATTCTTGCTGCATCACAAAGAGCAAGACGAGCATTTTGAAGGTCGGCATTATCATTTACAACCCTACAATTTGTATAGAATTGATGGAATGTCGAAGCCAATTCCTGTGAGTAATGAACTAAATTATGAGGCGCACGGTTCTTCGCTGCCTTACAAACAACCTCAGGAAATGTATCCATCAACCTGCATAAATCAAGTTCAAATTTATCTGTTAACAAACTTAAATCAGCAGAAGCTGGAACATCTCCTGCCTTCTTTATAATTGAACAAATTCTTGCATGGGCATATTGAACATAATAAACAGGGTTGGTCGAATCTTGCTTCTTGGCAACTTCGATGTCAAAGTCAATTGGTTGATCACTATTGCGCGATAGCATTAAATAGCGAGTGGCATCGACGCCAACTTCGTCGATTAGTTCTTGGAAAGTGACCATCTCGCCCGTTCGCTTACTCATACGCACAGGCGCACCATCTCTAAACAAATTGACAAGCTGGCCTAAAACAATTTCAAGACTATCGGCACTCTTTCCCCAGGCTTGCATCATAGACTTCATGCGAGGAATATATCCGTGATGATCCGCGCCTCAAATATCAATCAAATGATCGAAGCCACGGTTCAATTTATCGTAGTGGTAAGCGCAATCGCTGAGGAAATAAGTTACCTCGCCATTTTCCTTAACAATTACACGGTCTTTGTCATCGCCAAATTGCGAAGACTTAAACCAAGTAGCGCCGTCTTTTTCGTAAACCAAATCCTTCTTCTTGAATTCCGCAACGGCATTATCAACCTTAGAAGTCTTGCCGTCATACAAAGAACTTTCAGAAAAATACATATCAAACTTGGTGCCAAATTGCTTCAATGTTTGCTGAAGCTCCGCGACCATTTTGTCTTGACCAATTTTTTTGAACGCTTCAATGCGAGCATCTTCTTCGACATTAAGCCATTTATCTCCATCAACCTTAATAATTTCTTTGGCAATATCCTTAACGTATTCACCACCATAAGATTCATCCGGCAGCTCAACATCTTGGCCGAGCTCTTGCAAATATCTAACCGAAATAGAATTGCCAAACAAATTCATTTGAACGCCGTGGTCATTTAGATAGAATTCTTCATAAACATCATAACCAGCGTGGCGCATAATTTTTGCGATGCTATCACCAAGAGCCGCTCACCTTCCGTGACCTACATGCATAGGCCCCGTTGGGTTTGCAGAAATATATTCAAGATTAACCTTTAAATCGATATCACGAACCTTGCCTTGAGCACAATTTTTAGCGAAGTCCATTTTTTCACTTCGGATCCTATCAACAATGCTACTTACACTTGCATTGTTAAGGTAGACATTAATAAAACCTGGACCTGCAATTTCAATCTTGTTGACAATTGAATTTTGAGGAAAATTATCAACAATCGCCTGCGCAATTTCGCGAGGATTTTTACCAAGCTCTTTAGAAAGACGAAGCGCAACCGTGCTTGCAAAATCTCCATTCGCATCATCTTTAGGACGTTCAAGAGCAACATCCACGTCACCCTTAACTTCTAAATTCGAAGAAGATATTGCATCTTGAAATAATTTTTTTAAATTATCAACTTCAGCCATTAATTAAGCCTGCTTTAAAAGTCCATAACCGCCATCTTTGCGAGTATATAGAACTGCGAATTTGTCATCCTCTTCGTCAATAAACATATAAAAATCATGACCGAGCAAATCGAAGTCAAACATCGCCTCTTCAACTTTCATAGGACGAAGCTCAACCTCCTTCGTGCGAACAATGTCATCTTCAGAAAGGTCAGCCATCAAAGCATCCAAGTCAAGCTCATCGCCAACTGCGCCTTCGGCAGCTCGAGCAGCTTCTTTTTCAGCGCCACGATTTCTCTTATCAACAACACGAGTCTTAAATTTGCGAAGCTGACGCGTGACCTTCGCCGATGCAACATCAATTGCAGCGTGAATTTCTTCTTCGTTTTCTTCAACATGAATAACATGACCGCCAGCACGAAGCGTAACCTCGCACTTAGCAGGAGTTGGATTGGCAGGATTCTTCTCTTGAGTTAGCACAACCTCGATAGTTAGAGGATCAATATCAAAAACCCTGGCAGCATTGCCGATTTTATCATCGCAATATTCTTTCATCCAATCTGTGATAGCAAATTTTCTGCCTGTTACTGTAAGTTCCATAATAACCCCAATCTCTTAATTTCAATCTGTAACGAACAAAATACCCAAGCACCTTGGTCCACAATGACTTGAAATTGTGCCATTAGAAAGCGTTTTGTGAACACGCTTAAAAGGTGCAATTTTTAAAATTAAATCTTTGAGCTCATCAATATAACTGTCTTCAAAGCCGGTCGAATTACACAAAAATATGTCATCCAAAACCAAGTTGTCATATTTTCCAAGCTCATCTTCAATATATTTACGAAGAACCATCTCCTGCTTTCCGCGATACATCTTACCAATATGAAGCGAGCCGTCTGAATTGTCCACAGAAAGATATGGCTTGCACTTAAGCATGCCAGCAGCCTTCGCAGCAATTGCAGGACATCTGCCGCCCGCCGCCATAAAATCAAGAGTGTCAAGCACAAAAGATGTATGAACATGAGGCTTAATTTTTTCAAGTTCATCAACAATCTCTTTGGCGGACTTCCCTTCTTCGGCCATTCTTGCAGCGCGAATAACAAGCTGTCCAGAACCGTTTGATAAATTGCAACTATCCACTACATAAACGCCGTCGATCTGTTCGGCAGCCATGCTGGCATTTGCAAACGCCGAAGACAAAGCATGTCCCAAGCTGATGTGGACAACTTCGCAGCCCTTATCCGTAAACTGCTTGAAGTGCTCAGTAAATTCGCCAATACTGCTTGCGGCAGTCTTCGGCAAGGATTTATCTTCGTAATAAGCATTGAACATCTCTTCTAAAGTGATGTCAACGCCATCTTTATAATCTTTATCACGTAAATTGATATAGAACGGATAATACTGAACGTTATATTGCTTCTTTAGTTCTTCGTTTAAATCACACGTGCTATCAGCACTTATTACTACTTTTTTATCTGCCATAATACTTCCTTTAACTAAATTTCATTTTAACATAAAATTGCGAATTTATTGCCACGCAATAATTCACTTTAGTAAAGATTAAGCATTATTTTTTCTAATTCCAAGATAGATTAGAAATGTGCCAATTACTATCACAATAGCGAAGCAAATATAAACCACGCTTAGAACATCGAAGCCATAAGCTTCAAGAATTCTTCCGCTGATTGCTCCAACAGACATAGCACCTAAGTTTTGACCTATGCCTAAAAAGCTGTTTGTTATTGCAGTGTAGCGAGGATCCTTCGAAATGGCTGGAGTCAAACTTACAAGAACTGTTGGATGAGCGGAAATTGAAAATCCAATAATGAGCATAGAAATTAACGCTTGAGTTTTATCAGTGTATTGCCACATAATTGCAAACGAAATCAAAATTAGCACAGAAAATACGAATAAGAAAATACCTCGCTTCTTAGTGTTAAAAGGCGCAATGATCAGTCCAACTAAAATTGAAGAAGCAATCATCATAAACGAACGAATTGTCGCAAGGTCGTTTGCCAATAGCGGGTCCCCACTCATTTGCTCGCAATAATTCATTGTGTAATTTGTGCCGCCATTAAATCCCGCAATAGATAAAAATGTTATTAGGCACATGACTCAAACAAGCGGATTCATGAAACCTTTTTTCATGTCAATCTTTTCGCTCTTTTTATTGCTTTTTGCTTGGGCATTTTTTACAAAAAGAATTCACAGCAGCAAAGCAATTCCAATAAATATCGATGAGAAATGTCAAACATTGGTAAAGCTATAGGGGTCTTCGATATTAATAAGCGAATTTGTTAAAGAAAAAATTATTATTTGGCCAACGCCTGCGAAGCATGTGAAAAATCCCATAAAGATAGATTGCTTTTTGCTGTCGATATTCTCTACAATAATTGGTGGCAAAATGGTTGGGATTGCTCCAATGCTAACACCCTCTAAAAATCTAGACGCCAAAAGAATTTCGAAGCTGGGCGCAAACGATCCTATGACAGAACCTAAAAAGCTACAGCCAACTGCAAAAATTCCAATAGCGCGAGTCCCGAACTTCGTTACTAAAGCACCTGAAGGAATGGCGAAAATCAAACCGACCAAACCAGTGACAGAAACCAGTGATCCAACTTCTTGCGAATTGACATTGAAGGCCTCCATAATTAACGTTGAAGTTGAAGCGACCTTAAACAAGTTAAATGCAACACAATACGAAGCAAAAATCGCTACTATAACAATTACTAAATTATTTTTTGAACTTTTCATCGTCAACATCTTTTGGAAGGAATGGGTTTGGAACTTTGCTTGCTATGAAAGCCGAAATGATAACTATTGGTAAATAGCTTGGTGGGAAGCATAGCAAAAGTAATGCTGCTGCCATGATTGGTTTTCGACAAATGTAAGCATATCCTGCACTAATGCACACAGCCATAGCGAAGTGTCCGTTTATGCCAACCAACAATGCAACCGCTAAAGCCGCAAAGGACAAACCTGAAATAATGGGGAAAATTGATCCGCCTCGTCAGCCAAAATTTAAGCAAAGGCAAACTAGAACAATTTTGAGGGCGGAAATTATAAACAAATAAGACGCATCATAAGATTCGAAGTTATCTGCAATTGGTTGAAGTTGATGCTCCCCCGAAAATATTGAATCTGGGAAGAAGTAGCCGCAAACTGCAAGTGCAACAGCAGCAATAAGTGCTGGAATAATTCTGTTTTTCTTGAAAAGTTTACGAATTTTTTGCAGGCCAAGATCCAATCCAGAATATAAAGCGCCAACTATAACGCCTAACGCAATTATAGGAATAGCCCACAAAAGTAACATTGGATCAAATCAGAAATCTTTAATAAAGTGAGGCAATCCGCCTTCCCCAAAACCTGGGAATAACATCTCTCACAACAAACCAAAAACATACATTGCCAGGAATCCGCCAGCAACACCAAGACAATAAATTACAATTCTATTTGCCTTATTTTTAAACTTTTGGCTATATTTTTCTTTTTTGTTATCAGGTTCTATGTTTGCAACAATACCAGGAAGAGGCGTAAAAAAGACAATGCCAAGTGCGATGCTGAATCCTGTTTCGGCTAAAGTTTGAAGTTTTTCGCCTCGGTACTTTAAGTTATCACCGACCCAGCAACAAAGGCCAGCAATAACTCCGACCAAGCCAGCTTCGGGGCCTAAAGTTCCTCCAAAAATCAACGGAATAACTGCAGATATGATACATATTGGAAGGCGGTTGTAGGGATATCCCCCATCCTTTTTAATCATTTCGAAAACTTCTTCTGTTAAGTGTGGAAGTTCACCAAATTTTTTCGCGAACAAAACAATAGCAATTGCGCCAATAGCACAAACTATCAAATTGTAAACAAGCGGATGAATGCCAATATATTCAGGCGCAATGTCTCAAATCAATTCGGTAAGAATATTGATAACTTTAAGAATTGCCCAAACAATAATTCCGCAAACAAAACCTAAAGCTGTTGAAAGCAAACAAAGTAATAGATAATTTAATTTCTTATTTTTCATAAGCCTAAATTATACTAATTTCTCCAAACTTATTTTTAATCAAAATCGAAAATTATAAATATTTATATATTTAATTTTTGATAAAGACAGCGAGAAATTAAGATAGCCTCGGGTGCAATAGATGGCTCCCCGGGTAGGACTCGAACCTACAACCCTTCGGTTAACAGCCGAATGCTCTGCCATTGAGCTACCGAGGAACATTGCAAGCGCACATTATAGCGCAAAGTGAAATTATTTACCTAACAATTCTGATGAAAATACAAGCAAGATTTTACCCATCTTCACTTTAATTTTCATAGGGTTAGCAGTAATTACATTAGATACACCAAGCGACATACTATTTGTAATTGCCGTATTTGTGTATGACCACTTAAGTCCTTGCGATGCTTCAACAAGAGACACATCAGTTAGCGAGAAAATTGAAATTGTTTTATCAAGGCTATCATCATTTGGAATTCCAAGTCCAAATTCCGAAGGCCCGTTAACAACTGCGCACGCTTCTTTATCACCAACGCAAAATACGCCAACACGATGATCAGCAATATGACTTAGCATTTGAATTGAAGACAAAGATTGATCAAGACGCTTTCCAAGCGCGCCATAAATCATAAGAATTTGCGGCTTCATGTTTAGCGCTTCGTCGATTGCAAGTTCAAGGTCAGTCTTGTCCTTGTCTTCGGGGTATTGCATAACGCGAATATTCTTCGGAGTGCCTGCATCAACATCTTCTTTAAGTTGAACGCTTGCTTGCTTGTCTTCCTTTGGTACATAACCGAGACTGTCAAAGTCACCAATTACAATATTTGGAACAATGCCTCGCGAATCAAGGTGCCTATAACCTGCGTCGGCCGCAATAATACTTGCAAACATATTGCCTTGCAAACTTTTCATGAAGTTTTTTTCATTAAAATCTGATGCGGCAACAATTGCGATAATCTTTGCTCTTTTCTTTTGTTGAGGGGCTTGGTTTTGATTTTTGTTTTCTTCACTCATGTCTACCTACTTTGTTTTATACCTAACAGTTATTGGAGTTCCGCTCAAATCAAAATTTTCGCGCATCCTATTTTCGAAGAAGCGCTCAAAATTATCATTGACAATACTAGCATGATTTACAAATGCCGTAAAGTGTGGAGGCTTCGTCCCAGTTTGCGTAATATATTTAAGACGAAGAACTTGCTTACCCTTCGTAACGGTAAAACCTGTTTCTTTAATTTTCATCAACCAATTATTAAGTTGATTTGTAGAAATTTTCTTGCAATAATTTGCAAACGACGAATCTATAGATTCCCAAATATGTTGAACTTTCTTTCCTGTAAGCGCAACAGCTTGAACAATGTTTGCATAACCTACGAATTCCATTCTATCTTCCAAGTGCTGCCGAACTTCCGCCTTGCGCTTCGCATCTCCAACAATATCTCACTTATTCAAAACGATGACGAGCGCGCATCCCCTATCCTTCGCCATTCCTGCAACTCGTTGGTCTTGGTCAGTCAAGCCAAGGGTCGAATCCACAACAAGCACAGCAACATCGGCTTTATCAATTGCGCGCATTGCACGAACAAAAGAATAATATTCAACATCTTCGTCAATCGCACTTTTCTTACGAAGACCAGCCGTATCGATGATTGTATATTTTTGACCGGCACGCTCAACAATAGTGTCGATGCTGTCTCGAGTAGTTCCTGCAACGTCAGATACAATCGAGCGGTTCTCGCCTGTCAAACAATTTGTGAGAGAACTTTTTCCAGCATTCGGACGCCCAATAATTGCAATCTTTATAGAATCGTCATCTTCCTCAATAACATTTTGCGGAAATTTTGTGATCATGTCATCCAAAAAATCGCCAGTGCCATGACCATGAAGAGCAGAAATTGCATAAGGGTCACCAATGCCAAGCTTATAAAATTCATAAATGTCATTTGTGTTATTTGGCTCATCAATTTTATTAACAACCAACATGATTGGCTTTTTGGAGCGCTTCAAAATTTGGGCGACTTCTTCGTCTTCGGACTGAATGCCAGTTTTGCCATCAACAATAAATATGATTACATCACTTTCTTCAGTGCTTGCAAGAGCTTGCGCCTTAATTGAATTTTGAAATTGATCACTGCTCGAAACTTCAATTCCGCCAGTATCAATCATGCGGAAGCGAACGCCATTTCAATCGGCATCATGATAGGAACGGTCGCGAGTAACGCCTCGCATCTCGTGAACGATGGCTTCATCACGACCAGAAATTCGATTAACGAAGGTGGACTTGCCGACATTTGGTCTGCCAACTATTGCAACTAAAGGTAAACTCATGGCTTACCCCAATTCTTTAATTTGAGTTTCGAGAAGAGAAATGTTTTCTTGAATCTTGGCTAACTTGCCTTTATCTTTTTCGACAACCTCAGGTTTTGCGTTTTGCAAAAATCCTGGATTGCTTAACTTTTTGGAGAACATGGCTTCGTCTTTCTTTAAAGCATCAAGTTCTTTTGTAAGCCTCTTGCGTTCAGCATCAAAATCAACCAAGCCTTCTAAAACGATGTAAATTTCTACTCCGTTTGCAACAACAACGCTTGATTGATTTGGCTTCGCTGCTTTTGCATCAACGCTTAGCTCCGAAGTATTAGCAAGCCTCTTGATTAAATCAACTTGCGAAGAAATTAAGTCAGCCAATTTATTATCTTTTGGTTTAACAACAACTTCGAGTTCTTGCTTAGGTGAAATTCCATAGCGCGCACGAATTGATCTTGCGCTACCAACAATGTCGCAAACAAGTCCAATTGAAACTTCGCTTGCCTCATCTCTAAAACTTGCAAAAGCCGAAGCATCCGGCCAAGCGGCCATGATCAAATGCTTCGTTTCATGATCCATTGGAAGTTGTTGGTAAATTTCTTCAGTGACAAAAGGCATAATTGGATGGAGCAATCGAAGTGACATTTCAAGAACAAAAAGCAAATTGTCTTGGCAAACGCGCTTGTCTGCTTCGTCAGTTCCATTTAGGCGGCTCTTACTAAATTCAATATATCAATCGCAAAATTCGTTCCAGAAAAATGTGTAAAGAGCTTTTGTGACCTCGCCAAAATCATATGTTTTATAAGCAGTTTCAACGCGCTCAACCAACACAGCAAGACGAGCCATAATCCACTGGTCAACATCCTTTTCTGTGTTTGGCACAATTTCGTGAGGGCTGACACCTTCCATATTCATCATAACGAAGCGTGCCGCATTGCGAATCTTGTTTGCAAAATTTCGAGCGTTCTCAATCTTTTGCTTGTCAAAACGAATTGCTTGACCACCCGTAACCTGTGTTAGAAGTCCGAAGCGGAGCGCATCTGCACCATATTCGTTGATTAAATCAATCGGGTCAACACCGTTGCCTCGGCTCTTTGACATAGGCTTTCCGTCTGCACCCATAACTGTTGGGTGAATCAAGACATG
>JAUNQF010000002.1:84530-104409 GCA_030536315.1 Coriobacteriia bacterium
CGAGAAATGCATCAATCTTTTAAGTTTTCCAACCAATCAAGATAAACCTGGCTTCAACGCTCTGGGAAAAATTCGATATTCCCGTCTTGAACAACTTTAAGTGCAGGCTTCTTGAGCTCTTCGACATTTACAAATCATTGCTCAGATAGCCAAGGCTCAAGCGTTGTGTGACATCTATAACAATGCATAACGCTGTGGTCGTGATCTTCGATGTGGTCCAAAAGGCCAAGCTTGTCAAACTCTTCAACAATAGCTTCGCGAGCCTCAAGCGCACTCATGCCAGAAAACTTGCCATAACCTTCAACAACGTGAGCAGTCTCATCGAAAATATTGATTCGCTCAAGATCGTGCCTATTACCCATGCCGTAATCGTTAGGATCGTGCGCAGGAGTAACTTTTACAGCACCTGTACCAAATTCCGGATCAACATAAAAATCATCGAAGATTGGAATCTTGCGATCAACAATTGGCAAAATCAAATTCTTACCAACAAGTTTTTTATAACGCTCATCCTTAGGGCTTACCGCAACACCTGTGTCACCCAGCATAGTTTCTGGACGTGTTGTTGCAATCAAAACGTGATCAATTCCATCAACCGGTTCTTCAAGCGGGTATTTTAAATACCACAAGTGGCCGTGCTCGTCTTCGTATTCAGCTTCATCATCGGCAATTGCAGTCGTGCAATGAGGGCACCAATTTACAATTCGCTTGCCTCGATAAATTAAATCATTGTGATATCAATCAACGAAGACCTTGCGAACAGCTCGCGAAAATTCATCGCTCATTGTAAAGTTTTCGCGGTCATAATCAACAGAGCAACCCATCTCTTTAATTTGATTGACAATGGTTGTTCCATATTCGCGGCGCCACTCTTGACACGCTTCGATAAATTTCTCACGACCAATTTCGCGCCGATTAATTCCCTGATCAGCAAGGTGTTTATCAACCTTTGTTTGCGTTGCAATACCAGCATGATCGGTGCCTAAAACCCAACGAGTTTGATATCCTTGCATACGAGCGCGACGAACGATTGCATCTTGAATTGCATCGTTTAGCGCATGACCCATATGAAGTTTTCCAGTAATATTTGGAGGCGGAATTACAACTGTATAAGATTCACTTGCATGCTTCCCAAAACCAGGTGTGCGAGCAAAGTAACCAGAGTCCTTCCACTCATTAAATATCTTTTGATCATTTTCTTTTTGATTGTTTTGAGCCATGGTTATTTCTTCGTGCTTGCCTTCTTTGTAGTACTTTTCTTTTTAATTTCAGGCTTGGACTTCCCCAGGATGTCATCCTTCGTAACGCGAACAGTCTTAGCCCCCGATACATCTGGAAGCTTATACATAACATCCAAAAGCACACGCTCACAAATGCTACGAAGCCCACGAGCTCCCGTCTTTTGTTTAATAGCCTCATCGGCAATAGCTTCAAGAGCTCCTCTGTCAAAAATTAATTCAGCATTTTCATAAGCAAACATTTTTGTGTATTGCTTAAGAAGCGAATTTTTAGGTTCTGTCAAAATTTGAATTAGGTCATCTTTTTCGAGCGCAGATAACGAAGTAACAACTGGAATCCTTCCAACAAATTCTGGAATCATTCCATATTTAGTTAAATCCTGTGGCAAAACTTGACGAAGAAGTTCTGCCTCTTTTTCGTTTTTCTTCTTTGTGCTTTTGGTATTAAAACCAATTGCACTATCACCGACGCGCTTTGCAATAATGTCAGTCAGCCCGACAAATGCACCACCAATGATGAACAAAATATTATCTGTCTTGATTGGAATGAGCTCCTGTTCAGGGTGTTTACGTCCACCTTTTGGAGGAACGTTTGCTAAGCAACCCTCAACAATTTTGAGGAGCGCTTGCTGCACGCCTTCGCCAGAAACATCACGAGTAATACTTACGTTTTCACCTTTGCGCGCAATTTTGTCAATCTCATCAATATAAACGATGCCAAGCTCTGCAGCATCAACATCAAAATCAGCATCGATGATAAGTTTTAGCAAAATGCTCTCGACATCTTCGCCAACATATCCTGCTTCGGTTAGAGCAGTTGCATCGGCAATGGCAAATGGGACTTGTAAAATATTCGCAAGCGTTTGAGCAAGAAGTGTCTTGCCGGAACCAGTCGGTCCCAAAAGCAAAATATTGCTCTTCGAAATTTCAGTGTCTTCCTTGGCCAAAATTTCAGCTTTGGAGTTTGCCTTTTCATCGCCCTTTGCAATACCAGCAATTTGAAGACGCTTATAATGATTATAAACAGCCACACTGAGAGCCTTTTTTGCTTCATCTTGACCAATGACATATTCGCTCAAAATATCAAACATCTCACTTGGCGTTGGAAGATTTTCCAAAACAAATGGCTTTTTCTTTTCGCCTTCAGTGCTATAAACAACTTCTTCAGCAACATAACCATTTTTATAGTCGGCTGGAAAATTCCTCATCGCATCCATCATTGCAATGTTGCGAAGTTCAGCTTCCGTGAGTGTTCCATTTCCAAGCCCTTTATCACCCAAGCTTAAATTTAGCTCACGCTTAAAAGTGTCAACACAGGTTTCTACGCATTCGTCACAAATGTAAGAACCGTTGCCATTTTCAATCATACCAGCAACCATGCTGCCCTTTTTACCACAAAAAGAGCAAACCATTTCATCGGTAAGTTCAGAAACCTTGCTGTCTTTATTTTCGTTTTTCTTCGCCATATTATTTATGAACTGTTGGGATCTTATCAATAATGCCGTATTTCTTAGCTTCTTCGGCAGTCATGTAATTATCCCTGTCTGTATCCTTTTGAATTGTCTTTAAATCTTGACCAGTTGCGTCGGCCAAAATCTTATTTAATTGTTCACGAGTCTTTTTGATTTGCTCTGCAACAATTGCAATTTCAGTCTCTTGACCTTGTGCTTGACCCATTGGTTGATGAATCAAAATTGTTGAATTTGGAAGAGCGAATCTCTTGCCCTTCGCACCTGCCGCTAACAAAACAGCAGCCATGCTTGCACAAAGTCCAACACAAACTGTTGATACATCTGGCTTAATAAAATTCATTGTATCCATAATTGCAAGTCCAGCAGTGACCGATCCACCAGGACTGTTAATGTATAACGAAATATCTTTATCAGGATCAGAATTTTCCAAATGCAAAAGCTGAGCAATTACTGTGTTTGCAACAGCATCATCAACTTGCTCGCCCAAAAAGATAATTCTGTCATTCAATAGACGAGAATAAATGTCATAACTACGCTCACCTCTGTCGCTTTGTTCAATAACATAAGGTACTAATGCGTTTTTTGTTACACTCTCAATTTTCATTGTCCCTCCTATTTCTTTCTTCTTCTTAACAACAACAAAATAATTATTATTAAAAGTACGGTATTCATTGTTCTACTTCTTTGTTTGAGTCTTCTTTGCAGCAGGCTTTTTCTCGCCCTCGACCTTAACTTCTGCATTATCAACTAAATCTTTAGCGGCCTTCATGCGACTAATTGCTTGACGAACAATATGAAGTTCGCCTCGGCTTTTCCATTCTTCGTATAGCTTCTCCCAATTTTGAGGGTCACCATTCTTAAATTCAGCTTCAACTTCCTTGTCAGTTGCCAAAAGGCCTTTCTTCTCAGCATAAGCATCCAGCGCGGCATCTTGTTTTGCAACATCAGCAGCTTGCTTCTTTAGGTCTGCTTTAAACTTATCGGCATCCAAATTTTGCGATGCCAAATATTGATCAAAGGTCATTCCAGCTTGTTGCAATTGACCAAAAAAGTCCTGCAAAAGCTGAGCTTCCTTTTTCTCACAAACTTGCTTTGGAACTTCTTCCTTCAAACGTTTTGCAAGCTCATCCAAACTTCTATTCTCTTGAAGAAGAGGCAACATCCTGGCCTTTTCCTGGGCAACTTGAGCCTTAATTTGCTCACGAAGTTCTTTGACTGTGTCAAAACCCATGTTCTTCTTCGCGAATTCGTCATCAATTTTTGGAAGCTTCTTAACCTGAATGCCATTAACCTCAACCTTGAATTTAATCTTTTTGGTTTTGCCTTCAAGAGCTTGAGTATAAACAGTAGCAGGTTTAGGCATATCAATTGTGAAATCAAGCTTGTCGCCCTTCTTAGCACCAACAATCTTCTTCTCAAAATCTTCCGGCAAAAATTGCGATCCCAAATGATAGCTGAGCTTGTCATTTGTCAAAGTATCGATTGTCTTGCCGGCATCATCTTTAGCTTCAATTTTTAGAGAAACGGTGCTGTCCTTCTTCGCTTTTTCCGAAGCACCAGCATCCTCATATGTGAAATAATGCTCTCTAAACTGGTCGAGTTGAGCATCAATATCTTTCTCAGTTGGCTCCGCCGAAGGCAAGCTAATCTTGACTTTGTCATAACTGCTTAGAGTAAACTTAGGCTCTACCTGGATTTTATAAGAAAAGCTATATGCCTTACCTTCCTCAACAAGCTTAGATTCTTCCTTGCCAAAGTCAGGCTGCCCAACAGGGAAAATATTAGCCTCGTCGATTGAAAGCGGATAATTCTTGTTGATAGTATCATCTGTGACCTGGGCCAACACGCCTTCCTTAGTAAACATATTGTCAACTACAGGACGAGGAGCCTTTCCAGCACGAAAGCCAGGAAACTTATACTTTTTTGCAAGTTCCGCATATTTGTCAGAAATTGCTTTGTTTACCTCGTCTTTTGTGAAGTCAACTACAACTTTGACGTTATTGTCTTTTAAATTTTCTACTTTTACTTTCATCTAATTCACATCCTAATTCATATCCTTCATAAGCGCCAAAATCCAAATTAGGCGCAACCGCATATTATCGCATAAAATGCCAGGAAATCAACCAAAAATATAATCACTTAAATTGATAGAAGTTTTGTTATAATCTCTTGCCGTTGATTTAGTCGAAGGAGAAATTATGTTTTTAGGTCTTACTGTAGATCAATGAGCAGCAATTGCAATCTTCGTTGTTGCGATGGTCATTATCATGAGCGAAAAAATCCATCGTTCTGTAGTTGCAATTGTTGGTGCTATGATTGTTATTATTGCAGGTCTGGTTGTTTTTGCAGACCCCGAAGGCGCCGAAACTGTTGCTGGTGCAGTTCCGATTGATGAAATTATCGACTTAAACACGCTTGGCGTTTTGTTTGGAATGATGCTATTTGTTGCCGTTGTTAAGCAATCTGGTATTTTCGAATACCTCGCAATTAAATGCGCGAGAATTGCCCAAGGTAGGGCTTGAAGAGTTATGATGCTTTTCATAATTCTTACAGCTGTGCTTTCTGCATTTTTGGACAACGTAACAACTGTTTTGCTCATCGGACCTATGACCCTTACAATTTGTAAATTGATGAAGCAAAACCCTGTGCCATTTTTCTTAACACAAATTTTGGCATCTAACATTGGTGGTACTGCAACATTGATTGGTGATCCACCTAATATCATGATTGGCTCTGCTGCTAACCTATCTTTCGCTGACTTTATTATGATTGATGCACCTTGCGTTGTTGTCATTTTGGTTATTGTTATTGCGATGTTCTACTTTATGTATGGTCGCAAGATGGAAGTTCATGCAGACGATAGAGAAAAAATCCGCACTATGGATGCAAGCAAAGAAATCAAAAGCAAATACCTAATGACTCTAAGCGTTATCATGATTTGCTTGGTTGTTGTATTCTTTATGATTCATGACACACTTGGTCTTAAATCAAGCATTATTGCAATGAGTGCTGCTGGCGTTATGCTTCTTCTTTCTCGTTGCAGTGTTGAAAAAGCTCTTTTGGATGTTGAGTGGACAACACTTTCATTCTTCGCAGGGCTTTTTGTTATTGTCGGAGCATTAAAGCAAACTGGCGTTATTGCGATGCTAGCCCAGGCATTAGTTGATGCAACCGGTGGCGATGTCTTCGTTCTTATGTTAGTTCTTTTAGTTGGCTCAGCTGTAATTTCTGCTTTCTTAGACAACATTCCATTCTGCGCAACAATGCTTCCAATTATTGCTGCTATGCAAGGAACCATTGATGTTACTCCTCTTTGGTGGGCAGTTTCACTTGGTGCTTGTCTTGGTGGAAACGGAACACTTATTGGTGCAAGTGCAAATGTTGTTCTTTCTGATATTGCGAAGAAGAACGGCTACCCAATTACCTTTATGCAATTTACGAAGGTTGGGTTCCCAATCATGTTAGTTACTGTTGCGATTGCAGCAGGCTACATGACATTGCGATACTTCACAATCGGCTTTTAATAAAGAGCCCCTTTATGGGGCTCTTTTTGTAAGTCTCCGGCATTTGGTTTCCGGGGCATCGCCCGTGCTCAAACAGTCCTCGCTCACTTCGTTCGCTGCGGAACTGCGCGCGGGCAAAACCCACGGAAACCTTCCCACATGAGCCGACAACTCAAATATTTACAACTCTATAATGATTTTTCTTGAAGTTTTGCCTGTAGTTTTGATAGTAATTCAGATTGCATCTTCAGGCATTTGATCTTTGAATTTTTCTGCCCATTCTACGAAACTAATTGAATCATTTTCTATAGCTTCGTAAAAACCAATGTCCTCAAGCTCTTCAGGTTTTTCTAAACGGTATAAATCAAAATGATTCAAAACAACATCATCATTGCTATATCGCAATTGGATATTGAAAGTAGGACTCTGAACTTGCTCTTCGATGTTAAGGGCAGAGCAAATGCTCTGAACAAATGCAGTTTTTCCAGCACCTAAATCTCCAGTCAAGCAAATGACATTACCTGGCTTGAGAGTTGTAGAAAATTCCTCGCAAAAATTTTCCAGTTCTTCTAAGTTATTTATAGTAATTTCTTTCATAAAACTATTTTACTATTTCAAGTAATTCAGAAGGTTTTGAAACTATATAGTTTGGGCTTTCGGATGCGAGGGTTTCGCGGTCTGAAACACCCCAAAGCACTCCACAAGTTTTGCAGCCTGCGGCATTACCAGCTTGTAGGTCATAAATACTGTCTCCAACGTAGATTGTTTCTTCGGGTGTAAAACCAATTTCTTCGCATGCATGAGTTAGCGCACCTGCATTTGGTTTATGAACATCTCAATCATCTGGACCTTGAATATATTCAAAATATTGATCAATACCTAACTGGCGAAGACCCTCAAGGCAAACATCGTGAAGCTTAGAAGTAACGATGCCCATATAAAATCCGCGGTTTTTAAGTTCTTCTAAAACTTCGGGAAGGCCTTCGAAATTTTTGGACATGTCAAACAAAATTTTATTGTTGTGAGCGCGATAAGTTTTAATCATCAACTGAATTGTGTCTTCGTCATCGGTAAATTCTTTAAATTGATCATAAGATGGAAGTCCTATTAAAGATTGAAACTTCGCAATGTCTTCATCTCTACAATGACCTAAAACTTCGTTCAACATATATCTGACTGACGTCAGGATTGGCTCTAAGGTGTCAACCACAGTGCCGTCGTTATCAAATAATATTGCTTTGATTTCAGACATTATTTGCAGAGCTTTACAATCTCGTCAACAATTTTATCTACTGGAACTTCACTGCGCTCGCCGCTCTTGCGAATCTTTAGCTCAACGTTTCCATTTTCAAGACTCTTCTTGCCCAAAACAATTTGGAATGGTCAACCAATCAAATCCGCATCGGCAAATTTGAAGCCAGCACGTTCATCCCTATCATCAATGCAAACTTGAATTCATTTATCTGTCAATTCCTTAACAAGTTTATCTTGAAGTTCAACATTATCAGTAAGCTGGATTAAGCAAACTTCGGCAGGAGCAATATTTGGATGCCAGATCATTCCGTTTTCGTCGTTCCACTGTTCAATTGCAGCAGCCATCATTCTTGTAATTCCAACACCATAACAACCCATCAAGAATGGATGTTCCTTGCCGTCTTCGCCGACATAGTTAACATTCATGGCTTCCGAATATTTAGAACCAAGTTGGAAAACTTGAGAAACTTCAATACCACGAGCAGTTTCGCATTTCTTACCACACTTAGGACAAATGTATTCTTGGTCTTCGGCTGGTTCTTCGCCGTTAAGCAACACTTCGGTATCTGTTGCAAAACCGCAATCGCAATAGGCAATTTCAGCCTCGCCATTTTCGGCCAGAGCCATATATTCGCAGGTGACACTTCCACCAATTTGACCACTATCAGCTTCAACTGCTCTAAACTCAAGACCACAACGCTCGCAAATATTTTCATAAGCCTTCATCATTTGAGCATACATATTGTCCAAATCTTCTTGGTTACTATGAAAACTGTAAGCGTCTTTCATCATAAATTCGCGACCGCGCAAAAGTCCAAAACGAGGACGAATCTCATCGCGAAACTTTACTTGAATTTGATACAAAGTTGTTGGAAGTTGCTTATAAGATTTCAATTCATTTCGAACTAACGAAGTAATAACTTCCTCGTGTGTAGGTCCAAGACAAAAATCATGTTCGTGCCTATCCTTTAAGCGCATAAGTTCTGGACCGTAATCATCCCAACGTCCACTTTCATGCCAAAGTTCAGCTGGCTGAAGC
Source organism: Coriobacteriia bacterium (assembly GCA_030536315.1). GTDB lineage: Bacteria > Actinomycetota > Coriobacteriia > Coriobacteriales > Eggerthellaceae > Equivita. Next base: position 93,037 of record JAUNQF010000002.1, read on the forward strand.
GCAGGCATCAAAATTTCTTGAGCGCCAAGACTGTCCATTTCATCGCGAACGATATTTTCAATTTTTGTCATAACACGCTTCGCCAAAGGCAAGAATGTATAAACGCCGCTTGCAGTCTTTCGAATAAAACCAGCTTTAAGCATTAAAATATGACTTGCAATTTCCGCTTCTGAAGGAACTTCCTTCAGCGTTGGAACGTATAAATCTTTCATATTTAGTACATTATTCATATCAACCTTTCTACGTTAGTCGACTATTTTACTAATTTCTTCAAGTAATGCAGGAACAATTTCATTTTCTTTAACCTTACGAAGAACTTTGCCATCCTTAAAGATAGATCCCCCGCCAAGTTCGCAAGCAACTCCAATGTCGGCACCTTCGGCCTCGCCCGGGCCATTAACAACACAACCCATAACTGCAACTTTTATTGGAGCCTTAATACCAGAAATTTTTTCTTCAATTTCTTTGGCAATTTTGATGAGGTCAACTTTTGTTCGACCACAAGTAGGACAAGAAATAATTTCAGGATATTGGCGACGAAGATCAAGAGCGCTCAGCAAAGTTCAAGCCGCTTTTACTTCTTCGACAGGATTGTCTGTTAGAGAAATTCGAATTGTCTCACCTATTCCTTCGCTAAGCAAAATTCCTAAACCAGATGCAGATTTAATTATTCCTTGATCTTTTGTTCCGGCTTCGGTTATTCCAAGATGAAGAGGAACTTTTGGCATTTGCTTCGCGAATAATCTATTGGCCTCAACACAAGTGTTAACATCATGAGCTTTAATTGACACAACAATATCGCCAAAGTCATGATTGTTAAAATATTCAACAAACTGCGAAGCCGAAGACACAAGTTTTTCCGGTAATGAAAGATCTGTTCTTGCTTTTAGTTCTTCGTCAAGTGAACCAGCATTAACTCCAATACGAATTGGAACTTTATTCTGCTTCGCTGCACTTATTATCTCGTCGGTCTTTTCAAGCCCGCCAAGATTGCCAGGATTGATTCTAATTTTCGAAGCACCCGCCTCTATTGATTTAATAGCCAGGTCAGGTCTAAAATGAATGTCGGCGATCAGAGGCACTGAAGATTTTTTACAAAGTTCAGCAAATGTCTTTAGTGCATTATCTGACGGGACGCTAATTCGAACAAGCTCACAACCTGCAGCAGCAAGCTCGTTAATCTGCTTTAAGTTTTTGTCAAAATCTTCAGCGGGCGCGCTACACATGCTTTGAACTACAACAGGATTCGTTCCACCAATTTTGATTCCGCCAACATTAACTTCGTATGTTTCTCTTTTGTCCATCAAATAAAATTATACACCAAAATAAAAACTACACATTATATAAGCAGTAGTAAATGTGATAAAATCCCTTTTATGAAATCACAAGCAAAAAATATATTTGTTGGAATTCTTGTCATCTCTGTAGTTGCAGTTTTTGCCTTAATGTTAAGTAGTTGCAATTACAGAGAAATTAGAGATGCAAATGACATGATTACAGATTTCAACGGACGAAATGTCCAATATCCTAGCGATGTTGAGCGTATTGCTACTGTTGGATCTGCTGCAAGATCTGTTGTTTATGCAGGTGCTCAAGATAAACTTGTCGCTATAACTGAAATGGATAGGCCGACCGAGCTTCGTCCCTACACACTTGTTGATCCAGAATTATTTTCAAGCCTTCCAACTACAAGCGATGGGAATCACTTAAATAGCACAAACATTGACAAGGAAAAACTTTTAGAGCTAAACCCGGATGTGATTTTGTCTTCGCGAAGTAAAAGCGAATGTGAAAGACTTCAAAAAGATTTAAATATTCCAGTTATTGGAGTTGGCTTCCAAGACGAAATTCTCTTGGTTGAATTTTGGCAATCTCTAAAAATTGTTGGCGAAGTTTGCGGAACTGAAGTTACGGCCAACAGAAGGATTGGATATATTAAAACCATTTCTGACGAAGCACAAAAATGTTGAGGTGTTGCTTCGCCAAGCATATATAGAGGCGCAATCAACTACAAAGGTTCTAAAGATTTAACTGGAACCTATTCACACTATTGCGTTTATGATGCAATTAGAAAATCAGGCGTGGCGGACAGAGATGATATCGAGGGAGCTTATGACACAACGCTCGAGCAAATCTTGACTTGAAATCCTGACTACATTTTTATGGACTACGAAAACAAAAACAAAGTCCTTGAGCAAATAAATTCTAACCCTGCTGTTTTTTCGAATCTTAAGGCATTTAAAAACAATAATGTATATTTCGTCCCACCATTTAACAGCAATGGAACCAACGTAGAATATGGACTTTGCGAACTTCTTATAACTGCGAAAACTTTATATCCTTCCATATATGGATCTCTAAATTTAGACGAAGCTTATGCTGATATCTTTGAAAATCTACTTGGCAAAAATATTTATCCTGAACTTTTAAATAGAGGAATAGTAATTGGCAAAGCCTCATTCTAAAAATATTGATCTTAATATCGATATAACTCATGTCTACAATAAACTTTCGCGTAGGAAATGATGAGCCTTGCTTGCTGTTATTACTCTGACAATTATTCTTTTAACGATTGATTTATGCATTGGCTCTTCAACAATGAGCCTGTTTGATCTTATTAAAACGGCAATTAATCAACCGTCAAGTGAAGCATATATTATTTTATACACATTAAGATTTCCGCATGTTCTATGTTCGCTAATTGCAGGTTGCATACTTGGAATTTGCGGATGCATTTTGCAAAGTTCACTTGGCAACCCTTTGGCGGCGCCATCGACAATTGGTGTTTCTCAAGGTGCTGCATGCGGCGCTTGCATCGCAATAATTTGCGGAGGAAGTTTACTTAGCGGATCTATTTGAGTTGTTGTGTTTGCTTTTATTTTCGCAATGATTCCAACGCTAATAATATTTTTAATTTCAAAACTACGAAGCTTTAGCGCAACGAGCATTATCCTCGCCGGAATTGCAATGGCGATATTTTTTGGAGGAGTTGTTGCTTTGGTGGAATACTTCGCTGATAGTTCTAAAGTTGCCGAAGTTGTGTTTTGGACCTTTGGAAGTGTTTATAATGCACAATACTCTGACCTTATCTTTATGGCCATAATGCTACTTATAGTATGCATTTATTCGATGCTAAATTTCATAAACTTCAACGCATTAGAATGTGGAGACATGACCGCTCACAGCGTGGGAATAAACGTCCGAAGTTCAAGGCTTCGTCACTTAATTATTGCGGCTTTGGGTGCGGCATGCGTAACTGCATTTTGCGGAACCATAAATTTCATTGGCTTAATTGCTCCACACATTATGCGTAGATTCGTGGGATCAAATTATAAGTACTTAATTCCTACAAGCGCTTTATGCGGTGCTTGCATTTTAATTCTAAGCGATATTCTTTCTGCAGGATTATTGCCAGGAGTTGTTTTACCAATTGGCGCTATCACAAGTTTTATTGGCGCGCCAATCTTTATTTGAATATTAATGAAACGAGCGAAGTAATGGCCGCAACTCAAAACATATTGTCAGTCAAAAACTTGTGTTTTTCTTACAACAAGAGCGAGCCTGTGCTTCGTAATGTTAATCTTGATTTTAAGCCTGGAAAAATTTATGCAATTCTTGGGCAAAACGGAAGCGGGAAATCCACACTTTTGCATACTATAAGTAGCATTTTGACAAATTACGAAGGCAAGATCACAGTTAATCTAGCTGATAAAAGCATAAATTTAGCTGAAATTAAACATAACGAACGGGCGAAACTAATTTCGCTTGTTGCTCAACTTAATTATGGAAATTCCCTCAATGTTTATGATTCTGTTCTTCTTGGAAGGAAGCCATATATCAACATTAGCCCAATGATGGTTGATTACGAAATGACTTCGCGCGCTATTGATAAGTTTAAATTAAACGCGCTAACTTTAAAACAAACAAATGAGCTTTCGGGTGGTGAACTTCAAAGTGTTGGAATTGCAAGAGCGTTTGCACAAGACACTCCAATCATGCTTTTGGATGAGCCTACAAACAATCTTGATGTTAAAAAACAACATGAGCTTTTTGACATTCTCAAAAAATTAGTTAAGGAAAAAAATCTTTGTGTAATTTGTGTGCTTCACGATATTAACCAAGCAATGAAATATGCTAACGAATTAATCTTTATGAAAAATGGCGAAGTTATTAAAAGCGGCACAAAAAATATTGTTGCTGAGAGTTTGCTCAATAAAGTATATGATATAGAAGCTAAAATTATTGATAACAAAAAGTCAAAATACATAATTATTTAATGGACAATCTATACAAAATAAAAGATTTTTTTAATGAGATTGCGTCAACTTGAGATGACAAGAACGCCGATGAACTTGGCGCGAAAAAAATTGTTAAGCAATTTGCAGATAAAGTAAAAGACAAATCTGTTTTAGATATAGGCTGTGGAACTGGTGTTTTATATGAACACTTAAGCAATGCGGGTGCTACAAAAATTACGTCAATTGACATCTCCGAAGAAATGATTAAGCTTGCAAAGGAAAAATTTCCAGAGGGAAACTTTTTAGTTGAAGATATATTGACTTGAAAAACTAACGATAAGTTTGACACAATAATAATGTATAACGTCTATCCACATTTAATGGATAAGCAAAAACTTGTTGAAAAAGTTTATTCGCTTCTCAACGAAAATGGAATGTTTATTGTTGCGCATGGTTCAAGCCGCGACACTATCAATTCACATCATTCTTCTCATGCAATGGAAGTTAGTCGAAAACTTATGAAGGCCGAAGAAGAAGCTGAAATTTGACGCCAAAAATTCGAAGTGAATATTATTCGCGATAATGAACTATATTACTTTTCAGGAACTAAACGTTAAGTGCGAATTTCATTCGCTCAATAATATCTTCACGCTTCATTAATTCTATACACTCAAAAAGTGGCGGAGATACCATATTACCTGCAACAGCAACACGAATTGGTTGAAAGAAAACTCGTGGTTTTAAGTCTAACTTAGCACAAAGCTCTTGGCATTTTGTTTCTAAAGTCTTGCAATCCCACTTAACATTTTCATCTTCAAAGATTTCAAGAACAGAAGTCAAAACTTGCTTTGCAGTTTGGCTATCTTTATCAAAAACCTTTTGCTTAGAATTTTCATCCAAAACAAGATTTGGTCCCCAGAACATAAAGCTAAGCTTTCCAGGAATTTGATCCAAGCGTTCAAGACGTTCAATAATAAGAGGCGTAACTTTTTTAAACATATCGATGTTCTCATCAACAAAGTTAATCTCTTTTTCAACTTCCTCTTCATCGAATTCTTTAATTTGCCTATCAAGTTCCTTTAGCTCTTCTTTTGTTTTGCTTTCTACTATTCTTGAACCTTGGGAGGCTTCATTTTTTCCTTGAACAACAGCTTTAGCAAACCATTCCTTAGAAATTTCTGCAAGCTTATCAGACCCCATATCACGAATATAACAACCATTCATCCAGTCTAACTTTGTTTCATCAAAAACGCTATCTTTCCTGGTAACACGAGACAAATCAAATTCCTTACATAAAACGTCTTTTGGAATAATTGTTGTCTTGTCATCCAAAGACCAACCCAAAAGTGCCAAAAAGTTCACAAGTGCTTCTGGCAAATAACCTCGTGCTTGATATTCTTCTACCGAAGTTGAGCCATGGCGCTTCGATAATTTTTTACCATCCGGTCCCAAAATCATTGACAAGTGAGCAAAAGTTGGAACAGGCTTGCCCAGGGCTTCGTAGATTAAAATTTGACGAGGAGTGTTTGATAAGTGATCGTCTCCCCTAACAACGTGAGTAATTTTCATTGCGGAATCATCAATAACAACCGCAAAATTATAAGTTGGAATGTTGTCTACGCCACGAGTCAAAACCAAGTCATCCATAACGTCAGCTGGAAAACTCATGTGCCCATAAACAGCATCGTCAAATTCAATTGGTTCATGTTCAAGCGGAACTTTTAATCGCCAAACGAAGGGCTCGCCCGCATCCATTCGGGCCTGAGCTTCTTCACGAGGAATTGAGCGGCAAGTTCTATCATAACCACTGTAACCGCCTTCTTCCTTGATAGCCTTTTCGCGCTTGGCGTCAATTTCTTCCTTAGTGCAAAAACAAGGATAAGCAGCATCTTTTTCCCAAAGTTCATCAATAGCTTGCTTATACAAATCCAAACGTTGAAGCTGAAAGTAAGGACCATAAGGGCCTTCAACTTCTGGGCCTTCATCATAATCAAGGCCAAGCCACTTCATCGCTCGCAAAATTATTGCAGTGTTTTCTTCGGTTGAACGTGCAAGATCAGTATCTTCAATACGAAGGACAAACTTACCACCTGTAGCACGAGCATAAGCCCAGTTATTTACGGCAGTTCGAGCACCACCAATGTGAAGCATTCCAGTTGGCGATGGCGCGAAACGCACACGAACTTCTTTATTTTCCTTCGTCATTTAGATCACCCCTATTTGATAATTTTTCCTATGATTAAGGAAACAACTGATAGCGCAGCTGAAGTGACGATGCAAATTACCGCCATTCCAACCCAAAATGCAGTTGGATACATTGATATTAATAACGATTTATCGCTGAAAAATCAACTATTATTTTCAAAGAACAGGGAATGTAGCCAGTTAAACATGCTGTTAAAGTCTGCAATTGCCCACACTCCCAAAGCAACTAATCCAATTAAAATAATTAATCCGGTTCATTGAAGAGCGCGCCCAAATGCGCTTCGTCCGCAAAATACAAATAGCAAAATTAAAAATAACAAAGCGCCGAAGCCGCATATCCCAAATGCAATTCTAACGTTTGCAAATAAAGACTTAACATCTTCTAAATGTTTAATTGCAACATGATCTATTGAATATTCATCCGAAACCGCAGCAAAGTCCGAACCTTCATATTGCGAAAATTCAGTTTTTGCTTCTTGATTAATTTCTTGAACAGTTTTATAAATGTCATTTTTATCAGCTTCACCAGCAACAAAAGCCCTGGTAGTAAGTGCAACTTTAACAAGTTGATCGCGCGTGAAATGCGCAGTGTCAACCATCGCTGTTGCGCGGCTCAAATTTTCAGTAATTTGCGGAAAAGACATGCAAACAACCACACCAGCACTTAAAATTGTCACACTTAAGCAAATAATCGCACAAATTGTTATTAATACTTGTTTCATAAACTTGTAGTATAATGCAACACCTAACAAATTGACCTAATTTTGGGAGATAAGATGGCGGAAACTTCAAATTATTTGTTTACTTCGGAAAGTGTTACCGAAGGTCATCCAGACAAAATTTGCGATCAAATTTCTGACGCAATTTTGGATGAACTTTTGGCGCGCGAGAAGCAACTTGAGCTTCGTAATTTTGAAGATGAACATGGAAAAGCAAATGTTAAGCGAGTCCGTTGTGCTTGCGAAACTCTTGTTTCCACAGGGCTTGTAATGTTAACCGGCGAAATTCGCACACAAGCTTATGTTGACATTCCCAAAATTGCTCGTGATGTCATTCGTGATATTGGATACACTCACACAGAATATGGTTTTGACGCTGAAACTTGCAGTGTTCAAAATACTGTCCATGAACAAAGTCCAGATATTGCAATGGGTGTGGATGAATCTGTTGAAGCCAAGGCAAAAAGCACTGATAAATATGACTTAATTGGCGCTGGCGACCAGGGCATTATGTTTGGTTATGCATGCAATGAAACTAAAAAGCTAATGCCTATGCCAATTTATCTTGCTCACAGGTTGTCCGAACGCCTCGCTACTGTTCGAAAAGACGGCATCATTCCCTATCTTCGTCCTGATGGAAAAACTCAAGTGACAATTGAATATAAAGACGGCAAGCCTGTTTTGGTAAATAATGTTGTTCTTTCGACTCAGCATGATGAGGACATTAAGGAATTTGAACTCAAGCGCGATGTTATGGATAAGGTAATTAAACCTGTTCTTGACGAAGCTGGCGTTCCTACTGATAAATCAATCGAATATTATATAAACCCAACTGGAAGGTTTGTTCTTGGAGGTCCTGCTGGAGATAGCGGGCTTACCGGAAGAAAAATTATTGTTGATACATATGGAGGAGCTGGACATCACGGAGGCGGTTGCTTTAGCGGAAAAGATTGCACGAAGGTTGACCGCTCTGCTTCGTATATGGCAAGATATGTTGCGAAAAACATTGTTGCTTCCGGGCTTGCAGACAAATGCGAAATCCAAATTGCTTATGCAATTGGTGTGGCTCATCCAACTTCAATTTTCATTGACTGTTATGGCACAAACAAAGAGCCAATTGAGAAAATTGAATATGCTGTTTCTCAAACTTTCGATCTTCGCCCCGCTGCAATTCAAGATGCTCTTGACTTATGGCGCCCAATTTATCGCAAAACTTCGAACTATGGGCACTTTGGACGCGAGCTTCCTGAATTCACTTGAGAAAAAACGGATAAAGTAGATGAACTTCAAAGACTTTTATAAATCATTAAGAGAAAATGAAAACTTTCCAAAAATTGCACTTATTTGTGCAGCAATAGTTGCGGTTTTAATAATCGGCATCATTTGCACTGTAAATGCTTACACATCAGAAATGCAAAGAATCAAGGAAGTTACTACTGCCGAAGAAGAACGTCAACGAATTGCTGATGAAGAAGAGCAACGAAGACTTGAAGAGCTATCTCGTCAGTAAGTTATAAGCAAAGAAAATGAAGTTACTTATACACTTAAAGCTCTGGGGCTTCCATATAAACGTCTTAATGTCCCTATAATATATCAGCACCCTGAATACCCTTCGGCATGCGAATGTATTGCTCTAACTAACATGTTGAATTATTATGGCTTTAATTTAAGTAAGGGAGAACTAGTAGAAAATTATTTGATATATGATAGCGATGACTGAGTTCATTACTATGTTGGTTCCCCATATGATCCTGATTATGGTGGCATTATGATGTGTCCTGGAGTTAAAATTTTATTCGATGAATTTATAGGCGCCAATCCTGCCCCATACAAAGGCTTTGACATAACAGGAAGAAACTTTGAAGATTTATTCGCATATATTGAAAGAGGACATCCTGTTCAAATTTGATCTTCACTTAATATGGAAGACCTTGGAGAGCCAACTTCAACATCTGACGACTATAACATTTATTGATTTTCGCATAGCGTTTTGCTAACTGGTTTTGATAGAGAAAACGAAATTGTATATGTTGCCGATTCCATTAACGGAGATGTTTATTACAGCATTGAAACAGTTCGAAACATATTTGAGCAACAAAATTCTCAAGCCTTCGTAATAATAAGTCAGGAAGAACTTGATAAATGAATTAGTGGTCAAGATTGATCTTATGACGATACTATTCCAAAAAATAAAGATGAAGAAAACGAAGAAGAGTCTAACGAAGATTAAAACTACATGTAGTCTAAGCAATTAACTGGCGTGCCATTAAGTTCAACTTGAAAATGGAGATGTGGTGCTTCGCTGTCCCCTGTGCTTCCAACCAATGCAATGTTATCGCCTCTAAAAACTTGCATACCGTTTGGCACAAAAACATGACTGCAATGCATATAAACAGAAACAAAGCCATCGGCGTGTTGAATCTTTATATAATTTCCCATTGAATCACTTTGACCAGTTTCAAAAACAACACCATCGGCAGCACAATAAATAGGTGTACCCGAAGCAGCTACAAAATCACAGCCATGATGCGTATAGCCATCCCTACTCTCACCAAATGGAGAACTGATTTGACTGTCAGGGCATGGATGACAGAAAAAGCTCGATCCTTCAATTCTACTTTCCCCTGCGGCACCAAAAACTTGTTCAATTTCTAAAACCTCTGCCAACAAATTATTTAAGTTGGCTATGTTTTGGTTCAAAGTATTAATTTCAATTGGCAAATTATTAATATTAGACAAAGATTGATTGTATTTTGTTGCTGCTTCTTCGTTTTCATTAGTAGCGCTATCAAGTTCTTTTTTTGTGTTGTAATAATCTTCAACGAATTTCATTATCTCATCGTCTTCACCACAAGCAAAAAATGTTACAAAACTCCATTTAAAAAGTCCATCTGTGACGAAGCGATTTCCTACCATCTCATCAAGCAGCCCTTTAGCAAAAAACGCAGCATAACTACTTTTTGTAATTTCTTCAAGTTCCGGCTTTTCAACCTTTATGAATTTTTCCATGTTGTCAAATTTTTCTTGAAGTAGTTGAACGTATTCATCGTAAATATCAGCATTATTTTCATAGTCTACAATAAAGTTTTTACTTTCTTCTATTTCATCATTATATTCTCTAATTTTTGCATAAGAAGAATCAATGCTCTTTTTAATTTCAACACTTGGACGCCATTGCGTTGTGTTCCAAGCATAAGCAAATTCAGTTGTTATTGCAAAAACACTGACAACAGCAAGAAGAACAGATGCAAAAATAATCGCAATATATTTCGTTTTTAAAGTTTTCATAACTTGTTATAGCACCATCATTATACTTAAAAATAAGGTAAAAGAGTCCTAAATTACGCTAAAATTGTGCATATGAATGAAGTTAAAACGAACAAAAAAGGTAGTACCACTTCATCTGTCGCAAAAAGTACTGTTGCCATGTCTGGCGCTACTCTAATTTGCAGAATCACAGGTTTAATTCGCACTTGAGCGATGGCTTTTGCTTTGGGCAATACTGTCATAACTTCTGCCTATCAAGTTGCTAACAATATGCCGAATATTATTTTTGACCTTGTTGCTGGTGGTTTGCTTGGAGCTGCTTTCATTCCAATTTTTATGCTTGAAAAAGAACAGCACGGTTCTAAAGGTGGAAACCGCTTCGCATGTAACATGTTAAATCTAACAATTATTTTGATGGCAATCTTTTCGATATTAATGACAATTTTTGCTCCTCAAGTTATTGCTACGCAAACATTTACAGTAGGTCAACAAGCCGAAGTAAGTGAAATTGCTGTGATATTTTTCCGTATTTTTGCAATTCAAATGCTTTTCTACGGAATTGGAGGCGTGCTAAACGCAATTCTTAACGGCGAACGAATTTACTTCCTACCAGCTGTTGCTCCCGCAATAAACAACATTGTTGTCATAGCTTCGTTTGGAGCTTATGCAGTGCTATATCAAAGCGATCAGATGCTTGCAATAATAATTCTCGGAGTTGGAACCACATTAGGTGTTGCCGTTCAAGCTATTGTTCAAATCCCTGCTCTACTAAAAACAGGATTTAAATGGCAGCCAATTGTTGACCTAAAAGATCCAGCATTGCATGGAGCTATTAAAATTGCTATTCCAACATTTATTTACGTTCTTGGAATGCTTGTCGCTTTCACATGCCGAAACGCTTTCTCGCTCGAAATCTCCGATAGCGGACCTGCAACAATCCTTTA
>JAUNQF010000002.1:104509-112766 GCA_030536315.1 Coriobacteriia bacterium
AAATCGAAAATTGGAAGTTTTGATGTTGGAAAAATTATTTGGAGCGCGATTCGCGTGCTGCTAGCTTCGTCAGTTGGATGTTTTGTTGGTATTGTTTTGATGAATTACATCGACCTTGGCTCAACAAGTATGTTAAACGGAATTTTCCAACTTGTTGTTTGCGGCACAATCAGTCTTTTAATTGTTGGGCTTTTCTGCTGGATATTTAGAGTTAAAGAAATCCTTCAATTGTTTGATGCAATTAAAAATAAGTTCAAAAGGAATTAAATGCAAAAAGTAACAATATATACGGATGGCGCATGCAGGGGAAATCCTGGCAATGGAGGTTATGGTTGCGTTCTTCTATACACTGACGAAGCCGGACAAACGCATCGCCAAGAATATTCTCAAGGTTTTAAAGACACTACGAATAATCAAATGGAATTGATGGCTGTGATTGTTGCCATCGAAGCGCTAAAACATCCTTGCGAAGTTGAGATCTTTTCTGATTCAAAATATGTTGTGGACGCATTTAACCAAAATTGAATTGAAGGTTGAAAAAAACGCAATTGAAAAAAGGTTAAAAATATCGAGCTTTGAAAGCGGCTTTTAGCTGCTCTTGAGCAACATAAATATAAATTCACGTGAGTCGAAGGTCATGCAGGCAACGAAGAAAACGAACGTTGCGACCAGCTTGCAACTCAAGCCGCAGACTCTATTTAAAGTATCCTCTAAAATAAATGTTGAGATCATCTTCGGGGAAGGTATGATCATATACTGCCATGAAGTACGTGTCAGTCATAGACGCAAGATAATCAACAACAATGTCGTTAGCATCTTCGCGAAGGTAATCCTCTTCAGAGATATTATTTGAATTACGCATTAAGCTTGCAATATGGTGAGTGTAAATCGGCGAAGTCTTGTCTTCGGAGTTCAAATCATCCAAAAACTTTTCGTATAAACGAGTTGTCATTGCATCAAGATTCATATTCGCGTCTTCGCTCATTCCCTCTTTGATATAAATCAATTCAGCATTTTGCTTCTTGGCAACGCAAAGATCGTCGAAAATTTCTTTGCTCATTTTAATATGATCTTGCTCATAAGAATTCTCGACTATATCAACAATCATGTTATTAATAATTTTAGTGTTAGTGCGACCAAGGCAGCTTGAATCAAAACAACTTTCATCATCAATGGCTCCAATTTGAAGAGCATCAATCCTGTCCTTACCAAGGTATGCGATAATGTCAGAAATTCGCACAACACAAGCCTCTAAAGTGCCAGGTACAAGCTTTGCGACAGCAGTTTTTTCAACGTAGCAATTCTCTACCTTTTTATCAAAAGCGTCAAAACTGTCAAGAGGTTTAACCTCTAAAACTTGCTTCGCAATTTCGCCATTATGACAAAGAATGCCATCCAAAGTTTGAAGGCTCAAATTTCTCCTATACAATTTATCCAAAACACGAACGGAATGAACATTGTGATTAAAAAATCTGCCGGTGTGTTTGTTATAAACATTATTTAAGTCATCTTCACCAACATGACCAAAGGGTGTGTGTCCGATGTCATGCCCAAGAGCCATCGCTTCGATGAGAGATGTGTTAAGACCAAGCAAGCCACCGATGTTTCGCGCAATTTTGCTTACATATTGAACGTGAAGACCGCGCCTGCTGATATCATCATTGTGCATAAATGAAAAAACTTGGGTCTTGTCATTGTACCTATTATATGCAGGTACGTACATAATTTTTTCAATGTCTCTATCAAAGGCCGGACGAATTACTGTGGCTTCGTCATGTTCTTTTTTCTCACGACGAATAATATCAGCATCCTTAAACGCGTAAGGACTTACTCATCCCTTAGATTTATTCTCAAGAATTTTTTTTGCAAGATTCGCGTCTAATTCCCTATAAGGAATTCCATCATCTTGCTTTTTATAAATTCCGTCAAAACCCATTAGAAAAACACCTTAGAAATTCGACTATAAAAAGTATCATTAGAATAGCGAAGAATTGTCGTTTCGTTTTTGTCTGCCCTAACTATAACCTTTAACACTTTGCCTTCAATCTTTTTAATCTCACCATCAACATTAATAGCAAGCTTATCGCGCTTATCGTCTTTTGTAAAGTCAAATTCAACAACGTCATCTTTATCTGTCACAAGCGGGCGCGAATTTAGCGTATGAGGAGCTAGCGGCACGATAATTACGCCTTTATAAGTAGGGGCAACAAGAGGTCCTCCCGCAGCTAAGGCATAAGCTGTTGATCCGGTTGCTGTTGAAGCAATAACGCCATCGCTTCGAAGATCACAAACATGTTCATCGTTGATGTTAATTGCAAAATCAACAATACGTCCAGATTTTGAACGTCGAATGCTAACTTCGTTCATTGCAATAAACTCCGAAGCTCCAGCATCACTTTGAACATTAACAATCAAATGACAACGAGACTCACGTTTCAACTTTCCATTCAAGGCATCCTCAACAAGTTTTTCAATCCCCGCCTCCGGAGAATTTGTGAGAAAGCCAAGATTTCCATAATTGATGCCAAGGATTGGAATATTTTTACTTCCAATATAATTAGAAGTGCGAAGCATCGTTCCATCCCCGCCAAGAACAACGGCTAAATCATAATTGACATCTTCGTTAATCTTTTTATTAGTAATATCTCAGCCATCAAAAGTTTCGCAAGCGATATTATTATCGTCGCAATAGGCTAAGACAATTTCGGAGGCCTTGGCAGCCTCCGAATTTGACTTGTTCAGAACTGTTAAAAGTTTCTTACTCATCTTTTTGTTCAATAACTGCTTGAGCAGCTGCTAAGCGTGCAATTGGAACGCGGAATGGAGAACAACTTACATAGTCAAGACCAATCTTGTTAAACACCTTAACAGAATCTGGATCTCCACCATGCTCACCGCAAACACCGCATTCAATACTTGGATTGCCCTTATGACCAAGTTCAACAGCCATGCTAACCAACTTCGCAACACCTTTATCAACAGTTGCAAATGGATTTGCGCTTAATAATTTTTCCTTCAAATATTTAGGAACAAATTCGCTCTCAACATCATCACGACTAAAACCAAATGTTGTTTGAGTTAAATCGTTAGTTCCGAAGCTAAAGAAGTCAGCATACTGAGCAATTTCATCAGCTGTAACAGCAGCACGAGGAAGCTCAATCATAGTACCGATTGGAATGTTAAGCTCACAATCGTAGTCTTTCTCGACTTCAGCAATTGTGTTTTCGCAAATATCACGTACATGAGCAAGCTCTGCATTAACAGAAACAAGAGGAACCATAATTTGAGGACGAGGATTCAAACCCTCCTTCTTCAATTTAGCAGTTGCTGTACAAATTGCACGAACTTGCATGCGAGTTAATTCAGGATACATAATTCCCAAACGGCAACCACGCATACCAAGCATTGGGTTAGCTTCAGCGAAGCTATCAACCTTATCCAAAAATTCTTTAAGCTTTGTGATACGAGACTTCGCAGCACCTTTAGCTTCCAACTTAGCAAGCTCAACTTCAACCTCACGACCACTTTCTAAGAACTCATGAAGCGGAGGATCAAGTAAACGAACAATTACAGGATATCCATCCATCGCCTTAAACATTCCATAGAAGTCGCCACTTTGAGCATCACGAAGTTTCTTTAAGCAAGCTCTCATAGTATCATCATCTTCACTTAAAATGAAGTCCTGGATAATTTGCTTACGCTCGCCCAAGAACATGTGCTCTGTACGGCAAAGACCAATACCAGTAGCTCCGAAGTCACGTGCCAACTGTGCATCATGTGGGTTATCTGCATTAGCATGAACTTCCATGCGAGAAACTTCGTCAGCCCACTTTAACATTACGTCAAGGTCGCCAGTAATTTCTGCTTCTTGAAGCTCAACTGCACCATAAACAACGTCTCCAGTCATACCATCAATTGAAATGATGTCGCCTTCCTTAATAGTTGTTTTTGTGCCAGCAACCTTAGCTTGCTTTTTAGCAGCATCAATTTGAAGTGCTTCAACACCGCAAACACAAGGAGCGCCCATTCCCCTGGCAATAACAGCAGCATGCGAAGTTTTTCCACCATGCGAAGTTAAGATACCTTCGGCGGCAATCATTCCAGCCAAATCATCTGGAGTTGTTTCCCAGCGAACAAGAACAGTTTTTACGCCTTTTTCCTTAGCTTTAACAGCATCTTCAGCACTAAAAACAGCTTTACCAACAGCAGCACCAGGAGATGCATTTAAACCTTTGGCTAAAACATCGTATTTTGCACCTTTCTTAAATTGAGGATGCAAAAGTTGATCCAATTGCTCAGGTTCAACACGCTTGATTGCTTCTTCCTTAGTAATAAGGCCTTCTTCGACCATCTGAATTGCAATTGACAAAGCTGCATGAGCAGTTCTTTTACCAACACGAGTTTGAAGCATCCATAGCTTGCCTTGCTCGATCGTAAATTCAATATCGCACATATCGCGGAAGTGATCTTCCAGCTTCTCAAAGATTGCATAAAGTTCATCAGAAGCTTCCTTTAGTGCATCAACTTTATGAAGATCAGCAATAGGACTTGTGTTTCTAATACCAGCAACAACATCTTCGCCCTGTGCGTTTACTAAAAAGTCACCATAACGTTCATTTTTACCATCAGCAGGGTTACGTGTAAAAGCAACACCTGTTGCAGATGTATCACCCTTATTACCAAAAACCATGGTTTGAACATTAACTGCAGTACCAAGGTTATCGTCAATTTTATTTTGCTGCCTATATAAAACAGCACGTTCATTATTCCAACTACCGAATACAGCTTCAATAGCTAACTGAAGTTGAACTTTAGGATCTTGAGGGAATTCAACCTTGCCATTAACAACAAGACTTGGATATTCCTTGCCATCAACATTCTTGCTAAAAATTTCTTTAAACTTTGCAACAAGAGCCTTTAGATCTTCGGCTTCTAAGTCAGTGTCATTCTTAACGCCCTTCTTTTTCTTAGCAGCGTTGATAGCATCTTCGAAAAGGTCACCATCAATACCCATTACAACGTTAGAAAACATCTGGATAAAACGCCTGTAAGAATCCCATGCAAAACGAGGATTATCAGTTTGTTTAATAAGACCATTGATAGATTCATCATTAAGCCCAAGGTTTAGAACCGTATCCATCATACCTGGCATGCTGAAAGGTGCACCACTTCGAACACTAACTAAAAGTGGATCATCTTTATCACCGATGCGCTTGCCCATGCGCTCTTCGAGGTTTTCCGTATATCCCCAAATTTCATCAAGAGCACCTTCTGACCAAACATTTCCAGCATTTGCATATTCCATACAAGTTTGGCAAGTAATTGAATATCCAGGAGGAACAGGCAATTCCAAATTAGCCATTTCGGCCAAATTTGCACCCTTACCACCAAGGATCCACTTCATATCAGTGTTGCCTTCGGTGATATTTACTCCATTTTGATCTTTACCAAACGCATATACTCTTTTATCAGCCATTTTATCTCCTTTTTTAATGTCCGTACAGGGTCCTTATCATATCTCAAAACATATGATTTTTACCAAAAAAATCGCCGAAGCCATAGACTCCGGCGACTTTAAATTTTATTTAATAAATGTTATTTTTTCCTGAGCTTTCTATAGGCAATATATCCACCACAAGCACAAGCTAAAACAATTAATGCAATAACAATTGGCAAATTATCATCCCCCGTCTGCGCTGCCTTCGTTTTTTCTGACAAATTAACTGTATAAACATATGGACCACCGGCTAACATAATTGGATAATCCTTGCCAACTTCCATAACTACAGAACTACTTGAATCTGTTCTGGTCCAACTATCACATTTATAATTAGCATCAGGTTCAAATACAATCTCATAAAGGCTTGCACCTAAAGGAAGAGGCCCTTCGTAAGAATAATAAAGAGTTCCATGATTAAGGCCATATTTATCACAAACAGCATCAGTCAGAACCATCATATTAGCACCCTCTGGAAGCATACGTGTTGGAACTTCATTTAAATAAATATCCTCGGCAAGATATTCAAAACTTGGCCTAATTGAATTATTGCTAACATATTCATGAACATGGAATTTTGTATTTGCGATACTGCTATTTACTGTGTTCTTGGCGCCTTTCATCATGTCGACGACAGTAAATGATGGGACATCCCCAACTTTATAAGTTTGCGGAATAGAAAAATCAGATACATAACCATCACGAACAACATGAATGCTACCCGAAATTCCATATGGAATAGTAAGACAGGCCATACCTAAATCATTTGAATATGTATTTATACGAGTTCCGCTTTTAGGATCTACCCAAGAAGCCTCAACACCTTCAATAGGAACATTATTATCACGCATTTGACCTGCGTAATAATAACCATCGCTTGATGCTGGAGTATATACTTCATAATTTGCGGTATATGTATTTTCTATAGAAGTTCATTCTTTAAATTTATATAAATTTTCATTATAAATTACATCTGAAAAAGCAGCTGCAACACAAGTTTTTGAGCCGTCAAGATGATTAACGTATAAGTAACCAATTGGACCGTTAACTTCTGCATACACTGTTTCACTATCAGCTAAAGTAAATTTCCTATCTTCTCTTCGTGTAATAAGCTGACCAAGCTCAGTATCACCTTCCTTTTGATTAACAATAGTATACTCTTGGTCGTTTGCTGGAACTGCTGGTTCGCCTTCGTTATTAGAGGCGGCTGCGTCTGTGGCTTCGTCAGTTGCAAGAGCTTGAACTCCTAATGGAACCAGGCACATAACAAGAGCAACTCCTAAAAGCGCAATAATTAATTTTAGATTGATTTTTGTTTTGGACATAGTGTCCCCCTTTCAAAATTTGACCTAAATATTATACCATTATTTTATTTTTAGAATCAGCCTAAGAATTTAGCGCCGAAGCGAAGGCCAATAAGTATCAATACTGCTCCACCTACAATAGAAGCTGGTTTTTCTCATTTTGCACTGAAGAAATGTCCAATAAATACGCCAGCAAATGAAAAAGCGAATGTAGTTAGACCAATTACGGTTATTGTCAAAATTACATCAGCTTGAATAACGGCGAAGGCAAAGCCCACCATCAAGGCATCGATGCTGGTAGCAAGACCCAGCATCAATAGCTCAATTATGTTAAGTTTTGTCTCACCGCGGCCTTCGTCATTTAGTTTTTGAGCGCGTGCTACGTCATCGTTGCTCTTACCGCGAACAGCATCTATAATCATTTTTCCGCCAATAAAACCAAGAAGCACAAGTGTAACGAGTGGGGCATTTTGAGTAATGGCGTTTTGAAATTCTTCGGTGTCCTGAAAACCAAACACAACTAAAAAGCCAATCAGCGGCATAGCTGCTTGAAAGCCACCAAAAACAAGTCCAATAATTGCAGCTTGAACAAAGTTTACACGCTTCATTCCAAGTCCCTTACAAATAGAGACTGAAAACGCGTCCATTGAAACGCCAACGGCAGTAGCTATTAATTCAAAGATAAACATTTACTTTAAGATGTCGTCGATGTTTTCGAGTTCCTTTTTGAAATCCTCGGTTGCAACATCTTCGAGTTTTTTATATTCAGAAGAGTCGAGCGGTTGATGATCAGCCAAGCGCTCAACAATATTTACAATTGAAAGAGGAATGTATTCACCCTTTTGCATTCCCAAACGGTAAGCGTCTTCCAAGGCCTCGTGAACAGCAACTTCAATGTCATAACGAGACATATTTTTGGAATAATCTACCAATTTTTGAGTGCTAAAAGCACGAAGAGAAGGATGGTCCGCTGCAAGTTTTGCTCATATTGCAGCGCGCTCTCGCTCTGTTGGATTATCGATGCGGATAACCGTAAATGTTTCAGCACCAAGACTGTTGCGGATTTCGTCTTCGTCAACTTTATCTCCAACAGTTGCCATAACCAAAATATTTGGATCTTCAAGTGCAACTTCAATAAGGTTTGAAACCTCGGCAATTCCCCTGCTCATTTGGGCATTAAAAAAGCCGGCAATTCCGTCTTCGCCACCGAGTTCTGAAGGATCAGGAAAATCCCAGGTGTCAACGTCTTCGAGCATCAAAATACCCTTGCCATTAAAACCAGTGCGGCTTGGGTTTAAGCGAAAATTGCTGTCAGCCGGAGCCATCATACACAAAACACTTGAACCTGCAACGTGTTCATCCATATGCATTTGAATGCAAGGAAGACCAATCTCAGAAGCGGTAGCCTCCATGAACAAATTTGCATCAACGCGCGATGGCGATGTAAAAATCATAG
>JAUNQF010000024.1 GCA_030536315.1 Coriobacteriia bacterium
TGCTCTTGCCTTGCTAACAATTTTTACTAACCTTGGATCTATGGGCGAAGTCTTCTCTGTAATGTTTAATAATGCCTTTAGCGTTGAATCTATTGTTGGAGGAGCAGCTGGAGCGGCATTGCTTTACGGAACCAAACGTGGTCTTTTATCTAACGAAGCTGGCATGGGTTCTGCTCCAAATGCAGCAGCAAGCGCAAGTGTAACTCATCCTGTTAAGCAAGGATTAATTCAGTCCCTTTCAGCCTATATTGACACTTTCTTTATTTGCACAAGTTCGGCATTCATGGTTATGATTTATGTAGTTCAGCAACCTGAATCTGCCTACGCTCTAAACGGAATGCCTCTTGTTCAACAGGCGCTAACAAGTACGGTTGGAAATTTTGGAATCCATTTTATGACAGTTGCGATTTTCTTCTTTGCATTCTCGAGCATTATTGGAAATTATAGTTACGCAGAAAGCAACTTTACATTTATCTCTAAAAATCCACGATCGCTATATTTGTTTAGAGGCATCTGCTTGCTTCCAATTATTTTAGGTTCTATGATGAGCCTTGATCTTGCGTGAGGTATTGCAGATATCTTTATGGGAGTCATGGCGATCATCAACATTGTTTCTTTATTGTTCTTAGGGAAGTGGGTCTTTAAGCTTCTCAAGGACTTTGATAAGCAGAAGAAGAAGGGGCTTAACCCTGTCTTTTATGTTGATGAGCATAAGGGATATCCAAAACTTGAATGTTGGCATGTGACTCGCGAAGAAATCATGGCAGCTCGCGCAAAGCAGAACAAACATTAATTAATTAGTTAATTAGTGCGACGGCAATGTCGTTTACGTTGGTTCCTGTTGGGCCTGTTATGATTAATTGATTAGTTGCTTTTAGAGCGTGATAGCTATCATTGTTATCAAGATATTCTTGCACATCAATGTTCGCCTCACGGAAAAGATCCATAGAGTGGCCACTAACGTGGCCTCCGGCGGCATCTGTAGGACCGTCGGTGCCATCGCTTCCAACACTGAATATTGTAATGTTTTTGCCTTCGATAAGGGGAGCGCAGGCGAGAGCGAATTCTTGGTTTCTTCCGCCTTTGCCTGAACCTTGTAACTTAACGACAGTTTCGCCGCCAGATATTAAGGCTACCTTTTCTTCTGATTCTGAATATTTTATTGCTTCGTGAGCAAAGCTTGCAGCCTCTTCGCGAGCGAAGCCAGTCATGTTATTGTTGACAACGATTGGTTTATAACCCAGGTTTTCGCAAGCTTCACTTGCAGCATTAATTAACTTAGACAAATTCCCAACAAGTATAGACTCTACACCTTCGGAGATTGTAGGTCCGGAAGCTATAGACTTCAAGTCGTCACCAAGAACATCTGAAAGGATTAAGTTAATAACTTTTGCTGGTTTACAAATTTCAGCAAATTTGCCACCTTTAACATTTGAATATTGTTTGCGAATTGAGTTCATCTCTTTAATATCTTTACCGCTAGCGAGCAATTCGTCGTTAACTTTTATGAACTCTTCTAACGAACAGTTGGGGCATTCAAATAATGCGCTGCCTCCGCCAGAAACTAGAAACAAGACAGTGTCATTTTCGCCTAAACGGCGTGCATAATCTATAGCAGTTTGGGTAGCAAGAACGGTGTTCTTGTCAGGAGTAGGGTGTCCGGCTTCGTAAATTTTAATTCGAGGAATTTCGCCCTGGGAATGATCGTATTTAGTAATGCAAATTCCTCCAACATAATTATCCTTAAGGGCCTGGCTTGCTACATTCGCCATGGCTCAGGCAGCTTTTCCAATAGCAATGATATGTATATTTCCTTTAAGCTCAAGATTGTTCAAGGCGTTTTCGACACTTGGCCCAGGCAAAACGGCGTCTATAGAAGCGGAAACTATTTTATTGACAAGTTCGTTCATAAATGCACTCGCTTACGCTACAAACATTGTTGTTAGAGCAATACAAATTTGAGCAATATAGTAAAGTGACAGGTTTGTAATCCTGCGAGGGAAGGTCTCTTCGCCGCCAAATGTATTGAAAATCAAAACAATATCTGACGCAGTAAACAATACAGCACCAAAAGCAAATAAGAGATTTTTCAAAACAGGAGCAGCAAAAGCCGCATCTATGGCAATGCAAGTCATCATTATTATGGCGCCTAAATAAAAGACACCAAAAATTTTGAATGCAATTTTAACTTTCATTGTCTTAAATATGTAAAACAAAAGTACCGCCGCAATAATAATGCCAATTACAACGTCTGTAATAATTCGAGTTGCGCTTGGAATTACAGCTATTAAATATATAATGTGTCCGACCAAAAAAGCAGCTACACCGCCTAGAAATATTTTGTCACCAATCTTTTTCAGTACATGACGAAGGTTCAGACACACATCTCCAACTAAACCAAAAATTAATCCAGCAATAATCAGTTTGTCATACATTGAAAAAGCAGTCTTTGTTGAGCATCAAACACCTAAGGAAACAAAGAAGACCGAAGCAAGCCCTTTAAGAATTACTGCCAAAGTCCAATTTTTTTTGTACTCGGCAAACATAAAAATTCCTTGCGAAATCATGCCAAGCACTATTAGAACAATCATAATGATATTCATTTAAACCCCTTAGATAAATCCGATTTCCGAAGCGACACGCGCAGCTGTATCCTTGCTATCAAGAACACAGATAATTTCTAAAGCAAACTGGATTGCGTGACCGAGGCCGCTTGCAGTTGTTACGTTTCCGTCAGTTACAGGATCAAATTTGCTGATTGTTGCGCCTTCTAAAGTATCTTCAAAACCAGGGTAGCAAATTGCATTTTTACCATTAAGAACCCCAAGCTTTCCTAAGACGCTTGGAGCGGCACAAATTGCCGCAAGTTTTTTGCCTTGGTTGTTAAATTCAACAACTGCGTCACATAGCTTTTGGCATTCTCCAAGGTGCTTTGTGCCAGGCATTCCACCAGGTAGAATAAGCATATCAGCTTCATCAAGATTAACGCCGCCGATCATAACATCAGCATCCATTTTAATCCCGCTTGATGTTTTGACGCAAATGTCGCCCATGACAGAAACAGTGTTCACATCAATGCCAGCGCGACGAAGTAGATCGACCGTGATTAACGCCTCGCATTCTTCGGTTCCATCAGCTAAAAATAAATATACATGTTTCATGATTTTCCTTTCCTTGATGTTTTTATTTTACATTATATTAATCATTACATTGTGAAGAAATCGTGACTTGGGCAAAGTTTTGCAAGAGGGCAACCATGGCACTTCGGGTTTCTCGCAATGCAAGTTTGTCTGCCAAATAAAACCAATTGGTGATTTAAGTTTTTTCAATCTTTTTGGTCAAAGGTTTTTAGAAGATCTGGCTCTGTTTTTTCAGGAGTCTTCGCGCTACTTAATTTAAGACGATGCGAGATTCTAAACACATGGGTGTCTACAGCAATTCCTTCGACCTTGTCAAATGCTACATTGAGAACAATGTTTGCAGTTTTTCGTCCAACACCAGGAAGCTTTTCGAGGTCTTCCATGTTGTCTGGAACTTCGCCGTTAAAATCATCAAGAATCATCTTCGCACAATTAATGGAATTCTTCGCTTTGTTTTGATAAAAACCAATGCTCCGAATAATTTGCTCAACCTGTCTAATGTCCGCATTTGCTAAATCTTTAATAGTAGGGTAGGTCTCTCAAAGAAGAGGTGTAACCTTATTGACAGATTTATCTGTTGTTTGTGCGGATAAAGAAACCGCAATCACAAGCCGAAAAGGATCGCCTCAGTATTTAAGTTCGGTATCAGGGTTGGGTAGAACTTCGTTTAAAATCTTCGCAATTTTCGAAGCTCGCTCACGTTTGTCTTTCACGCTTTCATAAGCCATAATTCACCTAAATTGTTATTGTAAAAATCAGCATAAGTGTTATTATATGCAATTACGCTAAATTTCATTATATAAATTATAGAAGGAGAGAATTATGGCGAGAGAATTTCTTACTATGGATGGTAACAACGCTGC
The DNA here is from genome assembly GCA_030536315.1 of Coriobacteriia bacterium. Lineage (GTDB taxonomy): Bacteria > Actinomycetota > Coriobacteriia > Coriobacteriales > Eggerthellaceae > Equivita. The sequence continues at coordinate 4,004 of JAUNQF010000024.1, forward strand.
AGCTCACGTAAGCTATGCTTTCACTGAAGTTGCTGGTATTTATCCAATTACACCATCCTCACCAATGGCAGACTTCGTAGACCAATGGTCTGCTCAGGGACGTAAAAACATCTTTGGCACAAAAGTTAATGTTGTAGAAATGCAATCAGAGGCTGGTGCTGCTGGTGCTGTTCACGGATCCCTTGGAGCTGGTGCTTTAACTACAACTTACACAGCTTCACAAGGTCTATTGTTGATGATTCCAAATATGTACAAGATTGCTGCAGAGCAACTTCCATGCGTATTTCATGTCTCAGCACGTACTGTTTCATCTCATGCGCTAAACATTTTTGGTGATCATGGTGATGTTTATGCATGTTTGCAAACTGGTTTTGCAATGTTGTGTGAAACAAACTCTCAAGAAGTTATGGACTTATCTGCTGTTGCTCACTTAGCAGCTATCGAAGGTAAGGTTCCGTTCATCAACTTCTTCGATGGTTTTAGAACTTCTCATGAGATCCAAAAAATCGAAGTTTGGGATTACGAAGATCTTAAAGAGATGACAAATATGGAGGCTGTTCAAGAATTTCGCGACAACTGCTTAAATCCAAATAGGCCAGTTATGCGTGGTTCTCATGAAAATGGAGACATTTTCTTCCAGCATCGAGAGGCTTGTAATGAAGCTTATGACAAACTTCCTGATGTTGTTGAGAAGTACATGAAGATGGTTAACAAGAAGTTGGGGACCGATTATCAATTGTTTAATTACTATGGCGCTAAAGATGCTGACCGTGTAATTATTGCAATGGGCTCTATCAACGATGTTGCCGAAGAGGTAATCGATTACTTAAACGCTAATGGCGAAAAAGTTGGTCTTGTTAAGGTTCGTTTATATAGACCTTTCCGTGCAGACAAGCTTCTTGCTGCAATTCCTGAAACTGTCAAGAAAATTGCTGTTCTTGACCGCGTTAAAGAACCAGGTGCTTTGGGCGAACCTCTTTATAGAGATGTTGTTACAGCTATGGCAAACGCTGGTCGCGAAGCCGTAATCTGTGGTGGTCGTTATGGTCTTGGTTCAAAGGACACACCACCTTCAAGTGTCTTCGCTGTTTATGACGAGCTTAAGAAAGATAATCCTAAGCGTGAATTCACAATTGGTATTGTTGATGATGTAACCAACCTATCTCTTGATGAAGACAAGAATTGTCCAAACACAGCTGCTGAGGGCACTATCGAATGCAAGTTCTGGGGTCTTGGTGGTGATGGTACAGTTGGTGCCAATAAGAACTCAATTAAAATTATTGGTGATCATACTGATAAATATGTACAAGCATATTTCCAATACGATTCAAAGAAAACTGGCGGCGTAACCGTTTCCCACTTACGCTTTGGCGACAATCCAATCAAAAGCCCTTACTATGTAAATAAGGCAGATTTTGTTGCTTGCCATAATCCTTCTTATATTACTAAGCATTTCCCAATTGTTCGCGATGTAAAACCAGGCGGAAATCTATTGATTAACTGCCAATGGACGCTTGACGAGCTTGAGCATCATTTAGATGCTGAATCTAAGCAACTTATTGCTAAGAACAAAATCAACCTATACCTAATTAACGCTATTGACTTAGCTGAAAAGGTTGGAATGGGAAAGCGTACAAATACTGTTCTTCAGTCTGCCTTCTTTGCTTTGGCTGAAGTTCTTCCTGCCTCTGAAGCAATTGAATATATGAAAGAAAAGGCAACTGCTTCGTATTCTAAGAAAGGTATGGATATTGTAGAAGCTAACCATAAAGCTATTGACGCAGGTGCTACAGCATTCGAGAAGATCGAAGTTCCAGAAAGCTGGGCTAACGCAACTGATAACGCCGAAGATACAAAAATCGAAGGCAAGAAGGAAGTTGTTGAACAAGTCAAAAACATTATGTTCCCAGTTGGTAGAATGGATGGCGACAGCCTTCCAGTTTCTGCATTCAAGAAATATGCAACTGGTCAGTTTGAACATGGTGCTGCTGCTTATGAAAAGCGTGGCGTTGCTGTTATGGTTCCAGAGTGAGATAGCGAAAAGTGTATTCAGTGTAACAGCTGTTCATATGTTTGCCCACACGCAACAATTCGTCCATTTGCGCTTAGCGAAGACGAAGCTGCTAACATTCCAAGCGAAGCTCAAGTTGTTGATATCAAGGCTGGAGCAGGCAAGGGAACATACAAGTTTACAATTGCTGTAAGTCCACTTGATTGTATGGGATGCGGTGTTTGCGTTGGCGCTTGTCCTGATAAGGTTCAAGCATTAAAGATGGTTCCAATGGAATCTCAATTAGACCAACAAAAAGTATTTGATTACTGTGTTGCTAATGTTAAAGAAAAAGAAGATATGCAAGGCGACACTGTTAAGGCTTCGCAATTCAAGAAACCTCTTCTTGAATTCAGCGGTTCATGTGCTGGTTGTGCCGAGACTTCTTATGCTCGTTTGGTTACTCAATTATTTGGTGATCAAATGTATATCTCAAACGCAACAGGTTGTTCAAGTATCTGGGGCGGTCCTGCTGCAACTTCGCCGTTTACAACCAATGAAAAGGGCCATGGTCCTGCTTGGTGTAATTCACTTTTCGAAGACAACGCAGAACACGGCTTTGGTTTGTATCTTGGCCAGCAAGCAATTCGTGAGCAGTTAATCAATACTGCCACAGAAATGCTCGACTGCGATAAAGCAAGTGCTGCTACTAAAGAAGCTGCCAAAGTTTATCTTGATACAAAAGATGACACAATTGCAAACGCAAAAGCATCTGAAGAATTAATTAAACTTTGCGAAGGCGAAAAAACATGTCCACACGCTAAAGAAATTTTGGCAAAGAAAGATTATCTATCGAAGAAATCTGTTTGGATCTTTGGTGGTGACGGTTGGGCATACGATATTGGATATGGTGGTGTTGATCATGTTTTGGCTTCTGGCAAAAACATTAACATCATGGTATTTGACACAGAAGTTTATTCAAACACTGGTGGTCAAGCTTCGAAAGCCTCGAATTTAGGTCAGGTAGCTCAGTTTGCAGCTGCTGGTAAAGAAGTTGCTCCAAAGAGCTTAGCTCACATGGCTATGACTTATGGTTATGTTTATGTTGCACAAGTTGCTATGGGCGCAAACCAGGCTCAAACTATTAAAGCAATCAAAGAAGCTGAGGCTTACGACGGACCTTCGTTAATCATTGCTTATTCGCCATGCGAAATGCACGCAATTAAAGGCGGTATGGTTAACTGCCATACAGAAATGAAGAAAGCAGTTGATTGTGGTTATTGGAATTTGTTCCGCTTTAACCCAGCTGCTGAAGACAAGTGCTTAACTATCGATTCGAAAGAACCAGCCGAGGGATACCAAGACTTCTTAATGGGCGAGGCTCGCTACAATCGTTTGACTCGCGAATTCCCAGAGCGTGCTGAAAAATTATTTGCTCAAAATGAAAAAGCTTCAAAAGAACGTTACGAATTACTAAAACGTTTAGAGCAAGTTTATACTCGATAGTTTAATTGTTAAGAGCCCGGTAAAATTTGCCGGGCTCTACATTTTAAAGGGGCAAATTCATGGATGAGAAATTAATCGAAAAAAATAGGGAACTGGTTGAAAGAAGACTTGATAAAGGTCTCGAAATTATTAAGAAACGTTTCGAAGTTGAGGAAATCCCAATTAGAGATGCTCTTAATAATTTTACTTTGGATGGGCGCACATATTCGGCATTCCAATACGATATTAAAGAAATTGGAAATATGTATTATATGAAAAGCACCAACAAAGATGATTTCATGATGGACACTATGATCTTTACTCCATATTACAAACATTTACCTGTGTTTTCAACTGATTATCTTTACATGGTTGATAAGCGTAATGTTCTCCACGAACTTTATGATTTAGTTGACGAAGAATACATCACAGATACTTATAAAGAATACGTCAAGAAATTCAATGACAATCTTAAGCGTTATGACTATGTCGAAAACAAGCCACCGCATAATCCTTGGTATGAATATCTTCGTTCGTTCTATTTAGCAAAACTTCCAACTCCGGAGCAAGACGAAGATATGTATGTAGCTTTCGAAGAGAACATGAATCTCTTCCTCGATATGGCAGAAGCAACACCGCTTATCGAGACAAAAGAAGAATACGAAAAGAAGTGGAAGCAAAACAAATGGTATTCTGACAGCTTGTTGGAGCGTGCAGGAATTGCTACACAGGTCTTCCTTGACAATGTAGGGCAGGACTTCACTGACAATTTCTTCGAGGAATGCTTCTTCGCACCAGGAACCTACAAAGATAAATTTAATAATTAACTATTTCTCATTTAATGTTTATTTAATCTCGTTTTAATATATTATAAGCGAGGTGATAAACATGCGTATATTAGTTGTAGAAGATAAAAAGGCTCTCGCCAACATCGTTGGCGAAAAACTTGAATCCGAAGGGTATTCTGTCGATGTTGTTAACGATGGAGAAGAGGGGCTGTATTGCGCCGTAAGCGGAGCCTATGATCTTATCGTTCTTGATATTATGCTCCCGGGCCTTGATGGTTTTGAGGTACTTGAGGAGCTCCAAAAGAAAAACGTTCAAAGCAAGGTTATTATTCTGTCTGCGCGAAGTGCGCTAAGCGATAAACTCAAAGGTTTTCAAAACGGCGCTGATGACTATGTTACCAAACCTTTTCATCTTGATGAGCTTGTTGCAAGAGTTGAACTTCAACTTAAAGATAGAACTGGCGCTGTAGACGGCTCGCTTAATTTTGGCGACTTATCACTTGATGCTAAAACATCTATTTTAAAATGCACGAAAAGCAAACAAGAAGTAGAACTTGTTAAGAAAGAGTTGGAGATTCTAGAATTTCTGATTAATAATAGAAGACAAATAGTCTCTAAACAACAAATTTATGACAATGTGTGGGGGATAGAAAACGAAGTTGAGTCAAACAACCTTGAAGTTTACTTATCTTTCATTCGTCGAAAACTAAAAGCGATTGGATCAAAGACCAACATTAAAGCATCAAGAGGTTTAGGTTATAAATTGGAGTATTCGGATGAAATCGCTAAGAACTAAAGTTTTTTGGGCAATCTACGGCTCTTTAAGTTTGGTTGTTTTTGTATCTATATTGATATACAACATCTCTAATTATTTTACTACGCGAAATATGCTACACGATGCCGCGCGTTCAGTTTTTGTAGACCCAAGATATACCGACTTTGTCATTCAGGGCTTCATTAACAATCTTTTGACTTCGCTTATATCGTTAATAATAGTTCTGGTAGTTTTATATTTCGTTGTCAAAAAATTGACTGATTGAATTGTTAAGCCGGCAGAAGAATCTTTCGCAAAGCAACAGGATTTTATCGCCGACGCATCGCATGAATTAAAAACTCCTTTGTCTGTTGTGATGGCTTCGGCAGATGCAATTTCTCCAACGGCTAAAAATAAAAAGTATTTAGAAAATATAAAAGAAGAATCATCGCGTATGAATTCCTTAATAGCGAAGCTTCTTGATCTTGCCTCCACTGAAAAAACTGACGAGAATTATCTTACCGAAGGCAACCTGTCAAAAACAGTTGAGCTTACGGCTCTAACCTTCGAAGCTAAAGCACTTGAAAAAAATCGCAAAATTTCTATTAATGTTCAAGACGGTATAATTTGTAAACAAAACGAAAATGACATAAAACAACTTGTTGAAATTTTGCTCGACAACGCTCTTGAACATTCAATAGAAAAATCTTCAATCAATTTATGACTACATAAAGAAGGCAAGCAAATTGTTCTTGAAGTCGTTAACGAAGGTGAGGGCATTGCTCCTGGAGACGAAGAAAAGATCTTCGAGCGCTTCTACAGGGCGGATAAAGTTCGAAACTCAAAAGAAAATCGTTACGGTTTAGGACTTGCAATTGCAAAAAATATTGTTCAAAACCACAACGGCAAAATTATCGCTAAATCACAAAACAACAAAACCACATTCAAAGTTGTCCTCTAATATGATATACTCGCTATGTCAAGTTAAAGAAAGGAATTCCTATGATGTTTCAACTTTATGGCCCGACGTCAGGCTGGCAACTTTTAGGCTGGCTGATGGTTTTTGTTGGCTTGGTTTTAGTCAACGAATTTGCGCGCCGCACTAAATTTGGAGGTATAACTTGCTTTATCTTTATACCTCTGGCCTTGACTGTGTATTTTATAGCTATTTATGTTTGCGCAGCTCTTGGTCAAGAATGAGCCTTGAATAATGACACCTATGTTCATATGAACAGCTGGTTCCATTATGCGAAGCTCTATGCCGCAACTATTGGTTGCGTTGGCTTTATGGCCTTGAAATACAAGTGGGGTAAACTTGGAAAAGCTCAATGGTTTAAGTGCTTCCCATTTGTAATTGTAGCTATCAATATCTTGATTGCTGTGGCTTCGGATTTTGAAAGTGCAATTAAAGGTTACATGGAGTCTGGTAACTGAGGCGGCGGATGATGGAAGAGTTCAGAAGGCGTTTGGCTATATGGTGGATGGTGGAACATCCTCAATGGCTTCGCTGGAATCTTTAACATCCTTTGTATGACTGGCTGGTGGGGAATTTACTCATCGAAGAAGCGTCAAGACATGCTATGGCCAGACATGATTTGGATGTTCATCATTGCCTATGATGTTTGGAACTTCCAATACACTTACTTAAATCTTCCAACTCATGCATGGTATTGCGGTATTGCTCTTCTTCTTGCTCCAACATTTGCAAATGCTTTGTGGAACAAAGGTGGATGGATCCAAAACCGTGCAAATACTTTAGCTCTTTGGTGTATGTTTGCTCAAGTATTCCCACTATTCCAAGACGCAAGTATTTTCACAACTGTCCCTTCGCTTTATGCTGATGGTGGAATTGCTGCTGCTACTGCTGCAACAATGCCAACAAGCGTTGATCCAACCGCACAAGGAGTTATCTCGCTTCTTTCTATTGGTATCAATGTATTTGTATTTGGCGTAATTATGATGCGTGCGAAGAAGCAAAAACTCAATCCTTATACTCATGAGATCTTTACTGATACTAAGGATTACAAAGAGGCTTTGGCTCGCAAGGAATAAGATTATTTATGGGGCCCAACTTTGGGCCCCTCTTTTTCGAAAGGTTTACTATGAGAACAACTAAGCAAGAATTAGATCCGGAGTTGTATCCTGATTATAAATATCCTGAGATGGATATAACTCCAGATAAGGAATTCAGAGAGAATGTAGCTGCTCTGGGTAAGAAGATTACTGATAGGGTTCCACAAAAGCTGGGGCTATCAAAGATTACTCAAGATGATCCAGAGTATTATGGTTTGACTGCGGTGCTGTCAGACGAAGAAATTGAGGTTGCGATGAAGATGAATGTTCGCGACCCAAAAACCTTCGAAGAGCTTGTAGAAATTACGG
>JAUNQF010000010.1 GCA_030536315.1 Coriobacteriia bacterium
TTCGGCGGTCCTGGCAATTGCACTTTCAGTTCAAGCTTTTGCTTTCACAAGCAGCGAAGACAGGCTTTATGGCGAAACATTAAGCTCTCGTGGAATGTCGGTTAAAAATTGTCCTAACATCACGGCTCATTACGCGGTTATGATTCACCAAAATGGAGAGGTGATTTACGAAAGAAACCCTTACGAACATGCAAAAATTGCCTCGCTAACTAAAATTGTTACAGCAATAGTTGCGCTTGAAAATTCCGAAATGACAGATGAAGTTGTTGTTACTCAAAAGGCCTATGACATAGGGGAGAGCTCTGCTGGTGTTTGGCCAGATGACAAGCTGGATATGCTAAGTGCTCTTTATGCCTTACTTGTTCCTTCGGGAAATGACGCAGCGGAAGCAATTTGTCAAAGCATCGGACAAAAATTAGTTGATTCCAAAGATGACCGCATCCGCAATAAAACAAAAGAAGAAGTTGCAAGCGAAGCGAAAGAAAGGGGCGTTTCCGAAGAAGATGTTGAGGACGTCTTTATAACGGACAACGAGCAAGCCTTCGTCCGTCTTATGAACCTAAAAGCCGAAGAGCTTGGTTGCGAAAACACAAGCTTCACTAATCCTCATGGCTTGGCTGACGAAGAATTCGCAAGCGATGATCAATATTGTTGCGCGATGGATATTGGTGTAATTACCAGGTACGCAATGCAAAATGAGATGTTTAGAAAAATTGTTGGCGGGGGAGATACGACAATTACAGTTGACAGAAAAGGACAAAAAGTAACGCTCGAGCTTCACTCTACAGATATTTTGCTTGGCAATTTTGAAGGATGCATTGGTGTTAAAACTGGAGTAACTGATATTGGAGGCGCTTGCTTCAGTGGGGCAATGAAGGATTCCGATGGAGATGAAATCTATACAATAGTCTTGAAGTCCGATGATGAAACGCAACGTTTTGTTGACACTCAAAATCTCTTCAATTGATATTTGCAAAATAAGATCAAGCTCGACCTGACCGACACTGGCATTAAAGACACAATGAAGGATGGTGACGACGAGAAAGAAGTTGGAGTTGTTGCAAATCTTGCTCACTCCGAATGAGTTGATTGCGCGTTTCCGGTTACTCTTCGTGACGAAGATAGAGGCATTCCTGTTCTTGCATGTGCTGGAAATGTTCATCTTAAAATAGAGCCATCTGAAATAAAAGGAAGCTTTAAGGCCGGCGATAAAGTAGCTGAAATTGTCTTAACTCAGCATAACAGGGAAGCTGCAAGGCTCGATCTAATAGCCGTTAAAGACCAACCAGGTCCTAATATCTTTCAAATGATTGGCGTAGCTTTTGATAGGCTTGGGCGAAATATTTCTGGAGAAAGTTGCGTGGCCGACAGCGAAATCTTCGCAAATTGTGATAAGATTAACGAACTTAACGCAAAGAGTTAAAGGGGAGTTATCATGAGCACAAAATGTCCAATTTGTTTACAAGAATTCGAAGACGGAATTGAAGAATGTCCTGCTTGTGGCTTTAAATTCAGTGGAAATACTGAAAAATTTAAGCCAATTAAGGCAGATAATAACGAAGAAGGCAAAAACACCCAGGGTATAGACAAGAAATCCAGTAAAACCCCTGCTCTACGCGTTATTTCAGGCCCTCAAGGAGAGCTTGTTTTGCCGTTAACAAAAGACAATATGACCATCGGACGCAGCCCAAACAGTGATATTTTCCTTAATGACAGGACTGTATCGCGTGAACATGCGGTCATATCTAAGAATGGGGACGTATACCAAATTGCCGATAAAAACTCTTATAACGGACTCTGGATCAACAATAATAACGTTTCTGTATCTAATGTTAAGGATGGAGATCTAATTCAAATAGGCGTATTCTTCTTACGCTTTGAATGCTAATTTAATCTAATGTATATCTCTAACAGGGCATATACCCATATATTCCAATTTCAATCTACTTTACATAACATATATTATCATACTTTTGTCTTTTTGTTATTCTTACCATAAAATAAATTGTTTTATAAGGTGTAATTACTAGGGGTTGAAAATAAAACGGCCTTAAAACGCAAATAAAAGCCTCGTTTTACCTGGGGTTTTAGCGTCCGGAGCTTCCGAAGCCTTTTTCGCTTCTTTCGCTTGAATCTAAGGTTTCAGTTTCAATTAATTCGGCATTTGCGAAAGGAACTATCATCATTTGAGCGATTCGGTCGCCTATAGATATTTCAAAACTTTCATTTTTATCTGTATTTAGTAAAATTACAGAAATTTCACCGCGATATCCGCTATCAACCAATCCTGGAGCATTTACTACAGAAATGCCATGTTTTGCAGCCAGGCCACTTCGTGGTATTACTAAACCTGCAAAACCTTCAGGAATGGCCATAGAAAAGCCACAATGGATCACTTTTCGCTCTCCGGGAGCAATTATTACCTCTTCGGCGCTTTTTAGATCAAAGCCAGCATCACCAGAATACGCATATTTAGGCATTCCAGGGCAATTTTCTAGTGGTTTAGCTGGTATTTTAATGGATTTCTCGCCCATTATTTTAGATCTTTTAGGACCTTTTTAAACTCGTCAACATTGGCAAATTCCTTATATACGCTGGCAAAACGTACATATGCCACCTGATCAAGCTTCGCAAGACGCTCAAGAACCATCTCGCCTATGTCATCAGACTTAATTTCAGTTATTCCGTTGTTTCGAAGCTCGCCTACAATCTCATCAATAAGCGCTTCGATATCTTTTGGGTCCACCGGACGCTTCGCACACGAAATTAAGATTCCGCGGAAAAGCTTATCTCTGTCAAAAGCCTCCGAAGATCCGCCGCGCTTCGTAACAACAATTGGCTTTTCTTCCATGCGTTCATAAGTAGTAAAGCGATGCTTGCATTTTAAGCACTCTCGCCTACGACGAATTGACGAAGTATCTTCGGTCGGACGCGAATCAACAACGCTTGAATCTTCGAAACCACATTTTGGACAACGCATTTTTACCCCTTTAAAAACTACATATTGTGTAATTTGCAATAATGTTGCGCTATTCTACCATAATATTTATACTAAATATAGATAATTTGTTCAGAAAATTAATTTTTAATTTATTGCACAAATGTTTGATAAAGTGCTAACATAAGCCCCCCATGAGAAAAAAACAAACATTATATACTGCTAAAGCAACTGCTAACTGCCAAGAAATCTTGCAGATTATCAAAGACTTTATTGCCGATCACGATTACAGCCCAACGGCTCGTGACATCATGAAGCGTACGAAGCTCAAGTCTGTATCTTCGGTTCATGCATATATTATCGAGCTTGAAAACAAAGGGCTAATTACTCGAGAAGACAACAAGTCTCGTTCAATCAAGTTAAGCGGAAGCGCCGGAACTTCCCCACGAGTTGACTTACCTGTTGTTGGCGATGTGGCCGCCGGCACTCCAATTTTAGCTGAGCAAAATATTTCCGAAAACGTCACTCTCCCGGCGGACCTTGCCGGGCGTGGAAATTTCATCTTGAAAGTTCGCGGGAATTCCATGATTGATGCGGGAATTTATGACGGCGACAAAGTTATCGTCCGTCAACAAAAAACCATCAAGAATGGTGAAATTGCTGTAGTTTTGCTTGGCGACGAAGCTACCGTCAAGCGTTTCTACAAAGAAAAAGACCACTTCCGTCTTCAACCTGAAAACAAACGCATGAAACCTATTATTGTTGATGAGTGCGAACTTTGCGGAAAAGTTATTGGTCTATACCGCAGCATTCGATAATTTGCGAAACCGCCGAATCTAAATCGGCATCGTCATAATCAATCCAATTAATTCGTTTGTCCTTGTTAAACCAAGTGCGTTGACGCTTCGCATATTGTCTTGTGGCAGTTTTGATTTGCGAGGACGCTTCATCGAGCGTGACATTTCCATCTAAATATTCAACAATTTCTTTGTAGCCAATTGCAGCCGCCGAGGTCAATGCGTCGCGCAACCCATGATCAAGCAAGCCTTTAACCTCGTCAACAAGCCCGGCCTCAAGCATTTTATCTACACGAGCATCAATACGCTTTCGCAAAATTTCAGGATCTACCTTAAGTCCAAAAAATTTCGCGTTGTATTTTTGAGGAAGATTTTGCAAATTATCAACTTGCTTCGCATAAGATTTGCCTTCTTCAAAAATCTCTAATGCGCGAATAACTCTAACAACATTGTTCTCATGAATTAAATTTGCGCTTTCAGGATCTTTCTCTTGAAGAGTTTTCCACAACTCATGCGCGCCTTTTTCATCGGCAATTTTTTGATACTTCTCACGAAGCGGATTATCAACTTGCTCGCCCTTTGGAAAATCGTAATCATCAATTGCTGCTCTAATATAAAAACCAGTGCCGCCACAAAGAATTGGCGTCTTGTCTTCGGAGAAAATTTTATCAAAAGCATCGCGAGCGTAATCCTGGAATAAAGCAGCTGAGAAAGCTTTGCTTGGATCAACAATGTCGAGTCCTCAATGCTTAACGCTGCGTTCATTGATCGGAATTTTGCCTGTTCCAATGTCCATTCCTTTATAAATTTGCATCGAATCAGCGCTGACCACTTCCCCATTAATTTTTGCAGCAAGTGAATTTGCAACATTGCTTTTTCCCGTAGCCGTGGGACCGCAAACAACAATTATTTCATTATTTTTATTCATCGCTTTTAATATGTTATCACAAATAATTGTGCTAAAATTGTCTTGTTAAGCGAAATCTTCTCATAAACTAACAAAGGAGCACCCATGAAAACTATCTATTTTGATAAGGACATTCCTCGCGTTGTAGCAACAAAAGGTATTGTTTCTGTTGGCAAGAAAGTTAAAGCTGCCAATAATCTTTTATATGGCGGGCTTAATGCTGTAAAGTATGCAAAAAACATCCCAGAACCAGCTCTTCCTGCAGAAAATTGAGTTAAAGTTCGAAACATTGCCTGTGGCTTGTGTGGTACTGACATGAGCTTTTTTAAGGCGACAACTGGAACAAATTCTGCATTTGAACCAATTCCGGCAAGTAAGAAAACTTACCTTGGTCATGAAAATGTTGGCGAAGTAATTGAGGTCGGTAGCGCCGTTAAAGATTTTAAACTTGGTGACCGCGTTGGAATTCGCGCTTATATGGCAGGTTGCGATAACAAAGATTTGCCTCGTTGCCGCCATTGCCGAGAAGGAAATTATAACTTCTGCACAAATTATGGTGTGGACCCGAAATTTGATCTTGAATGAATTGGTGCTGGTTGAGGTGATGTTTTTATTGCTCCTGAGCAGCAACTTTATAAGATTATTGATGAAATTGACAACGAAGACGCATGCATGATTGAACCTGCTTGTGTATCTGTTCATGCAGTTTTAGTTGACCATCCAAAGCCAAAGGAAAAAATTTTGGTTATGGGTTGCGGAACAATTGGTCTTGGAGTTGTACAAGCCATTAAAGTTGTTCAGCCAGATTGCGAACTTTGAATTATGGAGCGTGTTCCAACAAAAATTGACTTCGCAATGAAACTTGGAGCTGACCATGTTTTGAAGGGCGATCCTCTTGAGGCTACTGCAAAAGCTACTGGCGGATCTGAAGTTTATAAAGGCATGAGCGAAAAGAACAGGTATTTCTTCGGCGGCTTTGACAGAGTTTATGACTGCATTGGTGGCGATTGGTCTAACACTACGGCCGTTCGTCTTCTTGCCGCTCGCGGAACAATGATCAAAATTGGACACCACATGTGCGCTATTACTTATGACGAATCTCCCGTTTGGTGGCAGGAACTTAAACTTATTGGCGTTGACGCTCATGGCATGGAAGAATGAGAAGGCGAAAAAATGTACACCTTTGACTTGGTTCAAAAATGGATTAAGGAAGGAAAATATTCGGTTAAGGGTTTTGTAACCAATCACTTTAAATTAGATGATTACAAAGAAGCTATGAAACTTGCGCTTCTGAACCCGCCAGATGTAATTAAGATTGTTCTAGACTGCGAGTAAATCGCCTTTTAGATACCAAGTTTTGGCCTCGGATATTTTTACTGGAAGGATCTTTCCTGTAAAGTCCGAGGCTTTCTTATTGCCAAGTTCAACATGAACAGTTTGATTCTTCGGAGACTTCCCTACCAAAACATTAGCGTCTTTTTTCGAAGCTCCTTCGAACAAAACATCCATCGTTGAATTTAAATCTTGTTGGTTTAATTCATTCGCACGGTCTGCAACAAGCTCAACTAAACTATCAAAACGTTTTTGAATTAGGTCTTTTGGAGTGTTATCAACAATCTTAGCGGCCGGAGTGCCTTCGCGTTTCGAATAAATAAATGTAAAAACTTGATGATATTTTACCTTGTCTACCAGCTTATATGTTGCAACGAAGTCCTCTTGCGTCTCACCCGGGAAGCCAACAATAATATCTGTTGAAAGCGCAACGTCGGGACGTGCACTTCGGAGCTTTCCAATTAGGCCCAAATAATAATCAGCCGTATACTTTCTATTCATCTCTTTTAGGATTCTGTCACTGCCACTTTGAACTGGCAAATGAAGCGCCGGCTGCAAACTTTTTAAACTTCCAAAAGCCTTAATTACGTCATCAGAAATATCTTTTGGATGACTCGTAGCAAAGCGAAGACGCGCAAATCCAAGTTCATCAATCTTGCAAAGTAAATCATAAAACTTAGAATCACCATATAAATCTCTTCCGTAAGAATTTACATTTTGCCCCAAAAGCGTTAACTCTAAAACACCTTCGGATTTGTATTTAATGGCCTCTTCGACAATGTCTTCCATCGTGCGAGATTTTTCTCGGCCTCGAACATACGGAACAATACAATACGAACAAAAATTATTACACCCAATTGTAATTGGAAGCCACGCAGCTCAAGGCTTTTCCCTGTGCGTTGGAAGATCCGTCGGAAATCCGCTCGACTCCTCTAAAACTTCAACAACCGTCTTGCCATTCTCAATTGAATCTTCTAAAAGAGCTGGCAGATGCCCAATATTGTGTGTTCCGAAGACAACGTCAACATTTCCAACAATTGACTTTAACTTATCAGAGTCTCGCTGGCCAATGCATCCGCCAATTGCAAGAATCCTGGTTTTTAGCGGAGACCCTTTTCTAAGTGGAACATTTTTGATAGAACTTGCTTGACCGTAAAGACGCACATCAGCAGCTTCGCGAACACAACACGTCAAATAAATGACGATATCGCATTCATCAATGCTGTCAACGGCTGAAGCACCAAGGGATTCAAGCATGCCGCAAATTCGCTCGCTGTCATGCTTGTTCATTTGACATCCAAAAGTAACAATATGAAAATTGATATCTTTAAAGTTGAGTGCCAAGGTAGCCTCGCAAAATTATTTTTTAGAAGCCAAAACCTTGAACCTAATTGCTGTGCGTGTCTCTTCGTTGATAGTGATTGTTGCAAATGCAGGTACAATGCTGATTTCAACACCAACAGGAGATAAAAATCCACGAGAGATCGCAACAGACTTAATGGCTTGATTGACCGCTGCTGCTCCAACTGATTGGATTTCTACTTCCTTGCCGTCCTTGATTAAACCGGCAATTGCACCAGCTACATTTGCTGGCGAAGATTTAGATGACACTTTCAATAATACAGTTTCCATTTTTGTTCCATTTGTTCGGTTTACGTTGCAATAATTAAACTTCAGTAATTTCTATATTCATAATTATTGGGAAGCGTATTATAACACAAGATGCTAGCGCAGGCGCTTAATTGTCTGATTCTGAAACTTCGAAAGAGATTGAGATTTTATTGTTTTTAATTGTTAATTTTGGATCTATATCGCCATTTAGATAATACTTTTCTGCGACATTAGGAAACTCCTGTTTAACAGCAGCAATTAATGATTCCTTATCCGAATCTTCAAGTTTAATTTTCGCTTTCTTTGGTTTGGCGTGGTGGACTTTAGTAACATCTGAGATGTTGAATTCGGAAGCGTTGCTTCCGGAAACCCCGCTCTTAGCAATTCGCTCGAGGAGTGATTGCTGAGGCTTAATGTCGCCGTCCATTATGCGTCTTGCTGTGCGCTTAGAGAGCGAGATGCCGATTTCGGCAGCATACTTTTTGAAGTCATGGACGTCGGACGAAAAACCTAATAAGTCTACGATTTTGGTTTTTTCGTCGGGTTCATTAAATACTGCGCTGACACCAGTTTCGCTTCGCGAAACAGCATACAGCGTAGCAGCAATCTCTACTGGGCTACCAATATAAACGTTGCACGTTTTGCGAGACTCAACTGCGAATTCGCAAGCGGTGCGCAAGATATTCTTCGGTCCCCTAACGACCAACTCCTTATCTTCGTTTACATAAAAATCTGGAAACGTAGACTGATCGCGCTTTTCGGTGAGTTTCTTCGTATAACATTTAACTGCAATAGCGCAACCTAAATCCGTGTTTGAATTGACGACGCAAGCGTCGTCAGCATTTTCGGCAATAGAATACAAGGCCATTCCACGACCATGAACGCCTCAAGTATCTGTTGTCATGGTGTCGAGCTTAGATGTAACATATGGTTCAAAAATGACTTTCTGGTGCCCCTTCGGGACACCAGAACCATCATCAATAACAAGAATATGCCTAAAGGCGTCTTCGGTATTTGTCGCAAGATAAATGTTACTAGCGCCCGCATCACGAGAATTACGAAGCAATTCTATAACGGCGTCTTCAACGCTACGAATATCCTGTTGAGCTTGCCGGCGCTGTGCTTCGCCGGGACGAAGACGAAAAAAGCCACCTCCGAGGTCTTTTTCAACTCGAAGATGGCTTGTTTGTGCGTGCTTATCTACAAAATCTTTTAAGTCTGTGCCAGTTTGCTCAGACATTTATTTTGCGAGGCCTTCTGCTCTTGTTTCGCGAATAACAACAACCTTAACTTGACCAGGATATTGAACGTCTTTTTCAATCTTTGCTGCAATATCATGCGCCATTACAGTTGCTTTGTCTTCGTCAACTTCTTCAGGTTTAACCATAACGCGAAGCTCTCGCCCTGCCTGGATTGCAAATGTCTTCTCGACGCCTTTTTGCTCATTAGCAATTGCCTCGATTTCTTCAAGACGCTTGATGTAGTTTTCCAAAGATTCGCGACGTGAACCAGGTCTTGAAGCAGAAATTGCGTCAGCAGACTGAACCAAAATATCAAGAATTGTTGTCATCTCAATATCGTTGTGATGAGCATGGATTGCATGAACAATCTCATCATTTTCGCCAGCCTTATGAGCTAAATCTGCACCAATAACAGCATGTGAGCCTTCTACTTCATGGTCAATAGCCTTACCAATATCATGTAAAAGACCAGCTCTTTTTGCTGCAGCAGGATCTAAACCAAGCTCAGTTGCCATAATACCAGCCAAATAAGCAACCTCTAAAGAGTGCTTCAAAACGCTTTGGCCGTAGGAAGTTCTGTATTCAAGCTTACCTAAAGTTTGAACAAGCTCAGGACTTAAGTTATGGATGCCTGTTTCAAAAACAGCCTCCTCACCTGCTTCTTGAACACGTTGATTAACTTCTTTCTCAACCTTTTTGTGAATTTCTTCAATTCTTGCAGGCTGAATACGACCATCAGCAATAAGCTTCTTTAAAGTAACAGCGGCAATCTCACGACGAACAGGGTCAAAACTTGACACTGTAACAGTCTCAGGAGAATCGTCAATTATCAAATTTGTGCCTGTAATTTGCTCAAATGATCGAATATTTCTACCTTCACGACCAATAATCCTACCCTTAATTTCATCAGATGGGATTTGGATAGTCGAAACGGTAACTTCTGAAACATGATCAGATGCGCAACGCTGGATGGCCAAACTGATAATTTCTCTTGCTTTTTTGTCAGACTCAAGCTTAGCTTGCTCTTCGGCTTGTCGAATAATAAAAGCAGATTTCGAAGTAACTTCGTCTTTTAAATTAGCGATAAGTTCTTCTTTGGCCTGCTCTTTTGTTAAGCCGCTAACATGCTCAAGTTGATCATTGATGCGCTTTTCAGCATCAGCAATCTTAACTTCGCGTTCATCAAGCTCACCTTGAAAAGACTCAAGATGGTCTTCACGTTCGTCTAAGTTTTCGGCTCTTTTATCAAGACTTGCTTCTCTTTGAGAATTTCTATTTTCGCCTTCGCGAATCTCTTGAAGCTTATCTTTGTTTTCTTCTTCGACCTCAGCCTTAATTTTAATTTTTTCGTCTTTGGCTTCTAATTTAGCCTGTTTAACAATTGTGTCTGCATCATTTTTAGCCTTGTCTAAAATATTTTGGGCTTTATCTGCAGCACTTTGTGCTGATTGATTTAATGCTCTTTTAGATATGAGGACTCCAGCTACGCCCCCTATTCCTAGGGCTACAACAACACCAATAATAATACCTATAATTTCCATATCTAACCTCCAATATTCAGTGTTTAATCTTCGTTTATAGATTTATTATTTCAAAGTACGGTTAGATATTATAACAAATAATTTGCAGCCCTAATTGCTAAACTTGTCGAAAACCCTCTGTTCGTAAGTTTTCTAACGTGCGATGCGTAAGCATTTTTAGACCTTGACGGATGCCTCTTCAAATAATCAATTGCTACTTGAAGTTCATGCTCTTTTGCCTCCGTAAGAATCTCAACCACCGAAGGTATAGACTTGTAGTCAATTTTCATTTGACTAAAATGTCTAATGATTCCATCAGTTCCTCTACAGGCATGAGATTTACTAAAAGCGTAGAGTTCGGCATATCGTTCATCGTTTACTATGTCATAATTTTTAGCTTTTTTGATAGCTTTAAAATAGACATCTTTACTGAATTTTTCTTTATTAACCAAGCGGTCGTAAAGCTCGACTTCACATCTTTCGCGATAATTAGTTAATATAACGATACGCCGAAAACAGTTACTTACCTCGTTTTTCGTCGTTGGCTTTATCATCTTTAGCCTTTTGTTCTTTAGGCTTTGCTTTTGGTTTTGCGGAATTTAGCGGCGGGAAGCCGAAGGCATCGCGAACTTGCTTTTCAATTTCGTCTCGAAGCTTGATGTTAGCCTTTAGTGTTTCTTTCGCGGCTTCTCTACCCTGTCCAAGTTTTTCTTCTTTGTAGGTAAATCATGCGCCGCTCTTCTCAACAATTCCAGCATCTGCTGCCATATCTAAAATGCAGCCTTCTTTAGAAACGCCTTCTCCAAACATAAGATCAAATTCGGCCTGTCTAAAAGGAGGAGCAACTTTATTTTTAACAACCTTAACGCGAACGCGAGAACCCATATGTTCACTGCCTTCTTTAATCCATTCACGTCTTCGAATATCAAGTCTAACCGAAGCCGAGAACTTCAACGCGCGTCCACCGGGAGTTGTCTCTGGGCTACCAAACATAACTCCAATTTTTTCACGCAATTGGTTAATAAAAATACAAGTCGTGTTAGATTCAGCAACCGAAACCGTAAGCTTTCGAAGCGCATGACTCATCAATCTTGCAAGAGAGCCAACACCAACTTCGCCCATCTCTCCTTCAATTTCACTTTTTGGAACAAGAGCAGCTACAGAATCAATTACAACTACCGAAATTGATTTGCTTCGTACTAACATATCGCAAATTTCAAGACCTTGCTCACCTGTATCTGGCTGAGAAATTAGCAGGTTGTCAACATCAACACCAAGCTTTGCGGCATAAACTGGATCAAGTGCATGCTCCGCGTCAATATATGCTGCGATGCCACCTTGTGCTTGAGCTTCGGCAACAATTTGAAGCCCTAAAGTAGTTTTTCCACTTGATTCGGGTCCGAAGATCTCTACGATTCTGCCCCTTGGAACGCCTCCAATACCTAATGCGGCATCTAGCGAAAGAGCTCCTGTTGGTATAACGCCCATATCGAAAGTTGTTGAGCCTTCGCCCATTTTCATAATTGAGCCTTTACCAAATTTTTTAATGATTTGATCGGTGGTAGATTTTAACAATTCTTCTTTATTTTCTTCCATCCTTAAATCTCCCTTCATATAAACAATTTTTAAATTTTTGCCTATACGCTAGCTTATATAGGAAGGCGAATATTATTAAAAATTGCTTATACTTTCAAGCAAAATCGCAAATTAATTATAATTCATTACCAGCACTTTTTATTAAAAAATAATATAAAATTTTTAAATTAAAATAACAATTATTAAAGAAAAATAAATTAAGGCAACTCTGAGAGAAGCGTTTTAAATATTTTTAAAGATTTTTCTACTGCCGATGTTCGAATTTCATCTCGCGATCCACTAAATTTAAATCTTTTTGCCTTAACGTCTTTTTTGTTAGCGAATCCAATATATACAACACCAACCTCTGTTCCAAATTCGTCTTTGTCAGGACCTGCAATACCCGTTGTGCTTATCGCAATATCGCAATCAAGTTTTGCTACGGCAGACTTCGCCATTTTTTTAGCTGTCTGTTCGTTTACGGCTCCGTAATTTTTAAGATGAACCGGATCAACGCCAAGCAACTTTTCTTTCACAGAATACATATAACTAACAATTCCGCCAGAAAATACATTGCTGGCTCCTGGCACCTTAACTATCGAAGAAGAAACAAGGCCACCGGTTAAGCTTTCAGCGCTGCCAATTTTGACGCCTTTTGCTTTTGCGAGCTCTACAACCTCACGAGCAAGTTCCCCATTGTCGCTTGTTTTCGAATCAAAAACCTCGCGAGCGTTGTATAAATAATCAATCATCGAAACAACGGTTAAGATGAGCGCGATAATCATCACAATCCATGCAACAATATATAGCGGATTGGCGATGTCCTGAGCCCCACTTGAAGCAAGCGATTCCTTCAAAATAAACAAGATAATTGCTATTAGCTGAGTTACCGTTTTAGCTTTGCCATATCAGCTAGCTGCAATAACCATGCCTTTCGAAGCAGCAAGCATTCGCACGCCAGCAACAATAAACTCTCGCATCAAAATAATTAAAACAACTCACGAAGGCAAAACATGAAGTTCTATCAAGGCAACAAGAGCAGCAAAAACTAAAATCTTATCTGCAAGAGGATCCATGAATTTCCCAAAATCAGTAACTTCATTTCTGCTTCTTGCTAAATAGCCATCAACGCTATCGGTAAGAGACAAAATAACAAAAATTACAAGCGCAACTCATGGCTTTAGAAAATCAAGACCGCCACTATTGTCAATCCACGAAGGCCAAGGAGAAATAAGCGCAACAACAAAAACAGGAACAAACAATATGCGAATAATTGTGACAATGTTTGCTGCCGTTCAAATCGTATTTTTCTTCTTGCTTTTAGACATTAATAACTCCTACTAAATCATAGCCTTCAGTGTCTAATATTTTAACATTTAGATAATCTCCAATGTTTATTTTTTTATCATCGAACTCACTTATAAAAACAACGCCATCTATATCAGGAGCTTGAAAATAAGCACGTCCAAAATAACGACCCTCTTCAATTCCCTCAATTAAAACATCGAAGCTCTCGCCCACAAGCTCACCCAACTTCCCAAGACTTATCTCATCAGCAATCTCACGAAGTTTATTTGTCCTTGAATATTTATCCGTTGCGTTAACTTGAGCATCCATAAGAGCTGCTTTTGTGCCTTCTTCGCAAGAATACTCAAAGCATCCAGCATAATTAAGCTTTATCTCTTCAATAAAATCGCAAAGCTCATCGAAGTCATCATCGCTCTCGCCAGGGAAACCACATATAAAAGTCGATCTTAACGTGACACCCGGAATGGCACTTCGTAATTTATTAATAAGAGAGCTAAACGAATCTCTATCTCCACGCCTGCCCATAGCTTTTAAAATCTTAGCGTTGCAATGTTGCATTGGCATATCGATATAGTTAATTAAGTTCTTGTTGTTTTTAAAAGCATTTATCAAATCATCGTCAATAGTTTCAGGATAAACATAAAGCAACCTAAAGTTTAGATCTGGAAAACTCTCACAAAGATTATTAGTAAGCCAAGCAAGGTTTTTGCTATCAAGGTCGCAACCTCACACTCCACAATCTTGAGCAACCAAAACTATCTCTTTAGCTCCAAGGTCGCGCTGCTCCTCAACATCTTTAACAATTTCATCATAGCTTGAACTTTTGTATTTGCCACGAATAAAAGGTATCGTGCAATAACTACATCTTCTGTTACAGCCCTCAGAAATTTTCACATACCCAAACGCCGAAGACGAAGTCCCCTTTGCTTCATCCTTTTTTGAAGGTTTAATATCAAAGCTTTTAATAAGATCGCAAATTTTTTCTTCATCAGCACATGAGATGAAAGCATCTGCTTCACTTAAAGATTTTTTAAGTTCGTCCTTATATCTTGACACCAAACATCCGCAAACAATAATCTTTTTGTCTTTGTAATAATTTCTATATTCAAAAAATGTATCGATGCTCTCTTGCGTGGCTGCTTCAATAAAAGCACAAGTATTTAAAATAATGACGTCGGCCACAGAAGCGTCTTCGACAATATTTAGACCGGCACTTTTAACAAGTCCTTCCATCTTAAAAGTGTCAACTTCATTTTTCGCACAACCTAAAGTGTCGAAAAATACATTTAGCGACGTTTTTTTAGTATTTGATTTTTCCATGATTAGCTCGAGGTTTTATGCTTGGTCTTTCAAGCATTTAATCATTCTTTAAAATCAACAGTGTAGTTATAAACACCAACGCCCTTTGTGTCTTGAGGCTGAACAAGTTCGTTGTCAACATAAATCTCAACACCTTCAGGCTTAGAGGTTACAAACTTAAGTACGTCAGTGACTTTAAATGTGTTGGTCTCTCCCGCCTTAACTTCGCGAGCAAGTGTAGGATGGGAGCTATTACTACCTTCGTAAATCTCCATATAAACGCTATAGCCGTCTTTTACCTTGTACTTAAACTCAACCTCTTTTGGTTCGCTGACAGCATTTTGCTCTTGGTTTTCGCTGTTGTCCCTATTTGGATTTTCAACATCAGAGATACCCACAACATTTAGGTTTGAAACATCGGTTTTGTCATTTTCATGTTGTTTACCAACGAAGAAAAACACACAAATCAAAATAATAATTAAAACAATAACAGCAGCTCCGATGACAGGAATCATCAATTTAGATTGAGCCGCATTATTAGCCCCTTTATTTTGATAAATATTCATAAAGTTATAGGATCCGTTAGCACGCTTATTAGTTGCGGTGCTGTTTGGATTTTCCATTTCGCTAAGCTCGTAAGAATCCTTGCGAGACAACTTTTGACGCTTGGTCATATTCTTTCTTTTTCGGCTTTCAAGACGCTCTTTGGCTGATTTATAATCGTCGCCAACAAGCAAATCTCTGTCAGTGTCTGCATTAGTTTTGTAAGCAGTTCTGCTATGCGAAGGGTCACTTTCTCTATCAAGCTCTCGTCTTGCACGAGGAGTGTTCTTGTATTTATTACCAAACACGTGTATTGTTCTAGAACCAAAGGCCGAAGTTGCTTCGCCTTCGCTGCCTTCGATATTTTCCTTCTTTCTTCTACGCGATTCCTCTATTTGCTGCCTTGGAGTTTTATATCCCGAACTAACTTTGGTTGTTCGTGGAACCCTCTTTCTGTTCTCTTCAGAAATTTGTTGAGCAGACTCGCGCTTCTTACTAATTTGAAAAGAATACTCAGCATCCAAAAACATATTTGTAATTTTATTAGCATCAAGTCCAAGCAAACGCGCATAAGACTTAATCATGTTTCGCGAATAACCTTGAGGAGGAATCTTCGAAAAGTCGCCCTCTTCAATAGCAATCAAAATGTCCTCACGAACATGAAGGTCCGCAGAAACCTCAGTTAAGCTAATACCGTGGCGCTCCCTCGTTTGACGAAGCACTTCGCCATAACTTTGGGCGCTGCCATCAAGGTTTAAATCTCTATTTCTTCTATAATTTCTTGCCATAGGGGTATGAATTATATATTTTTTGCCTTAAATGTGCAAGCAACGGCCCTATTCAATGTCTTCTTCGACCAAAGCACTACTATCGAAGTCCTTGCCTGGCTTTTCAATCACTTCAGTCTTTTTAGGTTCATCATTATCTTCCGTTTTTGCTGGCGAAGGCTCAGATTCCAAGGCTTTAATTTGCTCAAGCTCTGACATATCAACCAAAACTTCACGAGGCTTAGAACCGTTTTGAGCTCCTACAATGCCCTTTTCTTCAAGCATATCCATGATTCGACCAGCTCTTGCATAACCAATTTTAAATCTGCGTTGCAAGCTAGAAGTTGATCCGTGCTGGGCATTTACAATCATCTCTGCTGCTTCCCAGAACAGCGAATCATCGTCTCCTGCTGCACCATTTCCATAATTTCCATTTCCACCTTCAGCAACATTAATCAAATTAGTCTTTAAAATGTCATTGTGGTATTCTGGCTCTCCTTGCTCTTTTAAGTGTTTAACAAGGGCTGAAATCTCATCTTCGGTGACAAAACAACCTTGAACACGAAGAGGCTTCGAAAATTCTGGTTTAGAAAATAGCAAGTCGCCAAGGCCAATCAAGCTCTCAGCACCTCCAGTATCTAAAATTACGCGAGAATCAATTCCGCTTGCAACATTAAAAGCAATTCTTGTAGTAATGTTTGCCTTAATAAGACCAGTTACAACATTTGTAGAAGGCCTCTGCGTTGCTACAATCAAATGAATTCCAGCGGCACGAGCAAGTTGAGCAATACGCGAAATGGAGAATTCGACTTCTTTGCCAACAGCCATCATTAAGTCAGCAAGCTCATCAATTACAATTACAATATATGGAAGCTCCGACAAATCCGCAGCTTCTCGGTCACGTTTGCTCATTTTTTGTATCATGGCATTGTAGGCCTCAATGTTTCTAACCTTGTTTTCGCTAAATAATTTAAGACGGCTTTCCATCTCGGCGACTCCCCACGTAAGCGCACTGGCAGCTTCTTTAGGTTCAGTAACTACTGGAACATAAAGGTGTGGAATTCCATTGTATGGAGTAAATTCAACTCGCTTCGGGTCAATTAAAATAAGCTTAACTTCCGAAGGTGTAGCGCGCATAAGTATTGACGTGATCATAGCATTAATGGCAACCGATTTACCTGAACCGGTGGTACCACCAATAAGTAAGTGAGGCATAGTTGCAAGATTGGCGGTGATTGCGTTGCCTTCGACATCCTTACCAATTGCCATTTGGAGTGGCCCCTTCTTCGCTTTACCCAAAACTTCGCTGAGCAAAACAGTTTGTCTATCATCGTTTGGAATTTCAATTCCTACATATGTTGTGCCTGGTATAGGTGCAAAAACGCGAACTCCAGGAGCAGCAAGAGCAAGCGCAATATCGTCATTTAGAGCTGTGATTCTGCTAACACGAACACCTGCCGGTAGGTCAACCTTAAACAAAGTAACAGTTGGTCCTGGAACCCAGCCAACAACATTTGCCTTGATTCCAAATTCTTCTAATGTCTCTTTAAGTTTTTCAGATTTTGCCTTAAGCGAATCTTCGGACTGAGTAACTTCGCCTCCTTCGCTTGGCGCTTTTAGAATATCAAAACTTGGAAGCGCAAAACCCTCCAATGGTTTAGGAGTTGCAGCAGGTTTTTTATCAAGAAGCTGTGTTGGCTTTGCGCTTTCTTCTTCCTTCTTTTTAGCATTCTCTTTAGCAGCTTTATTTGTGTCAGGTCCACCAATTTGTCTTGTTTGATTCTGGCCAGGATCGTAATTAAAGTCTTCTTTGTCTTTTTCTTTTTGATCCTTAAATCCCATAATACGAGTCTTAAGACCTGGCTTTTTACCCTTATTATCTTCAATTGCCATAGTTTTTTGAACGGCAGCGTCAATTGCAACGGTCTCATCCCCTTGCGCTTCTCCGGCCTCTTCAGCTTCGCGAGCAGCCTTAGCAGCAAGTCTGGCACGCTTTCTCTCTTCAAGCTCGCGTTCGATATCTTCTCGGCGCTCATTAATGCGCGTAACAATTGTCGTGATAGAGAGCCCAATAACAATAAGGCCTGCAATAATCATGCCAATCATAAGAATAAGTGAAACAACATTTCCAAGCAAGGTATAGCCAACTCAAGAAAATGCAGATCCAATAATTCCACCATAGTTAATTATGGTTTCGTAGTCAAAAAGTTGCTCTGGCCTGTTCATAGCAATAGCAGTTGAGCATAAAGAGATAATTGTCAAAACTGCAACGAAGATCAGGCTCAAGCCAATTGCAACTCGGACAGAAATTTTTTGCCTCTCCATTCTAAAGAAAAACGAACCGCCCCAAATAATTAAGGCAAACGGGAATATAAACACACCAACGCCGAAGATGAATCTAAGAATGTTTACCAAAAACGAAGTAACCGGCGCATCTGTCGGGACGAGCGAAACAGCAAAAAGCGCAACGCCAACAACAATCAAAACCACTGCCACAATGTCAGTTTTTGCACGAGAATCAATAATTTCCTCGCCGCCTTTAGCGTGCTTTACTTTTCCGTTGTTTGTTCTTTTTTGTTTTCCAAACGAAGCTGTCTTCTTGGTTTCTTTGTTCTGCTTTTTTTGTGCCATTTTAGTTCCTTTTTTAAATTACAGCTCAATAATATTTACAACTACCATAGGTCTTTGGTTTGTCCTATCTCACAAAAGCGAAAGAAGCGCATCCTTCGCCGCTTTTCTTATATGATTATTGTCGGTGCTTTTCTTTAGCTCTTTATTTATCGAACGCACAACAACGTTTCGCAAATCATTTTGAAGATCAGCATCATCGCCGCCAGAAACACCTCGTAAATTAACAAAAACAGGACCGATAATTTGCTTTTGTTTGTAGTTTATAGCGGCACTTACAACGGCAATTCCACCCTCGCCAAGGAAGTTGCGCTCCTTCAAAACATCTTGCGAAGTGTCTCCCACGCTCAAGCCATCAACATAAACAACACCGCTTTGAACTGGCTCTAATCGACGAATCCCAGAAGTCGACATTTCAATAACATCCCCATTTTCACATAGGAAAATCTTGTCATGATCAACGCCGCATTTTTCGGCCAACTTCGCATGAGCAAGCAAGTGAACAGCTTCGCCATGAACAGGCATAAAGCCATATGGATTGCAAAGCGAAATCATCATCTTAAGCTCTTCGGACGCCGCATGCCCTGAAACATGAACAGGCGCAATTGTTTTGTCGACAACATTAACACCAAGCTTAGCAAGATTATTTACAACTGCCGAAACTGCTTTTTCGTTACCAGGAACAGGCGTCGCTGAAATAATTACAGTGTCTCCCTTTTCTGCGGTTATCCTTTTATGAGAATCTGTAGACACTCTTGCAAGAGCGCTAAGCGGCTCGCCTTGACTTCCAGTACATAAAATTACAGCATCGCTTGAAGGAATATTGTCAAGTTCATATGCGTCAATTATGTGTTCGTCAGATACATGCAAATAACCAAGATTTCTGGCAATTTCTACATTTTGAACCATCGAACGTCCAGCTACAACAACTTTTCGGCCACATTTAATTGCGGCATCGCAAACTTGTTGAACTCTGTGAATATGGCTTGCAAAGGTAGCAACAATGACCTTTCCCTTCGCATCGCGAATAATTCGCTCAAGTTCAGGACCAACCGTACTCTCAGACGGAGTAAACTCCTTAACATTTGCGTTAGTGGAATCACTCATCAAAAGGTCAATGCCGGTCTTCGCAAATTTTGAAATTAAATCAAAGTCAGTTGTCTTGCCGTCGATTGGAGTTTGGTCCAATTTAAAGTCTCCCGTGTGCAAAATATTTCCAGCAGGAGTTTGGATAAACATGCCAACGCATCCAGGAATCGAGTGGTTGACCTGGAAAAACGAAATTTGGAAACAACCTGTGTTTATAACATCGCCAGGCTTGATTTCGTTAAATGAAATATTTTTGATGTCGAATTCTTCAAACTTTGCCTTAATAAAACCAATGGCAAGCTTCGTAGCGAAGATTGGCACCGGCCTTCCCAAGTCTTGAATAAGATACGGCAAGCATCCAATATGATCTTCGTGACCATGGGTAATAACAATAGCTTTTAACTTGTCAGCATGTTCTAAAACATATGTGTAATCAGGCAAAATAAGGTCAACGCCAGGATGAGCATCGCTTGGAAACATCATTCCGGCATCGTCTAAAATCATGCCATTTTCGCACTCAAAAACGGTCATGTTATCGCCAATGGCATCAAGACCGCCAAGCGGAATAACACGAAGCTTCGCGTTTTTGTCCTTTTGAACAGAACCGCGCTTAGTAGATTGTTTCTTATTTTGGTCCTGATCAAAGTTGCCGCGCGAAAGCTTCGGACGAACCTTGTTTACTTGAACATGTTTATAATGATGTGTTCGGTTTCGATTTTGCTTATTTTTCTTTTGCGGTTTTTTGTTGTTTTCTTTCTGCATTTAAACTCCGTTAATTTTATTTGTTTATCTTCTTCGTTTAGCTCTTCCCTCGTATCCACCGCCATCTTTTGTGTCGACAACGTCATATTCAACACCGTCGCCACCTTCGACGCTCGGCTTATCAATTCTATCAAGCGAAATCTTGCCACCTCTATCGATGTCGGTAATCTTAACTTTAACCTCATCGCCGATATTTAAGACATCTTCAACACGACGAACTCTTCCTTGAGCCATCTTGCTGATGTGCAAAAGACCATCTCTACCAGGTGTTAAGCGAACAAAAGCGCCGAAGTCCTTAATTGCAACAACTTCGCCGTTGTATTCCTCGCCAACCTCAGGTTCCTTAACGATGTTTTTAATCATCTCTTTGGCGGCATCGCCAACAGATTTCATAGCAGCAAAAATGCGAGTTGTCCCGTCTTCGAGAATTTCAATCTCAGCACCAGTTTGCTCCTGAATACCGCGAATCACCTCGCCACCCTTGCCAATAACGTCACGGATTTTATCCTTATCTATCTTGATAGTTTCAATCTTTGGAGTATGCTCTTTCATCTCAGCACGAGGCACAGCAATTGCTTCGAGCATATGATCGAGGATGAAAGCACGGCCTTCCTTAGCTTGAGTGAGCGCTGCGCTTAAAATATCAACGCTTAAGCCTTTGGCTTTATTATCCATCTGAAGTGCTGTAATACCCTGCTCGGTACCACAAACTTTAAAGTCCATGTCACCCAAAAAGTCTTCAAGGCCTTGAATGTCAGAGAGAATTACAACATCGTCGCCTTCTTTGATAAGGCCCATTGCAATACCAGATACAGGGCGTTTAATTGGAACGCCAGCATCCATGAGGGCCAAAGTCGATCCACAAGTAGATGCCATCGAAGACGAGCCGTTGCTCTCCATGATTTCACTAACTACACGAATTGCATATGGGAACTCTTCTTCGCTAGGAAGAACTGGCACGAGCGCTTTTTCGGCAAGCGCACCATGACCAATTTCCCTGCGCTTTGGACTTCCCATGCGGCCAACTTCGCCAGTACAATATGGTGGGAAGTTATAGTGGTGCATGTAGCGCTTCGTAGTTTGAGGATCAATTGTGTCTAAACGCTGGGCATCTGTAAGCATTCCAAGAGTGCAAATGCTAAGTGCCTGGGTTTGACCACGCTGGAAAAGCCCTGATCCGTGGACTCGTGGCAAATAATCAGCCACAATATGAAGTGGACGAATTTCAGTTAGCTCTCGCCCATCAATTCTGTGTTTGGTCTTAATGACCATATCACGCATAGAATGCTTCTCAAGAGTTTTGAGCTCAGCTGCAATGTCAGCCGCCCACTCTTCCTGCTCTTCTTCGCTAAATTCAGCAGTAATGCTTTCCTTAAGATTGTGAATTTTCTCTTTGCGAGAATCAATATCAGCATCGTTAACAGCAGCATCCATGTCTGATGCATGGGCTGTTACAAGTTCAACAACCTTAGGATCTGGTTCGTGGATGCTAAATTCCATCTTTTCAGGTTTGACCATATCGATGAATTTTTGCTGTTCATCGCAGAATTTTCCAATAGCCTCTTGAGCAAAGGTCATAGCCTCAAGCATCACATCTTCGCTGACCTCATCAGCAGCAGCTTCGACCATAGAAATATAGTCTTTGGTACCAGCGATGGTAAGCTCAAGGTCGCTTGCTTCGTCTTCGGCATATGTTGGGTTGACGATAAATTCCTTAGTCTCCGGGTCGCGACCGATGCGAACGCATGCGCTTGGACCTTCATATGGAGCACCGGCAACCATCAACGCAGCAGAGGCACCCATGATAGAAATTGTGTCTGGTGGGTTTTCGCCATCGCAAACAAGAGACGTTGCAACAACATGAACTTCCTGCTTAAAGCCATCAGGAAAACCCGTTCTAATTGGACGATCAATCATGCGAGCAATCAAAGTTGCCTTATCCGAAGGCTTAGCTTCGCGCTTTAGATAGCCTCCAGGAATGCGACCAACCGCATACATTTTCTCGATAAAATCAACTGTTAGTGGGAAGAAATCATAATTTTTTTCTTCGGTTGATACGACACTTGTAACCAAAACATTTGTGTCGCCCTGGGAAACTAAAACAGCACCAGATGTTTGCTTCGCTAACTCCCCAGTTTGAAGGCAATATTTCTTGCCATAAAGTTCAAAGTCATAAACAATTTTTTCCATTTTCTCCTCGTTTCGTTTCTAGTTCGTTTATTTACAAACTATTCAATTGTCAAAAAGCGGGACAAAGCCCGCTTTAATTACACGTTATCACGAATGCCAAGTTTCTTAATAAGAGCACGATATTGATCAATGTCTTTGTTCTTGATGTAAACCAAAAGACCACGTCTTTTACCAATAAGTTTCATCAAACCTGTTCTTGAGTGATTGTCTTTTGGATGTTCTTTTAGGTGCTCAGTAAGATTTTTGATACGTTCAGATAGAATAGCTACCTGGACTTCGGCACTTCCTGAATCTTTGTCGCTTTTACCAAAATCTTTAATTAGCTTTTGGCTTGTTTCTTTTGTAATACTTAACTTATCTGCCATAATATGTCTCCTTTTTGCACAGTTACCTGCGCTCTTGGCCCACGCATGGGCGTTTAATTAACCCGTAAACTAAGCTGGCAAGCAAGGTTACTTGTCCCCCGAGTAAACGGGCATCGCGAACTTCTCGCGACCAGCGGCATATTATACCCTATTTCCTGCTAAATAACAAGAATTATAAAAAATAGTGACATTTCAAAGACGCTTGTCATAAATGAATAAAGTGTATTGGTCACACTAGTCTCTTCAACAGCTTCTACAGCCTCTACAAGCTCTTCAATATTTTCATCATCAGTAACACTTTCCTGAACAAGTGTCTCTGTCAACAAGTCGTTTGCTGTAAGCTCTTGGTCTGTCTCAACAAGCTCTTCTTCATCAGCATCTCTTGCTGCAGGACTTGTCGTATTTAATAAAACTGCAGTTTTATCAGAGAAATAGCCTTCGTTCCCCTCGCCTAGGCGACAAACCTTTGCATAGCTTCCTGAATCTTTATTTGCGTCATATTCAAGAGACGACCCATCACTGCCAATACCCTTTAGATTAGTAGAGCCAGTAAATGTTGAACCAGAAAAGGCGTAATAGTGGTCACTAGATCATTTTAGAGGATCGGCGTATATAGATTTAACGTTAGTAGTATGAAACACCGTTCTTATATCTCTTGCAGCCTTATTGCTGAATGACGAAATATCGATTATCTGATCTTCTACAGTGACCCGGTTAAACATTGAACTAAAATCACTTGTCCTAGTGGTGTCCATAGACGTCAGCTCAAGCTTAGCTGCTTTAGCAAAGGAAAACATTTGAGATACAGATTCAAGATTGCCTGTATTCATGAGGTTTGTAAAATCGCACTGGCAATAACCGTTAGCATAAAATCTTCCAAGCGCATGGAACATACAAGTTGCTTTCTTGACATTTGTCATGTCGATATTTTCCAGTCCCACAACAGACTGCGCATATTCAAGATATGCAAATAAATACTCGGCATTATTTAATGTTATACAAGATAAAGGTTTTAGAACCTCAACCTTTGTTATATTGTCAAAATCGTTATTTCATGGAATGTCTTCTTTTTTACTGAACCCAGAAAGAATAGAAACAGCTTCTGTTTCTGCTTTGTCTTTTACGAATGTCGAAGACAAATATAAGGTTTTGCCATTGCCTTCTTCGCTATCTACTACTCCCCAAAACGCACTTGGCTTTTCCGTAAAATAGCCAGGGGTTTCTAAAGTGCTAACACGCGCATAATCACCATCTTTGTGACTTTCGTCAAATGGAGTTTTCGAGCCGTCTGAACCATGACCTACAAGATTTGTGCAGAGATGGAAAGTATTAAATTTAGAAGAAATATAATGGTCGGACTGTCATTTTGAACTATCTGCATAGATTGTAGTAACATTAGTAACTTGCCAAAACATACTGCCTATATTATTAGCTTTATTATTACTAAACGATGAAAGATCCATAATGCCATCATTTATTGAAAAGCCTCCAAACATTTCATCAAAGGTTGTTACCTCTTCTGTATTCATGCCTGTAGGGTTAAAAGACGTAAAATGAGCGTAATAAAACATCTGGTTTGTAGCATTTAACGCTGTTGATGTGGTTAGGTTTTGAATGTCAGCAGTACAACCTGAACCATATCTTCCAAAATGCGCAAACATAAGAGAAGCCTTTTTAACATTTGTCATGTCAAGGTTTTTTAAGCCTGTCAAAGATGTAACATAACTAAGAGATCCAAACAATCGCTCTGAACTATTAAGTTTAATCTTTTTTGAGGTTTCTAATATTTCAACTTTAACAATGTCATTCTTATATGAATACCACGGAGCATCAGACCATGACGCAAACCCATTAAGAATGCTTTCGTCTGGTGTGTCGGCTTTGCCTGGGACCTCCTCGCCTGCAAGATATAGTGTTTTTCCATTTCCGTCAGCGCTATCTTTAACGCCCCACCATGGTACATCAGGGGCTATAACATTTATGGAGATTTTATAGTCTCTTGAGCTGATGGAACCATAGTCCGTAACTGAAGAATACAATATTTGCAAACTGCCATTATGGGTAGAAATTGTTGCCGTAGAATTAGCAGTGATAACTGGATACCCATCTGCATTTAACGTCATTGTAAAATCATTTTGAAGCCCTCCTCCTAATGTAAATGTAGGTGTTGGGGCATGTGCAGCTCTTTCATCTGCGCTCAGGTCTGGCTTCGAGGTAAAGGTATATGAACCTCCTTGAATAACCTGAATTTGAGCAGGTGGATTTCAGCTAAATTGCCAGGGGCGAACAGAGTTATATATTTCGAGGTATTTGTTATCTAACGAATCGGTAATAGCTTTCTGCTTTGCCATGGCATCAGCTGAATTTTGACTATTTTTCATAATGTCTTGTTTTTGAGAATCCGTGACAAGAGCATTTAATTCAGCTTTGGAAGCTTCTTTTTTGGAAGCAGACATATTACTTAAGCTGTCAACTTGTGTACAACGATCTGAGAGAGACTTGTCAATTATGGCAATAATCGCCTCTTTTTCAGCTACATCAGAATCGTATGAAGCGTTAATTGAATCAAACAGCGCAGCATACTTTGAATTTATATTATTAAGTTTATTTGAGTAACTCGCATGATTTAGCGTTTTGTCAAGTTCTGCCTTTAAAGTATCAATCTCCTTAATTTCTACATTAAAGCTTTCAAGATTATCGGTATAGATAAGAGGAAACTTTGAAGCCTCAAGTTCTTTGAGCTCT
Source organism: Coriobacteriia bacterium (assembly GCA_030536315.1). Lineage (GTDB taxonomy): Bacteria > Actinomycetota > Coriobacteriia > Coriobacteriales > Eggerthellaceae > Equivita. The sequence continues at coordinate 25,618 of JAUNQF010000010.1, forward strand.
TTATTTTTATTCTCTAGAGCAGCTTTGGTTTGACTAATTTCGGCGCTCTTATTTGCTTCTTGTTTATTTACCTCAGCTTCTATTTGAGAGAGCTCGGCCTGCATTGATTTTTGCAAGTTGTTTAAATCAGCTGTTGTCGCGCTTTCTTCTTCGATGATTTTATTTAAGTCTTTGTCGACATCGGTTTCAACTTCTTGAAAGGCGGAAACATCGCTATTATAGTCTTCTTCTCAAAGACCGCCCTTTTTGTATAATGAGTCGGCCAATTTTCGCTGAGTAGCTATTTGTTTCTTCATCACTGCTTGTCTTTCTTTGACAATAGCAGTTTTTTGATCCTTTTGAACCTTGCTAAATTCTGCACTTATACTTGAGATGTTAGATTCTATAGACTTATCAAGGGAGTCTCAGTCAGCCTGCGAAGTTGTGTCATCTATGTCATCAACATGAGACTTAATTTCTCCAAATTTTGCTGTATAGGAAAGTTTTACTTCGTCGCTTACTCAGGTATCGTTATTAATCGCTCCTGTTTTTGCATCAATGCTTGCTTTTTTCTTCTCGATGTCTGCAGCTTTAGCATCTTGCGTTTCTTTTGTTTTTTTAGCTACTTCAGCAATTATTTCGCTGGAACTAGCAATAAATGAAGCTTTAGCGGCGTCGATACCTGCTGGGCTGTTGGCGTCATCTATATCTGCTTTTGCATTATCGGCGGTGGTTGATAGGTCTTCCTCAAAAGCCTCCCTGTCTGTATCAAATAGGTATTTTTCTGGATATTTTTCTTTGTCTTGAACTTCGTCCTTATAGGTTTTTTCAGAAGCTTCCAGATCGGCTTTTGCAGCAGATTTTTGTTGTGCTTCTGCTTGACTGCTTGCTGCTTCGTATTCTGCAGAAGTTGCAGCAACCTCTTGTGAGGTATCTTCCTTTGCTTTATCTAGAGAATCTCTGCTGGTTGAAGCCAGCACCTTAGGAAGTGTAGTGCTCTTGGTTGTATTAAGTTTGGTAGTGTACTTTTCTTTTTCTGAATCTTTCAACCACGCATCATCCTTGATTTCGTTAGATTTTGTATCGATGTTAGAGTTCCACGTTTCAGTAAAATCATTTTTCTCTTTGATGGTTTGGGCTTGTGTTGCTTTTGCTTGCTCGATTAAGTTAGCGACATATTCATCAAAACTTAGAAGAATCTTAGACAATTCTTCTGGGTCCGAAGTTCCAGCAATCAAAGCATCAACTTCGGCCTTCTTTGTAGCTATTTGAGCTTCAAGCGCCGCTTTATCTTCTGCAAGAAGTTCTGTTTCTGGGAAGGTTTGCGTGTCGTTTATAACTTCATAAAAATATTCGACTTCTTCTTCGGCAATTTCTTCAGCTTCTTCTTGGCTCATGGTTTCGAAGGTGAATGAAATACTCAAGACATCTTTTCCTATCAAAGATTTAGCTGCTTCTGGCCCTAAATCCTTAACGCCAAATTTCAAGGCATTGTCCCATATTGCGATATTGCCTTCGGCTTCTTTGCCAGCAACATCATCATAAATTTTGTAGTCGTCTATAAAGACTTGCCATGTGCAATTTTCGGGAACTTCGATATCTTTATTTAAATCAAGCTTAATACCTTTAAAAGTTGCAACGCCGTCTTGGGATTTAACAAAGCCGTCTTGGAAGTTAACGCTTCCTGTTTGCTCGTCAACGGTCGCAATAACCTTGTCGCTTCCAACAACAGAGCCATTTGGGTTTGCTAAAGCATTCACGCTGTTTGAAACAAGGCCGCAGAACAAAAACGCAGCGGCAATAATAGCAAAAGGCGATGCTAACAACTTACCTTTAATGCTTGTCGTTCGTGTTGTTTGAGAAGCGACAATGCTGTTGCGACTAAAGCTCGCCTTAAAATAAACAACCATAGCCAACGAAGCAAATATCACTGCTAAAATAATAGCTACAATATTAAGCATGTCTCCAGTTTGTACGCTGCCCCCACCTGTAGTGCCTGGGTCCACATTACCTGCAGCAACAAAACTAATTACAGTATTAATCGTAGTTTGCATAATGTCTCCTTTACATAATTGAAATTATTGTATCATTAATTTTTAGTAAATCAAGAGGGAAAATAGTAGTTTAGGAGCCAATATTGTCGATGTAGAAAGAGAGGCTTTTCATGGAAGTGCCAACGTGGTAAAGGATTCATTTTTTGCAAAAGTGCAAAGTCTCGTCGACCACGTCTTCGGGAACGCGAATTAGCTTAATATCCTCGAATTTTGTATGAATTAAATCGTGAATGAGCTTGATTGTTTGGGCAGACATTTTCTCAACTTCTGTTTTGCTTGAACAACGAAGACACACAACACCTCCGTCTTCGTAACTAAAATTGAGGTTTATGTGCATGTTTTCAAGCGAATCACCCATGTCGTCACCACAAACTGAACAATTTGCGAGGCTTGGTCTAAAACCAATAAAACTGCAAACTTTAATTAAATGTGCCGTGCACAGCGCTTTCAGATAAAAGCTGTCGTGGATTTTTTCAACTTCGTTTAGAAAGTTGATTGTCATTTGGTAAAGGTTCTCGCTTTCAAAACTCTGACGTGTCGCTTTGTCCAAAAGCTCCATAGCTGGGGACGCACAAACCGTCTTTTCGATGTCTGACCTTATCTTTGAATAAGCCTTGATGATTTTAGCCTCTCGAACGATGTGTAAGTTTTTGCCTTCGGCGAGCAAAACTTCAACATTTGAAAAAAGTTCAAGCCTCGAAGCAAAGGTGCTCGAAGGTTTTCGCGCTCCTTTTGCAACAGCTCTCACCTGTCTTCCGTCTTCGCAAAGAAAAGTGATGATCAAATCGGTCTCGGAAAGCTTCGTCTTGTGAAGAACAATTGCGTTTGTATGTAAATCTTTACTAGCCATTATTCTGCCGTGTATCCAAATTTCCTAACTTGATTATAATCGCGGCGCCAATCTTTTTTGAGCTTAACTTCCAAGTCAAGAAAAACCTTCGTGCCTAAAAGTTTTTCGAGGTCCTCGCGCGCCTCGGTACTAATTTTTTTAATGGTTTGACCGTCTTTGCCAATCAAGATTCCCTTTTGGCTTTCATGCTCAACAACTGCATGGGCATAAATGTTATTGATCTTCTTTTTTTCATCGAAGCTAAGCTCCACAATTTCAAGACCCACGGAATGCGGAACCTCCTCAAAAACATTTCGAATAATTTTCTCACGAATATATTCAGCAATCATAACCTCAATTGGTTGATCAGTTTTTGTGTCTTGCGGAAACCACTTCGGACCTTCCGGCAAAAAATGCTCAACCTCTTCGACGAAGGCATCGATGTTGTAGTCTTTCACCGCGCTCAAACAAATTAGCGCATCTCAATTTTCGAGCTCAGCGGCTTTTGCAACTTGAGCCATCTTCATGTCTTTATCAACTTTATCAGTCTTTGTCAAAATGCAAAACTTTTTGCACTTCAATTTGTTAACCTTCTCGGCAACCCACGCATCGCCCTTGCCAATTTTCTCACTCGCATCAATTAGCATGCAAACAATATCGCAATCGGCGATAGCTTGAAAAACACCTTCGTTTAACTCTTGCCCCAGAACATCCACCGGCTTATGAAGCCCAGGCGTGTCAATAAATATAGTTTGCATGCTGGGAGTATTTAAGATACCACGAATCCTGTGGCGCGTAGTTTGAACAACGTTCGAAGTGATGGCAACCTTTGTTCCAATAACCGCGTTAAGAAGAGTCGACTTCCCCGCATTCGGGCGCCCGACCAAAGTGACAAAGCCACTCTTAAAGTTATTTTGCGTCTCACTCATCTAAAATTTCTTCCTCGCGCGCTTCCATAATTTTCGCTTCGCCATCATTCATATGATCGTAACCACACAAATGGAGGCAGCCATGAACAACCAAAAGATTTAATTCACTGTCAAGCGAAGTGCCAAACTTCTTCGCATTTTCGGCGGCAACCTCTTTACAAATAAAAATATCGCCAAGGTCGCCTTCGATATCAGACTCAAAGGACAAAACGTCGGTGGGCGAATCGATGTTTCTATATTGCTTGTTTAGTTTATGAATTTCAGCCTTGTCAACAAAGTTCACCGAAGCCACAGCATCCTTGCTTTCGGCTTCTAAAACAAACTTAACTAAGGAGTTCATTTGCTGATTCCTTGAATTTGTCGAGGAGCTTTTGCGACTTACTTTCTGTATCTGCATTGCTAAAGCAATAAACTTTAATTTTTGGCTCGGTGCCTGAAGGGCGAACAATAATCTTTTGTCCACCATCAAGTACATATTCTAAAACATCAGACTTCGGCAACTTTTCATCCGGCGAATTTTCATCACCATTTAAAACCAACATCTTAATGCCTTCTTTGTAATCGTTTGAAGAAACAACTTTAAGCCCACAATATTCTTTAATTGGGTTCGAGCGAAGGTTAGACAAAACTTCACGCATTTTCTCTTGTCCTTCGACACCAGGATATTCAACGCTAACCTGGCCATTTTTGTAATATCCGAGTTGCTTATAAATATCTTCTAGAATATCAACTAAGTCCTTACCTTGGGCCTTATACATTGCAGCCATTTGAGCGATAAGCAAAGTAGAACTAATGCTGTCCTTGTCGCGAACATGAGTACCAGCCAAATATCCACAGCTCTCTTCGAAGCCAAACATAAAACGATACTTTTCATCATCCTCTTCCAGGTGCAAAATTTGCTCGCCAATATATTTAAAGCCGGTAAGTACACGACGAACTTCGACTCCATAATGAGCAGCTATTTCATCAACAATATCCGAAGACACAATCGTGGTGCACATTACCAAATTGCTTAACGCGTCTCCCCTTTTAGCTCTTGCTTCGCAAATATAATTAAAGAGCAAAATACCCACTTCATTGCCATTAAGACGAATAAATTCATCCCCGTGCTTAACCATAACACCAACCCTATCTGCATCTGGATCGGTCGCGATTAAAAGATCTGAATTGTTTTTCTTCATATATTCTAGACCGAGAGATAAAGCTTCGTCTGTTTCAGGATTAGGATAACTTGTTGTTGGAAAATTTCCGTCCGGCTCAGCTTGCTCTTTGACTGAAGTAACATTTGTAAAACCATTACGGGACAAAACTTCCATTACTTCTGGGTAGCCTGTTCCATGAAGAGCAGTATAGGTTAAATTTAGTTTTGCGGCTTCAGCCTTAGCAGCTTCTTCGTCATCAACAACACTGCATTCACATGCTGCGTCTATAAAAGCTTCGCGAACCTCAGGACCAATCAACTTCGCAAATTCCGTTTCTTTCGCATCGCGGAAATTTAAAAATTTAACATCTTCAAAAACATCAGTCTTTGCGATCTCGTCAGAAATTGCATTGGCAGCCTTTGTTGTAATTTGACAACCATCGGGGCCATAAACTTTGTAACCGTTGTAAACAGCAGGATTATGGCTGGCCGTAACACAAATTCCAGCGCTGCAATGAAGCTTGCGAACAGAAAAGCTCAATCCCGGAGTGCTTTCAACGTCTTCGCTGTAATAAACAGTAACACCATTCGCGGCCAAAACGCAAACGCAAACCTTAACAAATTCCCAACCCATGTTGCGCGAATCACGAGCAATTGCAACACTTGGATTTTTAAAATTCGACTTCAAATAATTTGCGAGGCCTTGCGTAGCCTGACCAACTGTGTAGATGTTCATGCCATTAGTTCCAGCACGTAAGAATCCACGAAGTCCACCAGTGCCAAACGTCAAAGACGAACTAAAGCATTCGAGCTTTCCGTTTTCAGACATATTATTTAATTCTTCTTGTAGACTGTCATTAGCATTATCAAGCCAATGCTGATAGGCTTTTTCAATATCAATAGACATTTTATCCTCTATTTCTTGTTTTTCTTAACAGGGCGTTTAATCTTTTTTTGCTTCTTTGGCTTTGGTGTTTTTACCTTTGGCGCATTGAAGTCAAGTTCCTTCTCAACCTTAGCCTTTTGAGCAGCTTTTTCCGCAGCGCTTACAGCAGTTGTTTTTGGAGCATCGTTGTTTTCAGCCTTGTTAGTTGTAGGAGCAACAAATTCCGAAAGACCAAGCTCATGAGCAGTTTCAGGAGCAACGAAGCAGAACAAATCTGGGTCTGGACCAAACTTGCGCATAAGGCGATAATTCTTTGGCTCGCGAGTCTTCCACCAAGAATAAAGTGGACAGGCAATCGCAATCGAAGAATAAGCACCGCAAACAAGACCAATGCTCATAGCAAATGCAAAGTCTTTTAAGGTCTCACCGCCGAAGAACAACATAGCAACAACTGGAATAAGAGACGTCATAGTTGTGTTAAGCGAACGAACAAATACCTGGTTGATTGAGTGATTTGCCATAGTAATGAAGCTGCATCGCTCAGTACCCTGCTTCATGTTGTCGTTAATTCTGTGAAATACAACAACCGTATCATAGAGCGAATAACCCAAAATGGTGAGCAATGCGGCAATTGTATTTGGCGAAATCTCGCGACCGAAAATCGCATAAACACCAATAACCAAAATCAAATCGTGGATAAGGGCAACCACAGCCATAACACCCATCTTAGATTCAAATCTAATTCAAATATAAATAATAATCAAAATAATAGAAACTAAAAACGCAATAAGCGAAGACTGAATAACACTCGTTCCCCAGTCAGGACCGATTGTTGTAACTTCGAAGTTCTCGGTTGTTCAGCCGAATTTGTCTGCAACTTCCTTAGCGGATGCGGTCGCGTCTTCGGAGCTTGTAGTTGTAGTACGAACCAAAAAGCCAGGCTCACCATCTTGAACTGTTGTTTGAATTACAGCGTCGGGCTCGCCGGCTTCGTCAAACGCAGCACGGATATCTTCAATTTGAGTATCACCTGTTCCATGGAAAGTAACCGAAGTACCTCCAACAAACTCGATAGAATAGTTTAGGCCTTTAAATCCAAAGAACGCAAAGCAGACAACCATCGCTCCAGCAGCAACGCACAAGAAAACTTTGCGCCACTTCAAGAAGTTAATGTCCTTCTTAATAAAGCGGCCTTTAATCTTTTTAGCAGCATTAACAATGTGCGAAACTTCCTTCTCTTCGCCGTTTAGAAGTTTCTCAACGCCGCCAGAATATTTGAGCGAATCATCAATGTCCCAAAACTTAGGATGGTTTGCCATAACACGAGGCGCAAGCAAACGAATTAACGGCGCCTTGAAAATCAACATCATGACGATGTCGCAAACAATACCTAAAGCCAAGGTCAAACCAAAGCCTTTAACTGTCGCGGTCGCCAAGAAAAAGAGTGCCAAAGCAGAAACAAGTGTTACGGAGTCAGCATCGATAGATGTCATAATTGCGTGGTGAACACCAGTCTTGCTTGCCTGCTTAACCGTGCGCCCCATGCGAATTTCTTCGCGGAAACGCTCCAGGGTAAGTACCGAAGAATCCGCCGCCATACCAATGGTTAGAACGATACCTGCGATACCAGAAAGTGAGAGGCTGAAAAATCCAAGTTGCGAAAGCAAACCTAAAATTCCAAGATACATAGTTGCAAAGACAATCATCGCAGCTGCAGTAATTGTACCCAAGCCCTTGTAGAAAAAGAGCAAGTAAAGCATAACAATGAGAAGACCAATCAAAGCAACCAAAACACCAGAATTCAAAGCATCTTGACCAAGAGTAGGACCAACAACCTGACTTTGCAAATATTCGAAGTTAACAGGAAGTGAACCAGAGTCAAGAACTGTCTTCATTTGGTTTGCGCCGTCCAAGTCATAACCACCAGTAATTTGTACCTGACCACCAGTGATTTCACTTTGAACAGCCGGCGCACTTTGGACTTCGTCATCAAGAATGATTACAATCTTGCCTTTGCTTGAAGCAAGTTCCTTTGTAGCAGCAGCAAATGCCGAAGTTCCTTCGCCGTCAAGTTTTAAGTTAACAGCATAATCCGAAGAAGTCTCCGAAGCCTTGCCGACCGTTACATTTTCAAGATTTTCACCAGTAATAAGAGGTGTATATGTTCCCTCCTTAACCTTTAGTTTTTGAGTGTCACCCGTAGAAAAGCTAACACCGAAGTCATCAGCTACAGTTGAGTTTTCACCATAATTGTTGTTTTCAATCTTTTCCTTAACAGCTTCGTCTGTAAAAGAATCCAAGCGAGCAAAAACCAATTTACCAGTTTTACCGATTGTCTCAAGCGCTTGTTGAGTATCAGACATACCTGGTATTTGAACTAAAATTTGATCATTGCCTTGAAGCTGAACAACCGCTTCGCTAGCACCTAAAGCGTTAACACGGCTCTCGATAATGCTCCTTGATTTTTCCATGTCTTCTTGAGATACGGTAGCGTCTTCGCCAGTGCTCTTCGCAGACAAAACAACCGAAAGACCACCTTGAATGTCCAGGCCTTGATTGATTTTTTCCTGTGGTGGAGTGAATGCAAAAATCGACCCAATGATCAAAACTGTACATAAAATAAGCAACCAAATGTTTCTTCTGGTGCTTCTTCTTAATTTTCCAAATTTCTTTCTTGCATCTTTAATTTTAGCCATTTAAATCATCCTTTTTTACGTCTAAAATGTATCTATACAACCTGTATATTTAACCATAAAAACGCTTTAATAACACCAATTATTTACTAATGATTAGGTATTTATTGCACTTGTCAGCAGAATATTCTTCGATTGTTTTGTATCCTGATTTGAGATCATCAATCTCTTTGTTTGTGAAATTGTGGCAGAAGCGGTAGGCGTCTTCCCTGTCTTTTCAACTTAGAAAGTAATCGTTTTCTTCGAGGTTTTGAAGACAAAGTTTTTCTTTCGCAAGTTTTGTTGTTTCTTTAGCTTTGTTAAAAACTCGTTCGTCTTTTTCAAATTGTCAGAAAGACACGATTGCAATCTTACTTTTGCATAACTCTGCAAGGAGCTTCTCGCGAAGCTCTGATGTGGGAATATGGTGCATAACGCCGAAGCAAACTGCAACATCATAGGAGTTTAAATTAAGAGTATTGTTCAATAATGAATCTATAATATCAACTTGCTTGACTTTTTCGTCTCAAGAAAAATTATCGTAGTTATCAACTTTTACATTTAAGTCATTCTCTTCGAGAAATTTAGAAAACCTTCTATTGCCGCAGCCTAAATCTAATACAGCGTCACCATTATGAAAAAATTGCAAACAATTTTTTCAACCTTCTCATTCGTGTTGGCGGGTATCAGAAAACGATTCGGCAACCGAAGAATAGAACTCGGTTGTAGTTTTATTAATTAGTTGAATTTGTTCGTTGGTGTAATTACTCATCTCTCATGTGAGGGAAAAGTAAGACATCTCGAATAGATTCGGAATTTGTAAGAAGCATTACGAGGCGATCGATACCAACCCCAACTCCTCCAGCAGGTGGCATGCCATATTCAAGTGCACGGATGTAATCGGCGTCAAAGCCCATTGCTTCGTTATCTCCTAAATCTTTTGCTTTAACTTGAGCTTCAAAGCGCTCGGCTTGATCGATTGGATCATTAAGTTCGCTAAATGCATTTGCATATTCATGACCGCAAATGAAAAGCTCAAAGCGCTCAGTGTAGTTTGGATCTTCGGCCTTCTTTGCCAAGGGAGAAACCTCTAACGGATGCCCCGTTACAAATATTGGTTGGATCAATTTATCTTCGCAAGTAGCTTCAAAAATCTCAGCGATGAGTTTGCCCTTGCCCCATCCTTTTTGAGCCTTGCCGCCATTTTTCTCTAAAATCTTCTTTAGCTCTGCTTCGGTTCTGTCAAAAGAAATATCTTCACCAGTAGCCTCAGATGCAAGCTCTGTCATAGATTTTGCTGGCCACTTCCCTGACAAATCTATTTCTTGTCCCTGGTATTCAACCTTCAAAGTTCCACAAGCAGCCTGAGCCGCAGCCTGAACGTAACCTTCGGTAAGGCGCATCATGCCTTCCAAATCTGAAAAAGCACAATAGGCTTCCATAGTTGTAAACTCAGGATTGTGATAGTGGTCCATGCCTTCGTTACGGAACTGACGGCCCATTTCGAAGACGCGCTCAAAACCTCCAACAAGCAAACGCTTTAACGGAAGCTCGGTCGCAATTCGCAAAAAGTAATCGCGATCAAGTGCATTAAAGTGGGTTGTGAAAGGCTTCGCGTTCGCACCACCCATAATGGAGTGCAAAAATGGAGTCTCTACCTCGACATAGCCTTCATCTTCCATATAATGACGAATCGCCGAAATAATGGCCGACCTCTTTTGGAAGACTTCCTTTACTTCTGGGTTCGCGATTAAATCAACATAGCGTTGACGATACCTTGTTTCCAAATCCGCAAGGCCGTGAAATTTTTCAGGAAGCGGGCGCAGGCTCTTCGAGAGAAGTTGGCACTTCTCAACCATGACAGAAAGCTGACCGCGCTTGGTCTTCATCGCTTTGCCAGTAACGCCAACCCAGTCTCCAACATCCAAATCTTTGGCTTTAGCGTAAGCATCTTCGCCCAAATTATCAATGCGGAAGAAAAGTTGCATGTCGCCTGTCGCATCGCGAAGACCCATAAACGTGACTTTACCTTGGCCTCGCTTTGAAAGGATGCGACCGGCAACCTTTACTTCGTCATTTGTGATATCGCCATCAGCGAGCTTGCCGTATTTCTCTTCCATATCAGCAACGTGATGAGTATAAGCGAAGGCCTCCCCGTAAGGGTTTTCGCCTGCTTCGATCATTGCGTTGCGCTTGTTTAAGCGAACTTTATATGGATCATCTTCGATTATGTTTTGCTTCTCTTCTGCCATATTAATCGTGTTTTACATCCAAAATTTTAATCTCAATTTTGTTGCCCTTAGGGCCTAAAGCGTCAACCTTCTCGCCCTTTTTATGACCGCAAAGCGCTTTACCAACCGGCGAAGAATTCGAAATCTTGCCGTTTGCGATATCGCTTTCTGAACCTCCGACAATAGTAAAAGTGTTTTGCTTTCCAGCCATATTAACTTTGACCGTGCTACCAACACCAATCTTGTCAGAATTCTTGGCGGGCTTTTTAACAATCTTCGCGTTTTGCAAAATGTGATTAATTTCGCTAATGCGCTTTTCAACTTGAGCTTGCTCATTCTTGGCGTCGTCATATTCAGAATTTTCAGAAATGTCACCAAACTCACGAGCAACCTTAATGCGCGCACTAACTTCGGCACGCTTTTCATGCTCGAGGGAATACAACTCTTCCTCAAGCTTATCCTTGCCTTCTTTGGTTAAAATTATTTCTTCTTCCTCTGGCATAACTCTCCAATCCTCATGCAATAAAACATATCGGCAGTCATGCTGCCCTCTGTAAAATTTTATCGCCTAAATTTTATTCGGATTTCTTGCGGACGACTTTTTTCTTAGTAGTAGTTTTAGTGGATTTAGCAGCAGTCTTTTTAGCTGGAGCTTTTTTAGCAGGAGCCTTTTTTGCTGCTGGCTTCTTTGCAGTTGTGGTCTTTTTCTTAGGCGCCTCTTCAACTTCTTCAGTCTCTACGATAATCTCATCGTCATCCTTTTTTTCTTCGTCGCCTTGCATTCCCTTACGAAGACCTTTAATCCCCTTGCCAATTGAATTGCCAAGCTTTGGAAGATTCTTTGGTCCCAAAATGATCAAAAGAACAAAAGCAACGACTAAAATGACGATAATTTCGCCTGGTCCAAGACCTATTAACATTACATGAGATGTCATCTTTTATCTCCTTTTACTCGCCCGCTTAATCTCGAGTTTTGCGTATATTAGCACAAACTTGTGCACTTTACAAACAAATTTATAATTACTTACGAACCTCAGCGCCGGTGGATTTGCAAACTTTTTCGACAAGCTTCGAATGCACGGCTTCAACTTCTTCGCTTGTAAGAGTTTTCTCTGGGTTGTTGTATTCAAGCGAATAAGCCATGCTCTTTTTGTCTTTGCCCAAATGCTTCTCGCTTTCAAAGACATCGAAAAGTTGAACGCTCTTTAATAGGTTGCCGCCCGCCGAAGTAATGCGCTGCATCATCGTCTCGTGAGTAACGCTCTTGTCAACGGTAAACGCAACGTCCATCGAAATGCCTGGGAACTGTGAAATTTCTTCGCAATTTCCAAAGTCCGAAGACGAGGCAATCAAGCCTTTAACATCGAGCTCAAAAGCTGCGACCGGTTTATCGATTTCAAATTTAGAAGCTAGCTGCGGGTGAACTTCGCCGATTCAACCAAGAACGGTGCCCTTCGAAGACACTTCGCAAGCTCGACCCGGCTGCAAAAATTCAAGATCAGTTTCTTTAAACTTGACCTTTGGAATGTTTAGGCTCTCCAAAATATTTTCAACAACGCCCTTTGCGTCGAAGAAATCAAAATCCGCGACCTTATTGTTTCACGCGTTATTGATTGCTTTGCCGCTCATAACACCAGCAACTTTTTGACGCTCACGAGGAAGCTGCTGACCGTTACGCGCGCTGAACACGACGCCAATTTCATAAAGAGAAATATCCGCAACGCCTCTATTTGTGTTATAAGCAACACTGCGAAGAAGCCCAGGGATCAAACTTTGGCGCATATATTTTTGCTCGGCATTCATTGGGTTGATAAGCTCAACTGGCTTGTCCTGCCCCATAAGTTTGCCGTCGTTTTCTTCAGCGAAGGCATAGCAAACAGTTTCATGCATACCGCTCGATATCAAAGTGTCGTTCAAAACACTACGAAGACGCTGGTCAGGAGTTCTAACTCCAACACGCTTCGCGCTCTTCGGAAGCGTGCTTTCAATTTTATCCATACCATAGATGCGCAAAACTTCTTCGTAAAGATCAATTTCGCGCTCAAGATCAGGTCTAAAAGTTGGTGTGATAACCTTCAAAATTTTTCCGGTTCCAATAACTTCGCACCCAAGATTCTTCAAAGTTTTTGTGACAAACGAAGATTTAATATCTGCGCCCATCATTTTTTGGAAGCGCTCAACTCTAAAGTCGAGGCGATTTTTCTTCGTCTTGATTGGCCAGGCGTCCACAATCGAATCCTTGGCGGTGCCACTTGCACTACAAATTTTACCACCTGCAAGCTCAACTATCAGCGCCGCCGAAGCCGCAGAAATAGCTTCGATATCAGCATCATCAACTCGTCTTTCATATCGCATGGAGCTCTCAGAAATCAAAGCGAGGTTCCTGCTTGTGCGGCTTGTATGAGCCGGACTAAAAGTTGCCGTCTCAAGTAAAATCGAAGTTGTGTTGTCGTCAACTTCGGAGTTTTCACCACCCATAACACCAGCTAGAGCAACAGCTTTATCAGGTGTTGAAATTAATGTCATGTCAGACGTTAGGACGCGGTCTTCGCCATCGAGAGTCTTAAACTTCTCGCCATCCTTGGCGCCGCGAACAACAATGTCAACCTTGCCACTTTTGCTCTTGAGTTTGTCATAATCAAAAGCGTGCAGCGGTTGACCGAACAAATACAATATATAATTAGTAGCATCAACAATGTTATTAATGCTTCTGCAACCCATAGCGTTTAAGCGCTCAACCATCCATTTAGGCGAAGGACCCACCTTAACACCCTTAATGACTCGAGCAGTATAACGAGGGCATCGCTCGTCTTCGCGGATTTTAACCGTTGGCATGCTGGCTTTTTCAAATTCGCACTTTTTAAGTTTTTCAGCCATGTCCTTAAGCGGATTTTTATATTTAACATCATAGATTGCCGCAATCTCGCGAGCACAACCAACAACGCTCAAGCAATCAGGCCTGTTAGGAGTGATTTCAGTATCAATTACGGTGTCGGAGAGGTTTAGGTAATCCGCAATTGGAACGCCAATCGGAGCATCCTTAGGCAAAATCATAATGCCTTCGTGGCTATCGGACAAACCAAGCTCGCGCTCGCTACAATTCATACCACAGCTCTCAACACCGCGAAGCTTCGCCTTCTTAATCTTGAAATCACCTGGAAGCACAGCGCCAATCTTCGCAACAACAACGTGGTCACCCTCTTCGAAGTTCTGAGCGCCGCAAACAATTTGAAGCTTCTCATCGCCCACATCAACTTTCGTAACCCACATATGGTCCGAATCTGGGTGCTTTTCTTTCGATAGAATTTGTCCAGTTACGATGTTATCGAAGCCCTCGCCCGCGACCGCAACTTCTTCAACGCCAGTTCCAGTCAAATCCAGCTTGTCGCAAAATGCTTGCAAATCACCAGGTAGGTCTGGCACTTTTACATATTCGTTTAATCAATTTAGTGAAATCTTCATGCCACACCTCCTTAGAACTGAGTCAAAAATCGCATGTCACCTTGAAGGAGCATACGCAAATCCGGTACATTATATTTAAGGCAAGCAACGCGCTCGACGCCAACGCCAAACGCAAAGCCGCTATATTTTTCTGGGTCAATATTGCAATAACGCAAAACATTCGGGTCCACCATGCCGCATCCAAGAATTTCAGACCAGCCGGTCCCCTTGCAAAAACGACAACCCTTACCTCCGCAAATGCCGCAACTTACGTCCACTTCAGCACTTGGCTCGGTGAACGGAAAGTAATGCGCACGGAATCGAGTCTTGCGGTCTTCGCCAAAAACCTTCTTGCAGAAAAACTCAAGCGTCCCCTTCAAATCGCCGAAGGTAATTCCCTCGTCAACAACAAGGCCTTCAATTTGAGTAAATTGTGGAAGATGCGAAGGATCAGCAACATCGCGACGATAAACTTTACCAGGAGCGATGATGTAAATTGGTAGCTCGCCCTTCTCCATCGTGTGAACTTGAACTCCACTTGTTTGTGTGCGAAG
>JAUNQF010000025.1 GCA_030536315.1 Coriobacteriia bacterium
TCAGTTGCTCTACCATTGAGCCACGCTGGCATCCGTTCGTGGTATTTTACAGGAAATACGAAAATCTGCAACTATTTTTGTAAAAATTCGTAAATATTAACGCAGCAATTTTTTTGTTTCGTGATATGATAAGCGCATGGCATTTGTTCACCTACATAATCATACAGAATATAGCCTTTTAGATGGGCAAACACACGTCGAAGATATGGTTCGTCGTGCTGCCGATTTAGGAATGCCAGCAATCGCTATTACTGATCATGGTGTCATGAGTGGAGTTCCTGCTCTTGCAGATGCCTGTGATAAGGTTGAAAAAGAAACAGGAAAGCGCGTAAAACCAATTTATGGTTGTGAGATTTATTTCACCGATGACGAAGAACTTAAAAAAGATATGAGCGCGAAGTTCTACCACATGATTTTGCTTGCGAAGAACAACACTGGCTATCATAATATGCTAAAGCTTGTGTCAGAAAGTCATGTTGATAATTTTTATAGGCGTCCGCGAACAACTTTTTCAATGCTTCAAAAATATGGCGAAGGAATTATTGGAACGAGTGCTTGTGTTGCCGGTATTATTCCGACGCTTCTTGATCAAGGTCAATTTGATTTGGCGTTGGGATGGGCGCAAAAACTTGCAACTTGCTTCGCTGATGGCGATTTTTATATTGAACTTCAAGATCAAGGAATTTTAACTGATAATGGAATGCCTCAGCATGATTTAAATGTTCAGTTGTCAGAAATTGCAAAGCGTGCAAATTTGCAAACGGTCGCCGCGAATGATTTTCACTACCTTTTAAAAGAGGATGCCTACACGCAAGATGTAATGATGTGTATAGGTACGAACTCTTTGGTAAAAGCAACTAACCGATTGAAATTTGCTAACGATCAGTTTTATATGAAAACCGAAGAAGAGATGCGTGCCGCTTTGAAGGATTTTCCAGAGGCTTGTGATAACACAGTTGCTTTGGCAGAAAAGTGTAATGTTGAACTTGAGCGCGAAAGCATTTTGCCTAAGTTCCCACTTCCTCCGGGAGAAACCGAAGAGACTTATTTTCGTAAAAAGTGTGAAGAGGGTTTGATTAAACGTTATGGGGATCCAGTTCCTCAAAATGCAAGAGAGCGTTACGAATATGAAGCTGACGTAATTATCAAACAAGGTTTTCCAGCCTACTTTTTAATTGTTCAAGAATATATTGCATGGGCTCGTGAAAATGGAATTGGTGTTGGACCTGGTCGAGGGTCTGCCGCGGGTTCTATTGTTTCGTATTGTTTAGGAATTACAGATCTTGATCCGCTTGAAAATGGACTTATGTTTGAGCGCTTTTTGAGTCCTGAACGTGTTGAGATGCCTGATATTGACGTTGACTTTGATGATGATAGACGCGAAGAAGTAGTTGACCATGTCCGTGAAGTTTATGGAGATGATCATGTTGCTAAGGTAATTACTTTTGGAACTCTGAAAGCTAAAAATGCCGTTCGTGATGCTGCCCGAGTTTTGGATTTTTCATATGGTCTTGGGGATGATATTTGTAAATTGATTGGTGATGATCTTGGTGTGACCATTGATTCGGCGCTTGCAAGTAACATTGACTTAAAGAAAAAATATGATACTGACCCAGATGCTAAAAAGATAATTGACACCGCGCGTGCTTTGGAAGATAGGATTAGAAACGAAGGCGTGCATGCTTGTGCGACAATTATTTGTCGTGACCCGATGAGTGATCATGTTCCTCTAAAGCGTGCGGCTGGCAAGAACGACGATGTTATTACTCAATACGATGGCCACTTTACGCCTGAGCTTGGCCTGTTAAAGATGGATTTTTTGGGTCTTCGTACTTTGGGAGTTCTAACACGTGCATGTAGAAATGTTGAAGCTCGCTATGGTAAGAAAATTGTTCCTGAAGACATTCCAATTGACGATGAAAAAGCTTTTGAGTTAATTCGAAGCGGAAACACCGATGGACTTTTTCAGGTTGAAAGTGCGCTTTATTTAAGTTTGTTTAGTAAAATTCCACCCCACAAATTTAGCGACATTGTTGTTGCAATTGCTTTGAACAGAACTGGTCCTCTTGAATCTGGAATGGTTGACGATTATGTTCGTGCTGTTCGCGGGGAGAAGGAAGTAACTTATTACGATGATAGACTTAAGCCAATTTTAGAAGAAACTTACGGATCTATTGTTTATCAGGAGCAGATCATGCAAATTTCTATGGAAATGTGTGGTTTTAGCGCTGGTAAATCGGATGTTTTGCGTAAGGCTATTGGTAAGAAAAAAATTGACATCATGCGTGACTTGAAAGAGGATTGGTGCGATGGTGCCGTAAAAAATAATTATCCCCTTGATCTTGCGAATAGAATTTGAGACGACGTTGAAAAGTTTGCCAAGTACGCTTTTAATAAATCGCACTCTGCAGCTTATGCAATTTTGGTTATGCGTACGGCTTATATGAAAGCTCATTATCCAAACGAATTTATGGCTGCGGTGCTCACAAGTTATATGACCAAAAATGATAGGTTGATTAAATACATCGCAAGTTGTAATTACAATGGCACACCTGTGCTTCCGCCTGATGTAAATGTTTCAAATGCAGATTTTACTCCAGTTGACGAAGGTATTCGCTTCGGGCTTGTTGGTCTTCGAGGTGTTGGAAGCGATGTTGCTCAAGCCATTGTTGAAGAGCGTGAAAAGAATGGCCCTTATAAACACATTCATGATTTTGTTAATCGTTTAAGTTCGAAGTATTGCAACCACAGGGTTATGGAGGCACTTGTAAAAGCGGGTGCTTTTGATAGTACGGGTTATACTCGCAAGCAGATGTGGGACTTCGTTGAGAATACTAATATGCTTGAGAATGCTCGCAAACATGAGCGTGAGCGAATGCATGGACAGACAACTTTGTTTGATATGTTTGACGAAGGCGACGAAGCTGTTGCTGGCTTTACTGATTCAGTTCCAGCTCCTGATGGTGTTGAGTGAGACAAGATGGAGCTTTTGAAGCTTGAAAAAGAAATTATGAATATGTATGTAACTGATAACCCTGTCCGTCCGTACATGCCTCAAATTACAGATGAGACCAATTATAATATTTCACAATTAGGCGAGCTTGAGCATGGAATTCCTAAAGGTACTTTTGGTGGAATGATAAGTGATATTTCAACAATGCGAACCAAGCGTGGCACTTTAATGAGTAAGTTTAAACTTGAAGATACGACTGGTTCCATTGAAGCAATTTGTTTTGATCACGAAAAGAAAGGTACAAATATTGCTGAAGATGCGATTGTTTTTGTGAAAGGTAAATTTGAGAAGGCTGACCGTGGGGATCAAATTATAGTTTATGAAGTAATTCCAATTATTCTTGATCCAAATTACAAACCAAAGAAACAAAATGTTGTTGTTGAAAAGCTTGCTCCTCTTGAGATTTTTATTTCTGAGCAAGATATTTCCGAAGAAAAGATCAATCGAATGAATCAAACTCTTCAAAATAATTTTGGAACACAAGAAGTATTTCTTAATATTTCGAAAGCGGACGGGAAGAATATTCGAGCTCAAATGCCTTTTAAAGTAAATGCCGAAAACGGAAATCTTAAGCCGCAAATTTCAACTATTTTTGAAAGCGTTCACTTTAACTAATGATAATTTGTTTAGATATTTCATATTTTGGAGAGCCCTTTTCGGGATTTGCGAGGCAGCCTGGACAGCTGACTGTTCAAGGTTCTTTAGAAGAAGCTTTAAAGACAATTTTTGCGCAAGATGTTGAGACAACCTGTGCAGGAAGGACTGATGCTGGGGTTCATGCTCGGCATCAATTTGTAAGTTTTGAATCTTCAAAAGAAGATGTTGATCTTGGTAAGTTGAAAAGGTCACTTGATCAGCTAACTCATGATGACATTCATATAAATTCTGTTGAGTTTAAAGACGATGATTTTTCTGCGCGTTTCAGTGCGAAGGCGCGCGAATATTCATATTTTATTTGTAATCAGGATGCTCCATCTTTGTTTATGAGAAATACTAGTTGGTACGTTGCTAAGGCTTTGGATGTTCAATCTATGCAAAAAGCCGCACAGGCACTGAGGGGTGAACATGATTTTAAAAGTTTTTGCGTTGCAAAAAGTGCCGAAGATAAAACCACAATGAGAAATATAAGCAATATCGAATTTGTAGAGCATAAAATTTTTGATGAAAATATTATTGAGATTAAAATTACTGGCAATGCTTTTCTTCATAGCATGGTTAGGACCATTGTCGGAACTTTACTCAAGATAGGTTTGGGTCAGAGAGATGTATCTTGAATAGAGGATGTTCTAAACGCGTGTGACCGACAGGCAGCAGGAGAATGCGCACCTGCAAAAGGCCTTGTTTTAATGGGCGTTTATTACTAAATTGTGATAAAATCTCAATTTGGAGATTTTATTAACCATGCTTCAAAACAAAGAGACCATAATTTTTAATGAGCTGCTTAATCAGCTAGGTGTAAGTGCTGATACATTGCAAGATATTGTAAGTTCAATTGCAAGACAGCCAAAATCTACTTTTGTCTTAACAAAAGTAAGTGGAGATATGCGAATCTTTTATTTTGAAGACGAAAATAATCACATTTTTCCTATTTCACTTGACAAGCTTGTTGAGGTTAAGAATTTGTTAATGGATATGACAGGCGGTGTTAGATAAATGGCATTATCTATTGGAATTGTTGGGCTTCCCAATGTTGGTAAATCAACTTTATTTACAGCAATGACAGCGAAGGGAGGTTTGGCTGCAAATTATCCTTTTGCAACAATTGAGCCTAACGTTGGTGTTGTTCCTGTAACTGATAAACGTTTGGATAAACTTGCAGAAATTGACAAACCCGTGCAAATTGTTCCTGCGACTGTTGAATTTTTAGACATTGCAGGACTTGTTGCAGGAGCGAGTAAGGGCGAAGGTTTGGGAAACCAGTTCCTCGCAAATATTCGTGAGTGTAATGCAATAGCTGAAGTTGTTCGATATTTTAAGGATCCGGATGTTGTTCATGTTGATGGGAAAGTTGATCCACTTAGTGATGTAGAAACAATTAAGACTGAACTTATTTTGGCGGATATTGCAACAATCGAGAAGGCTTTGCCTCGTCTTGAAAAAGATGCCAAGAGAAATAAAGATGAAGCTTTTAAGTTAGAAGTTACAAAGAAGGCTTTAAGCGGCCTAAACGATGGACATCGCGTTCGCTCTTTAGATTTGTCTGACGATGAGATGGATGCACTTTACGACTTACATTTACTTACGATTAAACCAATTTTATATATTGCCAATTGTGATGAGGATCAACTTACACAAGATTTTGATGAAATTGATGGATGCAAGCCTGTTCCAATTTGTGCACAGGTTGAAGCTGACTTAGCTGAGATGAGCGAAGATGAAAAGCAAGAATATTTAGAAGCAATTGGCTTAAGTGAAAGTGGATTGGTTCGCCTCGTTAGAAATTCTTATGATTTGTTGGGACTTCATTCATTTTTTACAAGTGGTGAAAAAGAAACGAAGGCATGGACGGTCCGCAAAGGTGCAAAGGCTCCAGAGGCTGCCGGCGTTATACACACAGATTTTGAGCGAGGCTTCATTAAAGCCGAAACTGCAAGCTACGCTGACTATATTGAATGTGGTGGCGAAGCAGGATGTAGGAATGCTGGAAAACTTCGTCAAGAAGGCAAGGATTATGTTGTTCAAGATGGCGATGTAATGCATTTTAAATTTAACGTTTAGGGGCAAAATGACAAATAGTAAAAACACAAAATTTTATTCCACGCTTGTTTTCGACGATAGCACTATGCAAAAATATTTGGATGCGAAGTCTTATAAAGATTTTCGTGACATTGTTGAAAACGGAAAGCCTCTAAGTATTAATTTGGCTGACAAAATTGCGGCGGCTATGAAAGATTGAGCTGTTAGCATGGGGGCCACTCATTTTACTCACTGATTTCAACCTCTTAATGGAACAACTTCTGAAAAGCATGATAGTTTTTTAGTTCCTGAAGGCGATAGTGGTAAGGCAATATTTAGCTTTTCAGGGAAGGCTTTAATTAGTGGCGAAGGTGATGCTTCGTCATTTCCATCGGGTGGACTTCGCGCAACTTTTGAAGCGCGAGGTTACACCGCTTGAGACCCAAGCTCTAATGCTTTTATTAAAGACGAAGTTTTGTGTATCCCAACTGCATTTTGTAGTTACAACGGGCAGGCGCTTGACAAGAAGACTCCGCTTCTTCGTTCTATGGATGCAATTAAAGCTCAGCTGACAGTGTTTATGAATTATTTTGGCGTGAAGACAAAAGACATTGTTGTCAATGTTGGAGCCGAACAAGAATTGTTTTTAATTCCAAAAAAAGATTATGAAGCCCGTGAAGATTTAATTATGTGTGGCAGGACTTTGTTTGGGAATAAACCTGTTAAGGGACAAGAACTTGAAGAGCACTACTATGGTTGCTTGCGACCTACTGTAAGCAATTATTATAAAGAGCTTGATGATGAATTGTGGGCACTTGGAATTGCGGCGCACACAAAGCACAACGAAGCCGCGCCTTCGCAACATGAACTTGCTCCAATTTATACAAATGCAAACCGTGCGATTGATGAAAATTTAATCACGATGGAAAAGATGCAATTGCTTGCTTCGAAATATGATTTGGCTTGTCTTTTGCATGAGCGACCTTTTGAAGGAATTAATGGTTCCGGTAAGCATTGCAATTGGTCTGTTTGTGCGGGCGGATCTAATTTGCTTGATCCCGGAAAAACTGATAGTGAAATTATTCGATTCATTGCATTTTTGTCTTGTGTTATTGCAGGCGTTGATGAATATCAAGAATTAATTCGTGCAAGTGTTGCAAGCGCCGGCAATGATTGCAGGTTAGGAGGAAACGAAGCTCCACCTGCCATTATTTCTATATATTTGGGAGATGCTTTATCTAACATTATTAACGCAGTTATGAGTGGCCACTCTTACGAAGCAATGACAGATTCAAAAATGGATTTGGGAGTTTCTGTTCTTCCTCAAATTATGCGTGATTCTTCTGACAGAAATAGAACAAGTCCGTTTGCATTTACGGCGAATAAATTTGAGTTTAGAATGCCTGGCTCACAAATGAATTTGTCTGATTGCGTTATGGTTCTAAACACCGCGATTGCAAAATCAATTTATGATTTTAATAAGCTTTTAGAAAAAGGCAAAAATAAGATTGGCAACACTAAGAAGTTTCAAAATTTTGTTTTGTCATGTTGTGCAAAAACTTTGAAAGATCATAAAAGAATTATTTTTAATGGCGATGGATATTCTTCTGCATGGCAAAAAGAAGCGAAGAAGCGTGGGCTTTCGAATAATGTAACAACTGCTGATGCTCTACCTTGCATGATAAGTAAAAACAGTGTTGAGCTTTTCGAAGCCTTCGGTGTTTTGACAAAGGAAGAGTTGAAAAGTCGTTATGTTATTTCGCTTGAAAAATACAATAAGCTGATTAATATTGAGAGTAGATTGATGCATAGAATGGTAAAACGAACATTTTTGCCTGCCATTAACGAATATGCATCGGATCTTTCGTCACAAATTAATGAAATTTCAAATGCTCAAAAAACTTATAAACTTCAAAATCAAAGGGCAAGCTTGAAAAAATTGCTTTCTGGACTTGAAGATATTTATGAAAGTCTAGAGAAGCTTGATGATTTGCGAGAGAGCGCGAAATCAATTAAGGATGAACAAAGGAAGGCTAATCATAACGCGAAAAAATTAGTACCGGCAATGAAGGAACTTCGTCATTGTGTTGATGCTATGGAACATATTGTGCCTCGTGATTGGTGGCCGGTACCTTCGTATAATAGTATGTTGTTTTATGTTTAGGAGTCGTTATGAATTACGAAGAAGAAGTAATGGGTTTAATTGGTGCAGCAGGTGAGAGTAAAGATTATTGCTTTCAAGCACTCGATGCGCTTAAGAAGAATGATTTTGAATCTGCTAAAGAATTAATTGCAAAATCTCATGAGTCTGATGTTGCTGCGCACAATGTTCAGACAAAATTAATTTCGGCTGAAATGGATCCTGAACAAGAAAGCGTTCCAATGTCACTATTGATGGCTCATGCGCAAGATCATTTTATGACAACACAACTTGCACGAGAATTAGTTGAGCATTTAATCGAAGTCTTTGAAGCTCAAAAAGACAACAAAAACTAATATCAATTTTGGTGGTAGAGCATTATTTTGGTATAATATGCGGTCCGCGTATTTATAGAATTAGGACGTAGAAAAGAGTTTTATGGCAGAGAAAAAACAAAAAGAAATTGTAGATATGACAAATAAGGAATTGTTCAAGCTTATGTCTGGACCTTCGCAGCTAAAACGTAAAAATGCTGCAAAGGTTTTAACTGATCGTGTTAAAGAAAATCCAGAAGAATATAAGAAGAACATTCCTGATTTTATTGATGCTTTGTCCAGGCCAGAGGCTCAAACTCGTTGGCTTGCGCTTGATTGTTTAACTCATTTGGTTCCTGTTGATGCTAAGGCTTGCAAAGATGCTATCGAAGGAGCTGAAGAGGCTTTGTTTGATGATAAAACTTCGCTTATTCGAGAGAGCGCTGTTAGATTTTTGAGCCGTTATGGTGCAAGTTCAATGCAGCGTTCTAAAGAAGTATGGCCATTGATCAAAGAGGCGCTTCAACAATTTCATGGTGAGATTGAATACGATAAAATTTTAAATCGGATTAATTTCTTCGCTGCTGGAAAACTTGATGCAGGTGTTAAGAAAGATCTTCGTGCTACTGCTAAAGATATTCAAAAAAGTGTTGGTGGTCCTACGAAGTCAAGGCTTGAGCGAATCTTACTTTCTACTCAAGGTAAGACTTTGAAAGTTCCAACAAAGAAGGCGCCTGCGAAAAAGGCTGTTGTAAAAAAGCCTGCGGCTAAAACTTCGTCAACTAAGAAAGCTACAACTAAGAAAAAAGACGTTAAGAAAAAGGTCGAGGCAAAGAAGAAGGACGTTAAGAAAAAGGCAGTTAAGAAGGCTGTTAAGACTGCTGTAGCAAAGCCAAAAGCCAAAACAAAAGTTGGAAAAAAAGTTGAAAAGAAAAAGAAAAAAGTTGCAAAGAAAGTTGTTAAAAAAGCAGTAAAAAAAGAAGTTAAGAAAACTGTTAAAAAGACAGTTAAAAAAGCTGTTAAGAAATCTGCGAAAAAACCGGTTAAAAAAGCTGCTCCAAAAAAGAGTGCTAAGAAAAAATAGAAAGGTAGATTATGGCTGAGAAAAAATCTGGTGTTGATTCACTTATTGATGCTCTAAAGGCATCGGGGGCTCCTGTTGATGACAAAGGTCAAGCAAGCTCATCGGCAAAATCTGATACAAAAGCTAGTGAAGCAAAAGGAAGTTCAAAGCAAGCTCAAGAAGAGCAACCTCAAGTAGGTGGTTTGGGAGACATTCCTAAGGCAATTTTAGATATGCCTTTCATGGATCGCTTTAAAAACATGAACAAGAAAGGCAAAATTATAACCGCAATTGTTGTTCTTGTAATTTTAGGAATTGCTTATTGATGGTTTCATCCACCAATTAATATTCAAAGCGAAGAGACTTGGTTGATCTTCTTAATTTTGTTTATGCTTCCGCTATTTTTGTTCTGGCGTTCACGCAGATTTAAATATATGCCTGCAGATGTCGAGAAGGAAAAGCGCGACAAGAAAAAAACTTCTAAGGCTAAGGCTGCAAGTTCTGCAAAGAAGGAAGACGAAAAACTTTCTAAAGAAATTTTAACTGACGAAAATGAAAGGAAAGGAATTTTTTATAAACGCCTTTGCTGGATTCCTCTTGGAGTTGCGGGGTTAGGTCTTCTTGGAATGCTTCTTAGTGCAAGCTTTTTCCCAGGTAATGCTTATAAATATGCAGATATCTTAAAGACGGATAACCTTGACTTCGAAACTGATATTCAAGAAGTTAATTATTCTCAAATTCCTGTTATTGACAGAGACACTGCTCGAGTTTTGGGAACTAAAGAAATGGGTACTATTCCTGATTATGTTTCTCAGTTTGAAATTTCGAATCTTTATAGTCAAATTAACTATCAAGGCAAGCCTGTTCGTGTAAGTTGTTTGATGTATGCTGATCTTTTCAAGTGGCTTACTAATCGCGAGGCTGGAATTCCTGCTTATTGTTTGATTGATATGGCAACTCAGGATGCTGAAATCAAACGTGTTTCTGATGTTGACGGAACTGAAGGTCAGGGTATTAAGTATTCTGAAAGCGAACCTTTGGCAAGAAATATTGAGCGTTACATTCAGCTTAAATACCCTTTTGAAATGTTTGATGAATTTAGTTTTCAAATTGACGAAGATGGACACCCTTGGTGGATTTGCCCAATTAAGGTTAAGACAATTGGACTTTTCGGAGGAAAGACAATTGCTGGCGTTGTAATGTGCGATGCTGTCACTGGTGAATGCACTCGCATGGATGTAAATGAATGTCCAGAGTGGACTGACCGTGTTTATCCTTCTGACTTATTGCTTGAACAATATAACTGGAGTGGTAAATATAAGAGTGGTTGGTTAAATTCTTGGCTTGGTCAAAGTGGTGTTGTAAAGACAACTCCAGGAACCATTTCGAGCTCTTCATCTTCTACTACTACAAACAAAGAACGTGCTTTAGGTTATAACTACATTGCAAAAGACGATGATGTTTGGGTTTACACTGGTGTAACTTCTGCCACATCTGACTCTTCTATTGTTGGATTTATTTTAATCAACACTCGCACGGCTGAAAGCCATTTCTATTCAATTGCTGGAGCGACTGAAGTTTCAGCCATGGAATCTGCCGAAGGTCAGGTACAGCACCTTCGTTATACGGCAGCATTCCCGATACTTATAAATGTGTCGAATGTTCCAACATATTTTATAGCGCTTAAAGATGCGGCCGGATTGGTTAAGAAATTCGCCATGATTGATATTCAGCGATACCAAAATGTTGCGACTGGCGATAGTGTTGCTGAATGTCAAAAGAATTATCAAGCCTTGCTTACTCGCGAAGGAATTGATATGACCGGCGGTGGACTTTCTGGTAATCAAATCACCGGAACTATCGCAAATTATATGACTGCTGTAATTGATAGTAATACTCATGTTTACTTTACAATTGCGGGTGATCCTCGTATTTTTGATGCTGCACTTCCAGGTATGATGCAAATTGTAAAATTTAAAGTGGGCGACGCTATTTCGTTTTATGCAAGTGAAAGTGGAGAGACTTGGACTGTTACGTCTCTAGGATAAATGAAGCGCGTTAAGATAAATGACATATATTTGGATGCGACATCTTTTGGTGGAAAAGAGA
>JAUNQF010000003.1 GCA_030536315.1 Coriobacteriia bacterium
TTTAAGCGACCCGAAGAAAAGGCAGGTTTATGATCAGTTCGGCACCGCAGGTGCCGCAGGTTTTCAAGGTGGTAATCCGTTTGCCGGCGGAGCCGGAGGTCCATTTGGAGGCGGTGCCACTTATGTAAATGTTAACGGCATGCCTTTCGACATTGGAGATATATTTAAGGGAGCTAAGGGCTGAAGCGACATTTTAGACAGAATGCGAAGTGGCGAAGGTATCTTCGGCACTGATTGGGATTTTAAAAGCAATGGTGGCCAGGGCTTTGGACGAAGCACCGCAGGTGCAAGTCCATTTGATCCATTTGGAGGGTCAGGTATGGGCTATGAACAAGCTGTTCCAAAAGAAAGTTTTGACATTAAGGCTGATTTAAATATTAGCTTCGATGAGGCATTTCGTGGAGCGAAAAAAAATTTTAGTGTAAGGATACCAGGCAAGTCAAAGGCTGATTCAATATCTCTTAAGATTCCTGAGGGCTGCCCAGAAGGCACGAAGCTTCGTCTTAAAGGTCAAGGAAAACCTTCGCCTTCAGGCGGCAATGGCGATTTGATTTGCGAAATTCATATTTCGCCACACAAGTATTTCGAGCTAGATGGCAAAAACGTAATTGTAAATGTTCCGGTTACTAGCTGCGAAGCAGCTTTAGGGGACAAAGTAGAAGTCCCAACTCCAGATGGGAAGAAGCTTCGTATTCGTGTGCCGAAGGGCACGCAAAGTGGCACCAAGCTTACAGTTAAAGGCAAAGGCGCACGTAAGCGCAATGGAAGCTTCGGAGATTTGATTGTAAAGATTGAAGTTGTTGTTCCGAAGAATCTTACAAAAGAACAAGAGAAGAAGTTGAAGGCTTATAGCGAAGTCGAGGACAAGGGGGTCAGACCATGGTAATGGATGATCGAGACAGACCGGTATATATGATTAGTGTAGCGGCGGAACTTGCGGGCGTGCATCCGCAAACTTTGCGAGGTTATGAGCAAAAGGGATTGGTTGTGCCAAAGCGCACAGAAGGAAACACGCGCAGGTATTCGCAGGCGGATATAGAGCGCCTCTCGCTGATAAGCGAGTTGACCGAAGAGGGCATTAATTTAGCCGGGGTTATTCGAATTTTAGACCTTCAGGGAAGATTGGAAGAGAGGAATAAAGAAGTAGACGATCTTCATAGTAGAGTTCGAAGATTGAAGGATAGAGTCCATGAGCTGGAAACAAGAGAGAATGTTAAAGAGTTGGTAAACGATAATGAGAATTCGCTTGCAATAAGGAAGCACGGCGGATTATTGGAAGAGATTATAGAGGAGTTAGATAAGTTTTAGACGTAAGGCCGGCCGCGCAAGGTGTGTGCTCTGGCTGCACTTTGAGCGAAGCGATGTGCAGACAGAGTGCGCACCGACTCGGCAGGCCGGCAGATAGAGTAAAAAGAAAGGATTAGTGGTTTAAATGAATATGGGAAACTTAGGAAAATTAGCGCTTACCGCGCAGGAAGCGCTTCAAAATACAATGAACATTGCCGGCGAAGCTAAAAGTGCTATGGCTCAACCAGTGCATATGCTAAAGGCTTTGCTGGACGCAAACGAGAATAACCTCGCAGCAATTATTAAGAGGATTGGTGCAGACCCAGATACGCTGCTTCAAAACGTCGAGGCAGAAATTGAGAGCATGCCAAAAACTGAAAGCAGTGGCGGCATGATTCCTACGGGTGCGCCTGGCCCTGAGCTTATGAATTTGCTGGATGAGGCAGTTAAAATTGCAGAAAAGCTTGGCGACCAATACGCAACAAGTGAACATTTGCTGATCGCACTTTCAAAAGATAAAGGAGCGGCAGGCAAAATCTTGAATGCTGCTGGCGTCACGCATAAAAATATTGAGGAGGCCTATGACAAGCTTCGCGGGGACACTCGCGTAACTGACCAAACCGAAAAAGCTCAATTTGAGTCTTTGGAACTTTATGGTCAGAACTTGACTCAGCTTGCTCGCGAAGGTAAGTTGGATCCTGTTATTGGCAGGGCCGATGAAATTCGTCGCACAATTCAGGTTCTTTCGCGCAGGACTAAAAACAACCCTGTGTTGATTGGTGAGCCTGGCACTGGTAAAACTGCGATTGTAGAAGGGTTGGCTCAACGTATTGTTGCGGGGGATGTGCCTTCGTCAATTCAAAACAAGGACATTATTAGTTTGGACTTGGGTGCTATGATGGCAGGTGCGAAGTACCGAGGTGAATTTGAGGACAGACTTAAAGCCGTTCTTCGTGAAGTTAAAGATAGCGCTGGGCAAATTATTTTGTTCATCGATGAGCTTCACACAATTGTAGGCGCTGGAAGCACAGGAGACTCTTCGCTTGATGCTGGAAATATGTTAAAGCCAGCTCTTGCTCGTGGTGAACTTCACGCAATTGGCGCCACAACTTTGGATGAATATAGAAAGTATGTTGAAAAAGATGCTGCGCTTGAGCGTCGTTTTCAGCCTGTTACAATTGGTGAGCCGAGCGTCGAAGACACCATCGCAATTTTGCGTGGCCTCAAGGAAAAATATGAAATCCATCATGGAGTTCGAATCCAGGATGGCGCAATTGTAAGTGCGGCTGAGCTTTCGAACCGCTATATTACAGACCGCTTTTTACCTGATAAGGCTATTGATTTGATGGACGAAGCGGCTTCGCGTCTTCGCATTGAAATTGATAGCATGCCTGAAGAGGTCGATGCTGCTGAACGCAAGTTGACTCAAATGCAAATTGAAGAGCAGGCCCTTATGAAGGAAAAGGACGATGCATCCAAAGAGCGTTTGAAGAAGTTGCAAAAGGAAATTGCTTCGGCTCAAGATGCGCTTAATAGCAAGAAGGCTGAATGGCAAAACGAAAAGGATGTTATCGTTAATGTTCAAAATATCAAGAGCGAACTTGACAAGGCGCGTGCTGACGAAGAACGTGCAACTCGCGAAGGCAATTTGTCTGAAGCATCCGAGATTCGTTTTTCACTAATTCCAAAGCTTGAGAAAGATTTAAAAGATGCCGAAAAGCTTCTCGAGAAAAAGCAAAAGGAAGGCGCGATTTTAAAAGAGGAAGTAACCTCCGAAGAAGTTGCTGAAGTTGTTTCAATTTGAACGGGCATTCCTGTAACAAAAATGATGCAAGGTGATTTAGAGAAGCTTGCTAATTTAGAAGAGCGTTTGCACGAGCGTGTTATTGGTCAGGACCGTGCGGTTAGCAGTGTTGCAAGTGCGATTCGGCGTTCGCGTTCGGGGCTTTCGGACCCAGAGCGACCAATTGGAAGTTTCTTATTCCTTGGGCCTACTGGTGTTGGTAAGACCGAGCTTGCAAAGGCTTTGGCTGAGAATTTATTTGATAGCGAAAAGGCAATGGTTCGCATCGATATGAGTGAATACATGGAGAAATTTAGCGTTCAACGCCTGATTGGTGCTCCTCCAGGATATGTTGGTTATGACGAAGGTGGACAGCTCACTGAAGCTGTTCGTCGCAAGCCTTATAGCGTTATCTTGCTTGACGAAATTGAGAAGGCACATCCAGATGTCTTCAATGTCTTACTTCAAGTGTTAGATGATGGACGCCTTACCGATGGTCAAGGTCGCGTTGTGTCTTTTAAGAACACAATTATTATTATGACGTCTAACATTGGAAGCGACCAGA
Organism: Coriobacteriia bacterium; assembly: GCA_030536315.1. Taxonomy (GTDB): domain Bacteria; phylum Actinomycetota; class Coriobacteriia; order Coriobacteriales; family Eggerthellaceae; genus Equivita. The sequence continues at coordinate 3,636 of JAUNQF010000003.1, forward strand.
TTCGCGAGATTAGTGAGAAGCGTAAGGATGCGGCCCTTGATAGTAAAGGTAAGCCAAAAGATTTAAATAAAGGTAAAAGTGAAGACAAGTCGCTTGCCGATTTAATGAACAATCCTGAAGAGATGACAACAAAGAACTTGGCTGACATTGCCAACAAGATGCAAGATGCATTGAAGTCAACCTTTAAGCCAGAGTTTTTAAACCGCATCGATGAGATTATTACTTTCGATGAACTAACGCTAACAGACATCGAACCAATTGTTGACCTTCAGCTCAACGATGTTCGCAAGCGCTTGGCTGACAGAGACATTACTCTCGAAGTTGACGGCGAAGCTTTAGAGCACCTCGCTATTGACGGTTACGATCCAGTTTATGGTGCACGTCCTCTCAAGAGACTTGTTCAGCGTGAGATTGTAGATAAAATTGCTAACGAAGTTGTTTCCGGCAAGCTTGTTGATAAGTGCAAAGTCAAAGTTTTCATCAACAAAAACGGCGACTACGATTGCAAAATAACGAATAAATAGTTCTTGCGGAAAAGTGGGGCGAGTGTTAGAATTATTTCATCAAAAAATTCTATCTACAAAAGGAGGAAGAAAATGATTGTAGGTTGTCCTAAAGAAATTATGAACAGTGAAAACCGTGTTGGCTTAACACCTGACAATGTTGCTCAGTATGTTGCTCATGGCCATAAGGTTTTAGTTCAAACAAAGGCTGGTGAGGCTTCGGGCTTCAGCGATGCTGAGTACAGAAAAGCTGGTGCTAAGATTGTTAAGACTGCTCGCGAGGTTTGGTCTAAGGCTGAAATGATTCAAAAGGTTAAGGAGCCTATCGAATCTGAGTACAAGTTACTCAAGAAGGAATCGATTGTTTACACTTATTTGCATCTTGCAAACCACAAGGGTTTGACAGAAGCAATGCTTAAGAAAAAAGTTAAGGGTGTAGCATTTGAGACAATTACTAACCCTGACGGAACTGGCCGTCCATGCTTGTGGCCAATGTCTCAAGTTGCTGGTCTTCTTTCAATCCAGGAAGGCGCAAAATATTTAGAGCGCACTTATGGAGGCGAAGGCTTACTTCTTCATGGCGTTCCAGGTGTTAAAAAAGGTAATGTTGTTATCATTGGTGGTGGTATGGCAGGTACTTATGCTGCTAAAGCTGCTGTTGGTATTGGTGCAAATGTTACAATTATGGACGTTGATCTTAACAGATTGGCTTATCTCGAAGATATCTTCGGCGATCGTGTAACTACTCTATATTCTTCTCCAGGAAATATTGAAAATGCTATCAAAGATGCTGACATTGTTGTCGGATCAGTTTTGATTCCTGGTGCGAAGACACCACAACTTATCCGCAAAAAGCATCTTAAGCTCATGAAAAAGGGTAGTGTTATTGTTGATATTGCTATCGATCAAGGTGGTGCAATTGAAACATCTCATGTTACAACACATCAAGATCCTATTTTTATTAAAGATGGTATTGTTCATTATTGTGTTGGTAACATGCCTGGTGCTGTACCTTATACTTCAACAATGGCTCTTACTAATGCCACTATTCGCAACGGCCTTCTTATTGCTGATAAGGGTCTTGAAGGTGCATGCAAAATTAACCCTGGTCTTGTTCCTGGCATCAACACATATGATGGCAAGTGCGTTTTCAAGGGTGTTGCTGATGCTTTCCGCATTAAGTACACTCCAGTCGAAGAAGTTCTTAACTAATAGTTGAACTAAAAAATTAAAGCAGCCTGGATTCGTCCGGGCTGTTTTTTTATGCACGAAATTCCACCTACTTTGCTATAATTCAATTTCGATATCGACAGGAGTTTATAATGGCGAAAAAGAAAACTAAATTTATAATTAAGGATTGGTATTATTTGGCAGGACCTTTATCGTTGGTCGCTTTTTTATTAATGGATGTTATTGGCGGTTTTAATTATCCAGGATATGATTGGTCTGGCCAGGTTATTCAAGATTTACTTGCTCTTAATGCACATTCTTTTCCATTCGCTCTTGTATTTTGTATTATTTATTTGTTGTTGACTGTTTTTGCAGCTTATTGTATTTACAAGTTCTTTAAAACTAATAAACTTAATAAGCAAATTTCTCGTGGAGTTAAATTATTTTTAATTGCCGCAATTGTTGCTGCGATTTCACTTGCAGTTTTTTATATGCCAGAAAGCGGAATTCTTGCAAAAGTTAAGGATCAAGGTGTTATTGCTACAACCACCGAAGTTGTAGATTCCGAATCTGAAACGCAAGAAACCCAAGAAGTCTTCGATGCGGATGCCACTATGGAAAACCTGGCTACAGTAGGGGAAATGATTTCTCATCCATTAACAATTTGTAATCTTGCACTTGGTTTTGTTTCGGGAATTTTAGCTGTAATTGCATTTATTTTTATGATTATTGGTGGATTTAAAAAGAAGGGAAAACTCTTCTTCGCTGCCGCTTCAATATTCTGTCTTGTACTTGTTTTATATTCAAATATAGCATTTATAGTTATGGACACAAGCATAATGGGTCTTAATGCTCGATTTGCTTCATATTCTATTGCCCTGTTTATGGCATTTTTAGGCTCTTACATCTATATAACAGACGTTAAAGAGTAATTTTGAGTGCAAATTTAGAACGTAAAATAGGTTTATGAGCTATTGTTTCCTTAGGTATCGGAGCGACAATCGGTACAGGTATATTTACTACCATGTCCGAAGTTGCTGCTATTTCTGGATGTGGAATTATATTAGTGCTTGCATATGTTGTTGGAGGATTGCTGCAGATACCTGCAAACTTTTGTTATGCCGAGTTGTCCAGTGCTTACCCTCAAGACGGGGGATATTACATTTACATCAAAGAAGCCGGAAGTCCGAACTTAGGTTTCTTTTGTGGTTGATCTAGTTTTTGGGCTCTTGATCCTCCATCTTTGTCTATTATTGCTCTTGGTTTAGTAAGCTATTTATCTTTTTTAACTAATTTTGACACGATTGTTCTAAGGGCTATTGCGGTTTGCATAATTTTATTATTTATGATTTTAAATATTAGATCTGTTGGCGGCGGAAGTATTGTTCAGATTATTTTAACAGTATTAAAAATTCTTCCTTTTGTAATAGTAATAGGTTTAGGTTTATTCTTTTTGAAAGAAAATTTTATTGCTAGCGAAATTCAGGATTTTAGCAATATTACCAATTCCTCGGAACCATGAATTTTGACTATATTTACAGCTATTGCTGCAACTACATTTTCTTATGACGGAATGTATGCTCCTACATATATGGCTGGCGAAGTTAAGAATCCAAAAAAAGTCATGCCTATTGCCTTTATAATTATTGCTCTTGTTGTAGTTCTATTGTATTTTGCGCTTTCGTTGGTTTCTGTTGGTCTTTTAACTACACAAGAAATTGCTCAAAGTTCAGCGCCAATTGCTCAAGTTGCTTCTCGAATTCCTTTAATAGGGAACTTTGCTGAAACTATTGTTGCTGTTATGGCTGTCATTGTTATTATAGGTTCATTGGCAAGCGTTACGATGTATCAGCCTAGACTTGGTTATTCTATGGCAAAGGATGGTCTTTTCTTTAAAGTTTTTGCTAAGGTTCACTCGAAGTATAAATCTCCTTATGCTGCTATCATTATTTATTGTTCGTATTCAATAATATTGACTTTTGTTGGTAATTTAAGCGATTTATTAGGCTATTTTACGTTAATTACTTTATTGAGAAATTTTATGACTTTTGGAACTATATTTTTCTTGAGAAAAAAGGATTCATACAAGCCTTCATATAAAGCACCTGGTGGATTAACTTGTCCAATAGTTTCTTGTCTAGTTACTTCTTTGCTATTTATTGGTGTTTTTATAAATAATGCAATTCCGAGTTTAATTGCTATGATTGCTCTGGCAATTACTGGAGTCATTGCTTATTATATATTTAAAAAAATGAGTTATAGTAGTTTGGATTAATATTAGCGCGAAAAAAGAAAATAAGTATACAAATTCAAGGCTTGAAAGAAAGATGGGGCTTGGGGCGCTCATTGGTTTAGGTGTTGGTGCTACTGTTGGTTCTGGAATTTTTTCTACCATTTCAAGTGTTGCTAACACAGCTGAGTCAAGTTTGTTTTTAGTTTTGGCATTTGCTGTTGCAACGTTGCTTCAGATTCCTGGAAGTTTTTGTTATGCTGAACTTGCTAGTGCTTATCCCGAAGACGGTGGCCATTATGTTTATTTCCGTGAAGCTGGTTTTAAGATGGTTACTTTTATCATTGGCTGAATTACATTTCTTGCTCTCGACGCTCCTGCATTGTCTGTTATGTCTTTGGCGATCGTAAATTACTTACATTACTTTTTCCATGTTGACGTGATATTTTTAAGACTTATTGCTATTGCAATTATCTTTGGATTTGCTTGTATGCATATACGTTCAGTAAAGGTTGGAAGTACTGTGCAGGCTGCAATTACCTTTATTAAGATTGTACCTTTTGTATTGATAATTGGGGTAGGTGCTTTTTTTATAAATCCAGATTTGCTTTTGTCTCCTGAGACAATTTCTGGCGCTAATAATTTACCTAATTCAGGAATAGCAATAATGCCGTTATTTAGCGCTATTGCTTTAAGCTTTTTCTCGTGCGATGGAGTTTTTGCAGGGTGTTATGTTTCAGGCGAGGTAAAAAACCCGAAGAAAACTTTGCCCCTCGGACTTGTTTTATCAGTTTTAATTATCATGCTTTTGTACGTTGGTTTAACAACCACTGCTACTGGACTTATGCCGGTCGATGAAATTGCTTCGAGTACGGCTCCAATTGCAGATATGGCTGGAAAACTTCCAGTAATAGGAATGTATGCGGGACCTATAATTGCTGTTGTAGCTATTATTGTTATTATGGGAACAATTTCAAGTTGCATGCTATATATGCCTCGCTTTGAGTTTGCAATGGCTCGTGATGGGCTCTTTTTCCCAATTTTTGCAAAGGTTCACAGGAAGTTTAAAACTCCACACAGAGCCATCACAATCTTTTGCGCTTACGCAATTTTTCTCGTGTTCTTTGGTGATTTGAGCAATCTTCTTGGTGCATTAACCATTATTATTCTTCTTAAAAACACACTCACATTTGCAACAATTTTTATACTCCGAAGAAAAGAAAACTACAATCCAACTTACAGGTCTCCTGGTAATTGACTTATGCCAATTATTTCAACAGTTGCTACTGGAATCTTATTCGTTTTTGCAATAATTACTGCTTCTTCATTTCAAATCTTATTTAATGTTGGAATAATTATCCTTGGTATTGTTGCTTACTTTGTTTGAAAACATTTCAATAAATAACTACAATAAATTAATCGGATCTATATCGATTGTTACTTTTACTTTTGTGGTTTTCTTTAGAGGCTTTAAGGATTCTTCTATAAATTTTGATAGATTAAAATTTAATGGAGCCTTAAGTACAATATGGTAGCGATATTGATTACGAAGTTTTTCAATCACGCAACTTGTTGACGGCATTATATTTATTCTTTCGTTAATATTATTTTCTAGAAGTTGTTGTATCTCATTGCTATATTGCATTGCGGCGTCTTCGTCAGGCGAAGAGGAGATAATGTTGGCTAATTGATAATACGGAGGAAAATGTAGAAGCCCTCGTTTTTGAGATTCAATAGAAAGGAAGGTCTTCTTGTCGTATATTGTTGCAAGCTCAACTGCTTCGCTATCAGGAGTATAAGTTTGAACAATCACTTTACCAGGTTTTTCACCTCGGCCAGCACGTCCTGCTACTTGCAAAATCATATTAAAGGTTCTCTCTGAAGACCTAAAATCTGGCAAACTCAAATTTGTATCTACAAGCACAATTCCTACTAGTGTTACCTCATCGAAGTCCAGACCCTTTGCTATCATCTGAGTTCCAAGAAGCACTGCTGGCCCAGATTTCGAAAATTCGTCTAAGCATTTTTGATGCCCGCCAACATTTTTTGTTGTGTCTGCATCCATACGAATTACTGATACTTGTTTAAGATCGTTTTCAAAAAGCAAAGCCTTAAGTGAGTCTTCGACATTTTGAGTACCTGCACCATATCTTGCAATATAAGGGCTTCCGCATTCCGGACACTTAACAGGTACTTGTTCTTTAAGGCCGCAATGGTGGCATTTTAATTCTTGCGAAGTTGAGGCGCCAGAGTGGCTTCTATGATATGTCATGGTGGTCGAACAGTTTGAACAAGTTGGTGTGTATCCACAATTACGGCAAAACATATAATTTGAAAATCCTCGTCGATTATGGAAAAGAAGAACTTTATTGCCTTCAGACAATTCTTTTAGGATGTTTTTTCTAAGGTGATACGAAAATAGATTTTTACTGCCTGATTTAAATTCCATTCCCATATCAACAACTTCAATTTGGGGAAGTGGCTTGCCATTTGTTCTTTCAGGAAGTTCAAGTAGACGTCAATTTTTTTCAGTCTCGCATTTATATAATGACTCCATTGAAGGGGTTGCCGAACCAAGAATGAGCAGGGCGTTATTTGTGGTTGAAAGCCACTCAGCGCAAGTTCGTGTATGATAGCGCGGATTGTTATCTTGCTTGTAAGAGTTTTCGTGTTCTTCGTCAATTACAATTAGACCAATATTTTTAAGAGGGCAAAATAAGGCACTCCTGGCCCCAATCACAAGTTTTATTTCTCCATTTTTAATCCGATGAAATTGATTGAAGCGCTCTGCAGGCGTCATTTTTGAATGAAGAACAGCAATCTTGCTACCGAAGCGAGCGCTAAAGCGCGATACAATTTGAGGTGTTAATGAAATTTCCGGAACTAAAACTATTGCAGTTTTGTCAATATCTAAAACTTTTGCTATAGCTCTAAGATAAACTTCAGTTTTACCGCTTCCTGTTACGCCATCCAGAACAAAAGCATTATTTAAGTTTGAATCTATTGAAGATGCTATAGCGTCTAGCGAGACTTGCTGACCCTTTGTGAGTTGAAATTTTTCTCAATCTTTTTCAGCAAAATTTTTTGAAATATATTTTTCGGTATAGTTTTTATCTGTAATTCTAAATTTGTGGGATGTTGCAATTCATTTATTGCCAACATGTTTTAGCCTAGGCATGCTGCCTGATGGTACAAATAGACGAAGCGCCGTGGCCATTGCACATAAATATTTATTTGCGATAAATTTTGCAAATTCGTAAGAGTCTTTATCAAAAAACGATTCACTTACAACACATGCAATGCTCTTTAGTGAATTTGTCGGTCTGGAGATTTCTGTTTCGCTGACAATGTCAACTATAAATCCAAGCTTGAATTGTTTACCGAAGGGAACAACGCAAACGCAGCCAACTTCGGCTTCGTAATTTTTACTAGATTCAAATTCAACTTGCGAACTTTTGCCTGGTAAAATAGCGAATTCAAGTGGATTCGAGAATTGGTTGCTTTGTATGTCTAAAATTACTTTTGCAACTTGCATGGTAGCGCTATTCTAATACATTTTATTTAATTAGTGAAAGAATTTTTTGTACTTTGCGCAAATAAAAATAATTGTGAGTATTGCTGCGAGGAATTCTGCAAGTCCGACCGAATATCAGATACCATCAGAACCGATTATTTCTGGCAAGATTAATAACGCAGCAGCTTCAAAAACTAATGTACGTAAGAATGCTATTAATGCCGAAGTTAAGCCGTCGCCTAAACTCGTAAATAGGGAAGAACCGTAAATTGAAATTCCTGCGAATAAGAATAAGATTGAATAAATTCTAAATGCATACACAGAATATTGCTCTAGTTGAGCGTCATAGCTAACAAAAATACCTGCAAATGCAGGAGCTAGCACTTCGGATAATGCGAAGCAAATTACAGAAGAAACAATAATTATTGTAAGACAACATTTCAGTAAGTTGCGCATTTCGGTTTTGTTTTTTGCTCCATACTGATAGCTCATTAGTGGTGCGCTAGCTATTGAAAAGCCTAAATAAAATGAATTGAAAATAACTCAAGCATAGTCTGCAATGCCGTAGGCTACCAAGCCGTCTTCGCCAATAAATCTATTTATTTGAAACATGCACAGTAATATTACTAACGAGGCAGCGATTTCTTGAACTGCTTCGCTAGAACCATTCAGTGATGATTTAATAATTAGGGCAACAGAACTTGGATTTTCGTTCTCGAAGGACTTTCTAAAACCTACTAAGTGAAGCAGGCTGCTATTGTTTTTACGAGCAAAGTATACAAGAGGGATAATTGCGCTTATATATTCCGAAGTGATAGTTGCAATCAAAATTCCGTTGATTCCTAACTTTAAAATGGCCACCAAAACTAAATCCAATACAAATATTGCAAGGCCAGATATAATCGCAGTTATAAGTCCCATCTTTGGTTTGCCTGCAGTATTAAAGAATGTTGTAAATGCTGTTTGAAGTATGTAAGCTGGCAGTGATATTAAAGACACCAATCCGTAATAAACAGCAATTTCAAAAAGTTCGTCTTCTGCTCCTAATAGAATTACTACTGGTCTCATTATGAATATTCCAATAATTGACAGAATAACACCGCCAATAATAATGAAGTATACAAACATCGAGAAATATCTGTTGGCTGTATTTGGTTCCTTTTCGCCTAATTTTTTTGCAATAATTGCGCTGGAACCTGTAGCAAGCATCATTCCAAAAGAAGTAAATATCATCAATACTGGAAAGACTAGGTTTACAGCTGCAAAAGCTGTAGAATCAACAAAGTTGCTAATGAAAAATCCATCAACAATTACATATACAGATATTGTAAGCATCATGACAATTGAAGGAAATGCATACTTTAACAATTGCCATTTTGTTCAATGTTTATTTAATGTTGTGTCATTTTTGCTCATAAATTTTACATTAACCTATTACTTTGCAAGTGGATCTGGGAAGTGGCATTCTTGACCATCAAAGTATGTGCATACTGGATTAATAGACCCAATTTCGTTATCTGGAATTGAGAAAATATCTTTATCCAGCACAACAAGGCAAGCACGTTTGCCAACTTCGATAGAGCCAATTTTATCCAGCCATCTCATGCGCTCTGCATTTGTATAAGTGCAAGCATGAATGCTTTCTTCAACGCTAAATTTAGCGCTGTCGGGCAATCGCCCGTTTGGATATTTTTTAGTGTCCGTTGCGGCAATCACACCGCATCCTGGGTTGATTGCAGTTTTTGCAATTTGCATCCCTATAAACAAAGGCACGTGTGACAATTCTTGATTTGTTGTATTGTCCGAAGAATAGCCATACTTCACGCCATCTTTTCTAAATTGAGAAAAGTCAAAGTAAGTTTTCATACGTTCTTCGCCCATAAAGGAAAGCGTGGCTTCGGGCATGTCTCCAAACCAATGAGCGGTTAAATCGGCTCGCACACCAAGCTTTTTAAAGCGCTTGGCATCATCAGGGTGCATAATTTCAAGGTGCGCTAAAGTAACTTCGATGCATCAATCATCGCCGCAAGCTTTTTGAGCCGCTTCGATAGCATCCAACATACGACGAAGAGTTCCATCGCAAATAATATGAGCGTGAAAATCAAGACGCTCTTTATTTAGGCGAATAAGAACATCGCGCATCTCGTCAACTTCGAAGTTACAGCTACCGCAATTTTTACCTTCGGGGTCATTTGAAAATGGCACCAAGCTAAGCACATCTCCAGCTTCGTTAGAACCATCACCAAAAAACTTTACAGTACGAATGCGGATGTGATCGGACTCATAATTTTTTTGCCATTTTCTAGCCTGAGTGATAGTGTTCTCAATATCGCCACAATTGTCAAGCAACACGGTAACATCAAAATACATGCATAACTTTCCTTGTTTGTCGAAGTTATACAAGAACTCAACATCAGCATCGTCCTTGACCGCAGCTTCCATACATCCAATATCGCCATGGTGTCGCATGATATTTAAAATTTCTGCGGAGTTATTTTCTGTCATGGTAAGTTCAGGACGCCACCCGAGAGCCTCAAAAACTCCCTCATCGCCATTTTGAAAGGTTTGAAAAGCCACACCTGTGTATTCGCCATTTTCATCCTTAAAAAATTCTTGTCCGGAAATAGGCGAAACAGAGTGGGGGACGCCATTTTCGTCCTTTAGCATATCCAGCGCCATGCTGTTATATAAGCACCCGTGGCCTGAATCGTCATTAACGCGCGCAGGTCGATCCGATATTACTTTGTCCAGGTCTTCTTTTCTGGGGCCCTTATCACCGAATGTTTCAGCGTGATACAAGTTGTATACAAAGTAAGGCTTTTCTTCTTTTGGGTGCTCTTTTGCGGCCTTTGCGATATTTTCAAAAAGTTTATCTTTGTCGTATTCATCTGGACCATAAATTATTCACGAAGATTTAGAAATAAGAACAGGGTGATTATGCCCATCTATAAGTCCCGGAAGAACAGTTTTTTCTTTAAGGTCAACAGTTTCATAATCCTTCGCGTTGAATTTAGCATATTTAATAACTTCCTCGTTAGTTCCCACGCAAACGAAGTTTTTGCCTTCGATAGCAACAGCTTCGGCTCATGGTTTGCGAGTGTCTTCGGTATAAAATTTTCCGTTGATTAAAATTTTCATTTATATCCTTCCTAAAATTGTTTTTGACCATTTATATATAAATGCTTTGGAGCAATTCCGCAAGTCTTTGCGTCCTTCATTGCCTCTTCGTTAGTAAAATCTATGTCATAAACAATAAAATCTGCTTGCTTTCCAGCCTCTAAACTTCCCACCGTATCTTCTTCCTTAAGTACATAGGCAGAATTAGTGGTCAGGCATTTAAGCGCATCGTAAGGCTGCATTTTTTCTTTGATGTTTCGAGGCCTCATGTTAGGGTCTTCGAAGAGGTCCACCTTGTTTACCGCTGCATATAAAATTCGGCTTATTTCAACATCTGGGTCCCCATCCGAATGAAATGCCATGGTTGCGCCCGTATCTAAATAAGATTGTAATGAACTTATGTCTTCATATCCGTTGCCGTCAAGATCTTTGTTGGTCTCTGGGTCGCCATAAATAGTTTTCTCTGCTCCAATTTCGGCAGGAACAAATGTATATCAATGTGGTGCGGTAACAGGTGTTACATTCAATTTTCCGAAGCGTGGGACATCATCTTGATGCACGCAATTTAGGTGAGATACAGCGTTTCTAAAATCAGGATTTTTGCAACCTGCTTGAGCTTTTTCTAAAACATCCAAAGCGTATCTTGCAGCACCAGAACCTATAGCATGCAATTCCACAGACATCCCATTTTCATTTGCCTTACGAATGATTTGCGCAAGCTCATCAATTCTGTCATAGTTTCATCTTTTGCATCCAGAATAAGGCTGGCCTTTAAATTTGTAATTTTTGTAAGGCTCCAAAGTCCAACAACTCATTCCGCCATTAACGCCATCTAAGAAAATTTTGAAACCAATTATTTTAAATGCATCGCAATTGTATTTTTTAGCGTATTTAATTGCCTTGTCAATTTCCTTTAGCGGCTCTTCACAAGTTTCGAAGATTTGGTAGTAAGCGCGAACTTTAATTTTTAACTTGCCTTCTTGCGCAAGCTGTCCCATGGCAGTTACCATGGGGTTTGCGCCTTCGTCAATTCCGCAATCTCCAACCATTGAATAACCATGATTTATGTGGTCCTGTTGGATTTCAGTAAATATTGCTTTGGCTTCGTCTAAATCAACCGGAATTGAACCAGCCACAGCATAATGCGGCGATTCCTTTAAACACCCAATGGGCTCTCCGTTATCATCGCAAAGAACTAAGTCTTCGCCAAACTTTTTAACTAAATCTTTATTAACAGAAAACTTATCCATAGCAGCCTTGTTCAGTCAGCTCAAATGACCATTTACATCCATAACAACAATTGGCTTATCAAACTTTTTGCCGTCAATTTCAATATTGTCAAGCATTTCATGTGTGGGGAAGCCACGATTTGAATCTGGAGTAAAACCATAAGCCTTATAAATTTCTTTGCCAGGATTTTCCTCAATATATTTTGTAAGCTCTTCTATGTTTTTTTCGTACGAATCTCCATAATCGAAGCTGGGGCCTCCCGCCATAATTGTAGAGAGCAAACCAATATGACTATGGACATCTATAAAACCAGGGTAAATTGTTTTACCGCTGAAGTCTATAACTTCGGTGTTTGAATCTATTAAATTTTGGGCATCGTCCTTAGAGCCAACAAATGTGATTTTTTCACCATTAATAATCATAGCTTCGGCTCTTGATTTGTCTTTGTCCATGGTTACAATATTTCCATAAATTACTTTTGTCGAATTCATAAATGAACCTCTCTTAAATTATTAAGAAAACTTATGCCTTATAGCTTGTTTCGCCCTTAAATAAAGTTTCTTTTACCTTCATTAAACAAATATCTTCCGGCGCAACTTGTTCGATATCTTTATCTAAACATACAAGCTCGGCAGATTTTCCAACTTCAATAGAGCCTGTAATATCTTCGCGGCAAAATTGATATGCAACGTTGATTGTCCATCCCTTAATTGCCTCTTTAAGTGTAGTTGCCTCTTCCTTGTTTGTTACGGGAGCATCTTTATATGTTTCATAATGCATATCTGTCTTTGGATATTTTCTTGTCATGGCTATGGTTATGCCTTCTAAAGCATCGCTCATTGTAACGGGGTAGTCTGAGCCATATGCACATCTAATTCCAGCACGAGCAAGGCTCCCATTAGGATAAATTCCTTTAAAGCGCTCCGGTCCAACCATAGATTGAAAAGTAGGGCAATCCTCAACATTAGCACCTTCTCACTGAGGTTGAATGCTTCCTATAATGCCATTTTCAGCCATACGTGCTGTGTCTTCATCACTAATGAAGAAAATGTGAGCAATAATGTCTCGAAGTTTTCCACTTTCGTCATACTTGCGAGCGTTAAGCATGCTATTGATTGTTTCACGAGTAGCTAAGTCACCATAGCTATGAACATGAATGTTGTAGCCGGCCTTTTTTACGTCTTCCATAGACTTTTTATAGTGCTCAATGTCTCACAGGAGGCCATCTGCCGAACCTGAGCCCTTTGGCATTCCAGACATCTCACAAAATTCATCGGTGTAAGGCTCAATCATGGCAACGTCTTCGTCCATAAAATACTTAACGGTATCAACTTTTAAGATGTCGTCAACATCGAAGGCGCCTCGCTCTGCAATTGCCTTTTTAATATCTTCGTCTCTTGTTTCATCCTTACAATTGTAAACGCCATCAATTCGAACTTTAAATTCTCCGTCTTGGGCCATTTTCTTAAGTACCTTATATGGGGCTTCGGTGCGCAGGCAATCAGATAGGTAAGTGAAGCCTCGCGAAGCAAAATAATCTTGTGCATTAAGCATAGCTTGTCTATTTTGCTCGTCAGAATGATTAAAGTCAGGGATTTTACTACAAACATCCACAATAGCACTGGTTTCTTGAATCATGCCATTTGGGGTGCCGTCTTCTTCGCGCTCTATTAGATCTCCATGTTCTTTGTAATCTTTAGTAATTCCTGCATGTTCAAGAGCTTTGGTGTTTAGCAAGCAGCGATGTCCACAGCTACTATCTAAAGCCACAGGTCTGTCCGCAATAACAGCATCTATGTCGTGGCGTGTAAGCTTTTTAACAATTCCGCCTAAGTTGCCTTCAAACCATTCTCTTTCCCAGCCACTGCCGTGAATAACCTTGTCATTTGGGTGGCTATCGGCAAATTCCTTTACGCGGCCTTGTATAATTTTGATAATGTCATCTGGTGTTTGGTTGTTGGTATCTGTTACCAGATCATTAAGATCTACAACACCAAAGCGCCTAATAGACACGGTAAAGTGCATATGAGCATCTCCAAATCCTGGAAGAATGCTTCCGCCTTCGCAATCTGTAACTTGGGTATCTGGGCCAATTCAATTTTCGGCCTCTTCGTTAGTCCCGATAAACACAAATTTTCCATCTTTAATGCCTAAAGCTTCGGCACGTGTTTCTGTATCGTCCAAAGCTATAGAGTATACCTTGGCATTTTTAAAGATTCTGTCTGCTTTATTTTCCATGATTTTCCTTTGTTTCCGTTTTCTAAAATTATAAAGTAAAAGAACAAAATTTATCTGAAAATGTATTTTTGGAGAGTGTAAAATTTTTTTACTGTATAATAAAAGTGCTATAGATTTCTGGAGGAAACAATGTTAAAAATTGTCAATCTGTCTAAGACTTATATGTCTAAAAAAAAGGTACCTACGCATGCTCTAAAAAGCGCAAATGCTGAGTTTTTAAGGGGGGAAACTGTAGCAATTTTGGGACCAAGTGGAAGTGGTAAAACTACACTTCTCAATTTATTAAGTGGTTTTGATAAGGCAGATGCTGGTGGAGAAATTTTTATAGAAGGTATTTCTACTAAAAATTTTATAGATAACAATTGAGATAATTACAGAAGCCATAAAGTTGGATATATTTTTCAAGACAATTGTTTAGTTGAGCATTTGACTGCGCTTGACAATGTTTGCGCATCTACCGCTTTTTCTGGCATGGGCAAGAAGATGCGTGTTAAGCTTGCAAAAGAAGCCTTAAAAAAGGTTGGTTTAGAAGGATTAGAAGACAAATTTCCAAATGAACTTTCTGGTGGACAGCAACAACTTGTGGCAATTGCTCGAGCCATCGTGAAGGACCCTGATATTATTTTAGCTGATGAACCTACAGGTTCACTCGACACAAAAGCTAGCAAGCAGGTTTTAGATGTTCTTAAAAAGGTATGCGAAGGTAAGTTGTTGATAATTGCTTCGCATAACGAAAAGCTTGCAAAAGAATACTCTACTAGAATTATTTATCTTGAAGATGGTGTTTTAACGGCAGGTGCAAGCAAGCAGGTTGCCCAAGGCAGTATAGCTAAAAAAATTACTGCGAGTCCTGCAGAAGAAAAGAAGACAAATTCAACAATTATCCTAGAAAATAATAAAATTAAAACAAAGAAATCTCGCTTACCATTATCTGCTGGAATTCATGTTGCTTTAAGAAGCTTAATGTATAGAAAAGTTAAATCTTTTTTGATGTTTGCTGCAGGTGCTGTGGGAGTTATTGTAGTTTCGGTAATCTTAAGTTTTTCAAATGGTCTTAATACATATATTAAAGATATGGAAAATACAACTTTGGCTCAATATCCAATTAGTTTTACACAAAGCAGAGACATGACAAAGGTAGATTCTTATGTTAAGGCCGAAACTGAAAAAGCCAATAAAGCTGAATCTGATCATCAAACAAAGTCTGAGCAAAGAGAAAAGGCTTACCAGGCGGCAAGGGCAAACGATAGAGTGTTTTTAAAAAACACAATTGGAGCCATGATGTCTACAAGTGGGGAGAGCACAACGGCTAACTCAGCTTCGACAGTAAACGATTTATATTCTTTAAAAAAATACTTAGATACAAATCCTGAAAATTTTAATGATTATATTATAGACATTGAGTATGCTTTTAGGACATCTCCTGTAATTTATTCTTTCACATCAAATGGTGCCGAAGAAGTTTTTCCGGCGAATTCCATGTTTGGCTCGCTTGGCACATCTTCTGGAAAAACAAGTTCTACCGGTTCAAGCAAAAAGCAAGCAATGACAAGTGCCAATTCTATGTACAATTCAATGTCTTCAATGGGCCCGCTTCCAAGTTCTGAAGATATTTATAGGGATGATGATTGTTTGGTCGCTGGACATTGACCATCTAATCCATATGAACTTTTACTTGTTTTGGGCGAGGATGGCACTATCGATGACACTATGATTTATACCTTAGGTATGCGTGATTTTGCAAGTGAGCTTGCTCCTTTGATTGAAAAATATCAAAGAAACGAAAAGGTTGATTGGCCTGGGCAACTTGATTCCTATGCTTATTCTGATTTTTTAGGCAGGACTTTAAAAATGATTAACCCTTCTGATTGTTATGCAAAAGAAGGCGGCGTTTGGGTTGATATGTCTGCCGACGAAGCGTTCATGACAAATGTTTTAAATAATGCCAAAGAATTAAAAATTTCTGGTGTGGTTTTGCCCAAGGCAGGTTCTCGCACTGCTTCGTATTTAAAACAAGGAATACTTTTCCCTTATAAACTTTACGAAGAAAGTGTTAATCAAACAAAGAATTCTGCTGTCGTTCAAGACCAGCTTAATAATCCAGATATTGATGTTTTGTCTGGTGTTTCTTTTGCCGAATTAGAACAGGCTAAAGGCATTGCAGATAGACTCGGCCAACGTAGGCTTGTTCACTTTAATTTAGAAATGTTGCTAAGTTCTATAAAAATTAATCCAGAGGCACTAGATATTAAGGATCCAAAGTCTAAGTCCAAGGAGATGGAAATTACCGAAGAAGAAATGGTGCAAATGTTAATTGACCTAATTGAGGATCCTGAATTTCAAGAATTTATTTATGACTTAATGAAGGATGGGCATTTTGAACAAGCGACATGAGTTGCCTGCATAGAAGCTACTAATGCTTACTTACAATATGCAGAATCTCAACTTTATCCGCTTAGTCCAGCTGAGTGGTTTTCTTCGCCAGATGGAGAGGAAGTCGTTAGAAATATTTTGGCAAAATACCCTGAAGCTATTGCAGCTGACCTTCTAGAATTTTTGGAGAAGTATGGTCCTAAGTTTATAGAGAATTTTATTTATGAGTTTTCTGCAGAGGTTGGACAGTTTATTAGCGATTTGTTTGAAATTTTGCTAGACGATAGTGGTCCTTCGCTTATTGAATTTGATCCTCAAAAATTTTCAAAATCGATGGGCATTAATGTTACCAAGAATGATATCAATCAGCTAATGTTATATATAGTTGGTGCTACAGAGCATACATACAAGGGTAATTTAGCTGATTTCGGCTATGATGATCTGGAGAGCCCTATTGGGATTGCTATTTATCCGAAAGATTACGAAAGCAAGACACAGGTTGTTAACATTATTGATAACTACAACGAAGAAATGGTTAGTTCAGATCAAGAAAGCAAGTTTGTAACTTATACTGACGATGCGTCAAGCACTATTGGAGCTGCTCAGGTAGTAGTAAAGATTATTGCAGCATTGTTAATATTTTTTGTTTCGTCTGCATTTATAAGTTCCACGCTTTTGTTGGGTGTTATTTTTGGTCTTTCAACAATTTCACGCCGAAGAGAAGTTGGAATCATGCGTGCTTTGGGTGCAAGACGCAGAGACATAACAAGAATGTTTAATTGCGAAACTTTGCTAATTGGTTTTTTTGCTGGTGTTTTGGGCGTTATTGTTGCGCTTTTAATTTGCGCTGTAATTAACGGAAGCGCTAATGCCGGCTTCGATATTTGCATACTGCCAATTGGAGGAGCAATAGTCTTGATTGTTGTTAGCATCCTTCTTATGTTGTTTGCGGGCTTTGTTCCAGCAAAAATTGCAAGTAAAAAAGATCCAGTTAAAGCAATTCGTGGTTTATAAATTTAAATTTTGTGGTATAAATAATCTTTTGGAAGTTTATTAGAAAGGATCAAATGGCTACCAAAGCTACAGTTAAGAAAACTTCAAAGAAATCACCCAAAAAGACCACTGTAAAAGCTACTGCTAAAAAAACTGCGGCGAAGAAGCCGACTGCCAAAAAGGCAACAACAAAAAAGCAAGCTAAACCAGTGGCAAAAAAAAACAACAGCAAAAAAAACAACAACTAAGAATGTAAGTAAGAAAACAACAGCGAAAAAAGCCACTACAAAAAAAACTGCTCCAAAGAAAGCTTCAGCTAAGAAGACAGCTCCAAAGAAGACGAGCACAAAAAAGACTTCGGCGAAAGACCAGGCTAAGCGAAATGCTCAACTTGCTAAAGAAATGCAAGAGCTCTTTGAGGCTATGGAATTTGACGGTAAGAAGCCAAATAAAAAATCATCAAAAAAAACTTCTAAAAAGGCTGAAGTTTATGATACCGATGCTCTTGACATGGAACTTTCCACAGCAGAAGTAGAGCCTGAAGAGGAAGCTGAAGAGGTTGATATTACAGAAACAATGAAGGATTCAGACATTGACAAGCAAGTTGCTGCAGAAGAAAAAAAGCTTGCCGAAGATGCTGAAGATGGCGAAGAAGCCCTTGACTCTGAGGATATTTTAGAGGGCATTCCAGAAAGTGAGCTAAATGCTGTTCCCGAGCCTGGAGCGCTTCCTCGTATATCAAATAAAAATACACGTTCTGCGCGTGTTCGTGCTCGTAAGCATGTGTTTGATCAAAGCACGGTTATGCTTATGGGGGACCCTGTTCGTATGTATCTTAAAGAAATTGGCCGTGTGCCGCTTCTTGACGCCGAACAAGAAAAAGCTTTGGCAATGAAAATTGAAAATGGTGTTAAGGCTTCAAAAGAGCTTGATGCACTTTATGAAAAAGAGAAGGCCGGCAAGAGTGTTGACCGTAAAGAGAAGCGCCGTTTGAGCCGTAAAGAGCAAGTTGGAATTGATGCCAAGAGCGATTTAACCGAGGCTAATCTTCGTCTTGTTGTTTCAATTGCGAAGCGCTATATTGGTCGAGGTATGACATTTTTGGATTTGATACAAGAAGGAAACCTCGGTCTTATTCGCGCTGTTGAAAAGTTTGATTATCGCAAAGGTTTTAAGTTTTCAACTTATGCAACTTGGTGGATTCGTCAGGCTATTACTCGTGCTATAGCAGATCAGGCTCGTACAATTCGTATTCCAGTTCACATGGTTGAAACAATCAATAAAATGACTCGAATTCAGCGTCAGCTTCTTCAAGAAAAGGGTCGCGAGCCCACGGCCGAAGAAATTGGCGAGTTAATGGAACTTCCGGCTGAACGTATTCGCGAGATACAACGCATCAGCCAAGAGCCTGTTAGTTTGGAAACTCCAATTGGCGAAGAAGAAGACAGTCAACTTTCAGATTTTATAGAAGATGAAAAGGCTGTTATGCCAATTGATGCTGCAAGTTTTTCGCTTTTGCAAGACCAGCTAATGAAAGTATTGGGTTCATTAGGAGAGCGCGAGCGCAAAGTTATTACGCTTCGTTTTGGGCTTCAAGATGGGCTTCCGCATACGCTTGAGGAAGTGGGAAACGAATTTAACGTTACTCGTGAGCGCATTCGTCAAATTGAAAGCAAGACGTTGGCGAAGCTTCGTCATCCGTCACGCTCTTCAAAGCTAAGAAATTACCTGACTGATTAATTTTTGGGAAGAATTTTGGAACGTGCGCCGCTCACTAGGCTTCGCGGAATGTCCTCGTGCGGGCAAGCCGCCAGCAAGACCTCGGCGCTGCAGAATCGTTCGGGTCACACATTCCAAAATTCTTCACTTAAATTTATCGTAAGTTGAATATAAACAAGACTATCAATATTATCACGAACAAAAAGAAGAAGATGCTTGCTATGTAACATCCTGGTTTTCGTTGGCGGCCGGCTTCGATGATTTTTTCCATGAAGCTTTGTTTGTTCTTTAAGATTACTGTGCCTTTTTCGAGCTCAGGAGCTTTCAAGAACTTCGTAATTTTAAATGCGCCATTACTTTTAACAATTTCTTTGCATTCGAATTCATCAAGGCAGATATCTGGTCGTGATCCTCTTGTTAATTTTTCGCTAACGCGACTCACAAAGTTTTCATATGCTTGAGCTTGCTGTTTTGGATAAGCTATGATCAAAAATTCTGCAGAATGTTTACTTTGGGGCTCGCAGTAAAATACGCAACTCAATAAGGCAATTACATCTAAGTCTTTATTGGTCCATAGTTTTATAAGCTTGGACTTTTCTTCTGAAAGCTCTGCCACATCATAATCAAATTTATTTTTTATTTTTACAACTTTGCTTTTTGAGTTAATTTTTAATTTGAAGAGGTCTCCACATAGCGAATTAGAACTGGTAAGCTGGGCTGCCTGCTTTTTGTTTTTAGGATTTGCCAGAATATATTTTGCAAAATTTTCTTGCCGCATAGGCGGTATTTTATCATAAAATGTTACACGCAATGATTCAGGAAATTAGCAACATATTAAGAGGTTCCAATGAGCTTAAGCCTTATTACAGTAAGCTTGATAACGGTGAGGATGCTTCGCTTGCCGTTGTTACTTCGGCAAGACCTTTAGTTGTGGCAACCGATTTTATGACGAAGAAGAAATCGACTTTTGTTGTTGTAGCAGGCGAGAAGAATGCTAAAGTTTTTGCAAACGAGATAAATTCTTTCATTCCGGGGACAGGGTTGCGTTTAGCAGGTAATACAGAGGCGTTGTGGTGCCTTCGCTCTGGCAAGCCTAAAATTGTGGTTGCTTCGGCTTCGGAGGTTTTAAGAAAAATACCCGACACGGACATTGCTAAGCTTAAGCCCTTAACCTTGAAAATTGGAATCGAGATTGAGCGTAACACTCTTTTAGAAAAACTTAAAAGCTTTGGCTATACGCGCCTTGCGGTGTTGGATGGTCCTGGAACATTTAGTGTTAAGGGTGGCACCATTGACATTTTCCCAGCGCAGTTAAGATATCCCGTTCGAATTGATTTTTTTGGTGACGAAGTCGAGGACATCCGCCGCATCGTGCAAACCACTGGGCAAACCATTAATTCGCTGAAAAGTGTTGAAATCTTTTTTGCAAAGTCAAGTGAAGAGTTTGAAAAAACAATCCAGCTGCAAGATATGTTAAATAAAAACACCGTCGTATATTTTGATGAACCGCGTGGTGTGCTTGACGACATGCGAAATTATTATGACAGTTTGGGTAAGACAATTAAGATGTCTAAAGCAGACAGGAAAACCTTTTACATGAATCCGCTTGATGTTAACATCGCTAATAATCAAAATGTTTCACTTGTTTCAATTATGCAACGAGGTATTAATCCAGATGCGAAGTTGACCTTGAAGCGCCCGCCTCGTCATAAAAGTATCGATGAGTTGCGAGATGCTTTGCCAGGTTATAAGTTGATTACTGAACTGCCTGTTAACATGACTTATTTAATTCCAGACGGCAAGCTTGCTATTGTATGTAAGCAAGCGCCGAAGTATTTGGCTGGAACAAAGGGCGAATACTTCGATGTTAGCAAGCTTGATTTTGTGGACATTACAAAAATCACCTTTCCGTACAAACCAGGTGATTATGTTGTTCATTCATTTTATGGAATTGCGCTTTTTAAGGATATTGTTAAGCGCGAGATTGCCGGAAGCATTCGCGATTATTTGCTACTGGAATATGCTGAAAAAGATAAGCTTTATGTACCAATTGAGCAGTTTGGTCGCATAACAAAGTATGTTGGTCCTCAAGGGACGAAGCCAAAAGTTACCCGTCTTGGTACTGCCGATTGGTCAAAAGTTATGAGCAGAGCTCGTGTTGCAACGCGTCGTATGGCCTTCGATTTGGTTGATGTTTATAGTCGTCGTGCGCTTGC
Organism: Coriobacteriia bacterium; assembly: GCA_030536315.1. Lineage (GTDB taxonomy): Bacteria > Actinomycetota > Coriobacteriia > Coriobacteriales > Eggerthellaceae > Equivita. The sequence goes on from JAUNQF010000003.1 coordinate 24,939, forward strand.
AAAAGGACATGCCTTCGCGGCCGATAATGCCAAGCAAAAAAAGATGGAAGCCGATTTTCCATACCTTGAAACCGGCGATCAAATGAAGGCAATTAATGATGTTAAGTCGGACATGCATTCTCAAAAGCCAATGGATAGGTTAATTTGTGGAGACGTTGGATTTGGTAAGACCGAAGTTGCTCTTCGTGCTGCTTTTAAATGCGCCCAGGACAAAATGCAAGTTATGTTTTTGTGCCCTACAACTATTTTGGCGCAGCAACACTACACAACTTTTTATAAGCGTTTGGATAGATATGGCATTAAGGTTGAAGTTTTAAGTAGGTTTAAATCTGCGAAGGAAAGCAAGCAAATTGCCGAAGATTTTGCAAATGGCAAGCTTGATGTTTTAATTGGAACGCACAGATTGCTGTCGCGCGATATTAATCCTAAAAATTTAGGCCTAATTATTATCGACGAAGAACAGCGCTTCGGAGTTGGACATAAAGAGCAGCTGAAAAATTTCCGCGATAGCGTCGATGTACTTACACTCACGGCCACGCCAATTCCTCGTACTATGCAAATGGCAACTTCGGGCGTTCGTGATATGAGCATTATTAACACGCCGCCAGACAGTAGAAAGGCTGTTGAAGTTCACGTTGGTGAGTGAGATAGCGATATTGTAAGTGAAGCGATTCGCCGAGAAATTGAGCGTGGTGGTCAGGTCTACTATATTAGTAACAGGGTTCGCACAATTAATGATGCTGCTAATAGGGTTGGGCTTTCCGCTGGCGAGGCCAGGATTGGTGTTGTGCATGGTCGTATGAAAAAAGATCAAATTGAAACTGTTATGGAAGATTTTAGTGCAGGGAAGTTTGATGTTTTGGTCTCAACCACAATTATTGAAAACGGAATTGACAATCCAAACACCAACACGCTTATCATCGAAGACAGCGAGCGGCTTGGCCTCTCACAAATGTATCAACTTAAAGGTCGCGTTGGTCGAAGCGTTGAGCAAGCCTACGCGTATTTTATGGTTCGCAATCCTAATATTTTGACCCAAGAAAGTGTTGAGAGGCTGAAAGCCATTGATGAGTTTACGGATCTTGGAAGTGGCATGCAAATTGCAATGCGAGATCTTGAAATTAGGGGAGCTGGAAATTTCTTGGGTGCTGAACAAAGTGGAAACTTAAGTCATGTTGGTTTTGACCTGTTCGCTCAAATGCTTAAAAGTGCTGTTGAGAACACTCAAAACTACGAGTCTTATAACAAGCAAGATACTCAAGATTACCTTGAGCCTTCAATTTCAGACGTGGCAGTAAATATTCCAGGAAGCGCATTTCTCTCAAACGAAGTAATTCCTGAAATTGAAAAACGAGTTATGTGATATAGAAGATTTTCTTCTGCTAGGTCTTTAGAAGAAGTCTTCGCTCTCGAAAAAATGCTTCGCAGGGAGTACAAAGATCTAAACGAGACTTGCGAAAATTTCATATTTAAAAATGCAATTGCTGCTGTTGGTTTAAAGCAAGGTTTCAACTTAATTTCTGTTATTCGAGGCAATCTTGTTTTGGAAGGCAAGAAATTAGCCCCAACAATGGTTGCGCAGCTTCGTCAAATTGAGGGAAGTTACTATGAAAGAAAATATAAAACCACCATTCCTCTTGACAGGATTATCGATAAGGATCCAGACCTTCTCTTTGGGCAAATTTTCGACTTTCTAATCAACTGAGATTTTTAGTTGGCTGGAGTGGAAGGAATCGAACCCTCACATACGGCACCAGAAACCGCTGTCCTACCGTTAGACGACACTCCAGTTTTGCTAAACAGAAGCGTTATTATAGACAGAAACAAGGATTAATGCAAGCAGTATCTGTATAAGTTAGATTATGCTTTTCAGGGTTTCCATATGCATCAAGAGTCATTACGTTATATAGATTGTCAGGGTATACAGTTCGCTCTAGTACTCTATCTTGATTAAAACCTGCATCTTCAGGATATCCGTTAAACAGACCAACTCATTTTTCAACAAATTTTATTGCGCTTTCAAAAATTGTAGGATATTTAATTTCTTTATTGTTAAAAATTCAGTCATATCCTTCGTCAGTAACGCTTGAAAGAACAGGTCCAGGTCATACTTGATCTTCTACTGGCACACTTTTTATTGGGTCCCAATATATTATTTTATGCCAGTTTGACAACCAATACCAATTGTCATGATCTATGTATTCATATTTCGAACCTTCAGTTGGCCAACCCTTATATCCTTTACCACCAAGCTCAGTGTAGCTTAGCAAGAATAAACTATCTGTGCTATCAGATGTTGAATTATTATATTTTACTCAGTCGTCATCGTCTCCAAATGCCAATGCGTATTTTTTCTTGACATTAGTAATTTTATCCGTTAATTCTTTTGGAAAGCATTTAAAAATTTCTCCATTTTCTTGTAGCTTTTCACGAATTGATGAAGATTTCCAATTTACTGCATAGTCTTGATTTGCATTACCATAAGCATATGAGATTGGCAACGTATTTACTGGTGCAAACGTTAATCCAGCTGGCTTTCCATCAGATTTTAGATCGTGACAAATACCAATAATTCGGTAATGAAGCGTTTCTGTAACAAGGCCTTTTTTGAATTCTACATCTTTTGTGTCGCCAGCATCTGCCATTGTCTTAAATGTTTCGTAGTATTCCGAAGTACTTTTTTTTGTTGTGGGGTTTCATTTTTGGCTTATATCTTCAGCAATATATTTTAAATCTTCTCAAGTGTATTCATTAATACATGTGTTTTCAGTTCAGATAGCAGGAATGGTCGTGTCTTTTGATAAATTTCCTCTGTCCGGAGTATCCCAGTAATTAAACTTAAAACCAAGTCTGGAAATTTTGGTTTTTTCTCATTCTTTCATGATTGTATCGAAGTTTGTCCCTTCGTCAAAGTTCTTTGTGTATAAACTGCTTTTTTCAGTCCATCCGCTTGGTTTAGCACTGTCAAGCACTCCGCCTGCTAAATCTACAGAAACTGTGTAAGATTGATTTTGTTCACTTTCAACTTCACTTGCATTTGCCTTGTTAAGAACAAGTGAAAAAAGTACAGCCGCAATACAGATTGTCGAGATAAGCGAAATTACTAGAATCTTATTTAGCTTAGTTATTTTCATATTAGTCCTCACTTTCTACTCAGCCAGGATTTTGTCAGTATTGTCAGTCTACGCCAAGCAGCAGCATCGTATCTTGTGGTATTTGTAAGAATGATTTATTATTTATATTTTCTGGCTTATAGGCCTCAAGGTTAACATCTGGCGTTCCTGCTTCCATAACTTTAACATCCTTCGAGTATTTAATTATGTATTCTGAATGTGGCCAACCGTTTACTTTGCAAAAAAAGATATAGTACCAATAACTATTTGCTTCAAATGCAGTTTCTTTTTGTATGAAACTATACAACTCTTCTATAGTCCCCACAGAAATAGGTGACAATCCGGCTCTTGCCCTGAGTTTTTCTAATGTATAAAAGGCACCTTGTATATCTCCTTTTGCTGCAAGACAAAATGCCTTCATTATAAATATATCAGCGTACCTGAATATTTTATAATCTTGAGAATAGTTAGCTGGGGTTCCGTCCGCCAAACATAGCGGAGTGTATTTTCCAGGGAAAAATTCAGTACATTCATGCCAATCTAATATGGCTATAGGTCATTTTTCATCTTCCGTCATATGACTTTTTTCTGCCTCGATAATGCTTGTTGCGTATCTTGCATCAGAAGAGTCTGACTGAAACTCTTTTACGAATATTGGAGATACGTTAAGCATGCCTTGTCCTTCGCCTGTACCTCGGTAACTCATGTTTCGGAGCCCCATATTTTGATATCATTTGCATGATTCCGGATTTAATTCCTTGTCGTTAAATGTTATTGAGAAAATTGTCTCTCTGTCTTTATCGCCGGTTAAATATCCATCAAGTAGACTATCTAAAGTTCTTCCACCACCCTGTTCGACATTATTTCTTGCGCATGCAGATGCTCAAAGACTTGCGTAATCAGGTAATATCTCATAATCTCCACTGGCAATTACGCTATCCGTGTATTTTACAACATGATCTAAAGCACTATTATCAAGATAACTTTGAGATCATGCATACATATACAAATGAGCGAGCAATGCCTCGGCTATGCACCTACTTGAAGCTCTATGGTTGTTATGTGCTGAAATTTTTTGTGGGGGTAGAATACCCCTGGCTTTTTCTAAGTCTTCTATAAGCATTTTAATAGTTTCTTCTGGGTTTCGCTTTTCTTGCATGACAGAACAAATCTCTTCGTATTGATAAAATTGAGTGCCGTCTAAATCATCTCTTAACATTGGAATTGGACCAAAAAGCTTCATTAAATTTAAGTAACAAAGTGAGCGTATTGTTTTAGCTTCATATTCATATTTTGCTGCAATTTCTGGGTCTTCAATACTGTATGATTCAGTAATTACTTTATTACATTTAAGGATAGTGGCATAAAAATTATTTCATTCAGGTTCGAATAAATTTTTGTTATTGTCTGTAATATTTAAGTCAAGACGGTCAATGATACGCGCTTGCTTTCCGTCCGTGGTACCTCCACTTGCAAAAGTGAGTGGGTCTAAAAGTTCAGAAATCATATGCATACCAATACCGTCGTTATAAGCATGTGAAAGATATCTATAGACCTCTTTCATGTCTTCTTCCAGAGCTTCTTCACTATTATTCGTATACCAGACGTTTCCTTCTTGGTTATCAGCTCAGGCTTTTAAAGTTCCAGTTTGTGACAAAGCAAAAGCCATAATCGATAAACTTGCAACTAACGAAATCGCAATAGCAACAATTTTTTTATGTGCGTTTAATCAAGACACAATGTTCATTTTCCCCTCTTTCCTTAAATAGCATGTATGTTTATTATATACAAATGTAGTGTTTGTCGTTCTTTTATTTTATATTGCCAATTCGATTTTATGTTATCATAATTATCTAACAAAGGAGGATTATGAAGATTGTTGATTTGTTGGATAAGCGAAGTGTTAAATTTGGAGTTGATGCTAAATCTAAAGAAGATGCAATTCGTCAAATTTGTCATTTAATGGCGGAATCAGGAAAAATTGATGATGTCGAAAATTACATTAGCGGCGTTCTTGACCGCGAAGACATCGCAACCACCGGTGTTGGAAATTTCATCGCAATGCCGCACTGCCAAGGTGATTTTATCAACAGTGCTGGTCTTGCTGTTATGAAGTTTAACGAGGGTGTAAATTGAGATTCGCTTGATGGTGAGCCTGTTAAACTTGCAATTTTGATTGCTGCTCCTCAAACATCTGATAATTTGCATTTGGATGTTTTGGCAAAGCTTTCTGGAATGCTGATGCATGACGATTTTCGCGAAGGCTTGCTCAACGCAAAAGATGAAGCTGAATTCTACCAACGAATTGTTGATGCTGACAAGGAAGAGGAAGAAAAAGCTGCCGAAGACAACTCAAACATAAACCCAGAAGGACCATTAATTTTAGCTGTAACAGCTTGTCCTACTGGCGTTGCTCATACATATATGGCTAAGGAAGCCCTTGAAACCAAAGCCAAGGAACTTAACATTAACCTTAAGGTTGAAACTGATGGTTCTGGTGGTATCAAAAATGAGTTGACCGATGAAGACATAAAGAAGGCTAAAGCAATTATTGTTGCTGCAGATGCTTTCGTCCAAATGGGTCGATTCAACGGCAAGCCAGTCATTGAAGTTCCAGTTTCAAAGGCGATTGGCTCTCCTGATGTTTTATTAAATTCTGCTGTAAATGATAATATTCCAAAATATAAGGCGGGGGCTTCGGAGGTATTTCAAATTGGCGCCGGCGATGGCAGAATGGAAGGCTCAAGTAAGGCCCACAATGTTTACAAGCACTTGATGTCTGGTATTTCTCACATGATTCCGTTCGTTGTTGCTGGTGGTATTTTGCTTGCCTTCGCATACATGATCGATGGTCTTTGCGGATCTCCTAAAGACGGGCTTGAAATCGACGGTATTTATTACGCTTTTGGTTCAATTAATGAAGCTGCGAGAGTCTTGCATGACTTAGGAGCGACCTTTGGTCTTGGATTGATGTTACCTGTTCTTGGCGGGTTTATAGCTTACTCAATTGCAGGCAAACCTGGACTTGTTTCTGGATTTGTTGGAAGTTTCGCGGCAACGCAAGGCATGTATTCGGCACTTTATTATTATTCGCTACTGGTTTATGGTATTGATGCAGATAGCACATTGCAACTTGCAACCTCAAGTGCTGGTTTTATTGGGGCAATTGCTGCTGGTTTTATAGCTGGTTATTTTGTCAAGTTTTTGCAAAGAAAGTTTTCGAATTTTAGCAGAACGCTTGAGCCCGTGCGCGATATGTTAATAATCCCACTTATTTCAACAGCTTTTGTAGGTGCATGTATGTTTTTCTTGAATGCGCCATTCGGCCTGCTTAATATTTATCTTGGAATTGGACTCCAAGTTTTAAAAGATGCAAATTTGATACTGCTCCTTGCTGCTCTCGTTTCTGCTTTGATGGCAACCGATATGGGAGGTCCAATCAACAAGGCAACACATTACTTCGTGCTAAGTCTTGTTACAACTTCTCTTGGTTCAAGTGGAACTCCAGAAATGCAAACGCTTGCCTGTCAGTTGATGGCTGCAAACATCGTTGGAATTATGGTTCCTCCAGTTGGTATTGCAATTGCAACTTGGCTTTTCCCTCAAAAGTTCACAGCAGCTGACAGAGTACCTTCGCTTGCAAACTTCTTCATTGGTCTCTCTGGTATTACCGAAGGCGCAATCCCATATGTTGCAATTAGCCCTGTAATTTTCATTTTCTGCTGCATGACAGGTGCTGCCGTTGGTGGCGTAATAAGCATGCTTTTGGGCATGGAAGCTATCGCTCCCGAAGGTGGAACAATCTCTTATCTTGTAATGGGCGCATCATGCTGGAAGGGTATTGTTGCGACCTTCGCAGGTGCTTTTGTAACAGCAATTTTGATTGGTTTGCTCCGAAAAGATGTCGAGCCGCAATATGCTAAGTTAGGCAAGTGGAAAGGCATCCCAATCGGACGCAAATTTAAATAATTGAAACGCTTGTTGTTGTGCTAAAATTACCGCTTGCTTAAAGTGGCCCGGTCGTCTAGCGGTTTAGGACGCCGCCCTCTCAAGGCGGAGGTCGCCGGTTCGAATCCGGTCCGGGCTACCACTTTGGATGCTTGGCCTAACGGCCTTCGCATCTAGCTTTCGCTCCGAAATAATTCTATCCATCATCTGCACCCTTGTTTTTTGACTCGCGTACGCAGTACGCGTCGTCAAAAAGGCGGGCACATCTGAAGGATACAATTATTTCTCGCTGTCTTTGCCTTAATCCCTATGATAAAAACATATTTTGATATATAATAACTACACCAATCCGGGGCCAGGAAGTTTTTGTGGAGCCATACAAAAGTCCACTCCTGGTTCCAATAATCTGAAAGGGTGTTTTATGAAAACTTTTGATAATTGCTTCTATGTAGGTAGCATTGATGAATTTAGAAAAGATAATTACGACAAAAATAATAACTGTGTTAAAAAAAGCTTTTTAGACAGCTTAGAAAAGAGATATAACAATATTTATCCTAATGGAAGAGACATAGATAATGAGAGAAAAGCATGAAAAGATTCATTAAAACAAATGCATAATAGGTTTTCTTTTGAGGTTAAGAATACAAAAAAATTTATTTCTGGCAATTGTGGTGTCATGATTGAGTATGTATTCAAAAATTATCCAGGTGAAATTGAGGATCACTGACATAGGGCTGATTTTATTATTTGTGGTCGACAAAAAGAAAATATCAATATCATTGTCATTGAATTAAAAAGCTGAAGTAAAGATGGTAAGTGTATTAGTATGTTGAAAAGTTGTAATAAGTGAGCAGATTCAAATCATCCCATGAATCAAGTTTTTAAATACCAAGATATTATAAAGAAAAGCAATAAATATGTTAATGAAGATAATGTAAATGTATATAGTTGCGCTTATTTACACAATATTCAAAACAAAAATATTGATTGGATCCGAAATAAAGTTCCCGCTGGCAACATGAGCAAATTATTTTTCTGCGGAGAAGGCAATGATATGAAACAATGAATCTATGACTTAACTATAGATACAAGTGAAAATGAGGGCAAAGAAATTGCATCTAAGTTTCTTAACTCAGAGATTATTAATCTTGACTTAGATAGTTAATTTTAGTATCGGGATAATTTTACTTTCGAGGGTGGAGCCGTCGATGTAGTAGTGGTTGTGACCGTCGTGGTAGATGTCGTGGAAGTTTGGGTCGCCGGAGATTGTTGAAGTGCCTATGTGGCCGGCGATAATATTCATGTCTAGATTTGGAGTTTGACCGATTGAGGCTGGGTATTTATCTGTGAAATAGTGTTTGGGAGTGCCAACTTTTCAGAGGTCGCCGCCTTCTTCGTCGATTCCTGCATGAACAAAGATGTTGTTTCCTTCAACGTGGTAGAGCTTTAGAGTTTTGAATCACTTAAGAATTATTGCTTCGATATTTTTGTCGTATTTTTCGGTTGGTTCAATTGGCGTTCCGTTTTCGATGCAATCTCGTTCGTGATTTCCCATAAGCGTTATAACGCGATCTGTCCCGTATTGTTTTTGGAGCTCCATTACTTTTTTGCAGACTTCGTAGTTTCCATCGCCTCCATGGATGTAATCTCCAAGAAGGATAAGTTTGGAGTCTTCGTTATCTAATGATTTTTTAATTTTTGATAGAGCAGTAGTGAACTCTTTATAGCATCCATGTATGTCGCTCATACAAAAAATTTTCATATCAATCATAGAAAATTATAGACTCAAAATAAGATATTTTTAGCAAAAATTAGGAAAATTTTAGAAAAAATATTGATTTTTTTGAAATTGCCATTATAATAATATCTCATAATATCTCATTAATAGACCAAGTCAAACAAAGTTTTCCAAAAAAATATTTTTTAAATTTACTTTACAAATGTTTTTCAACACGTTATAATGCGCTTCGCAAATAGTACTTCGGACCGTTATAGAAAACGGTCGAGGCGCCCGTCGGGGAAGCCTCATATATAAAAATCAATAACAGATCAGATGGCAATGGCCCATCGGGGCACGTGCGTCCAACTAAGGGCGTAGTGTCAAAGAATCCGAGAGAAAGGATTAATTATGCACCAACAAATTACAATAACTGAAAGAGCGAACGGTAGGTTTAACAACACAAACCTGGAAAGTAGGATGTATGTCGACAACATTTGTTACATCTTTGGAGAAATTGACGACGAAACAGCCTACAACATCGTTCAGCAGCTTCAGTATCTTGAGGCAAAAGACCCAGAGCAAGACATTACCATCGTAATTAATAGTCCTGGTGGTTCTGTTTCGGCAGGTCTTGCGATTTTTGATGTTATGTGTGGTGTTCAAAATGACATTAACACTGTGTGCGTTGGTAAAGCAGCAAGTATGGGAGCTTTCTTGTTGGCTGGTGGAACAAAAGGGAAGAGGCAAATATACCCAAATGCCGAAGTTCTAATCCATCAACCATTAGGAGGGGCTCAAGGTCAGGCAACTGAAATTGAAATTGTTGCTGAACACATTAAGAAGACAAAAAAGACGTTAAATAAAATTTTATCAGCAAATACTGGTAAATCGGAAAAGGAGGTGGCGAAAGATACAGATAGAGACAATTGGATGTCATCGTTAGAGGCCGTTAAATATGGAATCTGTGACGAAGTGATATCTGCCAAAGAAGTTAAGAAAGCAAATTAAGAAAGGAATGGTGAAATTATGACTAAGACTAAAAATAAAAATAGAAAAAATACTATTGATGTAAAAATTTCAACTACAGAAGCTAATCAAATAATGAGGCTTGTAAAGAAACCGCCTAAATGTAAAAATCTATTTCAATTTCAACAACATGAGGACATTGAAACAAGCCTGCTTGAATTAAAAAATCTTATAGCCTCGATTTTGGGCTATTATCGCTGGGTAGATAGACAGTGAGAAGGTAAGAGCCTTGCCTTAGATGATGCTTGGCGTTGCCAAAGTTATATCATTTCTCTTATTGTATTTATGTATTCTGGTATGTATTTTTTAGCAAAACAAGACAAACCAGATGATAACTACATTTCTGTTCCGCTCGGTTCGCCTTTATGTGAATTAAAACATTTTGCTGAGGAATCGGGGAACTTTAATTTTTTAATTGATTGATGAGGAGATTATAGTTTTTTTGGCAAAAGTGATACTTTTGTAGAGAAGTGCATTAGAGAGTTAGAAGAAGATGAGGACTTAAGTAAAGACGTCGCTAAAAGTCTTGTAGATTTTCTTACACATCAACATGCAGATATAAAATTAATTTTGAATGGAGATGTTGATATTCCTAATAAAGCTAATGTTATTAAAAACGTACACTGTTATGAACATAGAAAAATTGATTCTTATGAAATTCCTACAAAATTATTTAAAGAACAGGTAAATAAGTTAAACGATAAATTTTGTCCCAGTGAAGATGATAAACAGGAAGCAATTAACGATGAAGTCATGTCTATAGCTCAAGAATTTTTAGAGAAATATAAGCTTCAAGATATTTATGATTATATTTCTACAAAGGTTTATAAGCAGGATAGAGCTAAACGTGCTATTAGCCTTTTGATTTTGAATCATATGAATAGACTTGCTTATCCAAAAGCTAATATTGCGAAGTATAATTACATGTTGATTGGTCCAACTGGGTCTGGAAAGACAGAAATAATACGAGCTATTTCAGACATTCTTCCTGTCCCTGTAATAATTGTAGATATGGCTTGTGTTACGGCAGAGGGATGAAAGGGGCAAAGCTTATCAGACAATATTAAGGCTCAATATAAACAACTAGAAAACAAAGCGTTAATAGATTATGCTATTTTTGTCTTTGATGAAGCAGATAAAATATTAAATTTGGCGAACACCGAACATTGAAGTGCCACATCAACCGAAATGCAGAGTAATTTATTAAAATTTTTAGAGGACGGAGATTTCCGTACTGATAGTGGGAATCTACTTTGTAAGACGAAACATACTTCTACGATTTTTGTTGGTGCTTTTACGGACGTTCTAAATTCAGAAGAAATTAAAGTCAATAGCTTTAATAAAAGTCCTAAACAAAGAAGAGATACTTCTAATCTTATTTACAATAGACTAATTGATGCTGGTATGATGCCTGAGCTTGTTGGTAGACTTTCTGATTATGTATTTGTGGATGAGCTTTCTGCCGAGGATTACTTATACATTATTAAGAATCTTAATGATTCATATGTCGATAAAGTAATGAACGAATTTAAACTTAATGGTGTGAATTTAAGTTTTACCCCTAACTCGTTAAGAGAAATTGCGGCTTATGCGAAAGAGAGAAATTTGGGAGTGCGTGGTGCGACTTCGCTAATTCGCTTGATTATTAATGATAAAGCATTCGAATCTATAACCGGACCCGACAAAGATTTGTGTGTAGATAAGAATATGGTTAAAAGCTATATGGAACAAGAGCTTTAAGAGAAAGGATATAACATGAAAAAATATAACAGAGACACAAAGTTAATACTAATCAGTTCTGGAATTACATTAGCAATTTGTATTTTGATAAGCCTGATTGTAGTTCCGCATTTAATCGAGAGTGCTGAATGAAAAGCCACTATAGAACCTGAAAAATCTATGCTAAATAACAGTCCGTATATCAAGTTTATTCAAGTAGGCGATGAAATAGAATTCGGCAACGACCTTCGTACAGGAAAGAAAGATGTTGCAGAACCACTTAATTGACATGTAGAAAAAATTGAGGGAATTAAAGCGTACTTGGTTCTTGACGATTATTTACTTGTAGAAAATTGTAATGATTGTAACGACTACCTAACTAGCTGAGACAGAACTTGAATTAATGAAAGGTTTTACAATGACTGGTTTTCTGATTATGGAAGAGAGCAATTTGTTCCTAGTGAAACTGGAGTTGTCCCTTCGGGCAAGGCAATTGTTGGAGATAAAGTCTTCTGTGTTGATGCAAGGGATAGAGAAGATGGACTAAGAGAAATAAAGCCCGCTATGTGATTACTGATTCATTAGAATATTTGTATCCCACTGGGTAAGGAGATGAGTGTTTAGACACTCTTTCAGGGGCGAAGGTTTGATTTGTGTAAAGAGCACAATCCACCTTCGCCTTCTGAGAGTGTTAAAAGTTTAAAAACAGAGGCAATCTGATAAAATTGTTGAAAATATTAAATTAGCTGCAGGAGGATATGATGAGATTTAATATGGTCAAAAATTACAAAATTCTTAAAATGTTACTTATATGCTCAACATTATTTTTATTAGTTGACGCTTTGATTTTGTTGGCTGGGTGTAACAATGGGAGATATGCAAATATTTTAAGCTATGGAGCAGAATCTGGAATTGCTTCGTATGATAATTCTGAATCTATCCAAAAAGCGATTGATCAAGTAAATGAGTCCGGAGGGGGAAGAGTTGTCATACCGGCTGGTGATTTCTATACGCATCCAATTGAGTTAAAGTCTGGTGTCGAGCTTCATTTAGAATCGGGAGCAAAACTTATAGGCGTTGACAATATTGAGGCTTATACAAAATTGAAATATAAAAAGAACCCATCGTTAATTTTTGCCGATGGGCAAGAAAATATTTCTGTAACAGGTACAGGAACAATTGATGGTCAGGGCGGAGCACCTACTTTTCAGGTTAAAGGTGACCCAGGTGGTCGACCTATGATTATATTATTCCATGACTGTAAAGACGTTACAGTTACAGACGTAACTTTAACAAATTCAGCTCATTGAGTGCAATTTTATACGGCATGTGAAAGAGTTAGGATAAGAGGTATAAAAGTTAACTCTCATGCTAATTTAAATAATGATGGCATTGACATTGGATCTAAAGATGTTGTTGTAAGCGATTGTGTTATTGATAGTGACGATGATGCCATCTGCTTTAAAGGCGATGAACTTTGCGAGAATGTAACTGTTACAAACTGTGTTGCTTCTACAAACTGCAATGGAATTAAATTTGGTACTGCTTCCACAAAAGGATATCGCAATGTTAAAGTAAACAATATAAAGCTAAGTCATGCAAGCGAGGATAATCATAGACAGTGGTCTACAAAATATCCAGGAATAACTGCACCTGTTACAATTATTTCAGGCATCGCAATAGAAGTTGTGGGTGGAGGTATCGCTGAGAATATAGACATAAATAATGTCTCGATGACTGATGTTCAGACACCTATTTTTATTCGTCAAGGAAAACGTTATGATGAAAGTAAGGCTCCAAACACATATTTAAAAGACATTAAAATAAGTAATGTTAAGGCCGTAAGCGAGAGCATGATGACTAGCTCTATAACTGGTGTTCCTGGTCTTTATCCTGAGAATATAACTCTTACAAATATTGATATAACTGCGCCAGGAGGTGGCACTGCTGATATGGGGTCTATAGTCGTTCCTGAAGCTGAAAAAGAATATCCAGAAAACAGAATCCTAGGCACAATTATGCCAGCAAGTGGTTTATATATAAGGCATGCCAACAATATTACACTATCAAATGTTAATTTTCATTTTCGCGAACCTGACGATCGTCCTCTAATCATCAAAGATGATTGTACAAATATTAACTATTTGTAACGAACTGCAAGATTTGGGTTGCGGATGATGTTTGCTGTTCTTCGGGGGTAATTTCTGGTTCGCCATCTGTGAGCATGGTGCCAAAGTCGCCAAAATATGCATGACAACCTCCATTAATAAGATAGTAGGCTTTGTTTGGGGGAAGGTTGTTTTCGAACATGTAATATATGTTTGGATTTGCAAATGTATCATTGCTGGCATATATACTTAGTAGACGAAGTGAACTGTCTGAAAAATTTTGTCTGAGATGAGCACCAAGATTTATGGCGCCCTTCACACGATCTTGGTATTTGAGTGCTTGGCGGTCTGCGACTTCGCCACCTAGAGAATGTCCAGCAAAATACCAATTCTTAATATTCGGATACCTCTCAAAAATATTTTCGCAATCTTGCATGCTAAAAAGAGGAATATGAATTAGGTTGTCTTCGGCAACACATAAAATGTTGTTTTCCGCTAAATTAGCTAACATATAACCATAAGCGTAATGCTCAATTTTGGCACCAGTATAAAATATTATTCCTATATCAGGATTTGAATTTTTGGGTGAACAGACAATTTCATTTTCGTTATATTCTGTAATGATATTTGAGCTTGGGTTAGTGATTTTAGATTTAACTGCATCACTTGCCGTTCTTGGTATAAGCATGTAAATTACAATACCTAATATAAAGATTATTATAACCAGGAGTAACGATAGTAGTATTTTCTTAAGCAACTTCTTACTCATTTTGTTGATGATATAGTATACTAGAAAATGAAAATAATATATTCCAATTATAGGAGGCCCCATGAATAAAGGAAAAACAATCCTAAAAGAGTTCTTTTTGCCATTGCTTGGACAATTTGGCGTATTGATTATTGCTATTCTTTTGCACAGAGTTTTCATTGGCTTAGGTCCAAATATTTTGGATCCAGTACAAATTGGTGATGAGATAACGAAACCAACATTAGGGAGATTGTGTTATTTGATATTTGCATTTATTATGTTTTTGGTATTCGCGATAGTTGCCATGAAAAACGCAAACAAAGTTTACTTTTCGTTTTTTACAGGCATCTTGTCCGGCACCTTTTTGTGACAAATGCTTGGCGAAGACATGTGGCACTTCGGCCTTTTAGAACACGGAGAAATTGTTCATTTTATCAGGCTTGAAAGCATTTCGGTCTTACCATTTCTGATACCTGTGTTGATATTTGTAGTGTACTGCGCGACAAGAAAAAATTTCAATTGAGGAATTACCAGTGTGCTTGTTTCATTTTTTATTAATTGATTAGGGCATTACGTTTCGCATGGGACTTATCCAATATTCCAATTTGTTATGACTGAGGATGTTTGGTTCCAAATTGCAGGCTGCCTATTTGGATCGTTGATAATTATAATTAGTATTTACCTGGCTATATTCAAAGCTAAAACGCTTAAAACAAGAATATTGTGTTCGGCATTATTGTATGCGGGAATTGCTATAGTCGCTTTTGGCTTCATGGAGTAATTGATTAATAATTTTTTAGAGCCGAAGTAAACTCTTCGATGCGCTTGTTGGCTATATCTTTAAGCGTTATTTCGTTTAGGCTCTCAATATACTTGAGTTCTTGCTGATATAGGTCTTTAACTTCGTCTTTGGGGAGACTATTATAGTGGCAACTGTCACATCAATCTTCGAATGATATTGAAAGCTTATGTCCAAGTTTTTCTTCAAGCAATTTTTGCATGTCAATTTCATCCGCACGCGCGAGAATTCCATTTCAAAATTCAAGTACTTCATCAATATGTTCTTTGATATTAAATCTGCGAGCACCACCATCATAGATGATACATTTTTCAAATAGGGCATCTCTCATTGAAAGAGTTTGATGGCGAAATTCCGGAGAGATAATCCCGTCCCTTCAAATGAAATCTATCAATGGGCGGTTAATTCCCGACACTCCATAATCTCCAGGCTCATAACAGCTAAAAATTCCTTCGTAAAAAACAGTAATAAAGCCTTCGAAATCTGGTCAATAGCCTCGTAATTCATTAGTTAGATCTTCAAGAAGAGGAATAGCCCTACTTCCTCCAATTGTGAAGAGAATTATATTTTTGAGTCTCTCATTATTTTGACGGTAATAATCTGTGACATGACGAAGGCACTCAATCAGTGTTTCGCCAGAAGCTAAAATGTCTCCAATCATAAGTGTAGCGTCAGGCACAGTGTCAATCTTTTCGTATTTAACTGCCAGCCCATTTATGTCGCCATTCTTGTCGAAGGTACGCTCACAAGATAAAAAGCTAATATCATTAATAGAAATATTGTTTAGATGGCAAGCCTCTTCAACAGGGAAGTTTAGAGCGCCTCGTAAAATATTTAGAATGCTTACAGAATGAATTTTGCCATTATTGTTGAGGTAATTTAGTGCTTTGCAGCTTGGTCCGAGAAGGGATGTATAAACCTCATATCCAACAACCTCAGGACAATTCATTAGTCTTCTACTTTTTTCTGATGAAATAATATAGTAGTTGTTTAACAAATCGCTTCCACGCAGTTTGTAGCAGTTAACATCTGAAGATGAAAACTCTGAAATTATATGTGCGTTAATTAAATTGTTGTCCATTTTTTCTCCGTTTTGCATTATACTATACACGTAAAATTTTCATGCGAATTTTACAAATCTAACAAAGCTAAAACGTTCAACTGAATTTTGTTTTTGACCTATTGGGGGATTGATGGAAGACTCTAAAAAAACAAGAATTATTCAAGAATACGTTCCTGGAAAACAAGTTACACTTTGTCATTTAATTTCTAAACCCGATAAAAATTTATACGATAAATTAGGCCTGATGGATGTGTCCGGCTCTATCGGAATTTTAACTATTACACCTGGCGAAGGCGCTATCGTCGGTGGCGATATTGCTCTTAAAACCGCCAATGTAAATATAGGTTATTTAGACAGGTTCAACGGTTCGCTCGTTATTTATGGTGATGTTTCGGCCGTTGAGTCTTCGCTAAAAAATGTTGTTTCATCGCTTAAAGATAAGCTTGGATTTCATCCTTGCGCATTTACAAAATCGTAGTGCTTATTTATGAGCGATGTTGATATTAAAAGAATAATATTGATTGGAAGATCGGGAAGTGGCAAGACTTCGCTGTGTCAAGCAATTAGAGGAGAAGATTTAAAGTTTTATAAAACCCAGACAGTTCATATAGAGAACATGTCGATGATTGACACACCGGGTGAATACATAGAAAGGGCATTTTTTAAAAGTACATTGACAGCTGCTGCGGTAGATGCGGAAATTGTTGTTTTATTCCAAGATCCTACTCGCGAACAAATTATTTTTCCGCCGGTCTACACTTCAATGTTTAACAAGCCATCAATTGGTTTAGTAACGAAGACAGACATCGCCAGCGAAAAGTCAATTCAAAATGCTGAACATTTTTTGCGTTTAGCCGGTGTAGATAAAGTGATGAGGGTGAGCAATAAAACAAGAGAAGGAATTAAAGAATTTTTAGAACTTATTAAAAAGTAGTTCTTAGGCAGGAGGAGATAAATGAAAGCAATTACAGAAAACATGATCAGATACGAAATTGGAGATTCCAAGCCAGAAGTTTATGTTATTAAAAAAGGTTGCATTCTAACAACTTCGGCACTTGATTTTTTGGAAGACAACAATATTAAAGTTGCTAAAGAAGGAGAAACTCTTCCTCTAAAAATTGATAATGAAAACGACGTCAAAGTTCCTAAGGGTAAGAAAAGCAAAATTTACATTTGCAAGGAAACTGGTAAGCGTTATACAAAAAAGCCAGAATGCATGACTCAATTGCATGACAATATTTTAGTTAGCAAATGCTCTGACAGAATTTTATTTAGAGGCAAGTTAGACAGCATGGAGTCTCTTATTGTTTATGCTCAAGCTGTAATTGCCGAGGTTAACGACATCAAGATTGTTAATGACCTTGATACAATTTTATTTGCTGTTAGAGAATTGGTTCGTGCCGAAGTTCTTGAGGAAGAAATTCGTCCTTTTGAATTGATAGGCATGTCCTTTGATGAAATTCACGAGAGGTCTCACAACCCTCAAAAGTATTACGGAATTGAGCAATGCAAATTGGCTGATTATAAATTGGGCAAAGCTTATGCTCTTCTAAATATGATTCGAAGTGGCATGAGAGAGGCCGAAGTTGCAGCTGCTAAGGCATATATTATTGACGGCAAAACTGAAAGGCCAGATATTATCGAGGCCCTAAACAGAATGTCAAGTGCTATGCATGTAATGATGTCGAAGTTAGATGCTGGAGAATACAACAACAAAGAGGCGTAAAATGCACGAAGAACTTGCAAATAAAATAGAAGAGCAAATGATCAAAGAAGGCTATGTCCAAATTGAGGCAAGTGCTCGTCACGTTCATTTGTGCAAAAAAGATTTAATGGCTCTTTTTGGTAAGGAAGATCTTGATCAGGTTCGTCCGCTTTCGCAACCAGGTCAATATTTATCTGAGCAAAAACTTGTTTTGCAAGGTCCAAAAAGATCCATTGAACGAGTTTCTGTATTAGGTCCGCTTCGTGATATTACCCAAGTTGAAATTTCAAAGAGCGACGCAATTCAGTTGGGCGTTGATTGTCCAATTAGAGAATCTGGAGACATTAAAGGTTCTGGAAAGATTACTTTGGTCGGCCCAAATGGAACTCTTGATATAGACGAAGGTGTTATTATTGCTCAAAATCATGTTCATGTAACTCCTTATGAAGCAAAACTTTTAAACTTAAAAGATAAAGAAATTGTTTCAGTTAAGGCAATGAGTGTTCGCCCTGTAACATTTGAAAACGTGGTTATTAGAATTAGTGACAAGTTTGCTTTTAGGATGCATGTAGATTTTGACGAAGCAAACGCAGCAGCGGTGCAAGGTTTTACTTTAGGTAAGATTATTAAAAGGAAGTAATTTAATGTTTGATCGAGAAGCCATAGACGAATATATATCGAAGGTTGAGACTTCGCTTCGTAAGGTCAATAAGCCTACTAAGCTTCCGTTAAAGGTTGGGGTTGATTTAGGTACGGCATATATTGTTATTGTTGTTTTGGATGCCGAAGATAATCCTGTTGCTTGTGAGATGAAACAAGCTAGTGTTTTACGAGATGGTGTTGTCGTTGACTTTATAGGAGCGCAGGCCATTGTTAAAGAGCTTAAAGAAAAAATCGAAAAGCGCATCGGAGAAAAATTAACGGAATGCGCAATTGCAATGCCGGCTGGAACTGAGTCAAGCACTAAAACTCATCAATTTGTTGCCGAAGGCGCAGACTTTGAGGTCATCAATATTTTAGATGAGCCAACTGCCGCAAACAGCATTTACAATATTGAAGATGGTGTTGTTGTTGACATTGGTGGAGGCACCACGGGTCTTGCAATTTTCGAAAATGGAAAAGTTGTTCAAATCGAAGACGAGCCAACCGGTGGAACTCACATGAGTCTAGTACTAAGTGGCAATTATCAAATTTCATTTAAAGATGCAGAAAAGATGAAGTTAGATTACAGCAAGCATAAAGAAATTCTTCCTATTGTTCAACCAACCATAGAGAAGATGGCTACCATTGTAAGTAGCTACATTAATAAGAAGAAAATTAAGACTATATATTTGTGTGGAGGAACTTCAAATTTGACTGGAATTGAAGACATCTTCACCGATTACACGGGTATTAAAACGGTTAAACCTAAGAATCCATTTTTGGTAACGCCAAGTGGAATTGCGAAGAACTGTGTTAAGAAAAACAGAAAAAGAAAAAAGAAAGAGAATGATGTATAATCAAAAAAGTCAAGGAAGGCAATCATGGACAAAGCATTAATTGATGAAATTGTTAAGCGTGTAGAAGAAAAATTGGCCGAAATGGGCCAGGTCGAAGGCGCTTCGAGCGTTGCTTCGGCAAACGAAGAAGTCACCTACACAAGAAGGTTGTTATCTGAGAAAGATATCATCGAACACAACAAAGCCGGGAAGACAAAAATTGTTTATAGCAAATGCACGATTGTGACTGACGTTGCTAAAGATTATGCAAAGCAATTTAATATTGAGTTAATAGAGCAAAATTAAGCTTAATTAATTGCGGAGGTAAGGAAATGAAAATTGGAAAAATAATTGGCTCTGTTTGGGCTACGAAAAAAGACGAATCGCTAAATGGCTACAAACTTTTGATTGCGAAGCTTGTAAATGTTGACAAACCTAAGGACGAGCAAGCTCCAATTGTTTGTGCTGACACGATTGGCGCTGGCGTTGGCGAGACTGTAATTTTAACTTGCGGAAGTGGTGCAAGAAATGCAACTCCTAACAGCCATGTTCCTATCGATGCAACAGTTGTCGCTATTGTCGATGACTTAGAAATTGGCGGAGTTAAGAAGTCGGTATAGTAACTTATGGATTTTGTAAGTCAAATAAAAGATGCAGGCATTGTCGGTATGGGAGGAGCCGGTTTTCCGACTCATGTTAAGCTTGACACGAAGCAAGAATACTTCATTATTAATGCCGCTGAGTGTGAACCATTAATTGAAGTTGACAAGTTTTTGTGCAGAAACCATGCTGACATGATAATCGAAGGCGCGCTACTAATTGGCAAGCATCTAGAAGCCAAGCATATTGTTATCGCGCTTAAAGAAAAGTACGTTGAAGAAATTAAATCTCTAGAAAATGCAATCGCCAAGAAAAATGCAAATATAGAAATCCACAAGATGCCTTACTTTTTCCCTGCTGGAGATGAACAAACTATGGTTCAGCAAGTAACTGGCAGAATTGTTCCAGAGCGAGGCATTCCTTCGGAGGTTGGATGCGTAGTTGATAATGTTGGAACTGTTCTTTATGTTTATTTGGCTTCTAAGGGTAAGAAAGTTTCGCAAAAATTATTTTCTATTGTTGGCGAAGTTGAAAAGCCAATCATTGAGTGTACTCCTATTGGCACAAGCGTTCGTGAATGCATAGAAAAGGCGAAGCCACTTATTCGCGATTATAGCATTATTATTGGTGGCCCTATGATGGGCAAATACCTAACAACTGACAAAGAAATCGACGAAGCAGTTGTAACCAAAACTTTTGGAAACGTAATTGTTCTTCCAAAAGATCATTATTTATTTACGCGTGATAAAAAATCGATTGATCGAATTAAGCGCGAAGCAAAGTCTGCATGCATTCAATGCAAGATGTGTAGCGATTTGTGTCCTCGCCGTTTATTGGGTCACAATATCAGACCACATAAAGTTATGCGCAGTTTGCCATATATGGACATCATTAATGACAACAAATCTTTTGAAGAAGTTTTTGGAGATGCTCAAAATTGTGTTGGTTGTAATTTGTGCGAAATGTATTCTTGCCCAATGGGTTTGTCTCCAAAAAGAGTTAATGATTATATGAAGGGCGAATTAAGAAAGAGAAACATTAATGTTGAGCGTGATTTGAATCCAAAAGTATCAAAAGCTGTTGATATGAGAAAAGTTCCAACAAACAGGCTTGCTGCAAGATTGGGTCTTTCTAAATATTATGGAAAGCACGCTAATGACTTAATTTATATAAAGCCAAAAGAAGTATTTATTCCTTTTTCACAACACATTGGTAAACCTGCTGTTTGTGTTAAGAAGGTTGGCGACAAGGTAAAAGTAAATGAGCTTTTAGCCAAAGCCGATGAAGGACTATCTACAAATATACACAGTAGTGTTGATGGAAAAGTTGTAGAGATTAATGACATTGGTGCAAGGATTAGTTGCAAGGGAGAGTAGCCGTGAATATTGCATTAGGAATGATAGAGTTAAATAGCATTGCAAAAGGCATAGAGACAAGCGACTTTATGGTTAAAGCTGCAGATGTTGACATCATAAAGGAATCTACTGTATGCCCTGGAAAATTCATCATTATTGTTTATGGCAAGACAGAGTCTGTTAACACAGCAGTAAAAGAAGGCATAAAGAAGGGTGCTGAATGTGTTGTAGATACTTTGTTTATACCTAAAGCTCACGAATCTCTCGTGCCAGCTATTAGCAATGTTAACGAAGTTGGAAAGGTCGATGCACTTGGAGTAATTGAATTTTATTCAGTTGCAAGCGCCATTAAAGCTGCAGATGCTGCAGCAAAAGCCGCTAATATTACTTTGATTGAAGTTCGTATTGGCTATGCAGTTGGAGGCAAAGGTTATGTTACTTTAACTGGCGATATTGGATCTGTTAGAGCAGCTGTAAAGTCTGCAATAGCAGACAGTGATTTGCTAGTAAACACTGTTATTATCCCAAGACCGTCAAAGAAAGTAATAGATTCTTTGTTGTAAGTTTGGAATTATTTGTCGGTTAGACAATCGACAATAATTTATAAAGTAATTTTTTAAGAGTTTAAAAGGAGGAAATTATGAAGAACGATGCATTAGGAATGATTGAAACAAGAGGTCTAGTAGCTTCTATCGAAGCAGCAGATGCTATGGTTAAAGCTGCTAACGTTGTTTTGATCGGAAAAGAACATGTAGGAGGAGGACTTGTTACTGTAATGGTACGCGGTGATGTTGGCGCTGTTAAGGCTGCTGCTGACGCTGGTGCTGCTGCAGCTGACAGAGTTGGCGAATTAGTTTCTTGCCATGTAATTCCAAGACCACATGCAGATGTTGAGAATATTCTTCCAGGCAAAAAGAATGCCTAAGAAGAATAATTTGTAAGATTTAGTCGGAAGGAAATACAATGAACGAGGAATTAACTTCAAAAATTATTGATGAAGTTATGAAACAAATTGACGGCGGAACTTCATCTGCAAGCACTGGTGGAAATGCAGATGCTTGCACAGTTACCGAATTTGTTGGAACTGCTGAAGGCGACACCATTGGTCTGGTTGTTCCTAACCTTGATCGACAAGTTGCTGAAAAGTTTGGTTTCGACAAAAAGTATCGCGCAATTGGTATTGTTGGTGGTAGAACAGGTGCTGGTCCTCATATCTTCGCTGCTGATGAAGGTGTTAAGGGCAGCAAGGCTGACATTTTATTGATTGAACTACCAAGAGACACTAAGGGCGGTGCTGGTCATGGTAACTTAATCATTTTTGGCGCAGAAGACGTTTCTGATGTCAAAAGAGCCGTAGAAATTACACTTAAAGAGCTTGACAGAACTTTTGGTGATGTTTATGGCAACGAAGCTGGTCACCTAGAGTTCCAATACACTGCAAGAGCAGACGCTGTACTTAATAAAGCATTTGGCGCTCCAATTGGAGAGGCATTTGCTATTACAGTTGCTGGTCCTGCTAGCATTGGTGTAGTACTTGCAGATACTGCAGTAAAGGCTGCAACAGTTGATGTTGTTGGACTTTCTACTCCAGGCAATGGTGGAACAAGTTTCTCTAACGAGGTAATCTTGACATTCACTGGCGAAAATGGCGCTGTAAAGCAAGCTGTTATGGCTGCTAGGGATATTGGACTGAAGCTCTTAGGTGCATTAGGCGACGAACCTGTTTCAACAACAAAGCCATATATTGTATAACAGGGAAATTTTAAACTGCAAGAAACTTATAAGTAATAGGAGAATATTATGAAAAAATCTAAAAGATTTGAAGTGCTTGCCAATCGTCCTGTTAACAAAGATGGTTTCGTTGAGGAATGGCCAGAAGAAGGCCTAATTGCAATGAATAGTCCACTTGACCCTAAACCTTCAGTGAAGGTTGAAAACGGTGTTATAGTGGAGATGGATGGCAAGTCAAGAGATCAATTTGACATGATTGATACATTTATAGCTGATCATGCTGTAATTGTTGAAAATGCCGAAAAAGTATGCCAGACAGATTCTCTAAAGATCGCTCGCATGCTTTGCGACATTAATGTCACAAGAGATCAGGTTCTTGAATACACACTTTCTATGACTCCAGCAAAAGCAGTTGATGTTCTTAACAATATGACAGTTCTTGAGATGATGATGGGCGTTACCAAAATGCGTGCAAGAAAGCAACCATCTAATCAGGCTCATGTAACAAACGTTAAGGATAGTGCAGTTCAAATTGCTGCAGATGCAGCGGAAGGTGCACTTCGTGGCTTCGATGAATTAGAGACAACTGTAGGTGTTGGACGTTTTGCTCCTACTAATGCTATTGGTATTTTGATTGGGTCGCAAGTTGGCCGCCCAGGTGTTCTTACTCAATGTGCATTAGAAGAGGCAACAGAGCTACAGCTTGGAATGAGAGGCTTCACCGCTTATGCAGAAACTATTTCGGTATATGGTACTGAGCAAGTTTTTACAGACGGTGATGATACTCCTTATTCAAAAGCATTTTTGGCTTCATGTTATGCATCTCGCGGACTTAAGATGAGATTTACATCTGGGTCTGGTTCTGAGGTATTAATGGGCTTTGCTGATGGAAAGTCAATGTTGTATTTGGAATCTCGATGCTTGTTTGTAACTAAGGGTGCTGGTTCTCAGGGTACACAAAACGGTTCAGTTTCATGCGTTGGTGTTCCTGGTGCTGTTCCTGGTGGTGTTAGAGAAATCTTAGCTGAAAATCTTCTTGCAATGATGCTTGGTCTTGAGTGTGCTTCGTCTAACGATCAAACATTTACTCACTCAGATCTTCGAAGAGTTGCAAGATCTTTGATGCAAATGGTTCCTGGAACAGATTTTATTTGTTCAGGTTACAGCTCAACACCTAACTATGACAACATGTTTGCTGGTTCTAACTGGGATGCAGAAGACTATGATGACTGGAATGTTATTCAGCGCGATCTTAAGATTGATGCTGGTCTTCGTCCAGTTAAAGAAGACGAAGTTGTTGCAGCAAGAAACAAAGCTGCAAGAGCTATGCAAGGTCTATTCAAGGAACTTGGTCTTCCAGAAATTACCGATGAAGAAGTAGAGGCGGCAACCTATGCTCATGGTAGTCAAGAAATTATCGACAGGAATACTGTTGAGGATATCAAGGCTATCGAAGAAATGATGAACAGAGGCGTTACTGCTATCGACTTCATTAAAGGTTTGAACAATGCAGGCTTTCCTGATATTGCCGAGAGCATCTTTAACATGACAAAGCAAAAGGTTGCAGGTGATTACTTACACACTTCTGCAATTATCAAAGATTGGCATGTTATTAGTGCTGTTAACCAGCCTAACGACTACAACGGTCCAATGACTGGTTATCAGGTAGAAGGCAAGACTTGGGATGACATTAAAAACATTGATCGCGCTATAGCCGCGACGGACATTTAAGGAGGGTTGAACAATGGCAATTGATGAAAAAATAATTCGAGACGCTGTCGCTAGTGTTTTACGCGACTTAAATGTAGACAACAATGCAAGCAAACCTGCTTCGGCAAAAAAGGCTAATGTTCCACTAAGCATAACTTTTGGTGACAAAGGCGATGCTCAAAAAGGAACAAAGTCCGATGAAGTAGTAATTGGTATTGGTCCAGCTTTTGGTGTTCACCAAACCGCTACAATTATTGACCTTCCTCATGATAAGGTTCTAAAAGAAGTTATTGCTGGAATTGAGGAAGAAGGTTGTAGCTACAGAATTGTTAGAGTTTACCAAACATCTGATGCTTCGTTTGTTGCTCATCATGCAGCGAAGCTTTCGGGTTCTGGTATTGGTGTTGGCATTCAATCTAAGGGTACAACAGTTATCCATCAAAAAGATTTGCCACCTCTTTCTAACTTAGAGTTGTTCCCACAAGCTCCATTGCTAGATTATGAAGCATTCAGAAACATTGGTAAGAATGCTGCAAAATATGCGAAGGGGCAGACTCCGGAACCAATTCCTGTAAAGAACGACCAAATGGCAAGACCACGTTATCAGGCTATTGCAGCCCTTCTTCATATCAAAGAAACAAAATTCTGCGATACAAATAAGAAGGACCAAGAAGTATCTATAGGTTAGTGGACGGGGAGGATAATTATGAATAATGAAGAATTAGTAAGTAAAATTACTCAAGAAGTTCTTAAAAAGATGGATTCTCCATCCTCTGGTGCCACTAAGGTAAGTAGCTCTACTGCAGCTGCTGGAAGTACTGGAATGGATAAATCAAACTATCCATTAGGAGAAAAATCTGCTGATAAGATTTATTCTTCAACTGGTAAAAAATTGTCAGAAATGACAATGCAGCAAGTTTTAGATGGCAAGCTTAAGGCGGAGGATATTCGTATTGCTCCAGAAACCTTAAACATGCAAGCAGATGTTGCTGATTCTGTAAAGAATTACCCATTTGCTAAAAACTTAAGAAGAGCATCGGAGCTAATTGCTGTACCAGATGATAGACTTCTTGAAATTTACAATGCACTTCGTCCAGGCAGATCTTCACAGAAAGAACTGCTTGACATTGCGGACGAATTGAGAAATAAATACCATGCTGAAACTTCTGCAAAATTAGTAGAAGAAGCCGCTGAGGTTTATACAAAAAGAAATAAACTAAGAGTAGATTAATTTCTACCACTTAAATTTCTTATATTATTTTTCGCTTAGCAAGACAATCTTGCTAGGCGGGAATGGTATATGTTGAATTGAGCAAATTATGGGAATAATTGCAGGTATAGACATAGGTAATGCGACCACAGAAACAGCCATTGCTGATATCAACGGCAATGAAGTTAATGTGTTGTCTAGTGGTATATCTATGACTACGGGCATTAAAGGCACAAGCGAAAATGTCCATGGTTTGTTCACTTCTTTAACAGAAGCTCTTAAAAAAGCTAATCTCGATATCAAAGATTTATCTGAGATTAGAATAAACGAAGCCGCACCTGTAATTGGGGATGTAGCTATGGAGACTATCACAGAAACCATAATTACAGAATCCACAATGATTGGCCATAATCCTGAAACTCCAGGAGGACTTGGCACAGGTGCTGGCTTCACAACACTTATTAATGACATAAATAATATCAACGACGACAAAGAATATGTTGTTGTAATTCCAAAAGAAATTGGCTTCGAAGAAGCCGCAAGAATTATTAATGATAATTCGGATAGGTTGAAAATTCAGGGCGCTATTGTTCAAAGCGACGATGGCGTTCTTATAAATAATCGTTTGGATAAAAAAATTCCTATAGTTGATGAGGTTAAACTCATTGACAAAGTGCCAATTGGTATGTATTCGGCTATTGAAGTTGCTGATGTAGGTGAGGTTATTCAAGTTTTGTCTAATCCTTACGGAATAGCAACATTGTTTTCCCTTGATTCCGAAGAGACGAAGCACGTTGTTCCAATTGCTAGGGCACTTATTGGCAACAGGTCTGCTGTGGTTATTAAAACTCCAGAGGGAGATGTCAAAGAAAGGTCGATTCCAGCTGGCTTCGTTGAATTTATAGGGGATAAGAAAACTGCAAAAATTGATATTGACCGTGGTGCTAAAGAGATAATGGACACCATGGAAAAAGTTGGTGAGCTACAAGATGTCAAAGGTGAGAGCGGAACTAATGCAGGAGGCATGTTTGAAAAAGTTCGCGTTGTAATGTCTCAGCTTACACAATTGCAACCAAAAGATATTCATGTTCAAGACTTACTTGCCGTAGACACTTTAACACCTAAGGCTGTTAAAGGTGGTTTGGCCAACGAGTTTTCTAAGGAAAGCGCGGTTGGTGTTGCAGTTATGGTTCAAGCTGACAAGCTACAACTTGAACAAATCGCAAATGATTTGTCTAATAAATTAGATGTTGAAGTAACTGTTGGAGGCGTCGAAGCTGATATGGCAATTCGAGGCGCTCTTACAACTCCAGGCACCAATAAACCAATTGCGATTCTTGACATGGGAGCTGGCTCAACTGACGCTTCGATAATGACGCCGGATGGGAAGATCACTTCGATTCATTTGGCTGGTGCTGGTAATATGGTTTCAATGCTCATTCAAGCTGAACTTGGATTGGATGACTTCGAAACTGCCGAATCAATCAAGAAATTCCCTTTGTGCAAAGTTGAAAGTATGTTCCATGTTCGTCACGAAGATGGAACAGTCGAATTTTTCGATAAGCCACTAAGTCCGGATACTTTTGCAAGAGTTTGCATAATCACTGATGACGGGTTGGTTCCTTTAGAAAAGTTTAATTCTGTAGAGACAATTCGTCAGGTTAGAAGACAATGCAAAGAAAAGGTGTTTGTTACGAATGCGATAAGAGCATTAACTACAGTTTCGCCAACCAATAACGTTCGCGACATCCAATTTGTTGTAATGGTTGGAGGATCGGCGCTCGACTTCGAAATTCCACAGCTTGTAACAGATGCTTTGTCAAAATATAGCGTGGTTTCTGGTAGAGGAAATATTAGAGGTGTTGAAGGTCCTCGTAATGCAGTTGCAACAGGACTTGTTTTATCGGTTGTGGAGGGCGAAGTGTAATGGCGCAGTCTCAAGTAAATACTAACAAGCCTTCTATTTTGGTAAAAGTTGCGCCTGCTTTTGATGGTTCGAGCATATTTAATAATGTACTGTTTGGAATTGAGGAAGAGGGAATACCTTACACTGTTGATGTTGCTCAAGATAGCACGCTTATGACTCGGAATTTGTCTTACGAAGCAAGCAGCCAGAGCAATCTTGGTGTTGGAGTTGGTATTGCAGATGATGGAATTTCGGTTCATTTTGAAAAGTTAAGCGCAGATGACACCTTGTTTTGTATTGGGACAGATTCTAGTACAGATAAGATTAGAGATATTGGATCTAACGCAGCGAGAATAGTAAAGAGGATGCCGTTTAAGGCTTTATAAATATTTAGACTCTGGTTTAAAGGAGAGGATAATGAAAAAAGCACTTGGATTGATTGAAACGATGGGTCTTACAGCCAGTATTACAGCAGCTGATGCAGCAGTAAAATCAGCTAATGTTGTGCTGTTAGGCCGTGAAAATACAAGAGGTGCTGGTTTGACTTCGATTAAGTTCGAAGGAGACGTTGGAGCTGTTAAGGCTGCAGTTGACGCTGGAGTAATGGCTGCATCTGCAGTTGGCGAAGTTGTTTCGGCTCATGTTATACCAAGGCCAGATGACGCTATTGATAACATTTGTGTTTTCAATGAAAGAATGATCAACGGCACCAGCAAAGCAAAGCCTTCTCCTAAGGCCGTTAAACAAGCTCCAGCTAAGGCCGCTAAAAAACCTGTGAATAAAAAAAGTTCTGCTCCAGTAAAAAAGCAAGTAAAGAAAAGTCCAAGCAGAAAGACCAACACTAAGAGTAGTAAAAGTAAAGGCAAGAAGTAATAGGTTATGAACAAAGATGTAGATAAAATAATTAAAGATGTAGTTGCTAAAGTTTTAGCTGAATACGACTTGAAAAAGGGCGCTATCTCTAAGGAGCTTAACTTGGCATATGCTAAAAAGCTTGCTGAGTTTGCAGAATTTAAGGCTACTCAAATGGGAATTAAATGTGTGTTCTCTGTTGTGGATAGCGTTGGTGACACTATGTTGCTTCATCGCATGAATGGGTCGCTTCGGATCTCTATTGAGCTTTCACAAAATAAAGCATTTACGGCCGAAGAGCTTCGTATGCCAACAGAAGAGCTTGCAAAAATTAGTGTCCCGGGCGAGTCGCTCTACAGCATAGATAATTGTTATGGAGGCCGCATTACCTTAGTTCCTGGTGGCTTCCCATTATATAAAGACGGCGAGGTTATTGGTGCTATTGGAGTTAGCGGAGGCACCGCAGAAGAGGATTGCGAAATCGCAAATTACGTTTTAGATAATTTATAAAAGTTTTGTTTTTAGGAGGCTTTTATGGAAATAGATGAAAAAATTATTGAAGAAATTGTTAATGAGGTTGTAAAGTCTACAAAATCTTCAGGTGGCGAAGTTGCTGCAACCGGTTCTTCGGCGGGCAATTTAGGAATCTTCGACACTATGGAAGATGCTGTCAATGCTGCAGATGAGGCTTTCAAAAAGTACTTGCATTGCAGCTTTGATGACAGAAGAAAATTCGTTCAGGCAATCAGGGATACCGCATTGGATGAATCTCATCTACAGGAAATGGCAGAAAACACTGTCAAAGAAACTGGAATGGGCGAGGTTCATTACAAACTTGCGAAGAATAGATTAGCAGCTGAGCAAACTCCTGGCGTAGAAGACTTATACACTTCTGCTCTAAATGGTGATGATGGTCTTACAACCGTTGAATATTCTCCATTTGGAGTTGTTGGATCAATTACTCCTACAACAAATCCAACAGAGACCATTATTAACAATTCAATTGGAATGTTAGCCGCGGGCGATACTGTTGTATTTAGCCCTCATCCTAAAGCAAAAAATGTAACTATTAAATTGGTTCAATGAATTAACGAAGCCCTCGAAAAGGCTGGTGCACCTAAAAACCTTGTTTGCACAGTTTCGGAGCCTTCGATAGAAAACACTCAAGCAATGCTTGAAAACAAAAAGATTCGCATGTTAGTTGCTACTGGCGGTCCTGCTATTGTTAATAAAGTCCTTTCAAGCGGGAAGAAGGCCATTGGTGCTGGCGCAGGTAATCCACCAGCAGTTGTTGATGAGACCGCTGATATTGAAAAAGCAGCTAAAGACATCATTGATGGATGTAGCTTCGATAATAATTTGCCTTGCACATCTGAAAAAGAAGTTATTGCAGTTGATTCTATTGCAGACTTTTTGATGTTCAACATGAAAAAATCTGGCGGATATGAACTGAAAGACCCAGATCAAATTAAAAAGTTAGTTGAGCTAACGACTGTTGACGGCAAAAGTCCTAACAAAGATTTTGTTGGTAAAAGCGCAAAATATATTTTGGATAAAATTGGTATTAATGTTGGCGATGAAATTAAAGTTATTTTTATGGAGACTGAATTTGAGCATCCATTTGTTCAAGTTGAAATGCTTATGCCAATTTTGCCAGTTGTTCGCGTAGAAGATTGCGATAAGGCAATGGAGCTTGCTGTTATTGCTGAGCATGGCAATAGGCACACAGCAATGATGCATTCGAAAAACATCGACAGGTTGCTTAAGTTCCATAAGATGATACAAACAACAATTTTTGTTAAAAATGGTCCTTCATATGCAGGTATTGGATATGGCGGCGAAGGTCATGCAACATTTACCATTGCAGGCCCCACCGGCGAAGGCTTGACTTCGGCAAAAAGTTTTTCAAGAATTAGGAGATGCGTTCTTTGCGGAGTAGGCAAAGAGCTCTTATAAATTATTGGTTATATTAGAAAGGTTAATAAATTATGAAAGTACTCGTTATTAATTGTGGAAGTTCATCGCTTAAGTATCAGCTAATTGAAATGGATGACGAATCTGTTTTGGCTAAAGGCTTGTGCGAGCGAATTGGGATTGATGGATCTGTTTTAACTCATACAAAAACAGGTCAGGACAAAGTTGTAATTGAAAAACCAATGCCATCACATAAAGAAGCAGTTCAACTTGTATTTGATGCTTTACTTGATGCTGATCATGGCGTAATTAAATCTATGGACGAAGTTTATGCTATAGGTCACAGACTCGTTCACGGAGGAAATGTATTTACGGATTCTGTAATAGTAGGAGACAAGGAAAAGGAACTTATTAAAGAGGTTTCTGATTTAGCTCCACTTCATAATCCAGCAAACCTTCTTGGTGTTGAAGCTTGCGAAAACGTTGCTCCAGGCAAGAAAAACGTCGCTGTTTGGGATACTGCTTTTGGTATGGGCATGGATCCAAAATCTTACTTATACGCAATTCCTTACGAACTATATTTAAAGTATGGAATTAGAAAATATGGATTCCACGGCACAAGCCACAAATATGTTACTGGTGAAGTTATTAAATTAGCTGAATTGCCGCAGAATTCTGCAAAAGTTATCGTCTGTCACTTGGGCAACGGTGCTTCGGTGTCTTGTTCTATTGGAGGCAAATGTGTTGATACTTCTATGGGCTTAACTCCGCTTGATGGTCTTATTATGGGAACAAGAAGCGGAACAATCGACCCTGGTGCTGTTCAATATATGTGCCGCAAATTGGACATCGACATCGATAAATGCATAGACATTTTGAATAAAGAGTCTGGCGTTTTGGGTCTTTCTGGCGGTGTGTCTTCGGACTTTAGAGATATTGGAGAGGCTGCAGATGGCGGTAATGAATATGCAAAGGTAGCGCTCGAAGCTTATTGGTATAGAGTTGCTGGCTACATTGGACAATACGTTGCATACATGAATGGCGTTGACGCAATTGCATTTACTGCTGGCGTTGGCGAAAATGATATCAACGCAAGAAAGCAAATTTGTTCTTACTTAACTTATCTTGGTGTTGAAATTGACGAAGCCGCAAACGATGTTCGTGGGGAAGTTCGACAAATTTCTACAGATAACAGTAAGGTTAAGGTTTATATTTATCCAACTAACGAGGAACTTGCAATCGCCCGCGAGACACTTCGTTTAGTAAAATAAGTGATTAATCGTTAGCCAATTGCTGGCTGACTGATTCTTCGCAAGATTGCATTGCAGCAATTGTTTTTTCAAAGAGCTCCGAAAGTTCTCAACCAAGATTTTCGGAGCCTTTTGTTATTACATCGCGAGAACATCCCGCGGCAAATTTTAGATCTTTAAATTTTTTCTTTAGGCTTTTTACCTTCATATCAACGCAGTTTTTCTCTGGTCGCATTAATGCATAAGCCCAAATCAAGCCCGTCAATTCGTCAGCTGCATATAAAACTTTTTCCATCTCATGCTCTGGTGTAACGTCTGAAAAGTGTCCATAGGAATGACAAACAATTGCGTGAACCATGTCTTCGGAACATCCAATTTCAGCCAATAGCTCAGGTGCCTTTAGCGTATGTTCTTCTGGGAACTCTTCAAAGTCAACATCGTGAAGTAGTCCTACAAGCCCCCAAAATTCTTCGTCTTCGCCATATCCAAGCTCATTTGCATACCAACGCATTACACCCTCAACAGTATAAGCATGACGAAGATGAAATTCTTCCTTGTTGTATTTTTTCAAAAGTTCTAGTGCTTGATCTCTGTTAATTGTCAATTCCATAACAACACCCATTCTTTTGCAAATTATTTTAGCATATTCAATGATATAATCAGCTTTGCTAAAGGAGGAATTATGGAAACTTTTATGGAGATGTTTGGCGGTTATATTATTCCGCTTTTTGTCGCTATTCTTGTAATTGTCTTAGTTGCAATTTCTAAATCAAAGCAAAAGAAATTCAAAAATGAAATAACATCAAAAATTATTAAGGAAATGTTTCCAGACGCAGATTATCGTCCAGGTGAATACATTACAAGGGACGAATACACTGATATGTGTTTTCCTATTGGAGATAATTTTTCAGGTAGCGATTTGCTTTACGCCACAACTAAAGGTGGAAGGAAGTTTAGATTTTGTGAAATTAACACTTCAACAACTGTTCATAGTGGAAAAACCACAACAACTGTGCCTGTTTTTAACGGAGGCATTTTTTCTTTTGAGTATTCGAAATCTTTTGCGTCTCCCGTATTTATACATAAAAAATGGCAAAGCAATCAAAGCGTAATTAAAACTTGGGGGAGCCACAAAATTGAAACAGAAAATGTAACCTTTAACAAAAAGTTTGTTGTTAATGCAGAAGATGATGAAACCGCTTTTTATATTTGCACTCCAAAGTTTATGGAAAAATTGCTTAACTTCGCCGACACTTATAAAAAAGGCTTGATGATAACTTTTAAAGATAATTGGGTCCACATTGCAATTTCGCAATTAGATATGTTCAAGGCTCCAACTTTTGGATCTAGAAAGCCTGAAAAAATTGCGAAGTTTTCTCAACGTTCTCACGAAGATTTGGAACGCATCGATAAATTTATAGAAGATCTGGAAATCGATTCGCGAATGTTTAAATAAGTTGAAAAAGTATTATTCTCATATAATCACTGCGTGCGCGTTTCTTATAATGTTCGTAAATGTTGGATTTCCAAGCACTTCATTCGGGGTTTATCAGCCATATATTGTTGATGTTCCAGGCATGTCTCATTCTGATGGGTCAATTGTTGTTACGGTCAGAAATTTAGCAAGTTTGGTGTCAATCTTTTTTATTGCTTGGTATTACAGAAAGTTTGATTGCCGTATGGGAATTTTCCTAGGGACCTTGGCCACGGCTATTGGTTTTGGCATTTTCGCAATTTCATATAATTTAACCATCTTTGTAATTGCTTCTGTTATTTCTGGAATTGGCTATGGTTTTGCTGGTACTTCGGCAATGACAATTTTGATAGCAAGATGGCACGAGAAAGATACCGGTACACCATTTGGCATTGCGACAATAGGGAGTAGTGTCGCTGGTGTTTGCGTTCCTATGGTTGTTTTAGCTATCTTATCTACAGGCGAGTTAGGGCAAGCTTTTGGAGTTCAGTCCATATTTGCACTTATCACAGCTTTTATTTTGTTGATTTTTATACGCAATAGCAAAGATGGTAAAAAGACCAATGATCAATTAAAGTTACAGAAGAACGCGAAACGTAATCTGCCGAAGGGCAAGTATTATTTATATGTTTTTGGTGTTTTTCTTTTGGGTGGAGCATGTCTTTCTGACATTGTTTATTTAAGTGTTTTGTTTACATCTTCAGGAGCAGATCCAGTTTTGGCTGCTGCTGTGGTTTCTGTTGCAAATTTTGCTTTGGCTTTTGGAAAAATTGTTTTGGGCTATCTATTAGATAAGCTTGGAACATTAAAAGGAACTATTGTCGCTTTTGTAATTTTGCTTACGGGGAAGTTGTTGATTTGCTTTGCTGCAGATTGGACAGGAATTTTTCCTTATATCTCAACAGCAATTTTTGGCTTCGGTACCGCTATTACAACTGTAGGTATTGCTCAATGGTCTGTAGATCTTTCTACTCCAGAGTCACGTTACAACTGCGTTAGAGACCTTCAGGTTGCATACACTGGTGGTGGATTTTTAACCGGAATGATTCCAGGCATAGTTGCCGAATTCACAGGTTCTTACGTGCCATTTTATTTCGCCTCGGCAATTGCTGTATTAATCTCAGCAATAATAATTATTAAATTATTCCCTAGAAAATAATAATTGGTTTATAATTAGCGTGGATAAATTATTGGAGGAAAAATGATTTATACAGCTGAAGTAGAAAAGATGTGCCCTGTTCGTAAGGGTGCAGATCACGGCCCAGCTCCAATTCCTCAAGAGGGGGAATGGACAAAGGCCAAAGAGATTAAAGACATCAAGGGCTTGACCCATGGTGTTGGTTGGTGCGCGCCACAGCAAGGTGCTTGCAAGCTTAGTTTAAACATCAAAGATGGAATTATCGAGGAAGCACTTGTAGAGACTCTTGGTTGCAGTGGTATGACACATTCGGCGGCCATGGCTTCGGAGATTTTGATTGGTAAAACTATTCTTGAGGCACTTAATACTGATCTTGTTTGCGATGCTATCAACACTGCAATGCGTGAGATTTTCCTCCAAATTGTATATGGTCGTAGTCAAACTGCTTTCAGCGAAGGCGGTTTGCCGGTTGGTTCCAACTTGGATGACTTGGGTAAGGGGCTTCGCTCTATGGTTGGCACAACTTACGGGACGAAGGCGAAGGGACCTCGTTACTTGGAGCTTACCGAAGGTTACATTACAAAGAACGCCCTTAATAAAGATAATGAGATTATTGGTTATGAATATATCAATGTGGGCAAAATGATGGATTATATTAAAGAAGGCATGGATGCCAATGATGCTCTTGAAAAGGCAAAAGGCACCTATGGACAATTTGAGGGCGCGGCGAAGTACATCGATCCGCGTAGCGAATAGGAGGCAGCCATGGCTATTACTTTTGAAGGTTTTGAGAGAAGAATTGACAAGATTAATGGCGTGCTAAAAGAGCATGGTATTAAGTCTTTAGATGAATGTAAAGAAATTTGTGACAAGTCTGGTATTGACCCAATGGCTATTGTCAAAGAAGTTCAACCTATCGCTTTTGATAACGCTGGCTGGGCATATACAATGGGTGCGGCTATTGCATTAAAGGAAGGTGTATCTTCCGCTGCTGAAGCCGCTGAGAAAATCGGAATTGGGCTTCAAGCTTTTTGCATTCCGGGCTCAGTTGCCGATGACCGCAAAGTTGGTCTTGGACATGGAAACCTCGGCGCGATGCTTCTTCGTGATGAAACCAAGTGCTTTTGCTTTTTGGCAGGGCATGAGAGCTTCGCAGCTGCCGAAGGCGCTATCGGTATTGTAAAGAATGCTAACAAAGCACGTAAGGAACCGCTGAGAGTTATCCTTAATGGCCTTGGCAAAGACGCTGCTTTAATCATTAGTCGTATCAATGGTTTTACTTATGTACAAACTCAATTTAACTATAAGACTAGCAAACTTAAAGTTGTTAAAGAAACAGCTTATTCTGATACTGAGAGGGCTGATGTTCGATGCTTCGGCGTGGATGATGTTCGCGAAGGTGTAGCTGTAATGCATCACGAAGGTGTTGATGTTTCCATTACTGGCAACTCCACTAATCCAACACGCTTTCAGCATCCAACCGCTGGCACCTACAAAAAAGAATGTGTTGAGCAAGGGAAGAAGTACTTCAGTGTTGCTTCTGGTGGAGGTACAGGACGCACGCTTCATCCTGACAATATGGCTGCTGGTCCTGCGTCTTATGGTATGACTGATACACTTGGACGTATGCATTCGGATGCGCAGTTTGCAGGATCTTCGTCAGTTCCTGCTCATGTTGAAATGATGGGCTTCTTAGGTATGGGGAATAATCCAATGGTTGGCGCCACAGTCGCAACCGCCGTAGCGGTTTCACAATCTAATTAATTATTCCGCCGCCGAGTACGCGGTCGCCAACGTATAGAACAGCGAATTGGCCAGGTGTGACTGAGTCGATACCTTCTGGATATTCCAAGATTACAGAATTTCCATCAACTTTAGCAAGGCAATCTTTTGGGACTTGCCTATAGCGTAATTTTGCTTGGCATTTAAAATTCTCTGCAGGGGCTTTCCCTGATATCCAAGTAAAATCAGAAACATGAACTTCATCCACAAAAGTCTCATCCTTAGTACCTAAGATCACTTCGTTTTTCGTTTTGTCTAGCGACAAAACGTATAGGGGATCGCCCCCGGCGATGCCGAGGCCTTTTCTTTGTCCAATCGTATAGTTGATTAGGCCTTCGTGCTCACCAAGTATATTTCCTTTTGTGTCTATAACATTGCCAGGTTCAGGTTTGTAGTCAGAATTTTCAAGAATATATTCGTAATAGGTTTTGCCTTCGGCAAAACACAAATCCATACTTTCTTCTTTGTCTACACAGGGAAGATTTGCTTCGCGAGCAAGCTCGCGGACCTCATCTTTTGTATATTCCCCAAGAGGGAATATGATCTTCGATAATTTTTCTTGGTCCAAGAAATGGAGAACGTAAGATTGATCCTTCGTTAAGTCCTTAGCTTTATGAAGCTCAAACTTATTCGCTTCGCAAACGATGCGAGCATAATGACCGGTAGCTATATGGTCACAATTTAGTTTTTTCGCGAGCTCAAATACTATGCCGAACTTCATTCTTTGATTACAAACAATACATGGATTAGGTGTCTTCGCTTCTTTATAAGTGTCGATAAAATAGCTGATAACTTCTTGTTGAAATTTTTCTCTGTAATCCACTACTTGAAATTCTATTTTTAGTTGCTTCGCAACTGATTTTGCGACTCTAAGATCATTATCGAAGTTAGGGCTATCGTGGAGGTGCATCATGCAGCCAACTACTTCGTAGCCTTGGTTTTGAAGTAGAATAGCAGCGACGCTGCTGTCAAGCCCGCCGCTTAGTTCAACTAATATCTTCTTTTGCTTACTCATTGTTCTGACGAACAAATTCATACATACAAGCAGTTGCTGCCTGTGCGACATTTAGTGATTCGATGTTGTTGATAGGTAATTTAACGATAAAGTCTGAGTTTTCCAAGACAAGTTTTGAAACACCATTGTGTTCATTTCCAAAGATCATTGTAATTTTGCCTTTTAAGTTTGTGTCTCATATATTTTCTGAGCCATGCTCGGAAGCACTCGCTATTCAATATTCATTTTTCTTTAAAGTTTCTATAACGGCATTTATATTGGACACTTTTACAATTGGTAATTTAAAGACAGCTCCAGCTGAAGTCTTATAAGTTGTTGAAGTTACTGAAGCAGCGCGGTCGTTTGGGATTATAAGTGCCGAGGCGCCGAAGGCGAGGGCGCTGCGTGCAATTGCGCCAAGATTGCCAGCGTCTTCGATGTGATCTAGAATCACGATCAGGCTCTTGACCTTATCTTTAGTCGTTTCTAACACGTTATCAATTTTGGCATATTCAAATGGTTTGGCTAGCGCCAAACAGCCTTGATGGGCTCCTCGAACAGATAGCTGATCGAGCACGGACTTATCGACCTTCTCAACTTTTATATTTTGAGATTGTGCAATTCGTACTATTTCAGAGATACCTTTATTATGTTTGAGGTTAATATAGTTTCCAATATAAATTTTTGAAATAGGCACGCAAGCGTGCAAAGCTTCGTTGACAGCGCGAGGTGATTCTATATATTCAGAATTTTTATCCACTAAAAACTAAATTGATTCAACCAAGGAACAAATTTCTTCAGGAGTTTCTGCCTTCATTAATTTTTGTCTAAAATCTTCGTGAATCAAATTGCGAAAAATAAGAGCCAAAATATCAAGATGCTGGTTTGCGGCACCTTCGGGAACAGCAATTTGAAAAGCCATAGAAACTTTTTCGGAATTTGAATCCCACTGAATTGGATTTTTAAAACGTGTAAATGCAAGGCAAGCTTCTTTTACGCCAGCTGATTTTGCATGTGGGGTAGCGATAGAAAATCCAACAGCAGTAGACGCAGAGTTTTCGCGTTCAAAGACATCCTTTATATATTGTTCTTTGTCACTAAGTTTACCTGCGGCTTCCATAGCATCAGCCATTTGCTTGATGGCTTCGTCTCTATAAGAAACGCCGCTATCAAAAATAACTAAATCTGTAGATATTAAACTCATACTTCCTCCTTACTTTACTGTGTAATTTCCATCATCATGCATAATTAGTGTAGACGAATATACTGATTGAATTAGTTTCTTTAAGTGAAGCGCATCATGAGAGCTGCATGTTTCATAGGCAGAATGCATTGCAAGTTGGGCAATTCCAACATCTGCGCCAATAACTGAAGTGTATGGCAACAAGAAACGTGCAAGTGTTTGCCCAGGAATAACACCAGGTCTGTTATAGTAATCTTGAAGCTTCGCACCTTCCTTTTCGGCCATAGTGTGAAGAAGCGAAGAGCTAACAGCGTTTGTGCAATAAGAATACGAAGCTGCCTTCTTAAGCACTGCACCTTTGCCCATATAGGCACGTGCAATCTTATTGAACTTCTCTACATAATTAGGGTGCAATGCGTGAGCATTGTCAATTGATAAGATAAATGAGTTTGGAAGCATCGCCCTAAAATCTGTCTTGTTCATCTTCATGCTGCCAAGACAGCGCATCATGACATTTGCCATAAATGTTGAATCGGCACCTTGCGTGGTGGATGATCCAATTTCCTCGTTATCAAACACTGCATGAATAGCAATACTATCTGTCACCTTTGCATCTATAAATGCCTTAAGAGAGCAGAAAACAGAGATTTGGTCATCAATAGCACGAGAACTCATAAACTCATTGTTTGCACCCCAAATAACAGGTTCGCTATGTCTATATACAAACAGTTCGCTATCAATTACTTCTTTTGGATCAATATTGTTTTCGCCCAAAACAACGTCCATCAAAGTGATGTCTTTGTTTGTAGAAAAAATAGGACGCATGCGAGTTTCGCAATCAAACAAGTCCTCAATCTTGTCGTATTCCTTTTGCATGTGTGAAGACAAGCTTGGTATCATGAGTAGCGGCCTGTCAACATGAACAAGTTTTGTTTCGAAGCCGTCTTTCGTTTTAACAATCAAACGTCCAGCTACAGATAGAGGAGTGTCGAACCATGTATAATCAATCGTTTTTGGATACTGCTCAATTGTTACAATTTTGTAGTGGTTTTCTACGTTTACCTCGCAGTTATTAATGATCTTAAAACATGGATGATCACTGTGACTTGCACCAATCATAAAGCCATTAAATTTGTCTTTATTTGGAAGTTTTAATGCAATTACAGCAGAATTATTCCTGGTTACATAGTATTTTCCACCAGGCTCTATATTTCAGGTATCATTTTCGCGAAGACGTGTAAAACCAGCTTTGTCAAGTTCATCCATATTGTTTTTACAAACATGAAAACTTGTGGGGCTCTTTCTCATGAGCTCCATAACTTCAGAGGTAAATTTATTTTCCTCTTTGTGATCGTTTTGATTACTCATAGCTTCTCCTTCATTAGGGGCGTTTATTTTATCATAAACTGAAGTAATTAAACTTTAATAAGTTCAGCTGATATAAGTTTTTTATTGGCAATATACACACATGCGATGCTGTTAGGCGTCCCATATCTTCCCATAGTTGCAGACCCAGGGCAAATCTTAATTTCGTTTTCTCCTATTTGAGTGATATAAGATTCGTGAGTATGACCATGGACATGCATATTTACCTCGCGATCATCATCGCCAAAGTCTAGGTCATAAGGTGAATGTGCAAGGCTAATTTTTATACCTTCGAAATCGAAGTATTCATAATCTTTGCTTTTTCCTTCTATTGTCCTAAAACTTTGAAAATCGCAATTGCCATTAACCACTTTAACAGGTGCGATGCTCTCTAAGATGTCAATAATTTCTTGATATCCAACATCTCCGCCATGGATAATTAAATTAGGTTTTTGGTGATCAAGATTATCTTTTTGGCTGAGAAAATCGTTGACGATGCCTTCGTCCTTTGTAAAAAATTGTCGTTCATAAATTTGATCGTCTGAATAATCACCGCAAATGGCCTTTTGAACATTTTCGCCTAAGCGCATGTGGGTATCGCTAATTAATATAATTTTAGAAAAATTCATAGCTTGATTATATCAAAATTTATCATTTATGGTAGAATATCTGCTTGACGATTTAAGAAAGGCGATGAAATGAGCAGCTTATTTGGACCAGGCGTAATGATTTTATTCTTTTTATTTATTGCCGCCTTGATATTTTTGTATGTTATGTCCATTTTGTGGGCAAAAAAAGATGCAAAAGCAAGGGGAGCAAATGAGAAGTCTGCCATGCTGATTTCTTTGATCCCATTTGCTGGGGTTTTAGCCTATGTTCTTATGAGACCTCCTCTTCTAAAAATCGACGAAGAAGAGCAGAATCTCGACATTAAACTTAAGACCAGGCAGTTAAAAAAATACGATGAATGTCCAAGCTGTGGTGCTGAAATTGAAGATAGCTTCGTCTATTGTCCAAAATGCAATAAAAAATTAAAAGAAATTTGCTCAAATTGCAATAAGCCTCTTGATCTGAATTGGAATTCATGCCCATATTGTGGCACTTTGACAAATAAGAATTCTTCAGAAAGCATTTATGAAAAATTGGCAAATAACGATGAAATACCTGAGGAAGAGCCTAAAAAAGAGGAAAAGCCTCAGGTTGATTATAAGGTCGAAGACTCTTTTAGCTTTGACGAAGATGCTGTTGAGGATATTACTCCAGATAATATTGCTCAACCAAAACATCACTTTAAAAATCAAAACAACAATACACACAATTAGCTTAATCTATATTGACTGGCTTTGTGCGCTTGTTCAACTATGTATTAGGAGGATATATGGCTACGAAAAAGAAGGAAAATAACGAAGATAAATTGATGACGATGAGACATTCCTGTGCTCACGTTTTAGCTGAAGCTGTTCAAAAACTTTATCCAGGAACAAAAATTGGCTTCGGACCTGCTACAGAAGAAGGGTTTTTCTATGACTTCGATTTGCCTAAACCAATATCAAGTGACAACTTTGGCAAGATTGAAAAAGAAATGAAGAAGATTATTGCAGCGAATAATAAATTTGAGCGTGAGGTTGTGACAAAGGCTGAGGCAAAAAAGATTTTTAAAGATCAAGACTTAAAGCTTGAGCATATCGATGATTTGCCTGAAGGCGAAGAGATTACTATTTATAGACATGGTGATTTTGTGGACCTTTGTGCTGGACCACATGTTGAAAGTACAAAAGAAATTGGCGCGTTTAAGCTTACAAAAACTGCAGGAGCATATTGGAAAGGTGACGCTAATAATAAACAACTTACTCGTATATACGGAACAGCATTTTTCACTCAAGAAGAACTTGACGAATATTTCACAAGGTTAGAAGAGGCTGAAAAACGCGATCATAGAAAGTTGGGCAAGGAACTTGGCATTTACACCATGAGCGAAATGGCTGGCGTTGGCCTTCCAATGTATTTACCTAACGGCGCGATAATTATTCGCAAGATGCAAGAGTGGCTTCGCAATGACCTTATTGACCGAGGCTACCAGGAAGTTATAACTCCGCATATTTATAATGCGGATGTTTGAAAGACTTCGGGCCATTATGACTTCTATAAGGAAAACATGTATTTTTTCAATATTAACGAAGGTACCGAAGATGATCCAAAGCTTTCCGAATATGGCGTTAAACCTATGAATTGCCCAGGTCATGTAATGCTTTACAAAGCTCAACAACGAAGCTACCGCGAGCTTCCAATTCGCTTCTTTGAATTTGGAACTGTATATAGACATGAAATGAGTGGTGTTGTTCACGGGCTGCTTCGCGCTCGTGGATTTACTCAGGACGATGCGCATGTATTTTGTACTCGCGAGCAATTGGTTGACGAGGTTATTGATATTTTGAAACTTGTCGACCACATTATGAGCGAGTTTAATTTCGAATA
Source organism: Coriobacteriia bacterium (assembly GCA_030536315.1). Classification (GTDB taxonomy): domain Bacteria; phylum Actinomycetota; class Coriobacteriia; order Coriobacteriales; family Eggerthellaceae; genus Equivita. Next base: position 67,305 of record JAUNQF010000003.1, read on the forward strand.
CGAGGCGGAAATTTCGACACGTCCTGAAAAGAGCATTGGTACAGATGATATGTGGGAACACGCGACGAATGTTTTAAAGCAGGCTTGCGAAACTCACAAACTTAAATATGAAATCAACGAAGGCGATGGCGCTTTCTACGGTCCAAAAATCGACATCAAAGTTAAGGATGCGATTGGTCGTACTTGGCAATGCTCGACTGTCCAAGTTGATTTTAATTTGCCAGAACGTTTTGATTTGGAATATAAAACTAAGGACAACACAATGGAGCGTCCATGGATGTTGCATCGCGCAATCTTTGGTTCTATTGAGCGTTTCTTGGGTATTTTAATTGAGCATTATGCTGGTGCGTTGCCTTTGTGGCTTGCTCCAGTTCAGGTTGCTATTATTCCTATTGCTGACAGACATTTGGATGCAGCGCATGACCTCAAGAAGAAAATTTATGAAGTTGGCGGCAGAGTTGACGTTTACGAAGACAGCGAACCGCTTCGTGTAAAAATTGCAAAAGCTCAAGCACAAAAAATTCCATATATGATTGTTATGGGAGATAAAGAAGTTGAATCTGGCGAGATTGCCGTGCGAGATAGGCAAAAAGGCGATCTAGGCAAGATGAGCGTAGATGACTTCGTTAAGCTAATTAAGGAAGCGAGCAAACACTAATGTTAGAGAAAGAAAAGTTAGAGAAAATATTAGAGGCTTACGAGGACCTTCAAAAAAAGATGGGGGATCCTGATGTTGTTTCTAACCAGGCCGAATACCAAAAGCTTGCGAAGGAATTTGCGAAGCAAGGTCCGCTTGTGAACAAAGCTTCGCAGTATTTAAAGCTCGTTAATAATTTAGCTGAGGCTAAGGAGATGCTTTCGGATTCTGATATGCATGATGTTGCTCAAGAAGAAATTGCTTCGATTGAGCCTCAGCTTCCAAAGCTCGAAGAAGAAATTAAGTTGATGCTAATTCCTGAAGACCCGGCCGACGAAAAGGATATTATCGTAGAAATTCGTGCTGCTGCTGGCGGTGATGAGGCTGCAATTTTTAGTGGTGACCTTTATAGAATGTATGAGCGTTATTGCACGGAGCAGGGATGAAAGATTGAGCCTATGGATATGAGCGCATCTGACATGGGTGGTTATAAGGAAGTTCAATTTAAAGTTAAGGGCGACCATGTTTATTCGCTTATGAAATATGAGAGCGGCGTTCACCGTGTTCAGCGTGTTCCTAAGACCGAAAGTCAGGGCAGGATTCACACATCAACCGCAACGGTTGCAGTGCTTCCTGAAGCTGACGAAGTTGAGGTTAAGATTGACGAAAATGACCTTCGCATTGATGTTTATAGGGCTGGAGGTCCTGGCGGCCAGTGCGTAAATACAACTGATAGCGCAGTTCGAATTACACATCTTCCAACTGGTTTGGTTGTTCAGTCCCAAGATCAAAAATCTCAAATTCAAAATAGGGCTGCAGCTATGTCTGTTCTTCGTGCTCGTTTGTATGAAAAAATGTTAGCTGATCAACAAGCCGAAGAAGGGGCGAAGCGCCTCGCTCAAATTGGTTCGGGCGATAGGGCTGAAAAAATTCGCACTTATAATGGACCGCAAGATAGAGTTACTGACCACCGAATTGGATATAACGGAACCTATAATGGCGTGCTTTTAGGCCAGGGCGGATCAGGCCTTCCAGAGCTTATAACTGCACTTCAAACAGCTGACAAAGCACAAAAGCTTGCTGAGGCTGTAGAATAATGTCTGACATCTCAGATATTTCAAAAGCGCTAAATTTCGGAAAAGATTATCTATTACGAAGCAATGTTAAAGACGCTGAACTGTCAGCCGAAGTTTTATTGGCTGAGGCAGTTGGACTTAACCGACAAAGTTTATACAGTCACTTCGAAGACAAACTTAGCGAAGTACAACAAGAATTATATAAAGAATATATTTCACGAAGATCAAACAATGAGCCTCTTCAATATCTTTTAGGTTACGCATATTTTAGAGGCTTAAAAATCGCTGTTGGTCCAGGAGTCTTAATTCCTCGTCCAGAAACTGAACAGCTTGTTGAAGTTGCCATTAAGAATCTTAAAAATAACTCTAATAAGATTTTAGATCTTTGTACAGGAAGTGGATGTATTGTTTGTTCCTTCGCAAATGAGTTTTCTGACGTCCAAATATTTGGAACAGACATATCAGAAGAAGCATTAGCTTATGCAAAAATGAACATTAAAAAACATCACTTTGAAGAAAAGATAGAACTTGTTAAATGTAATATGGCAGACGAAGTTTGTGAAGGCAACTTTGATTTGATTATTTCAAATCCGCCATATGTTCCAACTGATGTTTACGAAAGTTTAGATGATGAAGTGCTAAATTATGAACCCAAGTTAGCTCTTGAAGCGGGCAGCGATGGTGCTTCGCTGCTTGACGAAATAATCGCCACAGCAGAAGAGAAACTCAAACCAGGTGGCATTGTTGCTCTTGAATTTCACGAAGACAGCCTTGAGCTTGCAAAGTCTAAATTTAAAACAGCAGGTTTCAAAGATTGCAAAATATACAAAGACCTCGCAGGTAAAGACAGAATTCTAATTTCTAAAAAATAATTATTTTTGAGGCTTTGTCTGAAACGCCAAAATAATTAGCTTAATTCCAAAGCAAAGAACACCAATTGTTACAAATATCGATACAAATCTCAAACCAAAAATTGGGTCTGCTAATATCGCAATTGCTGCAATGCCGGTTAGTATACCTAGCACAAGAAGGGGGACCCAGCCTTCGCCAGTTTCTTTTTTAATGTTGATTGCTGAAAGAATTTCGATGACCGCTTCAGAAGCAAATCCAACTCCTGTTAGAAATCATAATAATTTAAGCGAAAACGAATGTCGCGCTACTAAAGCAACGCCCACAATCATTATTAAAACGCTCAATATTATATAAAGCCACCATAGTTTTGTTTTCTTCCTGTCAAAAAATGTTGTTATGACGTTCGAAGCGCCAGCAAAGATCAAAAAGACACCAGTGATTACAGAAATAGCACTTAGAGCCGAAAAAGGATAAGCACAAAAATTACCTCCACAAATTAGGGCGATAATTCCAAATACTAAATATAACCACCAATATTTTGAACTTCTATCGATTTTCTTTGCCATGACAATCTCCTTACCGTCTTATTTGGACAGCATTATTATACTCTAAAATACAAAAAATTGTTATTGCGAATAAAGCGTTAATCGTTATAATACGTTTTGTTGCCCGAGTGGCGGAACGGCAGACGCGGCGGTCTCAAAAACCGTTGGGGAAACCTGTGCGAGTTCAAATCTCGCCTCGGGCACCATCTAAATGTCAAGTGAAAGGATTTAATATGGCAATGAGACCAGAAATCAAGAAGCTTGCTGTAATGATTGGCGGGCTGACAGGCCGTCTAAACAAAATCACAGAAGAATCTCCAGAATATTATTCATTAGCTTGTGTTTTAGACGACGAAATGGCGAAAGTTGCACAGTGCGTTGGGCTTCGCAAGAAGCGTACTGCAAAAGACGTAGCTCAAAGATATGGTAAATCTTACGAAGAGACTTTGCCTATTATTGAAAAGTTAGCAGACACTGGTGTAGTAACAACTTGGACTGACAAAAAGACTAACGAGCTTATGTGCTATGTTGAGATTTTTGCTCCTGGTACTTTGGAGAGAATGGTTGGTAACCGTGAGCAGTTAGCAGCTCATCCTGAAATTGGTCGTGCTTTTGACGAATACACTGGAAATGTTGGTGCAAGTTTGGCAACAACTCTTCCTATGGGAACTTCGCTCATGCGTGTTATTCCAATTGAAAGCGCAATTGAAGGCAACCCAGAAGCAGTGGACTTGGAGAAACTTTCTTGGTATATTGAAAAATATGACAAGTTTAGCGTTTCGGATTGTTCATGCCGCGCAAGTCGTAGAGTTATGGGAGATGGCTGCGGTCACCTCGAAACCGATATGTGTTTGCACCTTGGTGAGTGTGCTGAATTTTATGCAGACACTGGAAAGGCTCACTATATTACGAAAGAAGAAGCCTATGAGCACCTAAAGCGTGCTGAAGAAAATGGTCTCATGCACTCTATTCCTAATATTAATGATTTAGGCGAGAGCGATTCAATTTGTTCTTGCTGTGCTTGTTCTTGTTTTGGACTTCGTGTTGGTCTTTTGTATGGCGCTCGCGATGCTATTTCTTCAAACTGGAAGGCCGAAGTTGACGAAGAGAAGTGTGTAGCTTGCGGTCAGTGTGTTGAGACATGTCCTGGTAAAGCTTTACTTTTAGGTCAAAAACTTACAACAAAGGAAGAACTTGCTGAAGAAGAAAAACCTGTCAAAATTACAAACACTGTTTGGGGTAAAGATAAGTGGGATGCCGATTACAGAACTAATCGTAAGAACACTGTTGAGACTGGTACATCACCTTGCAAGGCTGCTTGTCCTGCTCATATTGCGGTTCAAGGTTATTTGCGCAAAGCTGCCGAAGGTAAGTTTGACGAAGCTTTAGAGCTTATCAAGAAAGAAAATCCTTTCCCTGCAGTTTGCGGTCGTATATGTAATCATGTTTGCGAGACTGAATGTTCTCGTGCTATGTTTGACGAAGCTGTTGCTATTGATGAAGTTAAGAAGTTTATTGCTGATAAAGACCTTGATAAAAAGACTCGCTTTGTGCCTCCGATGGTTAACCAAATTGGCAGACCTTACGATGAAAAGATTGCCATTATTGGTTCTGGTCCGGCAGGACTCACTGCTGCATTTTTCTTGGCGCAAAAAGGTTACAAGCCAACTGTCTTTGAAAAGGCAAGTAGACCTGGTGGTATGCTTATGAACGGCATTCCTTCATTCCGTCTTGAGAAGGATGTTGTTGAGGCTGAAATCGACATCATCAAAGAGATGGGTGTTGAAATTAAATGCGGTGTTGAAGTTGGTAAGGACATTACAATTCCGCAGCTTCGTAAGGAAGGCTACAAAGGATTCTATATTGCTATCGGCCTTCAAGGAGGACGCGGAATCGGTGTTCCAGGCGAAGACGCAATTGGAGTTCAATCTGGCGTTAGTTTCGTTTCTCGTGCTGGTGAAGGCTTGAATGTTAAGCTTGCTGGCAAGACTGTTGTAGTTGGTGGCGGTAATGTTGCTGTTGATGTTGCCAGGACAGCTGTTCGTGTTTGCGATAGCGACGTTTCAATGTATTGTTTGGAAAGCGCCGAAGAAATGCCAGCAGCTGACAGCGAAGTAGAAGAAGCCAAAGAAGAAGGCATCACCGTTAATAATGGATGAGGACCTAAGGAAATCTTAAAGGATAAAGACAATAATGTAACTGGCATTGTATTTAAGAAGTGCACAAGTGTCTTCGACAGCGAAGGTCGCTTCAATCCTACCTACGATGAGAATGAAACTATTGAAGTTGAATGTGAAAACATTCTTCTAAGCATTGGTCAATCTGCTCAGTGGGGAGACCTTCTTAAGGGAACAAATATTAAGCTTAACAAGAACGGCACAATTCCTGCCGATCCTCAAACTTTTGCTACAAGCGAAAAAGATATCTTTGCTGGTGGCGATATTGTTTCTGGTCCTAAGTTTGCTATTGATGCAATTGCTGCAGGTCACGAAGCTGCAGTTTCGCTTCACAGAGCTGTTCATGAAGGACAGACTCTAACTTATGGTCGTGATAACAGAATCTTTAAAGCTCTTGATAAAGACAATGCTGACTTTGAGCGAGGTGGATTTGATCATATTAAACGTGAGGTTCCAAAGCGCGATAAAAGTAAAGCAAAAAGTTTTAGCGATGACAGACTTGACTTTACTTTAGAACAAATTGCTAAAGAAACAGAGCGTTGCTTAAAGTGTGGCGCAACTAAAGTTGAAGAATATAACTGTATTGGTTGCGGTCTTTGCACAACAAGATGTAGCTTCGATGCTATTAAACTTGTTAAGAAGACTGATGCTTGGGGCAAGAACTTCGACAAGTTGCCAATTTCTGTTGCTGCTCATGTTGTAAAACGTGGTGCAAAAATTGCCACAAAACCATTGTCTAAGGACAAATAATGCACGAAGTTGGTGTTATATCTGCGATTTTAAAAAAAGTTGAAAAGGTCATGGATGACGAAGACCTCTCAACCTGTGATACTGTTGTTTTAGAAGTAGGTGAGCTGTCCGGCGTTGTTCCACACTTTATGGAAGAATGCTGGCCAGCTGCCACTTATCATACTCGATTCGAGGAAACTAAGTTGGAGATGAAAGTTATTAAGGGGCAAGTTCGCTGTGATAGTTGCGGCGAAGAATTCAATGCTTATGAGTGCGACTTAAAATGTCCGAAATGCGGCGAAGACAGAAAACACACTCCGCTTACCGGAAGAGAGTTGGTAATAAAAGAAATCCGAGGGAATTAACATGAGTGTAAAAATTATAGAAGTCAAAGAATCTGTTTTTAAAAACAACAACGAGAGAGCTGATATTCTTCGTAAGCGCTTGAAGGATGAAAAAACTTTCCTCTTGAATTTGATGTCGTCCCCAGGAAGTGGTAAAACTACGACTTTGCTTCGTACTTGTGAATTGCTAAAAGATAAATTCAAAATTGGCATTATGGAAGCAGATATTGACGGAAGTGTAGATGCAGAAACCATGAAGGCTGCTGGAGTTAAATCTATCCAAATTCACACAGGAGGCATGTGCCACTTAGACGCGGATATGACAGCTCAAGGAATTGATGAACTTGGAACAAGTGATGTTGATTTAGCAGTGCTAGAAAATGTTGGCAATTTAGTTTGCCCGGCAGAATTCGACACAGGTGCTGTTAAAAATGCTTGCATCCTTTCAATTTGTGAAGGACACGACAAGCCTCTTAAGTACCCTCTAATTTTTGAAACTTGTGATGCCATGATCATCAATAAGATGGACGTAATGCCATATTTCAACTTCGATATGGACCAGGTTAAAGAATACGCTTATAAGAGAAACCCAAACATCAAAATCTTTCCAATAAGCGCCATAAACGGCGAAGGCGTTGAAGCCTGGACTGATTGGTTAACGCAGCAAGTTAACGATTGAATTAATTAAGATATTTTTCCTTATAACACAATGTGGGCTTAAAGGGGAGCGGATCTTTTCTTCGTAATTTATGAGTTTCTGAATCACGCATATATTTAAGCGTTTCAATATGTGTAGATATATACCAAACAAGCTCTTCGAACATGGATTTAGCCTCAGCTAATGCATTTTTTTGCATGTCGATAGTGTATTCATTGATAAATTTAATCGCAGATTTTTTATCTTTTTTGTACAATTTATAAGTCTTATCAATAATTTTAGGATAATTAGCAATTTGGTTTTTTTCAACATTTGACCAATGATCTCTAATGCCGTGACTGTAGAGCATTCGATCATCTTGCGCAACAGCACACAAACGCTTGAAGCATAAAGCTGCAATATTTTCGTCGTATTTGACAGGCATTCCTTCGGCATCCTTCGGGCTTTGTTTAGTAAGAGTGTCAAAACGTTTTTCGTATTTAAAACCTTTGGCATAATCGTTGACCAAATTTAAATAGGGAAGAAATACCGAATGCTCTGCATTGCTGATGCATGTTCACATGACAATTGCCATTTCAGGAGGCAGATTATCAATTACCTCCAATGCTTGAATGCAGTAGGTAACTTCGGTAGCAATCATTCTTGTTTTTTCAACGCCTTCATTTTCTTCAGGGCAAAACTTGCTTCCTTCATAACGATGCCTATAAACATCAAAAACATCTTTCAGCTTAACTTTTTTATCGGGTTTAAAAAACAAATCATATTTACGAACCTTGTAAGAATCTTTCACAGAAGGACAAAAGAATTTTCATCCGAAGTATTCGCGAACAGTATCATATTCGCTAATTTCCCCTTTGCCTTCGTAGGTTTCTGCAAGGTTTAATTTGCCGTTCTTGTAAACTCCCAAATTGTTTGATTCGGGCAAAGTGAAAAGGTCTTTCGAATGGCGAAATTCGTCTTCGCTTAAACCATCATATTCGGTTTGAATCTTAAAGCAGTTGGCGAAGACGGACATCTTGTCTTCCGGCATTTTCATAGCAGCCCATTGATGCCCACTATAAAGCTCAATAATTCAAGCTTCTTCTTGGTCCGCTGCCAGAATAATTTCTGCATTGTTTGAGCCGTGCGTCTTCATGATTTTTTCAATTACGTCAACGCATTCACGAGCAGTCTTGCATGTTAGGCCCAATATGTTATTTACAACAGGCTCGCAAATTCCATTGTCAGTTCAAGGATCAAGAGCCAAAATTTTCTTAGTCGTAGCAGCGGTAATTGTTGAGGTAACGGCAAGACCGTATTCGTTAGCTGCACCATCGCTCATTTCTCCACGTGCCGATGGAATTACAGGAAGCAAATTACACCTGTATGTAGTTTTTGGCAACTTGTATCTAAATTTTGTTTCAGGAGTAACAATATATTTATTAACATTATTTTTCCGAGGATAACTACAAAAAGTCATCATATTGTCTCGTTGTCTTCAAGTATCAGCAGACCTTGCAATTATAGTGTGACCATTCGCACTGACTTTTTTACCAACATAAACGCCCGTACACATAATATATCCTTATTTAATTATTGGCTTAAAAGGCTCAAGATGCTTCTTTTCTTTTTCTTGAGCAAAATTTGCAAAACTAAACATATAACGAAGCGTCTCAATGTGTCCACTGATATACCAAATTAGTTGATCGAAGATTGATCTAGCTTCGTCAATTGTTTCACGTTGAAGATTAAGCGACCAATCATTAATATAGTCAATTGCATCGTCAAAAGATTTTTCAGCAAGCTTCGAAGCCTTAGCCACAACTTCAGGAAATTCCTTAATGAGCTTTTCTTCTTTTTTGCCCCAATATTCTTGGACGCCTTTACCATATAATTTGCGGTCGTGTTCAGCAATAATGCAAAGACGCTTAAAGATAACTTGAGCGATGTCTTCGGAATACATAATCGGCATCTCTTCTATGTCTTTAAGGAATTTATTGTCGCATAGCTTATTGGTAAGTTCGTCGAATTTATCAAGCCTTGGATCAAGCTTGGTTATCATATTTGAATATGGCAAAAATATAGAATGCTCTGGGTTTGCAATTGAAAGCCACGCAACGGATGCAAGCTCAGGCTTTTCGTCTTCGAAAACTTGAATTGCATGACAGTTAAATGTCGCCTCCGTAGCTATTTGACGCACATTTTCACAGCCTGTTTCTTCCGGGCAATATGGCGTTCCTTCATAGCGAAAACGATAAATATTAAACACATCTTTAAGGCTTACCTTTTTGTCAGGATCAAAGAACAATGGGTACCTTGTTTTTGTGTTGTATTCGCCAGCAGTTGATTTAGCGAAGTAATAATGCCCCATGTAAGTGCGAAGATTTGAATAGTCTTCAAGCCTATCTTTTCCGCCATAAGTAGCGCAAAGAGACATTTTCCCATCTTTCATAACAGCAAGACCAGCATCTGTTGGCATTTTAAATAGGTCTTTCGAATGCCTGAATGCATCCGGATTGTCCATTTCATATTCTGTTTGAATCATAAACAGGTTTCCATAAACTGAAATCTTGTCAGTTGGAAGCTTTATGGCAGCCCATTGATGACCAGAATAAAGCTCGATTAACCATCCTTCTTTTTGGTCGGCAACAATAAGCGAATTAGCAGAGTAGTTGCCTTTTTCTTCCATGGTTTTTTCAATGAAGTCTATGGCTTCTTTTGGAGTTTTGCATGTTTTTCCAATAAAGTCGGGAAGAGTTTCTTCGCAAATTCCATCATCTAAAAATGGGTCAACCTTAGCAATTTCAGGGCAGTTGTAAGCTGTTATTGTCCCTGTCACAATAAAACCATGTTCGTTTAATCCTATTGAAGTTAGTTTACCGTAATCAGTTGCTGGAATAATTGGAGTAGTTAAGCATTTGTAAGTTGTGTCTGGGTAGTCATAAATAATTTTGCTTTCAATTGACTTGACTTGTCTACCAGGCTTATTTTCAACTTTAGGACTACAAAGTGGAGTTGTAATTGTGTTTTTATTTGAGGATAAGTCGCAAGAACGAGCATAAATTGCATGTCCATCTGCGCTAACATCTTTTCCAATATAAACTTGAGTACACATAACACCGCGCATTATAACACTTTATGTTAAAATAATGCGGCTTATGAGTGAAGACATGAAACATATTAGAAATTTTTCGATAATTGCTCACATTGATCATGGTAAATCGACTATTTCAGATAGAATTTTAGAAATGACTGGAACTGTTGATAAGCGCGACATGGAAAGTCAACTTCTTGACAATATGGATATCGAGCGTGAGCGTGGAATTACTATTAAAAGTCAAGCTGTTCGTGTTAAATACAAGGCTGATGACGGTCAAGAATATCAATTCAACCTCATTGACACACCAGGTCACGTAGACTTTACTTACGAAGTTTCGCGAAGTCTTGCCGCATGTGATGGTGCTGTTTTAGTAGTGGACGCTACTCAAGGTGTCGAAGCTCAAACTGTAGCAAACGCTGCTTTGGCCATTAATTCGGACCTTGAAATTATTCCACTAATTAACAAGATAGATCTTCCGTCTGCAGAACCTGACAGAGTTAAAAAAGAAATTGAAGAGAGCATTGCTATTGAAGCATCTGACGCGGTGTTGGCTTCGGCTAAAACTGGCGAAGGTGTCCACGACCTTCTTGAGTCAATTGTTTATAATATCCCAGCACCAAAGGGAGACCCGTCTTCGCCACTAAAGGCATTAATTTTTGATTCTTATTTTGACCCTTATAGGGGAGTTGTTGCCTTGATTCGCGTAATGGATGGTTGCATTAAGGACAAGCAAACAATTAAGATGCTCGCAACTGGTAACACTGCTCTTATTGAAGAATGTGGTTTTAAAAATCCGAAGGAAACTCCTTGCGGCAGTCTTAGTGCAGGCGAGGTTGGATATATTGTTACAGGTCTTAAAGACGTTAGCGAAATTAAAGTAGGGGATACAATTACAGAAGTCGATGCCAAAGACGTTTCGGCAATCGAGGGCTATCGTGAAGTCAAGCCCATGGTTTTTACCGGTATTTTTCCAATCGAAAGTGACCAGTATGAGCCCTTAAAAGAGGCACTTGAGAAGTTGTCGCTTAATGATCCGGCTCTTGTTTGGGAAGCTGAGACTTCGGTGGCGCTCGGCTTCGGATTTCGTGTTGGCTTTTTGGGACTTTTGCACATGGAAGTTGTGAAAGAAAGGCTTGAGCGAGAATTCAATTTGGATTTGCTTGCAACTGCACCAAGTGTTGAATATAAGGTATACACCTCAAAGGAAGTTTTAAGCGTTAAATCTCCTCAAGACATGCCTGATCCCTCTGAAATTCAAAAAATCGAAGAGCCATATTTGAGCGCAAGCATATTGATTCCTCCAGATTATGTTGGAGCGGTCATGGACTTAACTGTTTCGCGTCGAGGAATTTTTAAAACAATGGATTATCTTTCACCAACAACAGTTGAGATGAAGTGAGAAATGCCATTGTCGGAGCTTATTTTGGACTATTTTGATCAACTTAAAAGCAGAACGAAAGGCTTCGCCAGCCTTGATTATGAATTTTTAGGTTATCAGCAAAGCGAGCTTGTAAAACTTGATATTTTGCTTGCGGGAGACATTGTTGATGCACTTTCGATGATCGTTCATAAAGATAAGGCGTATGAAACTGGACGTGTTTTGACCTCGAAACTTAAAGAAATTATTCCTCGTCAGCTTTTCGAAGTTCCAATTCAAGCGGCAATTGGAAGCAGGATTTTGTCTCGCCAAACAGTAAAAGCCAAGCGTAAAGATGTTTTGGCGAAGTGTTATGGCGGTGACGTCTCTCGTAAACGAAAGCTTTTAGAAAAGCAAAAAGAGGGAAAAAAGAAGATGAAGGCAATTGGAAATGTCGAGGTCCCCCAAGAAGCATTTATGGCAATTTTAAAAGTTGACGAATAGTTAATATTATTTAATAAGCCCATATAATCATCTAAATTATGTTATAATCTCTGTCAAACGTATCTTAATCGAAGCTATAAAAATTTACTAATATATTAGAGGGGTTAGTATGGGTAATTTATTTAGTGTGTCTAATCAAACAGAGACATTTGTTAGGTTTTTAAAGGAATCTGGACCTGTTCCACCACCAGGGCCAACTCCTGGTCCAACACCTGATCCAAGCAATCCAGAGTATTGGAATGCGGCGACTGGTGACGGGTTATTCGCAATTGTTTCGGTTCTTTTAGTAATAGCGATTTGCGCTTTTGGATTTTTTATTTGGAAAAAACATAAAAATGGAACTTTAAAAATTAGAAAGGAAACTTTCTTTGGTGATTCTATTGCTTTAATTTCTAGCAGTCATATTGCAAAACTTTTGATTATTTTAGTTGCGTCTTGTCTTTTAGTTTTTGGTTGTTTCGGAATTTCTCATGCAGCTGAAAAATTATCTGGCGGAAGTTTTGAAGTTACCAATGTTGATGCTATATTTGATGTTAATTCGGATATTTTTGATAACACTGGTGCCACTGAGGTTGATGCTGGCTCTAACGTATTAAAGGCATACGGAACTGACGCAATAGATGTGTCTCAGTATGTAGATGTTATAGTCAGCGAAGACGAAACTGTAGCTTTGAAATATGGCAGCGGTTATATTAAAAACGATGCCTCGGAAACGCTAATGGTCCACGGCTTGACCGTTGAAGGGCTTGAAAAATCTGCAGACGCTGTTAAGTGAACTATTAAGTCTGGAGAGCAGACATTATATGATGGAGTACCGGGCACCACAAGTAAATTTCCTGCAATTTTAATTAATCCTGGAGAGCAAATAACTTACTCACTTTCTGCTGACGAATCTGTTCTTACTCATGATTTAGCTTGGTCTTTGACCGATAAAAATGTTTTAAAAATTTCCTATCAGTCTACGTTAGGAAATTATCTTGCAGAGCCTACACTTCAATTCGGATGAGGTTTACTTGAGCAAGCTTTTCAAGCTCAGGGATTTGACCCAACCTTTGCTACGGAAGTTGATTTCTTAAAAGACGCAACTCCTCAAACTTATAGATTCGCAGCTGATTTGTCTGACGCACAGAACCAGGGTATTATGGCTTATGTTGTTGATGATGAAGTTGCTAATGCGTATAAAGTTATTATCACTTCGCAAAGCGGAATTAAATGTAAGACGAAGTCATTAGCAAGTTTCTTTAGGGGATTTCATAATTTATACAAAGTTGATTACTCTAACTTAGATACTACAGAAAACACTGATTTTTCCTACATGTTTGCATACACAGGACGCGTAGATGGATTAGCTCCAACCATCTCTCTTCCAGAAAACTTCATTAAAGCTCCTGGCTCTGATTTGTCATATATGTTCTTCAGCTCAAATAATAGCGTTGATTTAACAGGGCTTAATACAACAAACGTTGTAAGCATGGAAGCTATGTTTCATAATTATTGTTATGGAATTTTGGACAAAGATCGCCTTCAAAGGGTAACGCTTACTCTTGGTAGTGAAGAAAAGCCTTTTAAAATTTATGAAGGAACTAATGTATTTAGAATGTTTGATGGATGTAATTATTGGCTAAGCCCAGGTCCTGATTCGACAAAAGCTAACGTAATTGAGCAAATTGATATTAGCAATTTAAAATCAACAGAAGGAATGTTCTACAATTATCTTGGTGTTTATAGATACGAAACAGAAGACGAATACGATTATTATCTTGATGTATCATCTTTAAATACCACTAATGTTGAGAGCATGGCGAAGATGTTTGCCCATACTTTTGACAATAATCTTGAAGGTGTAATTTACTTTGGAGATGACAAAGATAAGTTTGTAGCGGCGCCTGACTGTTCTGGCATGTTCGAAAACTGTGATACTAACAAGCTTGATTTAAGTTATGTTGATTTTTCAAAGACAAACAACATGACCAATATGTTTAAAGGCTATAGTGGGCCAGGCTTGTTTGACCCAACCGTTGAGAAGTCTATTACTTTCCCAGAGACAATGGAAGTAGCTGACAACTGTGATTTAAGTTATATGTTTAGTTATGCTTGCGTTAATACTGATATTTTTCACCATATTAATGGGGCAAAAGTTTCTTCGATGAAAGGCATGTTTGAAAACTTTGGTTATGAGCAAGTATATACGGTAAAAAAATATACATTTAGTATCAGCTTCCCTGAAGATTTTAATGTAAAAGACAATTGCGATGTAAGCGCAATGTTTAAGCTTGCAAAGACAGATGTTAACCTAACCAACTTCGCCACAAGTAATTTAACAGATTTCTCTGAGATGTTTAAAGCTTACGGTTTGTATGTGTTAACTGGTGGTTCATGGCAAGCAGTATATAAAATTACTTTCCCAGAAGGGGGATTACAAACAGGCAATAATGCTAATTTTTACGCGATGTTTAAAGAGGCTCAGTTAAATGAATTTACTCTTAACGATGTTGATATTTCTAAGGCTATTAATCTTTCAGAGATGTTTATGAATATGGGTCTTGTTTATCAAATTAGTATAGTTCCAGTAAAGGAAGCTCCTCCATATGCGATATTTAAATTAACCGTAAATGCTGGAAGTGAAAATGCACCTCTAATTACGGCAGCGAATTCTGATATGAGCTATATGTTTGCAGGTTGAAAGACTGTATCGGGTGGCGAAACAGGAAACAAACTTGACTTAACTAATCTAAGTTTTAATAATGCAAAAGATTTGACAGGCATGTTTAAGGACTTCAATAATAATCCACAGGCAAAATTTGTAAATATTGATAGCCCTCTAAATTCCGTTAATCTTGTTCTTCCAACAACAAAGCCAGGAGAGGGAACTACCGATAAAAAAGTTGTACTTGATTCGATGTTTGAGGGCGCTCTTGCTTTTAATTCATTAAATGACACTACAACAACAGGATTTTATGAATTAGTTTTGTCGTTGACATCAATTGATACGTCAAATGCGGTAAGTATGAATTCTATGTTTAAGAATGCTTGCATTTATAACTCCGAAGGAAGTTATTCATATGGTGAACTTGGTTTTATTGAAAAACTAGTAAGGCCTGTAATTGATGTCACTGGTGGTAACATCAATAAGGTAGATGACATGTCACATATGTTTGACAATGCATTTCCGCATGATGATAAAGTATTGTCTATGGATGCTCTTACAACCTTGTATCGCTCACAACTTGGGAAATTAAAGTTATGGGGTTCTGCCGATGATCAAAAAACTGCTGAAAATTGTGATGGCAGTTATATGTTTTCTAAAGTTGGTGTTCAAGAGATCAACCTTGAAAATGTAAATTTTGTAAATATTTCAGATTATAGTTTCATGTTTTCTTTCTTTGGATTCTATGAGCATCCTGGTGTTATTGAGCCTTTAGAAGACTTGTCAATGGCAAACGCAACAAGTGTCCGTGGAATATTCTACGAAGCTTATTTTAACTATAACGATTGGGAGGAAGAAGGTTTCAAGCTCGACTTATCTGATTGAGATGTGTCAGAAATTAAAGATATGAGCTATATGTTCTATGGCTTAAAATGTACAAAGCTTATTCTTGATAATGAGTTGCCAGGAGACGACCATCAATATTGAAATTTCTCAAATGTTGAGAATATGGAAGGCATGTTCATGAATTTTGGATACAACCCATATATTATTGAAGGAGAATTGGGCGTAGGTTCTGAGATTGTATTTCCTACTGTAGAGTGGACACCTGGCTCTAAAACTGGTGGTAAAGGCTGTAACATGAGAATGATGTTTGCATTTTGTAGTTGCGATTTGCATCTTGAAAAGATGAGGGTAAATTACGCAAACGACGTAACAGGCATGTTCTTAGCTTACGGAAGTGATATCGCAACTTTTGTTAACTTTATAAAAAGCCTATTACCAAATCCAGAGAAGCTGGAAGCTAATGGTGTTTTGTACGCCACTCTTAATGGTGATCCTTCTTTAGCTAATGACCTTATTGACAAGCTTACAGACCCTGTAATTAATGATGTAAATAACAGTGTTAAGGGTGTTACAAAAGCTACTCAAGATTCACTTTCTCCTGCATATAGCAATTTAGAGCAAGCCAAGGCTTCGCTTATTAGCCCTCAAACTACCGATCCTTACAACAGTGATGGCTTAGAGCAAGTTGGACTTACTAGCGATGTTTTGGGAGAGGCAATTAACGAAGCGAACTTCGATGCCTTGTCTTCTGATTATTACAATAACGAATTGCTATCTTATCCAAACGAAGCGTTTGCTGAATATAAAGAACAGCTTAAGGCCGAACTTGCTGACGCAATTTCTAATTGCGATGTTCTTGACATGATTTCTTTTGAAGAGTTGTCACAAGAATACGGTAGTTCTCAGCCTAATTTGTTTACATATTGCAGAAGAGTATTTTTCCCTACAAAATCAGGACAAACACTACCTTTTGCTCCTGGAACGTCATTAAGTAAGCCTATTTCTGCAAAAATGATGTTTATGTTGTATAACTCAATGAATTATCAATTTACAATTGAGGACAAAGAGGTGGATTGCTGCCCAGATTTAAGCGGTTTTAACACTTCTAATATTAACGATATGTCCTATATGTTTACGGGCTTTATGTTCTGTCTGAAAATCAAAATGTTTAATGGAGAGTCTCCTGTAACAGTTCTTGATTTATCGAGTTTTGACACGTCAAAAGTTACTTCAATGCTTATGATGCTTGCTTTTACGGGTTCTGTAAATCAATATGTTGACGAAGAGGGTACACTACACGATTGATATTACGGCACCAAAATAAAATTCGGACCTAAGTTTACTTTGCAAGCAGTTAAAGATTGTAGGTTTATGTTTATGTGGTGTAGGGCTAAAGACGTCGACATGTCTTCAATAACCGTTACTACTGAAGCAGGAGGAATAACTAATACTAGAAATATGTTTGCACTTGCTTGCATTGAAAACTTAGATTTAAGCGGTTGGGACACTTCGCACGTAAACGACATGAGATTTATGTTTTCTTTATATGGAGTCCTTGCTAGATTTGTTGATGGTGTTGTTTCTTACGATGACGCATTTAACAAATCAGAATGGTACGGAAATATCATTATTGGTCAATCTGAAGAAGGTGAAAAAACCTTTAAGATTAATAAGGATACGCAAATTTTTGGCATGTTCTTTATTACTGCATTAAAGAACCTTGACTTGACAAACGTTGACGTATCATCAAGAACTTCGTTGGCCAGAATGTTTGAATTTGCAATGTCTACAATTGCTATAGAAGAAAGTTTGGACGTAGAGCACACCTTAGATATTAGTACATGAGACACATCTCAGGTTTTGGACTATAAATTTATGTTTACGCTGGCTTCGTTTAATGACATTAAATTACCTAGAAACTCGTCTGAAAAGAAATTCAAAATTGCACAAGGCGCTGATTTAAGTTATATGTTCTTCTTATCACTTTCTTCCCAGAAGCAATTAAATATTTATACAAGAAAATATTTTAGAACTATGGACTTAAGTTTTATGGAAATTTCTAACGCCTCAAATTTAAGATCCATGTTTTTTGGTTATTGTTTGATTGATGGTTATGTTAATTATCAAGGATTAATAAAATTAGGAGATCAGACTATTGATTTATGTCAGGACATGAGTCATATGTTTGAGTTTAGCGGAATGGGCGTAGATTTGTCTGGAGTAAATACAGCCAATGTAAAGAAGCTTGATAGAATGTTTGCGATGATGGGCTATGGCGGAAGATTCGATGTTGAAAGAACGCCAGAGGGAGGTATAGGTATCGAGACAACAGTTCCTCTTAGTTTTTACGCGCATCAATTAATTTTGCCAGAACCAGATTCGGAAGGTGGAGCAGCGTTTAAATTAGCTGAGGGCGCAACATCTAATTTTATGTTTGCCGGAACTTACACAGGTAATTTTGAAAATCCTATACATGAAAGAGATTATTTTGTAAGCATATACCCTACAGAAATTAATACAGGTTTTATGGAAAGTAGTAAAGTAAAAAGTATGGAAGGTATGTTTATGCTTACTTCTTGTAGTGTAAACTTACAAGGATTCGACACAAGAAAATCTGAATCCTTAAAAATGATGTTTATGGGCTATGGGGCAATACCATTTTTGGCTTTGAACGACAACCGTGAAATTAAAAGAGGCGTTGATACAATGTCAAAGCTTACATTTGACACAAAGGCCGTTTCTAAATTTAAGATATGTACAAACACAAAAGTAGCATTTATGTTTAGTGCTGTTTTTGCTCAACCTGACAGTGTGTCAAAGGGAATAATTGATTTGAATTCAATTAACGTTTCTGATGTTAAAAACTTCGATTGAATGTTTGCTCTCGGCTCAGGAGTTGTTAATTTTGACATATCATCGTGAAGCTTTGCAAACGCAACATCACTTAACTTTACGTTTGTTGGTTATGGACTTTTAGCAAGAATTCCAGACGTTTTATTTTCTTTAGACAAAGAAGGAGAAGGCGGTTTATTCTTTAATATTAATTATTTAGTTTTACCTAAAAACTTAACGGTTAGTGAAGCTGGGTGCGATTCGGTTGGCATGTTTGGGGGAGCAACCATCTTTAAATACTCATATAATTCTTCGACTAAAGCTTATACAATTGAATCAAACCTAGATCTTTCTGGTTGAGAATTTGAGAAATTTAGCTGGTGCTATGCAATGTTTGCTGGATATAACTTCCCCGTAAGATCTTTTGGAGACAAGAAAGTGGTCAGCACTGAAGCTGCAAACATAGATTTTGGCGAGCATAGTTTTGCCGATGATGCAGACTTAACGAGCATGTTTGCATTTGCAAGTGCAAATTTGGATTTTAGTGATTTTGACTTGAGCAACGCTTGATCAATGAATTCTATGTTTGCATTTTATGGAGCTGCAAACATTGATGATCCTACAACGCATAAAACCACTCATGCTTGAAAGATTAAGTTCCCTACAGAAGGCATAAAGTTCCCTGAAGGTTGTTCTGCACGTCAAATGTTCTTTGGTTGTTTCGCTGACGAAATTGATGTAAGTAAGTTTGATACAGAAAACTTAACAGACACTTCCAGAATGTTTGCTCTATGCGAAGCAATGCATCTTGATGTTAGCAAATTTAATTCAACGAATTTTGTTGACGTAAGTGGAATGTTTGCGGGTGCTTCGGCTCAAGAATTAGATTTGTCAGGATGGAGCTTTAGCAAGGTTGAAGACATGAACTTTATGTTTGCTGGATGAGGTAGCAACACCAACTTTACTTGAGGAACAGATTACGAAAGCGAGCTATTCCTTCCTGAAGACATGAGTGTTTCTGAGAATGGTTGCACAGCTGTTGGTATGTTTATGGCTGTAAATACTCGCCAATTATTGCTTTATGGCTTTAATACAGAACATATTTATGCGGCTGATTATATGTTTGCTTTTGCAGATACTTTAGAGGTTATTAACGTTGATGATGGAACTGATTGATATAAAGATGGTGCAACGTCTATGAGCGGAAATGGTATGTTCCTTGGATGTAAGGCGCTTGTCGGACAAAACAAGACTTTCTATACTGGTGGACACATCGGGCTTTCTTATGCCAGAGTTGATACTCCAAGTAAGCATGGCTACTTTACCTCGACACATTCACTAAGAGAAAATGATGAAGGTAAGTCAATATTCCTTAAGGTTGACGGAAAAGGCTTCAACGCTGATGAGCTTGCAAAAGTTAAAGAGGTTGACTTTACGATTGGAGACGTTTCACAAGTTACAGGACAAGATTTATCTTACAGTAAAGATGGTAGCATAATGGCTGCTATTAAGGATGGCGTTCTTACAGTAACAAGTAGTGGCACAATTTACACAAGACCAAATTCGTTAGTTAATATGTTTAGTAATGGTGTTAGCGAAGACGAAGATGCTGGAGAGCTGTTTGCTGCTTTAGAAACAGTTAATTTTGGAGGAGTTGTTGCATCCGCCAATTCTACTTCTGCAAGCGGCATGTTTGCGAATTGTATAAATATGGTTAGCTTAGATATTTCAGAATTAAGTTTTACTAATGTGAAAGATGTTTCATATATGTTTTACAATTTTGGTAAATCTAATACTGATGGCGCTACACTAACTTTATATAATAATTCTAAAGTATGGGTACCTTATTGCACTAATAACTATTCACATATGTTTGCTGGTGCAAATATTACAAGCTTAGATTTAACAAAGCTTCTTATTTATCCTGATGGAAAAGATTCTAAAACTGCTGAAAAATCTGTAGACATGAGCTCAATGTTTGAGTCGTATCTTGGCAACGTCATTAAGTTCCCAACCGAAGAAGCAAGCTTTTGCCCGCCATTAGAGAGCATAAAAGTTACATATGATTCAATGTTTGCAAATATTTCTGAAGAAAAATCATGTAAATTGAGAAGCATCGACATTAGCTCTTTTGCCCCTGATAAAACAGATACAGCTAATAAAATGTTTGCTGGAAGCAATTGTTTGCAAAAAATCTATGCAAATGAAGATTATTCAAGCTGTGATTGATCAACAACTAAATTGCTCCCAACAACTTCTGTTGACATGTTTAAGGATTGTAATAAATTAGAGGGCAGCGACGGTCAAATCTATGACGGCAATCATGTAACTTGTGAATATGCTAGACCAGATCATTTATATGCAAAAGAAGCAAAACCGGGTTATTTTTCGACCTATTCAAATTTTGATATTGGAAAATTAAGAGAATGAATAACAACATTACCCCAAGTCGATAAGTTATGTGAAGTTCAATTTACATGTAACAATCCACAGTCTTTCTTGTCTGTTAATGACATATCTACTTTGCAAGACAATTCTGTATTGTTGTATATAGTTGATCTGTGCAATTCAGAATCTCTTTCTGAAAAGAATTTATCATTCCAGATATGCTCTAAGAATAGAATCTTAAGCCCTCAAATTCCAGAATACGTCAAGGTTTTTAGTACTGATAAAAGAAACCAGCAAATACAGTATGTTAATTTGGAGAACTTATATTTCAATACACCTATAAATAATATTAAGGAAGTTAGCCAAATGTTTAAAGATTATCAGATGCTTGAGAAAATTGAGTTTGGTAATAATAGAGAGGGTATATTTGAAGGAGTGCAAGTTTTTGACGAAATGTTTGTGAATTGCGGTAACTTGAAAAATATTGATGTTGCATCATGGTTTAAAGATAATGAAAAGCACGAATTTAACATCGTATCTGCAACTGGCATGTTTAACGACTGTTCAAATCTTCAGAGAATTTATTGCAAGTATAAAGAAACCTGAAAAATTGAAAAAGATGCGGTTATGTTTCACCGTTGTAATAGTTTAGTTGGAGGTGTTGAAAAATTTGTAGGCTATGAATATTCGATTCGTGCTAAAGACGGCGTTGATTCTGATACTCCTGGTTATTTTACAAGTGCTTCGATTTTGAAAAATGCTGATGTCTCCAACAGTAGAAGCATCTTCCAGGATGCTAAAACAATTAATGATACAAGCAAAGAATTGGAACCTCTCGAAGTAATGATTCCAGCAATACAAAAGGTGGTATTCGCTACACTATATGACAATTATGACATGAACAGGCCATATTATCTTCTTTCAGACGAAGGAGCTTCACATCCAGTTTTAGCTGACACTAACTATAACTGAGAATATGGATTGACCTTGACGATATTTTCGTCATATATTGATACACGTTTCGGATATGTTCCTAATAAAATATACGCTAATGAAACATCGTTATATGCGATGTTTAGAGGTTTTGAGTCGCTTAATAGTATTGAGATTGAAGAATACCCTGCAGATTTAGGTGGCGGCTTCGTTTTTGATTCGTCCTATGCAAAAACTACTAAATATATGTTTGAATCGGCTGGTATTGCTGATGGTGAAAACGGCTATACAGAATTGAATATTGCTAATTTAGACACAAGCAATGTTGAGGATTTCAGTTATATGTTTTACAATTGTAAAGCAGGTTCTGTCACCCTGAGCGCTGGCGATAATACAAAATTCACATTATGTAGTGCAAAAAATACAAGTCATATGTTTGAAAATTTTGGTCTTGACTTAGGCATTACATCTTCACATCGCTATATTTCATATTTATATTGAAGTAAAAAGGATGGGCCTACTTATTCTACGGCCTCAAATTGTGATGCAAGTTATATGTTCTATAATAGTCATGTAAAGCAGCTTGATGTTACAGCTCTACAAATGGATAACATTTCAAACTTCAATTATATGTTTTCTTGGTCTGGTGTTTATGAGATTCCAGAACCTAAAAAATTATCAAATGGTGAAGAACCGATCGCTTCTTTTGCTGAAGCTTATGAAAAGCGTGATGTATCTAGTCTTGAGCAGGGAATATTAAAAACAGCGGAAACATGAGAAAACGTTGGAGCTTCGGCGATGTTCCCTGGAGAGATTTACTTTAACAATGATAAGCAGTGGGCTTCTAACGTAGAAAGCGCAACGATGGAAGGCATGTTTGAGGCGTGTTTATACGGAGAGCAAGGTACTGACGAAAACATTGGTCTTGACATGAGAGGTTTTAATTGTACTAATGTAACAAATATGGTTGAAACGTTTGCGTATACACCATTTTTCACAAATATTAATTTAGGGCCAGAAGATCAATTTGATACTGCAAAATGCAAGAATATGGATGGCATGTTTAGATTCTGTGGTTCGCTAAATTCTACAGGAAATATTTACAATACTACAGCAGGTGACGAAAAACATTTCCCAACGTTTACATTTAGTGCTGATACCATTGTTACAAGCATGTTCCAAGGTGCTAATATTCCCGTAGATTTGACAAACGCAAAATCAATTCCAGAAGCTGCAGACGGAGTTAGTGGGTTAAGTGTTATTTCTGATTATTCAAGAATGTTCTGCGATTATGGTTTTTATGTCCTTCCTAAAATATTAGACAGGCGAGGCGAAATCTTCCTTAATATTGACTTAGTAAAATCTGGTGATACTTGGACTCCTCCAGATGGCTCAACAATGGAAGAGATGTTTAGAGGATGTAAAGCTAACGTTGATTTAAGCGCATTAGACGTTAAGAATGTTACAAACTTTTATGCAATGTTTATGAGCTTTGGCAACATTGATCAGCTCGACATTTTAGAATTTAAACCTGGCGAGATTACATGGCCTTCTAAATGGAAGACAAATACCGAAAATGTAATTGATATGTCATGCATGTTTAAGGGTTACAAAGGCAAGGACAACTTAAGTGAGTTGTTTACAGAAAATTTTGAAACGAGTAATGTTGTTAACATGAGTGAAATGTTTAGAGGTTGCAAAGTATTGAAACTTGATTTATCAAATTTCAATACTGCTAAGGTTGTTGATATGTCTTATATGTTTAGTAATGAGTTTTTGCGTCCGTCGTATTTAACAGAAGTTACTTTTGGCGATAATTTTATCAACGAAAATTCTGTAGTTAAGGATATGAGTTATATGTTTGGTTCGGCAATTGTAGACAACGAATATCTTAATATTATTAATTGCAACGCTGATTGGGCAGAGATTATTGAAGCTAATGGCATTGCTTGCGAAGGAATGTTTGCTGGTTGTCGTGAACTTGCTGGAAACGGAAATAATCCTGAGATAGTAACTATATACGATCCAGATCATGTAACTTACGAATATGCAAAGCCAAGTTACAAAGATACTGATGGTGTGATTCATAAAGGTTACTTTACAGGAACACCTAAAAACCTAGTTGGTGTTAAGGTCGAAAACAAGCTTGAAAGTTTGTCTGATGCTAAAAGTCTTTCAGAAAATGAGACTATTAAGAACCCTGAAGAAGAAACAGCGACTGATGAGCCAGTGGTTGTTGATGATGGTGAGGTTGTAGAACTTAATAACGAAGAGGCAATTCAGCCTTTGATTGAGAGTGCTTCGTTCGCTATATTAAATGTTTTGAACCCAGCGGGTTTTGCAGTTTACAACTTATTTGAATTTGTCGTCAATTTGTGAGTAGTTTTATACGCTGCATAAGTTATTTGTGTTAAAATATGCCCGGAGCAATTAGTTTTGCTCCGGGTTATTTTGTAGGGGAATGCGGTGAGAATCCGCAGCAACAGCCATTACCGTATTTGACGTGAGTCATAAGTCGGGATACCTACTCAGACATATGGAAGCTTTTGGGTAAAGGAGAGCAATTATGAAAAAAAATTCTTTTAAAATCATTTCTATTTTAGGCGTTGCAGTTTGCTTGTGCTTTGGTGTTATGCTAAGCGCATGCGCGTCATCTGGAGGGGGCGGTCCACTTGAATTGACCGACCTTTCAGGAAGAACTGTGAAGCTGGAAAAGCCGGCTTCGCGGATTGCTGCATTGTCGGCTTCGGATTGCGAAGTTTTGTGTGCCATTGGTGCCAAGGATACAATTATCGCCCGTGGAACTTATTGCGATTATCCTGCTGATATCGTGACGGTTAAAGATGTTGGTTCTGGTACTTTAACAAGCACCGAAGAACTGCTTGCGATGAAGCCAGACATTGTTTTAATGAGCAAGACCGGGTTTACTCTTGATCAGGTTAACGCAATGGAGAGCGCCGGTCTTAAAACTTTTGTCAACGAAGCTAACACTTTCGATGACACTTACAAATACATTGAACTATTGGCGAAGCTCACTGGTCATGAAGATGAAGGTTCTAAAGTCGTCGCAGATATGAAAAACAGTGTTAATGATTTCCGCGATAAGACAAAGAGCAAAGAACAGAAGACAGTTTATTTTCAACTTTGTATGCCAGAACATGGATACTGAACAGCCGGAAAAAATACTTTCATGGACGAGATGGCAGAAATTTTAAATTGTAAAAATGTCTTTAATGACGTTGAAGGCTGGGCTGAAGTTTCTAAGGAAGAGCTTGAGGCAAGGCATCCAGACGTAACAATTCGCATTGATGATGACGAGAGCTTTACGAGGCCTGGACCTCGCTTAATTGATGCATTAGACAAAATGTGCAAGCTTGTGTATGGCTAAATTTCCGAAGACACTTTACTTTATATTAGCAATTGCACTAACAATTGTTGTATTTGTTATTTGTGTTTCATTGGGAAGCACAGGTTTTGCTATTGAAGGCAACATTGTGAGCAGTATTAGACTGCCACGAGTTATTGCCGTTGTGCTTATTGGCGCATCGCTATCTGTCTGCGGAGCGGCTATGCAAGGACTGCTCCGCAACCCTTTGGCTGACGGCACAACCTTGGGTGTGTCTTCGGGGTCTTCGCTGGGAGCCGTAATTGGTATCGTGAGCTTTAGCTCACTTTTTTCACAATATGATCCGCTAAACGGAATTTTTTCCGTTTTACTTGCAATGGCGGGAGGCCTGTTGAGCTTAATATTTATCTTGTCGCTCGCTCAAAAAGTTGATGCAAGATTAAGCACGAACACCATTATCCTTGTTGGAGTTGTGTTTTCGATGTTCGCAAGCGCCCTGATTAGTTTGATAGTCGCCTTGTTTCCTGAAAGCGCAAAAACCGTTATGTTTTGAACGATGGGTAGTACCGCAGCTGCTTCGTTTGAAGATTGCATTTTACTTGGAGCTGTTTTTGTTGTGTGCGCCAGCGTTTTGCTGTTCAAGGCAAACGAGCTTAATACATTTGCGCTCGGCGAAGAAAATGCAAGTCATCTTGGGGTAAATGTTAAACGAGATAAGTTGATAATTATGATTGCTGTTTCAGTTCTGATTGGAACTTGCGTTGCGGTTTCGGGGACAATTGGCTTCGTTGGTCTTATTGTGCCACATATTAGTCGCATGATTGTTGGTGCGAATCACAAAAAACTGATGCCTTTTACGATATTTTTCGGCGCGACATTTTTGATGATTGCGGACTTGCTGAGCAGAACAATTATTGCTCCGAAGGAATTGCCAATTGGTGTTATAACTTCGCTCATTGGTGCAATTGTCTTCGTCTCGATTTTTATTAGAAACAGGAAAGGGTCTAAATAATTTTGCGAAGCAGAGTTCTAAACATAGTAGATTTATCAGTTAGTTTTGGTAAAAGCAAAATCTTGGACAAGGTATCTTTCTCTGTCAGCAAAGGCGATTGGTGCATGCTGTTAGGGCCTAACGGAGCAGGGAAGAGCACCTCGGTTTTCGCCTTAGCAAAAACGGTACCATACAGCGGCGTTATTGAACTTAACGGCAAAAATATACAAGATTATAAAAACACAGAATACGCACAAAAAATAGGATTTCTTTCACAAAAGAATTTGGTCGCCTACGACTTTAGCGTAGCCGAAATTGTTTCTATGGGTCGCTATGCACACGCTGAAGGTATGTTCAAAACGCTTTCAAACGAAGACAAATCTAAAGTTGAAGAAGCGCTTGAAGCATGTGGTTTGCAAGACCTAAAAGATAGATCGGTTCAAGAGTTGTCTGGCGGTGAAGTCCAGCGCACATTCTTGGCTCAAGTCTTAGCTCAAGACCCCGAAGTCCTTGTCCTTGACGAGCCCACGAACAATTTGGATCTGGTTTACCAGAGCCAAATTTTCGATTTGCTAAAAAAGTGGATAAGTGCGAAAGATGGCACAATCATAAGCGTCGTCCACGACCTCGCTCTTGCGCGATTTTACGGAACATCTGCTGTCCTCTTAAATAACGGAAAAGTTGCGTCTAGTGGAAACGTTGAGGAAGTCCTTTCCGACAAAAACTTAAACGAAGTATATAAAATGGATGTTAAAGCATATTTCAAGAAACTTTACACAAACTTTTAACATTATATTGTGTATTTTTCTAAAAGTTTTGTAAATTATCCACAAAATGTAGTTATTTTTTTATTTTTTTGTGCTAATATACGCCATAGTTATGGTAAAAGCACAAAAACAACATAAGACAATGAAAAAGACCAGTTCAGCGTCCAAAAATGATCCTGCTTTCGCTTGAAGAGAATTCAAGGGTAAGGACTGAAAAAACAAGATTGATGTCTATGATTTTATCCAGAATAACTACACGCCATATGATGGCGATGCTTCGTTTTTAAAAGGCACCACAGATGCAACTGATAGACTTTGGTGAAAAGTCCAAGAACTTCAACGCAAAGAGCGTGCTAACGGTGGTGTTTTGGATATGGACACGGACATTGTTAGCGATATTACTTCGCATAAGCCGGGATATATTGGCAAAGGAACAAAGACAATCGAAAAGATTGTTGGTCTTCAAACTGATAAGCCTCTAAAACGCGCATTTATGCCTTATGGTGGAATTCGCATGGCTGAAGGTTCGCTTGAAGAATATGGCTATAAGCCAGATCCTGATCTTCATGAGATTTTTACAAAGTATCACAAAACTCACAACGATGGTGTTTTTGATGTTTATAGCAGAGAAATGCTTTCTGCCAGGCGCAATAAAATCCTAACAGGGCTTCCAGATACCTATGGTCGAGGAAGAATTGTTGGTGATTACAGGCGAGTTGCTCTTTATGGTATTGATAGGCTTATCGAAGAAAAGCTTCGTGATTTTTATGCAAGCGAAGATGACAGTATGTTGGATGAGACTGTTCGTCTTCGTGAGGAAATAGCAATGCAGCTTGATGCGCTGGAAGGCATGAAGAAGATGGCGAAAAGCTACGGTTTTGATATTTCGAAGCCTGCGCGCGATGCTCGCGAAGCAATTCAGTGGCTTTACTTCGGATACCTTGCTGCCATTAAAACTCAAAATGGTGCTGCAATGAGCATCGGTAGAATTTGCACATTTATTGACATCTACATTCAGCGTGATTTGAAGGCTAAGAAGCTTAGCGAAAAACGTGCGCAAGAGCTTATTGATCATTTAATTTTGAAGTTCAGGCTTGTTAAATTTGCTCGCATTACCAGCTATAATGAGCTTTTTAGTGGTGATCCCGTTTGGGCAACTCTTGACCTTGCTGGTGTTGGAGCGGATGGAAGGCACATGGTCACTAAGACCGATTTTCGTGTTTTGCATACGCTCGAGAACATGGGTGCTGCGCCTGAGCCAAACATTACTGTTTTATATTCTTCGAAGTTGCCTCAAAACTTCAAGGAATATGCTTCGCATATTGCAATTACCACAAGTTCAATTCAGTTTGAAAACGATGATATTATGCGCCCTGTTTGGGGCAATGATTATGCAATTTGCTGCTGCGTTTCGGCAACTTCGACAGGAAAGGAAATCCAGTTCTTCGGAGCTCGTGCTAATTTGGCTAAGGCTTTAAGTTATGCAATTAATGGTGGTTATGATGACGTGACCCACAAACAAGTTGGCCCTGAATACAAGCCAATTAAAACGAAGTACTTGCATTATGATGAAGTTATTGAGCGCTACGAAAAGATGCTTGATTGGCTTGCTAATCTCTACGTTAAAACGCTTAACACCATCCATTACATGCACGATAAATATTATTACGAAGCAGCTGAGATGGCCTTGATTGATACTGACGTTCGAAGAACTTTCGCAACTGGAATTGCGGGCTTTTCGCATGTTGTGGATTCGCTTTCGGCAATTAAATACGCCAAGGTTAAGACAATTCGCGATGAGAATGGTCATGTTGTTGATTATGAAACTACTGGCGATTTTCCTCGTTATGGCAACGACGATGACAGGGCAGATGACATTGCTGTTTGGTTGCTAAAAACTTTTATGGGCAAGGTTGCAAGCAATAAGACTTATCGAAACTCTACGCCAACAACTTCAATTTTGACAATTACTTCAAATGTTGTTTACGGAAAGGCAACCGGTAATTTGCCTGACGGACGCCGAAGCGGAGAGCCGCTTAGTCCTGGTGCCAACCCAGCTTATGGCGCTGAAGAAAAGGGCCTTTTAGCCAGCTTAAATTCGCTTACGAAGTTGCCTTATAAATTTGCTCTTGATGGCATTAGTAATACTCAAACAATCAATCCTTCTGCGTTGGGCAACAATCACGATGAACGTGTTGCAAACCTGTGCGATATTTTGGACGGATATTTCGACCAGGGTGCCCATCACTTAAACGTAAATGTTTTTGGTGTTGAAAAACTTAAAGATGCCATGGAGCATCCGGAAAAAACAGAATATGCCAACTTTACAATTCGTGTTAGTGGCTATGCTGTTAAGTTTATTGATCTTACGCGCGAGCAACAGCTTGACGTTATTGCTCGAACGTGTCACGAGAAGCTTTAATCCATGATAAAGGCGAAGCTACATTCAACAGAAAGTTTTGGTGCTGTTGATGGTTCGGGCATTCGCTTCGTAATTTTTCTTCATGGATGCAACTTGCGATGCGCGTATTGTCACAATCCGGACACATGAGCTATTAAGCATGGATTTAGCGAGGTTACTCCAAAAGAGCTCATTGACCAGGCGCTTCGTTTTAAGCCTTACTGAGGTCGTCAAGGCGGAATCACTGTTAGTGGCGGTGAGCCGCTGCTTCAAATTGATTTTTTGATTGAGCTTTTTAAACTTGCGAAGTCCAAGCAAATTAACACCGCAATAGATACTGCTGGTGAACCATTCACAAATAAAGGCCCGTGGTTTGAAAAATTTAAAGAACTCATGAAATATACAGATACAGTTTTGCTTGACCTAAAACATATTGACGAAGATAAGCACATCCGCTTGACTGGCAAAACTAACAAAAATATTTTAGAGATGTTTAAATATCTAAATAAAATTAAGAAGCCAACTTGGGTTCGTTATGTTTTGGTTCCAGGCTGGACAGACGGAGAAGGAGAGCTTAAGAGGGCTTCGGAATTTTTAAAGAAGTTTAAGAATATTGAAAGAATTGACGTTTTACCATATCATACGCTTGGAGTTCATAAGTGAGGCGAATGCAAGTTGAAGTATAAGTTAAAGGGAGTTCAGCCTCCAAGTGAAGAAAAGGTACAAATTGCTCGAGAGATTTTAATAGGATAGGAGTGTTATGAAACTTTTAATTGATAGCGCAAGCATCGATGACATCAGACACGTTTACAAAAATTATCCAGTTGATGGTGTTACAACTAATCCAAGTATTTTGCTAAAGGCTGGCAAGGAGCCTTATGAGTGCCTTGATGAGATCACAGGCTATTTTAACGCAGCTGGTATAAAAGATTATGAATTGCACGTTCAAGTTATTAGCACCGATGTCAAAGGCATGATCGACGAAGCTGAACGCATTGTTAAACGTTACGGTAAGGAAACGTATATTAAAATTCCAGCAGTTGTAGAGGGTCTTTATGCAATTAATATTTTGTCAGCTCAAGGTTATCACACCACGGCAACTGCAATATATAATGCGCATCAAGCTTATCTTGCTGGTAAAGCTGGGGCAACTTATGTTGCTCCTTATGTCAATAGAATGACTAATTTATATGGCGATGGTATTGAAATTGTCTATCAAATTTTTGCAATTTTTGCCAACAATAATATGTCAACGAAGATCTTGGGCGCCAGCTTTAAGACCCTCGATCAAATTACAGATTTGGCTGAACTTGGAATTGATGCTGCAACTGTTCCGCCAGAGCTTATTAAGAAGATGCTTGACGATAAAGATGTCAATGATGCTGTTGCGAAGTTTAACGATGATTTTCACAAACTTTGCAAAGATGATAAAGCTACGATGTAGGAGGAATTATGAGTAATTGGTTAAATTTAGATAACAAAGTTGCTATTGTAACTGGAGGTGCTTCAGGTATTGGAAAAGCGTGCGCTAATGCGCTTAAAGATGCTGGAGCAAAAGTTGTTATTGTTGACGTTAGTGTTGAGACGGGGGATGTGATTGATGGCATGAATTGCATTAAGTGTGATATCACAAGCCGTGAAAACGTCTATGCAATGGTCGACAAGGTTGTTGAAAACTTCGATAAAGTTGACATTCTTGTTAATAATGCAGGCGTTAATTTTCCTCGTCTTCTTGTTGACGTTAAGGGCGAAGCTCCTGAATTCGAGGTTAACGAAAAAGACCTTGACATTATGTTCAACATCAACGTTAAAGGTCTCTTTTGGTGCGCTCAAGCTTGCGCAAAGGATATGCTCAAGCGCAAGGAAGGCGTCATCATTAATATGTCTTCGGAAAGCGGCAAAGAGGGAAGTCAAGGTGCCTCGATTTATGCTGCTACAAAAGGCGCGGTTGACAGTGCTACACGCTCTTGGGCAAAAGAGCTTGGCAAGCACAACATTCGAGTAGTTGCTGTGGCTCCTGGAATTATCGAAGCCACAGGTCTTCGCAATGATGCGTTTAAGAAGGCTATGGCTTACACTCGTGGCGCAAAAGATTACAGCGAAGTTGGTACCGATTATTCAAAGGTTATTCCGCTTGGACGAGATGGAAAACTTACCGAGATTGCAGACCTTGTTGCATATTTAGCAAGCGATAGAGCAAGCTACGTCTCAGGTACCACTTTTAACATTTCAGGTGCAAAATCACGTGGTTAATAAGGTTAAGCATACAAGCGTAGCAAAGAAGTCTGATACCGGCAGCAAGATTGTCGATTTGGCTTTAGAAATAGCTTATTTGCAACTTATTTCAGGTGCTGAAATGGAGCGTGTTGACCGCACCATTCAAAAAATTTGCGATGCTTACGACGCAACTAATGTTGAATATTTTACCTATCCTCGTTTTATTATTTTGTCTCTTGACTACGAAGGTAAAACTTACACGAAGTCAAAAAAGATAAGGGACAAAGCTCCAAATTTCCACCGCTTGGAAGAATTATCAAAAGTCTTCGATGACATTTTAGATTCGAAGCCAGACCTGGATATCGTAATTCAAAGAGTTAGGATGCTTTATACAACGAAGCAATTTGGCGTGCTTGCGCAAATGTTTTGTTATTTCTTCGGTCCTGCTGGTTTTACAATTTTCTTCGGAGGTACTTTTTATGAAGCGGCAATTTCTGGTGTTATTGGGCTGCTGATTTTGTTGATCACCTTTGGAGTTAAAAAGCTGACTGATAACTTTTTCTTCCCAACAGTAATTTATAGTTTTGTTATGTCTTTGAGCGTTCGAATTTTGGGCGCGCTTGCGATTGTCCAAAATGTCGAAAGCATGCAAATTGGTCTTTTAATGATGGTCGTGCCAGGACTTATTATTACTAACAGCATGCGAGAATTTATCTCTGGTGAATATTTAACTGGTTATAGCAAGCTTATTGAAGCATTGCTTGTGGCATTGGCGGTTGCAATGGGAGTAATCTTCGCTGCAGCATTGATGAGGATTTTTGTGTAATGGAAGAAATGTTAACGACATACATAATTCCAGTTGCTGCAATCTTTGTTGCCTCAATTGCTTTTTCAATTTTTTATAACGTTAAGCGATCAAGCATTTTGCTTTGCGCCATTGGAGGTGCACTTGGTTGGGCGGTTTATCTTGCTTTTGTAAACAACATCGGTCATAAATATGTTTCATTTTTTGTTGCGGCTGCAGCCATCACAATTTTTGCCGAAGTTGTGGGGCGTGTAAAAAATGTTCCCGTCACCATTTTCTTAACAATTTCTCTTATTCCTCTTGTCCCAGGTAGAGCTATATTTAATACCATTGAATCTCTTTTGAAGATTGATAAGCAAGGATTTATGGATTGAGGCCTCGAGACCTTTTTGATTGTGCTTGCAATTGCCTTCGGAGTGATTTTTATATCTTCGTTTATTAGATTGTTTTTTAAACTTCGCGAGAAAAACCTCGCAAAAAGTCACGCTAATTAATTCAACTTTCGTCAGAAGGATTGTTTCTGAATTGGATGATTCTGTCTTTGTCTTCGGGCTTGATATAACCTTCTTCAGCAGCCACTTCGACTAAAACATCCACATTCGAAGCTGAGACATTCTTGACTTTAGCTTCCGCGAGTCGATCAACCGATTTCTGCATTCCATAAGTAAAGATTGAAGCTATACCTAATACTTCAGCGCCTACTTCGCGAAGTGAATCTACAACGTCAATGCAGCTTCCGCCGGTAGAAATTAAATCTTCAATAACAACAACCTTGGTACCAGGCTCACATTTTCCTTCAATTTTATTGTTGCGGCCATGGTCTTTAGAGCTTCCGCGAACGTAACCCATTGGCAAGTTTAAAATATTCCCAACAAGAGCAGCATGTGCGATACCAGCCGTTGATGTGCCCATAACCATTTCGCATTCAGGGTAGTGCTCACGGACAATTTCCGCCAAAGCATTTTCAACATCATCTCTGACTTCAGGGGCAGACAATGTCAATCGATTATCGCAATATATTGGGCTCTTAATTCCAGAAGCCCATGTAAACGGTTCGTCAGGGCGAAGGAAAACAGCCTTGATTTTTAGCAAGTCTTTTGCAATTGTTTCTTCTCTGCTCATATTATTCTCCTAAGAAATCTTGAACACATCTGTTATATGCTGCAACGGGGTCGGAGGCAGCTGTGATGCTTCGTCCGACAACTATAAAATCCGAAGACGCCTTGGCATCTGCCGGGGTAGTAACTCTAACTTGGTCACCTTTAGCATCGTCAGCAAAGCGAATGCCTGGCGTTATCGTTAGAAATTCATCCCCGATAGATTTCTTTATTTCGCCAGCTTCTAAAGGTGAGCAAACAACACCATCAAGTCCAGCATCTTTCGCATTTTGCGCATAATTTATAACAACTTCTTTTATAGTTTTAGAGTTGTCTAACAATAACTCTTCGTGCATTACTTCTTCAGAAGTACTTGTAAGTTGAGTTACAGCTATTAATTTTGTAGAAGACCCTTCAAGAGTTGCTTTTGCGGCAGCCATCATTTTAGCGCCACCGGCGCAATGCACATTAGTCATATCTACACCAAGTTTTGCTAGCTGCGAAGCAGCGTGAGCAACCGTATTTGGAATATCGTGAAGCTTTAAATCTAAGAAAATTTTATGACCCCTCGCTTTAATTTCCGACACAACTTTAGGACCTTCAGCATAATAAAGTTCCATTCCAATCTTAACGTAAGGTTTCGTGTCGGTGAATAAATCAAGGAATTTGTAAGTTTCCTCGGCCGATGGAAAATCGCAGGCGACTATTACATCTTTATCGATCATTATAAACTCCTTCCTACGATTCCCGAAAGTGAATCGATGTTTAATCTTTCCATAAGCTTTGGTAATTCTTCAATTATGCGCTTGCAAGCAAGCGGGTCAGCGCAGTTTGCCGCTCCAACTTCCACGGCTCTTGCACCTGCGCTCATCATTTCAATAACGTCTTCAGCTTTTTGTATACCTCCACAACCGATAATCGGTAACTTCGTCGCTTTAGCAACCTGATATACACAACGAAGTGCGATAGGAAGGACAGCAGGTCCGGATAAACCACCTGTTATATTATCCAAAATTGGTTTGCCGGTTTTTATGTCAAATCTTGCACCAAGAACTGTGTTTATTAGCACAAGGCCATCTGCCCCTGCGTCTGCGACACTAGTCGCAATTTCTACGATGTCTGTAACATTAGGAGTTAACTTAACATATACAGGTTTCTTACAAACTTTCTTAACAGCCTTAGTGATTTCAGCAGCAAGTTTTGCGTCGGTGCCGAAGGCAGCTCCGCCTCCATGAACATTAGGGCAGGAGATATTAAGCTCTATGATTCCCACGGAATCGTGAGCGTCAAGTTTCGAAGCAACCTCAACGTACTCTTCCTTTGAGAATCCAGAGACATTTGCTAGTACTTTCTTAGAAAACACTTCCTGCAATTTTGGTAATTCGGTACGTATTACCTCATCAACGCCTGGATTCTGTAAGCCCACCGAGTTTAACATTCCTGAAGGCGTTTCTGCAATTCTTGGCAATTCATTGCCATATCTTGCTTCTTTAGTTGTTCCTTTGATCGCAATAGAACCTAGAATGTTAATGTCATAATGCTCAGCAAATTCATATCCAAAACCGAAGGTTCCAGAGGCGGGAATAATAGGGTTGTCAAGTTTTAAACCAGATAAGTTAACACTTGTATCTACCATAATAGTTCCTCGCTTTCAAACACTGGGCCATCCTTACAAATTCGTTTCGGACCGCCTTTGGTTTCTATTGAGCATCCCATACAAGATCCGAAGCCACAGCCCATGTGTGCTTCAAGTGATAACTTGCCTTGAGATTTCATTGTTTTTACAATGGCCTTTTCCATTGGGAGTGGACCACAAGCAATGTAAGGAAGATTTGTGAAGCTTTCTTTCTTAATGATGTCAGTGACTAATCCTGGCTCACCATAGCTTCCGTCATCTGTTGAAATGTAAACATCGCCATATTCTTTAAACTCGTCTTCAAGAATTACTTCGTTTTTGCTAAGCGCGCCTAAGACAATTTTTGGTCGAACGCCAAGTTCATATAACTTCCTGCATGCACCAAGTAAAGGAGGGCAGCCAATTCCGCCTCCAACCACAAGTTGTTCTTCGCCCGTAAGTTCAAATCCATTTCCAAGAGGCATTAGCGCATCCAGGTTTGCGCCTTTCTTTTGTTGAGACAACCAGTCTGTTCCTTCGCCCACAACTTTATAAATTAGTGAAATTGCATCAGTGTCTCAGTTGCAAATTGATATAGGCCTTCTTAAGAATTTATCTTCAATAAGAATATTTACAAATTGCCCAGGCTGAGAAATTGCTTTCGTATTACACGAAGCTACAATTCTAAATATGCCCTTAGAGATTTCAGTGTTGCATAGTATGTTTAGCTTCTCGTTAGTCATCTATCAATGACACCTGCATCGTAATCTCTTCAAGTATGTTTAGCAGCACATTAACCGTATCAAGCGAAGTAAATACCGTAACTCCATTCTCAACAGCCGCACGGCGAATCAAGAAGCCATCCTTTTTCTTATTGCCTGCGCGGTTTGATTGCGTGTTGATAATGTAGGTGATATGTCCCTTTTGGATTGACTCAATAATCTCTTCGGAGCCTTCGGAAATCTTCTTCTTAGTGCGAGTCTTAATTCCAGCAGATTTCAACTTCTTGGCAGTGCCTTTTGTAGCTTCGATATTAAAGCCAAGGTTGTAGAATCTTCGAACAAGCTCAACAGCCTTTGATTTATCGTTATCGCCAATCGTGACGAAGACAGTTCCGTAATTTACAACGCGCATGTTTGCAGCGTGAAGCGATTTGTAAAGCGCGCGGTTAAGCGTGTCGTCGTAACCGATAGCTTCGCCGGTAGATTTCATTTCAGGAGAGAGGTAAGTGTCAAGACCGTGAAGCTTACTAAAGCTAAACATTGGACTTTTAACATAGAATCGCTTTTTCTCAGGCATAACGCCAGTTTTGTAACCTTGCTTCTTTAGCGAATCGCCAAGCATAACCTTTGTGGCAATGTTTGCCATTGGGACGCCAGTGGACTTCGACAGGAAAGGAACAGAGCGGGAAGAGCGCGGGTTAACTTCGATAACAGAAACGTTATTGTCTTTGTCCACAATAAACTGAATGTTAAAAAGTCCCTTAATTCCAATTGCAAGACCAAGCTTGACAGTGTATTCTTCGATGGTCTTTTTGACCTTGTCATTTAGCGAATAAGGAGGGTAAACGCTCATGCTATCGCCAGAGTGAACGCCCGTGGCTTCGACAAGCTGCATAATTCCTGGAATGCAAACGTCTTTGCCGTCGCAAATCGCGTCAATCTCAACCTCTTTACCGCTGATATATTTATCAATCAAAACCGGCTGGTCTTTGTCAATTTTAACCGCCGAAGTCAAGTACTCCAGCAAGTCCTTGTCCGAATTTACAATTTGCATTGCACGACCACCAAGAACAAAACTCGGGCGTACAAGAACAGGGTAGCCAATCTTTTTCGCGGCTTTTTTGCCAGCTTCTATTGAAGTAACAGCTTTGCCAGTTGGAACCGGAATGCCACAGTCTTTTACAACGCTCAAGAAGATGTCACGGTTTTCGGCCTTTTCAATTGCATCGACATCGGTGCCAATGATTGGGACATTGTAATCTTTGAGGCGAGTGGAAAGATTAATAGCAGTCTGGCCACCAAGCGAAACAATGACTCCATCAGGTTTTTCGAGGTCGATAATGTGCATTACATCTTCAATGCAAAGCGGTTCGAAGTAGAGCTTATCGCTTACTGCATAATCTGTTGAAACGGTTTCAGGATTGTTGTTAATAACGATAGCTTCGTAACCTTTTTGTTGAATTGCTCAAATTGCGTGAACGGTCGAATAGTCAAATTCAACACCTTGGCCAATCCTGATAGGTCCTGAACCAAGTACGATGATCTTCTTGCGTTTGCTAACAATCGATTCGTTTTCATCCGCGTATGTTGAATAAAGATAAGGGACGTTAGCAGGGAATTCGGCAGCGCAAGTGTCAATTTGCTTGTAAACTGGCAAAATGTGGTTACGCCTTGTGTAGTCGTAAAATTGCTTGTCCTTCATCTTATAAATTGGTGCAAGGTATTCGTTCGAGAATCCAAATTCCTTGCACCTGCGAAGGTTTTTAATATTCGGTTGATCCTTAACCTTCTTCTCAAGGGATACAATGTGATGAATTTTATCCAGGAAGAATGGGTCAATTTGCGTTGCATGATTGATTGCCATAAGATCAATCTTGCGACGGAAACATTCAGCAATTGCGAAGAAGCGGTCGTCACTTGGCGTTTTAATAAAGTCAAGAAGCTCCTTATTGCTAAACTTGCTAAACTTCTCAAGATATAAATGATTAACGCCAATCTCAAGCGAGCGAATTGCTTTTAGCAAACTCTCTTCGAAGTTACGGCCGATGCTCATGACTTCGCCGGTCGCTTTCATTTGAGTGTTGAGTTCATGGTCAGCACTCTCAAATTTATCGAAGGGGAAGCGCGCAACTTTGCAAACAATGTAATCTACGCTTGGCTCAAAAGCGGCGCAGGTGCTTGCAAGTTGAATTTCTTCCAGGTGCATTCCCACAGCAATCTTGCTGCTAACACGAGCAATTGGATAAGCAGTTGCCTTCGAAGCAAGTGCCGAAGATCTGGACACACGAGGGTTAACTTCGATAACATAATATTCAAAACTAAATGGGTCGAGGGCGAATTGAACGTTGCATCCGCCTTCGATATCAAGCTCTGTAATTAATTCTAACGCCGCATTTGAGAGCATATGATATTCCTTGTCAGAGAGCGTTTGAACTGGAGCAACAACCATGCTGTCTCCTGTGTGAACACCAACAGGGTCAACGTTTTCCATACTGCAAATTACAATTGCCGTTCCGTTGGAATCGCGCATAACTTCAAACTCAATTTCCTTGAAGCCCTTAATGGATTTTTCAACAAGAACTTGAGTTACAGGAGAAATCTTGAGTGCATTTTTGGCAATTTCTTCAAGTTCATGGTCATTATAAACAAAACCACCGCCTGTTCCACCAAGCGTAAATGCAGGACGAAGAACAATAGGGTAGCCAATTTCGTTTGCAATCTCGCGAGCTTCGTCAACAGTGTGAGCAATTTCACTTTGCAAGCAAGGCTGACCAATTCGTTCGCAAAGTTCCTTAAAACGAAGTCTGTCTTCGGCGTTATTGATAGAGTCAAAACTTGTGCCAAGAATTTCGCATTTGCACTCATCCAAAATTCCTTTTTCTGCAAGCTTCATCGCCATGTTAAGGCCTGTTTGACCTCCAAGCGAAGGAAGCAGTGCATCTGGACGCTCTTTACGAATGATTCGAGCGATGTATTCAAGCTTCAGGGGTTCCATGTAAACTTTGTCTGCAATTTGAGTATCAGTCATAATTGTTGCAGGGTTTGAATTTACAAGAACAACACTATAGCCTTCTTCTTTAAGGGCAAGGCAAGCCTGAGTTCCAGCATAATCAAATTCTGCAGCTTGGCCAATAACAATAGGGCCGCTGCCAATAACCAAAATCTTTTTGATATCTTTACGCTTAGGCATGGCGGCCTCCTTTCTTGCCCATATAGGCTTTGAATTTGTCTAAAATTGCCTTACTGTCTGCAGGATTAGCAGTATGGTTAGGGTAGTATTGAACGCCGAAAGCCTTCTTCGCCGGGATGTCAAGACCTTCGATAGTGTTATCCATAATGTCTCTGCATGTAACTTCAATGCCTTTCTTTTTGAAATCCTTAATTACATAACCGTGACTTTGGTTTACAACGAAGAGCTTGCCTGTTTTTTCGTTACGAATAGCATGGTTTGAACCCCTGTGTCCAACCTTCATCTTTTTAACATCAAGGCCATTTGCAAGTGCAAGAATTTGAAGCCCTAGCGAAATTCCCATGATTGGATATTTGCCTTGAAGCTTCTTAACAACTTCAATTGCATGTTTTGCATTCTTAGGGTTACCAGGTCCTTTAGGTAGGAAAATGCCGTCTGGCTTATAAGATTTAATTTTTTCAACACTTGTATCATATGGGACAACAGTTACGTTCATGCCAGCCTTGTTAAGGTCATCCAAGTTATGGCTTGTAATTCCCATATCAATTGCAAGAACGTTGTATTGCGGGTTAGCGCATCGCGAGTACCAAACTTTTTTGCATGACACACGCTTGATTTGATCCTTCGGAGTTTTGTAGCTTTTAATGCGCTTCATTGCGGTTGCCTTAGAAGTTTTCTCATCGCAAATTGCAGCTTTCATGACGCCTTCGCGGACCAGCATGCGAGTGATTGCACGAGTATCAACATGTGTCACGCCAGCTACATCATTTTCTTTTAAAGTCTCTGCAAGAGTGTTTGCGTATCTAAAATTGGAAGGCTTGTCGTTGTATTCGCTTGTAATTAGAGCTTTAACTCCAATAAGCTTACTGTCGAAGTCTTCGTCGATAATTCCGTAATTTCCAATCAGTGGGTAGGTCATCAAGATGCTAAGATCGGTGTAAGCGGGATCGCTCAGGATCTCTTGATAACCAACCATGTTTGTGTTAAAGACCACTTCAGAAACAACATCTTTAGTGCTTCCGAAGGCCTCGCCAACAAACTCTCGACCGTTTTCAAAAACAATCTTCCTTTTCATTTAGTCCATCTCCCTAAAAACAATTTCTCCATTGCATACTGTCATTTTACATTTCGAGCTCACTTTTTGACCATCGAAAGGACAGCTTTTTCCAAGGCTTTCAAAGTTGCCAGAATCGATAGTCCAGTCTTCGTTGAGATCATAAATGCAAATGTTAGCAGGTTTATTTTCAATAATTTCGCCGCCAGGAATTTCGAAAAACTTGGCTGCGTTAGTACTCATAAGTTCAATTGCTCGCTCGAGAGTGAGCTTCCCGGTTTTAACCAAATTTGTATAGACAAGAGGGAAGGCCACTTCGATAGACACAATTCCCATTGCAGCGTCATCAAATGGGCAGTCTTTTTCATCAAGGCTATGAGGTGCGTTGTCTGTGCAAATCATTTCAATCGTGCCGTCCAAAAGTCCATCTACAACAGCATTTTGGTCTTCAACACTGCGAAGCGGAGGGTTCATCTTTCACTTGCCATTATCCTTTACATCGCTTTCATTTAAGAACAAATGGTGGCATGTAACTTCGCCACTAACTTTTTCATTTTTATGTTGACGAAGCGCCTCCACACTCTCTTTAGTAGACATATGGCAAATGTGATATTTGCAACCCGTTTTGTCTGCGAGCTCCAAGTCGCGTTGTACTTGAACATATTCTGCCGATGCACTGTCACCCTTGGCAAGCTCGTCTTCGTCTTCGCAATGGGCTAAAACGTAACCGTTTGCAGCAGCAATCTTTGTCATTGCTTCTTCCATGTTCTCGCCAGCTTGAACACCTTTTCCGTCATCAGAAAACAGCTTATTTTCCTGCTTTAAATTGTCAATGTCTGCAAGTTCGCCTCGTCCAGTTTGGCCTTTTGTAATGGCACAAACAGGGTAGACATTTATTACAGCATCACGTTCAATTGCATCTTTTTCAGCCTGCAAGTTTTCAAGCGTATCAGGAACGGGATTCAAATTCGGCATTGCAAAAACAGTCGTATAGCCACCCTTAGCAGCAGACATCGTCCCAGTTTTGATAGTATCTTTATATTCAAAGCCAGGCTCGCGAAGGTGAACGTGAGGGTCAATAAACCCAGGGAACACGTGCAAGCCAGAGCAATCGATTACTTCGTCGAATTTAAGACTTGAATGCTTTTCGGGATTATAAAGTTCAAAATTAAAATTATTGATTATGAAGTCTGAAGCGACAAGTTTACCTTGGATAAGAATAGTGGCACCGGTAAAAAGTCTTAGCACTTCACACCTCCCACCGTAACCAGGAGCATGGCCATTCGGACCAAGACCCCGTTGGTAATCTGGGTAAATATTCGCGATTTGTCGCATTCGACCACGTCATCGTTAATCTCGACGCCTCTGTTAAATGGGGCGGGATGCATGATAATTGCGTGGTCTTTCATCTTATTGACGCGGTCCATGTTAAGGCCGTAATCTCTGTTGTAATCTTCAAGGCTTGTCTTCATCTTTTCTTTATGACGTTCATGCTGAACACGAAGCAACATAATAATATCCATCTCTTCAACAGCCTTGTCGAAGTCGATGAAGTTGTAGCCCTCTTCGCGATATTCTTCAGGGCCAGATACGAAGCACTCCATACCCAGTCGCTCCATTACCTCTATATTAGTATGGGCGACACGCGAGTGGCTGATATCACCAACGATCGCAATCTTTAAACCTTCAAACTTACCATATTCTTTGCGAATTGTTAGCAGGTCAAGAAGTGATTGGGAAGGGTGGTCGCCAGCGCCATCGCCAGCGTTTAGAATGTGAAAGTCAAGGTGGCGAATGTCTTCGTAATACCTGTCGTGAACATCCCTAATTACAATTCCAGAAATTCCGAAGCTCTCGAAGGTCTTGATTGTATCGTAAAAACTTTCGCCTTTATTTAAGCTGCTACCTGCAGGGTTAAAGCTCAATGGCTTCATACCAAGACGAAGCTCAGCCGTGTTGAAGCTGTATTGAGTTCTTGTGCTTGGTTCAAAGAAGCAGTTAGCAATGATTTCGTCTTTTAGGAAATTGTCATACTTGCCCTTTTCACAATCAAGGGCTAAATCAAGAATACTTTGGATCTCGTCTACGCTCAATTCTTTTAGCGTTAGCAGGTCTTTCATTTAGCCTTAGCCTCCAAACTAAAATCAATCCCAAAGTTGTAGATATAATAACACAACTTGAGAGATTTTGAATATGTATTTCTAGACGGTTAGTTTATCCGGGAGAGATTATGAATATGTATTTCTCAACGGCTTCGCGGTATGCCTTCGTGCGTTCGCCAGCTATAAATAGGCGCTGCAGGGGTTTCGAAATACTATATTCAAAATCTCTCACTTATGAGACGTAATCTTACTATTACCAAAAATGTTATAATGAAGATATGAAGAAAATTTGCAAGGAAATACGTGATACACTTCTTAAAAATCAAGATCTTAAATATCGAGATTTCTCAGCGAAGTTAACCCCAACCATTGATAAAGATTTATTCATTGGAGTGCGTGTTCCAAAACTTAGAGAGATTGCGAAGCAATATAAGTCTCACGAGAAAGTCAATGACTTTCTCGAAGATCTTCCTCATAAATATGTAGAAGAAAATACTTTGCATGGTCTGCTTCTTTCAGAATTAAAAGATTACGACATAGTCGTAGAAAAGCTAAACGCTTTTCTGCCATACGTCGATAATTGAGCTACATGTGACATTATTTCTCCGAAAGTTTTTAAGAAGAGTCGAGCGCAGCTCAAAAATGACATTAATCGATGGGTTGCCTCAAAGGAGACGTATACAATAAGGTTCGGCATTGAAATGATTATGACGCATTATTTAGACGAAGATTTTGACTGCTCGTTTGCGACCAAGGTCGCAAAGCTACGCAGTCAAGAATATTAT
This sequence comes from Coriobacteriia bacterium, assembly GCA_030536315.1. GTDB lineage: Bacteria > Actinomycetota > Coriobacteriia > Coriobacteriales > Eggerthellaceae > Equivita. Next base: position 110,001 of record JAUNQF010000003.1, read on the forward strand.
GTAAATATGATGAAGGCGTGGTATTTCGCTACCGCATTAGCTAAGCAGTGAGATGCAATAATTCCTTTTATTGAAAAGAAAAAACTAGATAAGTGGTCTCACAATAAATCTATTCAAAAAGCTCGCGAGAGCTACAGAATTACGCCAGAGCAAAAAGAATACCTAAAATCTCTTAAAATTTAATAAATTTTCATCTGTTCTCATATTAAATTTGCGCTTGATATGTTAGAATTTACAAGTCATTTTTTCGATACATAAATAGGAGAAACTATGAACAAAATTAAGCGTGGGGCGACTGTTGGTAATGCGAAGCAAAACGCTGATTGCGTTATCGAAATTAAGCCCAGATCCAAGGGAATCAAAATCAACTTGAACTCTTTGGTCAAAAATCAATACGGCGACGCTATTATCAAAGCCGTAAAATCTGAACTCAAAAAACAAGACATTGCTGCAGCGGAAGTTAACATTACTGACCGCGGTGCAATTGATCCTGTTTTGCGTGCTCGTATGGAATGCGTTATTAAGCGCGGAAGGGGGCTGTAATGAGAAGATCTATGTTATTTATCCCTGGCGCTAATCCAAAGCAAGTTATGTTTGCTGCAACTCTTGGTGCAGATTGCGTAATTATGGATTTGGAAGACGCGGTTAGCCCGGTTGAAAAAGATTCGGCAAGGATTTTAGTTCGTAACTTACTTGCAACTCAAGACTACAGCAAGGTTGAAGTTTGCGTTCGTGTTAATTCGCTTGATTCACCATTTTGGGCAGATGACCTGGCTGAGATTGTTCCTCAAAAGCCAGATTTGATCATGACTCCAAAAATTGAATCTGACGAAGACGTGCTAACTTACGATGCGGAAATTACAATGCTCGAGCAAAAGCATAAGATGCCAGAGGGAACTATTAAGATGGTTCCACTAATCGAGACTGCTCGCGGTATTGAGAATTGTTACCAAGCGGCTTGCGCTTCGACTCGAGTTGTTGCTCTTGCTTTAGGTGGCGAAGATTACACAGCTAACCTTCAGTGCAAGAGAACTCCTGAGGGCAATGAAATTGATTATGCGCGCAAGCGAATTGTCAATGCTGCACGTGCTGCAAGTGTTGAGGTTTATGACACTCCAAACACGGATGCTCATAATGACGAAGCTGTTAAAGGTGATGCCGCATATGCAAAGAGCCTCGGCTTTACTGGCAAGCTTGCAATTACGCCTCGTCATGTTGACGCCGTAAACGCTGCGTTTAGTCCTTCGCAAGCAGATGTTGATCATGCTTATGCTGTTAAGGCTGCTCTTGACGAAGGCAAAAAGAAAGGCCAAGGAGTTGTTGCTCTAAACGGCAAGATGATTGATAAGCCAGTTGAGATGCGTGCTATTCGCACTATTGCAGAAGCAAAAGAGTTGGGCATGAAGCCCTCTAAGAAATAGATAGGTGATGTGTTATGGAGAATAAAATTATAAA
>JAUNQF010000011.1 GCA_030536315.1 Coriobacteriia bacterium
AAAATATTGATGGCGGTTTAATTGGTGGCGCGGCGCTTAAGGCCGACAGCTTCATCGATCTTTGCAAAGCGTGTTTATAAATGAAAAATCCAATTTGTCTAATAATAATGGATGGTTTTGGTCTTGCGGATGCGGGACCAAAGAATGCTATTGCTTCGGCGAAGACTCCTAATTTGGACAAAATTTTTAGCGAGCATAAAGTTGCAAAGCTTGATGCTAGTGGCGAAGAGGTTGGCCTGCCTGCCGGCCAGATGGGCAACAGCGAAGTTGGTCATCTTAACATCGGCGCTGGTAGAGTAGTATATCAAGAACTCACTCGAATCAATAAGGCTTGTGCTGATGGTTCAATTTTAAATAACGAAGTCCTAATCGAAGCTTGCAAGCGCGCCAAGGAAAATAATTGCGCCCTTCATTTGATGGGTCTTATTAGTGACGGTGGAGTTCACTCGAGTCTTGAACATTTATATGCGTTGTTTGATCTTGCAATTGCCGAGAACGTGCCGCATGTCTTCGTTCACTGCTTTATGGATGGCCGAGATGTTCCTCCAACCAGTGGTGCTGAATACATTCGTCAGCTTGAAGACAAAATTTCAATCAAAAATGCTCAGTGCGTTGCCAAAGATAAAAAGACTTCGATTGCAATTGCTAGCATTCAAGGTCGATATTATGTGATGGACCGCGACAAGCGTTGAGACCGCGTTGAGAAAGGTTACAACGCAATTGTGAAGGCCCAGCCTTGCGAGCCAACCCTGACTGCTGAGCGTGTTTGCGAAAAGTCTTATGCGGTTGATGTAACTGACGAATTCATTGTCCCAACTGCTCTTATTGACCGGCCTATGAAGGACGGCGACAGCGTTGTATTCTTCAACTTCCGACCGGACCGCGCGCGTCAAATTACTCATGCACTGACAGATGCTGACTTTAGTGACTTCGACATTAGTGGTCGCCCGAATGTTTACTATGTTTGTATGACCGAATACGATGAAACCTTCGACTTGCCAATTGCCTTTCCAAAGGAATTCCCGCAAAATGTTTTAGCGGATGTTTTGGCTGACGAAGGCCTGGTCCAGTATCATACTGCCGAGACTGAAAAATACGCTCATGTTACATTTTTCCTAAACGGCGGAATCGAAGCGCCAAAGAAAAATGAAATTCGTAGGCTAGTTGACAGTCCGAAGGTTGCAACCTATGACCTTCAACCAGAAATGAGTGCGCCCGAAGTGGCTTCGTCACTTAGCGAAGCAATCCAGGCTGACACAGCAGATGTCTACATTGTAAACTTTGCGAACTGCGATATGGTTGGTCATACTGGTGTTTTTGATGCCGCAGTCAAGGCTGTCGAAGCTGTCGATACTGGTGTTGGCGAAGTTGTTCGCGCAATCGAGGCCAAAGGTGGCGCGGTTCTTATCACTGCTGACCACGGCAATGCGGATATTATGAAAGACGAAACCGGCAATCCTGTTACAAAGCACACAACAAATCCAGTGCCATTTGTCCTGCTAGACTTCACAGGACAAAACCGCGAACTTACTGCCGAAACTGGAGCTCTCTGCGACATCGCCCCAACACTCCTCAACCTCATCGACATTCAGCCATCCCCTGAAATGACCGGCCACTCCTTGTAATTCCCCGGGGCCAGAGCTCGATTTAGGGTGTCTAAAAACTCGATTTCCCCGGGGCCAGAGCTCGATTTTGGGTGGGGAGAGTATCCAGATTCTACTTTTGGATTTTTTGATTTTTTAGTTGAGCTTTGTACTATAATAAATAAGATCTAAATTACTAATAGGGGAGGTCAAATTGATATCAACAGTAATTGAATTTGCAAGTAATCCAGACATTCCAGTTCCAATTAATGTCGATGCTCAAACGTCTGACAATTTGGGATTGATTATCCTTGGATTGATTCTTGCAGCAACAGTTGGATTCTTGCTTTTTAACGTTTACAAAGGCAAGATGTCCTTAAACGTTAAAGGTATGCATTCAAAATCGCAAGTTGTGATCAGCAATAATAAATTTATTGCCGCAACATTGATTGCCGTTGCAATTGCCGCGCTTATGTGCATTTTTTGCATAAGCAATTCTGCATTTGCTGCAAATGGAGTTAACGTTACAAGCACCGAAAAAGTAACAGCAACTTATGACCAAGCAACTGGCAAGGTCACTTTCGAAGAGGCTTTTGTTACAAGCGAGGAAGAAACGCAACTCGATTTCAACAGCATTCAACTTAAGCTCATGGACGGAATTGACGATGGTCACTGCAATTGAAAAATCTATCTAAATGACGAAGTCTTTTACGACGACGTTGCAGGCTACACTCAAAAATTGTATGAGCCAATTAAAATGGAGCCTCTTGAGGAATTCACAATTACTTTCGAAACAAACATGAGCCCAGACGTTGCGTATTCTTTAGGTGGTCGTCAAGTAGCAACAGTAAATTATGATATCACCGAAGTCCAGACATATGTCAACGCCAAGCTTAATTTCCACGAGTCATCTATAACTCCAGAAGGTGAGAAAGCGATTTCTCGAAATGGTTGGATTCTTAAAGATGGCTTATATCAAAAGAAGGAAGTTAAGAATTCGGAAATCGCTCCAGAGCTTGCTCCGCTTGAAGAGGGAATGGCAACTGGTAGCATTCAAAAAATGTATATGATGTTTACGGAGTGGACAATTTTAACTGTCGAAGACGAGCCAAAGGTTGTCGACATTTTCTCTAAAGACGTAACAATTGATGCTCAATGGGTAGATAGACCTGGTCTTCGTGGTTTTGTTGTTGACAATGCTGGCGAACCAGTCGAAGGCGCTATAGTAAATATTTACAATAAGAATACTGGCGAGATTGTTCAATCGCTTATCACCGATGAAAACGGCAAGTATATTTTCGAAAATCTTCCGCTTGGTGTTGAATATTATATAACTTACGAAAAATCGGGCACGCCAAATCTTGTTGCTCCTACTAAGGAATTTACTTCGTATGAAACAATCGGCGAGCTTGGCAATAATGAAGTTACGGATGAATCAACTGTTAAGGGTAAGATTGAAGGTGCTCCACTTTCGCCTCAAACTTGGGCGGTTTTCTATGCAGATGACGGATCGAAGTATGTTGCACCGGTTGACAGTCTAGGAAATTACAGTCTTCCTGTTCCTGCTGAACAGAAAGGCAATTTGCTCTTCGAAAACGACAACCCAGAAGTTATTATTCCAGGCACACCAGGTTTAACAACTCCTGGTGCTGGAGAGACTTCGACATTGCCAAATAAAAATAATCTTCCAAAAAATCAATGCGAAAGCTTTTCTCTCAACCTTCAGCCTGCTGTTGAAGGTGCGCAGTTTGTTATAAGCCAATATAACTATACTGATGGAAATGAATATGCATTCGAGGCAACTTCAGATCATGACGGCAACGCAACCCTTTACGCAATGCCAAACTTGCCTGGAACTATTGAAGTCACATATTATGATCCGTTTTCCCGTCAAAATATTTCATACACACAAGATGTTGATGGAATTAATGCCGGTGAACAATTTATCCTGGATATTGATGCTACGAAGCTCCGTACAGTTGCAATGTCAATTTCTCCTTGAACAATTGACCAAGTTAATATTCCAAAAGGCTGAAGCACTAGTTATACAAAAACATTTGTTGTTGGCTCAAGCATAAATGCAATTGTTAACCAGTGGAACCCAAATTTAATGGATCACCCTGAAGACGAAGCGTTCCTTTGCTGGTCAGAAAGCACTGGACAATTAGCTTATGATGATGGAGCAACTAAAAATATTTCTTTGATGTCTTCACCAAAAACTTATGCTAATTTTATAAAAGGCAAAGTAGTTGATTCGAACGGAAAGCCTGTTAGTGCTGCTAGAGTAGATTGTTTATTCACGCGTGAAACCCCTTCTTTCTTTCAGACAAGAATAACTTTAGCGACTGACAGAGATGGCTATTATAGTATGTATATGCCAAATTCATTTACTAAAGCATGAATTAGCGCATTTGGAACAGAAGGGGAATTAGTAAATGCCTACAGTGAAAAGATTGATTTGACTATTAGCTCTGAATCTACCACTGTTCCAGATATTAAATTGATAAGCGGTTCTACGTTTACAGGGAATTTAACATTTTCTTCATATATGCCTGCTAGCTATGTAACATTTTCAACTGCAGATAAACAATATGTTAGTTTTTCTAACGGTGATAATTATGTGCTAAATGTTCCTACAAACATCGAAGGCACTTTATCTGTCACTCCACTTGTAACAGACTATAATTCTCCAAGCTGCACTATTATTTCGGCAGGCGCTGGCGAAGCTATTGTCCAAGATTTTTATCTATACAGAGAAGCTGATTTAAGCAAAGTAAATATAACTATTGAATCCCAATCTTCCAGTTCAACTTATTCTTTAAGTTATATTTCGGATGATAAACAATTCTCAATTGAAGAAGCTGGCATAGCTGCTGGAACACATACTTATACTGTTCCACCAAGCACACATGGTATTCTTAAAATTGTAGAGAGTGTTACTGGATGTGTATTTATTTACGGGCTCGACTCTGCTGCTTCTGGGTCTTCTACAACAGTAAGTGCAATTTTTAGAACCTTCCCAACTATTACTGCCGAAGTTGTAGATGGTACATTTATTGAAAGTAAAATGCCTGCGTTTTGGTCAAAAGAAAGCGACACACAATATACAACATCCAAATTTATTGCTGGATCGACACTTGACTTGTGCTTGCAAGACATTGATAAAAATGCAATTGCAACTGAAAACTTATATTATTTCAAGGGCATAGAGCATGATCCAAATGTTGTTCTTCTAACAGCTGACACAACAGTAACATTCAAGTGTGATCACTTTATTTCTGTTAAGGATAAGCTCTATCATAAACAAGATTGAGATCCACAACTTTATGAAGTAGGAACAATGAACGTGGTTGGTGATTATACAGATAATGTTTTGGGTTATAAAATATTACCATTCTGTTCTAGTATTTTGCTTGTTGGTCCTGACAATAAAGTTACAACCATGATTTCAGCGCTTATTACGTATAGTCCATACTTTGTACCTGAAACATGAAATTTTGGCAATGAAGCAACTGAGGAGTCTGGATATGTAATGTCTGACTTATATGTCTACCCTAACTTAGTAACTTCATGAACACCCAGCTCCGGAAGTATTTCAATTGGGGGAGATGTATCTTTAACAGATTCGGATAGAGACAAGCTTAACAAATTATTTTTAAAATCTGGAAGTACTTCTTGAAACTTTTACAGTGAAACTAATATCTTTTATGATTGTTATAAACTTGCACCAGCTGTTATGGAATTTTTAGATTTGCATCCAACTAGAGAAGGATATACTTTTGGTGGTTGATTAATTCCTGATTATTTTAGTGCCCCAATTGTTCCTAAGTGGATCCCAAATTCTCAAGCTAATGGTGTAACGATAGAAAATATTATTGTTTCTCCAGATGACGAAATCTATCAAGAAGCATTAAAAGATCTTTATCCAGAAGATCAAGTAGACAACGAAGAAGTTAGGTAGGTGTAATTATGAACAAATTTAATAATGCAAAACACGCAAAATCAAATTTATTTTTGTTTCCATTTATTGCAATTATAATTGCTGCGCTAGTTGCGCTTCCATTTATTGCTCAGGCTTTGTCCCAAAAAGCGCAGGCAGAACCTATGAGCCCTGCAGATTGTGAGCAGGCAAGCATTCGCACGAATGATGTAGAAGCTGAATTAATGGACTGCTATGAAGCTTTTGGTCATGCATATAATAATGAATATAATTTTGTTATGATTTCAGAAATCATAGGTGGCGAATGTTTAGTAAGTGGCGATTACTATGATTCGCCTGCAAGGGTCCTTGATACGTTTGATAAGAATTCAACAACTCATAATACCGATATTTTAAATAATACTTGAGTAAATTATTATGCTGCAATTGACAAGATTAATGCATTTATTGATAAATACGATAAAGGTTCACAAACTTCTAGTGCAAACGTTCAGCTATTAGCAGAGGCTTATACGCTTCGTGGTATTTGTTATTTTGATCTTGCAAGGCTTTTTGAGAATGTTCCACTTGTTACAAAACCTAATGGTCCTAAGGCTGGTCAGGCAAGTGTTGATGATTTGTATTCGCAAATACTATCAGATTTTGATTATGGTGCTATAAACGGAAATAATTTTATTAAAGACTCTGAAGAAAAGAACAAAACAAACCGTATTTCAAAATATGCATCAATGGCTATGATTGGCAGAGCTTACCTATTTTATAAAGATTATTATAATAGAGGCGAACAAATTGACATGAGGTATCCATCTATAAAGACCTATTTATCAAAGGAAGACGTTACTGCTTATTTAAAAGATTTAGTTTCGAATTCTGGTTTACGATTAACAGAACAATTTCCTAATTCGTTTGCTAGTTCAGTTGCAATGTGTAGAAGTATTTATGTTCAAGCAGAACCAGGTGATATCGCCACCCTTCTTGGTGATGAAGAGCATGATCCTGGATTTGGGTTCTTTGATAAGAGTGAATATATATTTTCTATAAATTATAATTGCGAAACATTAAGTGAAAGTGATAATTGAACCAGTAAACTTGGAATTTATAATTCTCAACAGCTTTTAAGAGATTCTGGTTCTGGAATGATTTCTGTATCGCCTTCGGTTGATGCTGAAGTAAGAATCCATGAAGTGATAGATCCTTATGCGCCTTCTCCAGATTTTAGATTTGGTATTCCTGGTATGTCTAAAGTTCCTTTAGATGGTGAAGCTTATCAAATGACAATGTATTCGCAAAGTACATGGGATAAATATCTTTCAGAATGAAATAATTGTACTGGCCATATTATTTCAAAATATGCTCCTGTTTGTTATTCGGATGGAACATCTGTAAATGTTAATCAACCTCTTGTTTTAATTCGATATGCTGACGTCTTATTGATGCTGTCAGAGCTTACTGGAGATCCATCATATCTAAATCAAGTTCAGGCAAGAGCTGGAGTTGCTCAATATTCCTATACTGTTGATAACCTTAGATATGAGCGCCAAACAGAGCTTATGTTTGAAGGCATAAACTACTGAGATGATCTAAGATGGGGCAGAGCTGGTCAAAAGTTTAACGATTTGCAAGTGCCAATCTCCGTTTGCATGAATGGAGTATGGCAGTTAACTTCTGGATATGATATTGCAAACTATAATTCGAAGCACTTCCTGCCTATTCCAGAAAGCCAGATTGCAAAATACGGTTATCGCCAAAACCCCGGCTGATAATTAATCATCCATTTCCCCGGGGCCATAGCTCGATTTAGGGTGTCTAAAAACTCGATTTTCCCCGGGGAAATATTTTTATTTTAAAAGTCTATCTTTAGGCTATAATAAAATCACAGCGTAAATTCTTGAATAATTTAATGATTGGAGTCATCATGAAGGGTCAACATGTAAATTTTACAGCCATTAAAATTAACAGACGAAGGAAAATTTTGTGCATTGTTGTTGCAATCGCATTAATTGGTCTTATGCTTCCTCATGGAGTTTTAGCCCAGGTCAGGGCCTTCGCTGAGCAAAATGCTCAAAGCGCGGAAACTACTGAAGTAACAGTAGAAACTCTGCAAAATAACGAAGACACCGCAACTGATTCTTCTGAAGAAGTTGCTTCAACCACAACTGAAGAAACAACGCCAACCGAAGCTCCAGCAGTTGATACTTCGACAAGTGAAGCGCCAAAGTACCACGAAAGTGTTAACGGCATCACAGTTCAAGCTCCTACAAACCGATCTATCCCTAATGGTATTCCAAACGAGGCACTTTCCGCAACATTCGAAATCGCAGATCCTACAACATATCCAGATGCCGGGATGGAAATGTATTCTTACGATTATTGGGATTACTACGGCGATAGTGAAATTGATATTGTCAGCAAGGAAAAAATTACGGACCCAACTTTTTCGGAAGCTTATTTTAATGAGGATGCATATTATTATGTTGATGCCGATACAAATATTTTAGTCCTTATCTATGGAACATATCAAGGTGAATATCGTGTTGTTCAGGTTTTGCCTTATGAATTTGGGAGTGCAAAATTTGTAAAATGGACACTTAATGATATTGATCTTGTCCCTGATGAATTTTATGATTTTTCTTCCTCAGTATCTACATATACATTTAAAGCAGTTTATGAGGCTGCCGAAGGTTATGCAGCAAAGTTGCAATTGTTTAGCGATGAAGAAGGCGTTAATATTTCTATAAGAGACCAAAGTTCGTTGCCTGAAGGATGGAATTGGTCTTCGGATGGTTTATGGGTTTCAAAAATGTTTGCTGAAGAAACTGCATACAATGATATTTATGCAGACTTTCTTGGCGAAGGAAATGCCTACGCCCTTCACTGGCCAGGTCATGAATTTAAAGGTTGAATACCACAGTCAGCTGAAACAACGCTAGTCGCAGATACAGCATTTTATTATAACTTTGAAGAACATGCCGATATTACTGTTAAGGCATATGCTGGCGAAGGTGAATTTACTGGCTATCAATATTACGAAGAGTGGCAGCTAGTTGATGATCATTACGAAGCATCATTTAAATATGATTCTACAACAATGGAAGACGTTATAGATAGTTGGAGTGTTGACTTTCCACATAAAGCTGGTTATACATTTAAGGATTGAACTTTAACCCCAGAAGTCGAAGGCTATTTGATTGATGACGTTACCATGACAGCAACTTATGAAATAGCTCAAACCTATAAAGTTGAATTTGCTGCAGAAGTTATTACAAACGGGGTCTTAAATAATCCAAGTTGCGTAGGCGGATACGTTGAAGGCGCTGACTCTTATTACGTTGTTGAAAATTCAGAATATTTTCATGATTCATTTTATGGTTATATAACTTATCCAGAAACATATGTGCTTTATGACAATGGTACAGACCTATATAGATATGTCGAGGCTGTTGCAAATGACGGTTATGAATTTGATTCGTGAGAAATTACTCCTGCAGGCAGTGACGAAGAAGGCTATGTTACTCAAGACATGAAGTTCACTGCGAAGTTCAAAAATCTTGGTTCTGCTGTTGCAACCTTCGACTTTACCGAAGACGAAACAATTGTAGTTGACGCCACTAAGGCTACCGAAGCCGGATGAGAAAAAGATTCAGCAGCAAATAAATGATCAAAGGTTATTCCATTAGGAACGGCAACTGTTCAAGCAATCGAAGAAGAATGAAGCGACTATGTTACATATTCGGATGGAAGCATTTATGCATGAAATCACAACAATGAAACCTATTCATATGACAGCACAATTGATACAGACACAACGTGGGTGCCTCATAAAATTACAAATGATGACTATCAATTTTCGGTCACTGCAGACGACGAATATGGTTTTAATGCATCTTTATATGATCTTGACCCTGATTTTAATATAGCGTGATATCAATTTTTTGGTGCCGACTTTTCTGAGGCTACAACTTACAACGACACTTATTTTAGCAAGTATCCACTAAACTTAAAGTCATCGCTTGGCATGATTGGTTATCAAATTATTGATAATGACCTGGTATATGCTTATGTTAATGAGCGCGATACCAACACATGATATTACGGTCTTGTTGTTCCAAATCTTGATGGCGCCGATAATGCTTATGTCCAATGGTCGCTAAATGGTGAACCTATTACAACAAGTAATTTTAATTACTTTACTACCAAGACCAAAAATTATCATTTCAGTTATGATGTTCAAGAGAGTGTTAATGTTCGAGGTCAAATAACTGATGCTATTACTGCAGAACCACTTTATTATGAATATGTCTATTTTGTAGCTGGCGATGACCCAACAGCTGATCCTTTATTAAGAGTTGAAACTTCAGAATACGGTTTGTACAACTTTAATATTCCTAAGGGTACTTCGGGATATATTAAGGCTGATATTCGAGGTTATGGCACCGAAGTTGTTAAGGTTACTGGCACAAGTGACGAAGTTCACGACATTTCGCTTTATCCTGATATTGAGCTTTCTGGTCGAGTTGTAGGTGTTGACGGAAGTCAGTTGCAAGGTGTAAAAGCGGTGATTTATGATAGCGATACAAATTTGCCCGTAAGCGATGAGATTTACACAAATCAGTATGGATATTATCGTTTTTCTGATCTTGTTCTAAAGGATACGAAATATTTTGATGAAGATGGATGCCCTACAAATATTTATGTAAAAGTTGAATACAAGCCGTTTACATCAATGGCTGCCTTTACAGGAACCTACACTGGAGAATTCCCTTACGGAGGAGATGCTGCTTATAAGGCTGGTGATATTACACTTGAGCCTGGTCTTTCGCCAAGCGAATGAAGTGTAAGTGCACTTGATGCTGCAGATCATTACACCTTCTATATATATGGAACCTATAATGGCGTAACATATGAAGGTGCAAAATTTAATACTTGAAATCAAAATTGGTTATATCAAGGTACCAAAGTTGGTGTAATTCGCGGCAACATTCATGATGGAAGGACTTTTGGCCTTCACCTCGAATATGAATATGAAGGAGCTCCTTCGGAACATCACTATGATCTCTACATTTATGCTAAGTCAAGTGTCGAAGACCACACTCCTTATGCATGACGCCTTAATGGTGATTGAGTAACCGATTATATTGACCCAGGTTTTGTTTTGAATTTTAATGATCTTGATCCTGCTTCTGATGCCGTTAAATTCACAATGGAGTACAAACAAACAATTACTTCAACAATTAATGGCGAAGGCATTGAAGGTCATGATCATTTTCATACTCAATATTACATTAATGATCCAGAGCATCTTTATCCTCCGACTGCCGAATGAGATAGTGCTTCTGTAAAAGATGAGCTCTATGTTGGTACTGAAATTTCCATTACCGAAGAGGGATTTGTTCACCTTGATTATGTTGATCCAAGTCTAAATTATGCAAATGAAGACGAGGATGTTTACGACGAGTGCGGAATTGTTGTTCCTATTCCTGCCGAAGGTTATCAAATTGCAAGGTGGACTTTAAATGGTGCAACTTTTAACCCTGGTGAACTTTATATTGTAGGAAGTGATGCTACGATTGATTTGGTTCCTGTTTATGAACCTATTCCAGCGCAGATTGATGCAAGCGCTCAAACAGGTGATTCCACTTCGACATTGTGAGTTTTTGCCGTACTTGTAATGGCTGGCGCTACATACATTGCAACCCGCAAAAAACTAAACTAACAATATCTATTTCCCCGGGGCCAGAGCTCGATTTAGGGTGTCTAAAAACTCGATTTCCCCGGGGCCAGAGCTCGATTTTGAATAAACCTCAATTTCTTTCCAGGCATGAAATACAGATTTTCGTGAGAAAAGTTTTGTGTTAAAATAAAAGTATGTTTGATGTAGGAAATACGCCTCTTGTGGAATTCGAGAAAATTCGTGAAAGCGAAGGTTTGACTTGCCATATCTTCGGCAAGATGGAAAGCGAAAATCCTGCCGGATCCACCAAGGACAGAATTGTTAAGCAAATTTTAGATGATGCGATTGCCGAAGGCTGCCTGCACGAAGGCGATGAAATTGTCGAAGCTACTTCGGGCAACACTGGCATTGCGCTTTCTGCCTACGGATCAATGCTTGGTCATTCGGTTAAAATTTTCATGCCGGAAAATATGTCTCAGCAGCGCATTAACTTGATGAAGCACTATGGTGCCGAAGTTGTGCTGACCCCGGCTTCGAAAAATGTCGAAGGCTCAATCGAGGCCGTTCACGAATACATCAAAACTCACGAAAATTGCTTTTTGGCTGATCAGTTCAATAATTTGTCAAACACAAAGGCACATTTCGAAAACACCGCGCGCGAAATTTGGGATCAGGCTAACGGCGAAGTTGATGCCTTCATTGCAGGCATTGGAACTGGTGGAACGCTAAAAGGTGTTGGCGATTATTTAAACGAGAAAAACCCCAAGGTATACCTCGCCGCTGTTTTGCCAAGCGAAAGCCCCCACGTTATTCAGGGGATTGGCGATGGCTTCGACCCTCCATTTTTCAAGGACAACAAAAACATCAACGAGGTCATTATAATTTCAAATGCCGAAGCCATGCAGTACTTTGACTGAATAAATAACGAAGAAGGCCTCTCAGCTGGTATTTCGTCCGGAGCAAACCTTTGCGCGGCACTAAAATTAGCCAAAAACAACCCAAATCTTAAAAATATCATCATCATGTGTGCTGACGGCGCCGACCGCTACAAATAGCATTTGACCTTTTACAAAAAGTTTTGTATAATATCGCATTACGAAGGGGTCTTTTTTAAGCCCTTTTATTTTTCTGTCTTAAAGGAAGGAGACATTATGGGAGAATTTAAGACTGCGGTAGAATTTGTTCTGGGCCAAAGCCCTACACCAGAACCTACACCTGGTGGATGAACACCCTCACAAACTGGCGATTTACTTGGTATTGTTGGTGTAGTTTTGTTTGCACTTATTGCAATTGCCTCGCTAGGATTTTTTGTATATTCAAATAAGAAATCTGGCGTAAAGTATGGCAACTACATTTCAAATGCAGGTAAAGCTACGCTAACAAAGTCTAGCAAAATTGCTATTGCTGCTTTTATGATTGCTACGCTGGCCTTATGTAGCGTAATTTTCATACCAAGCATCACAAAGGCAGTGGCTGCAAATGACGAAGCGGATGAAACAGTCAAAGTTTATGTTGACACCGAAGCAGGAACCTTGACTTCGGAGCCTACAACAATTGTCAACAAGACTGATAAAAATGCTTATATAGCAGCTGTTCAAACAACCTTAACGCCGGATGCCGAAGAAATCTTGAAGGATGCAAAATTTAATCTAAAGATTGAATCCGAAACTCTTGGCACAACTTTGTATAACAAGGAAGTTCCTGGCGTAGACGACTCGATTAAGAGCCTACCATTTGCGGCTGGTCAAAAAGCCCAGGCCACATTAACAATCACGGATTTGGGCCTTGACACAGCAAAGCTGCTTGCCGGATTGAACGTGTTCACTGTTTCGTTCATTGAAGCCGAATGCTACGTTGTTTCATATGATGCCAACGGAGCAACTTCTGGAACAGCTCCGGCACTTCAGACCAAAGATCCTGGTAAAGATATCACTCTTGCCGCAACCACGGACCTTGAAAAAGACGGTTACACTTTTGAAGGCTGGAACACTTCGGCAGACGGATCTGGTACAACCTATCAATTAGGCGCAACATTTTCGACAGACGCTGACACTGTTTTGTACGCATACTGGAAGGAAAATCCTACTCCACCTCCACCTCCTCCTGCAGATACATATCGTGTTACATTTGTTGCAAGCACCGGCGGTATTGTTGATGCCGAATACATTGATGTTGACGAAGGCACCACTCTGGTCTATACCCCAACAACAGGTAAGCTTGAGCTCAAAAATCAGGCTGACCAGTCGACCGTTAAAACTGTAATAGCAACCGCCAACACCGGATTTGTTTTTAAACAATGGGAGCTTGACGGAACAGCCATTACAACCGAAGGCACCATCAACTCTGCTTCCAAATTTACGGCCGTGTTTGACAAAGACATTCCAATAAGTGACTACACAATTACATACAAAGTCTTAAACACCTTCGATGCTCACGGCTCGATTGCTCTAAATTCTTCTAACGAAAACGGCGCTCCACTTGTTTCTGAAACTGTAACTGCAACTCATGCTGCTGTTGGTGCGACGGCTTCGGAGGAAGACCATCCAGAATTTGGATATTACTATTTCTTTGACGGTTGGACTATCGAAGACGAAGCGCATTCGACCTGGTCATGTACCGATCCTTGCCTAAGCGCCGAAGCAATTGCAGCCCTTGGTTTAAGGGAAGACACAATATTCATTGCTCACTTTATTGCTCCCGTTGCTAAATATTCAGAAGAAAATTCGACCATGGTATTTTCTTGTGACGAAGTAATTGGCGATGGCAATTACACATTCCCCGTTTACAATTCAAATTGGGACGAAGAATTTATGCAGTCTGGCGATTTTAGCCTTCTAACATTCCCAGCATGGTGTAATTATGACGGAACTCAAAAAGTCTATCCAAGAACGGTTCGTTTCAACGAATCATTTGCAAAATACAAAGGCCTAACGTCAACATCGTTTTGATTTAATACCTCAACCATAACGTCTAGACGCATTTCAACTTCAAATGACGAAGGCAACAATACTTCTCCATATAGTAGCGAAGCCAATTTAATCATGGAAAAAGCGACACTTCAACAAAGTGTATTAACAAATGTTTATGGTCTTGAAAATATATACACTCAAAATCTTACACAGACAGCATTTATGTTTGCAACTTCAGATTTTTTGCTCAGAGAAATTTCAAATCAAAATGCAAATCGTCTTAATAGTTTAGATCTTTCATCATGAAATATTAATCCAAAAGACCAACAGGGTAATCCTCAATATGTAAACATGCGTTCAATGTTTATGGGTTGTACAGGTCTTACAAAGCTTGATTTGCCTTCGGAAGAACAAGGCCATTATTTTGGTACCTATGCTAATAATTTCACTGAGTGTTTTTATCGTTGTTCAAGCCTGCAAACTTTAACTTTAAATGGTGATTTCGGTAAATATGCCACAGATTTGACTGGCATGTTTGTTATGTGCAGCAGTCTATATAGTATAGATATTGGTTCTGGGTTCGGATCCGCTGCCACACGTTGTATCAGCTTATTTGATAGTTGCGAATCGCTTTTAAATATTAAGTTTAATCCAAATTTCTGTCAAAACGCTACAGATATTTCGCATATGTTTTATTGTTGTTTAAAATTGACTCAGATTGATTTTGGCACAAATCCAAAAATAGGCCAGAGTGTACGTTTTTGCAATTGTATGTTTCAAGGTTGTTACAATCTTAGAACTATTGATTTGTCTTCTTTTGTTGTTAATGAAGACGTTAGTTGTGGAGATATGTTGAACAACTGTGGTTCTTTAGAATCATTTAGGATTTCTGATTCTTGAGAAGAACCAATGAGTTATACAAACTTAGGTTCTGTAGAATCTAGTGAAGGTTGATATTTAAATTACAATAAAGGAATTTCATATGATAAAAACCAAATTCCAGAAGAAAGCGGTTCTGGTTTATTTTCGAGGATGAGCGCTAAAGCAGTTTATGACCCAAAGGCACTAACTTTTTCATTCTATTACGATTGCGACTCTCATAGCGATGATATAAGCAGGGGATGTACTGTTTATCCTGTTGATGGTAATTGTGGTTTTTCCGCTGGACAGTATGGAATCCGTTCCACAGAAAGAAATGAGGAGTCCAAAAGACTAAGCAATGACAAGCTTTCTGCTTTAGATTATGCTACGAATTTTACAATTGACGCTCTTGATGATCTTAGAAGACCGGGTATTATGGATTATCGTTTGTCTGGTTTAACCTTGCCTTCCTGGTACATGATTGATTACAATAATTATAAGATTGTAAACTTACTTAAGGGAGCTAGTAAGATTGATGTAAATTTCACTGAATCTTTTCAGTATTGCCCTTATATTTATTCCACTTCATGTTGGTTTATGGCCGATTCAGATGGTTATGCTCCATTTAAATTTGACTTAGCTTATTTTGGTCGTATTCCAACACAAAACATAAGACAAACAGCATGCATGTTTGGCGGATTCAGTTTTGAAATGTTTAAGCCACAAAACTATTGATACGATGGATCAAATTCAGAAATTCGCTATGATTCTTCAGTGGGTGTATTTATTTCGCCATATTTAGATACATTTAACACAACATTAACTGATCTTGATTTAAGTAATTTCAATATTATAAATTCATATACTGATTATGGAGCAATTTGCGCAAACTGTAAGGCCTTAACTAAAGTAACCTTACCATCAGCATTTATTGATACTAAGGATGAAGACACTAATAATAATGGATCAAACATAGCTGTGGGACAGCATGGCGAAATTTGTTCATTTGCTGGTGCATTTTATGGATGCGAAAGCTTGCAAGAAATTACAAACCTTAGCAAGTTTAATCCTTTTACTGTTGTTAATAGAGCCGGATGAAATTTTGATTATTATGCAATTGGAAAAATGTTTTACGGATGCCAAAATCTAACGTCGCTTGATCTAGGCTTATTTAATACAAATTACATAATTGGTAGTAGAGGTTCTAAATCGTTTTCTGCATATAATGTTTTTACGGGCTGCAATAAGTTAACATCAATTACCATCGGCAGCAATTGGTATATACCTATGGGTTCTGAATATGCTAATTTACCAAGTCTTGAAGATTTTGGTATTCGTTGGCAAAAGAATGGCGAGGGTTATTCTACAGATTCAATACCATATTACAAAAGTCATGATGAGCCTGACAATTACGGTACATTTACAAGAGACCCAGAAGAAATTGAAAGGCTTAGACAGACTGTAAGTATTTCTTCGGAGGATCCATCTAAGGGAACCGTAAGTTCAGGTTCTTATATGTTTTATCCGAATAAACCTGTGTGCGTTAACGGATCAGATAACTTAATTAGATTAAATGATACAACCATTATTGCAACTCCAAAAGAAGGATATAAGTTTGATTATTGGACTGTTGGCGGTTGGTATTATGACAACGAAGAGTGTTCTTTTGCAAAGTCATTTGAAATTGTTGCTCATTTTTCGCCAGATGGATATTCGGCAAAAGCTGTTTATACAAAAAACAATAGTGCTTACGACAATGATAATACGCTAACTTTCTATTATGACAATGTTGATCATTCTTCGGAAGGTACTGTTTACGAGGTTATCCCAAATACTAGAGCTGACACATATAAGGGTAATGCCGTATTGCCTTCGTGATTCCAAACAACTTATGTGGCGAAGGCAGATATGGGCCAAGTAAGTAGTCGCACAGTTATTAGTAGAGAAGAGCTTGAGCGAAGGATGCGTCAAAGCAGTGCTTTATATTACAATCCTTATTCAAGTTCTAGTACTGCAACAACAACAACGTATAGTAATTTATGAAAAATTCAAACTCTAATTGAGCCAAAAGACGTTATTTTTGCCGAAAACTTTAAGAACTTTACCAATCTTTCAAGTATTTCGATGTGGTTTATGGCAGATCAGTTTGGAACTCAAACTGTCGAAAATTTCTACAGCCCAACTTCGTCTAATCCAAAGAATCCTGGTTTTGCCAATTTATATACAAGTAATTTAATGGATGTTAAATATGCATTTGGTGGTTTGTTTGAAGAAGATGTTGCTGAAGACACAGTTCAAGAAATGCTACTAGATGGTGTAATAAATATGGTAGATGCAGTTACTTCGCCAGCTAATAAGGATGACGAAAATGTTGAGTGGTCAAAGAGCACAGAAACCTATGGAACTTCTATATCGACTTTGGATTTAACTGGGTTTGACTTTTCTCATGTTCCATATTTAAAGGCAATGTTTGCAAATTGTGTTGGTTTGAAAACAATTAAATTCGGTAGCAATTTAAACACTGAAAACCTTTATGACTGCAATGCTATGTTTGTAAATTGTGAAAACCTGGGTCCAATTTTTAGAGATTGTGTTGAAAATTGGAATAAATTTACAACTACAAGAGTTGAGGACTTTGATTATATGTTCTATGGCTGCAGCGGAATTGAAGAACTTGATATATCTAATTTATCAACCGAAAACGCTTATACATGAAAGCGTTCAATTGCAGCAGCTTTGGAATCAAATGGGTGAAATGCAGATGATGCTAGCGGATACAAAGTATTTTCAGAATGCACAAGACTTTCAAAAATTAAAATTAATAGTTATTATGACGAAAACAAACCAGCAAGTGTTGGTGGATGAAACCTCAATTTAGGTTTATCTGGACTTGCTGATTGCAATGGCGAAGGTAAATGAATTAATGAAGATTCTGTCAATTGGGATCCAACACCTGAATCCAATGAGATACCATATGATATAGACGTTTATCGCACAAGAGGTTACCTGGAGGAAAATGAAATTTATACTGGCACATTTTACCGGTCTAACAAGTTTTTAGAAAAGTCAGTAAATATTGAGTCTAATGATGACGTTTTAGGTAAGGTTAGCGATTCGAAATATGGCTATATAAATGATGTTCAAATTAAGGCTGACAATGTAAACGATAATGTTATTTATGTTGATAATAGAAAGATTACTGCAATTCCAGAAGAAGGCGCAAGGTTTGCTTACTGGCAAATAGCCATTGGCGATTCGGAGCCTGAAGCTATTCCAGCAGGATACAATCAAACATTTAGTGCTTTGGATGATTATAAGATTAATATTACTGCTGTATTTATCAGCAATGAAACTAATGGTTATGTTGCATTTTCTGTTAATGATTCGCGTGAGGGTACCTTTACTTTTTACTATGGTGTAGGCACCGAAGCTGCTGCTTCGAAATATGTTCCTTCTGGAGAAAAATTGATTAGTGTTTTTGATGTTAAGTCAAATACAAGCGACTACGATTTGCCTTCGTGGTATAGAAAATATCAGGAATCGTGGCATGAAAATGACAACCATCCAATTCCAAAGTTTGTCAAGGTAATTGAAGACAACGTAGACAACAATAAGCTGTATGTTAGATTTGACAAGACATTTACAGAATTTAAGGAACTTAGAAGTATGTCGTGCTGGTTTATGGGTGCTTTGTCTCACATAGACGAATCTGTTTTGTTTAATCCATTTAACCTTGATAGTGCTGATCATTTTGCTGGTCTTGAAAATATTGACACAGGAAATATTTCTAATGTGGCATATATGTTTGGTGGACATGAGTATTTCAATGATTTGCATGGTTCAAAAAATACGAAGATTTACCTTGAAAATTTTGACGTTAAGGGCAATATCAAGAATTTAAGTGGCTTGTTTGCAAACTTGCCAAAGCTTACTGAGCTTTATGTTGGCGACAAGTGTTTTTATGGAATGAAGAATGTTTACTCAACTTCCAAAATGTTCTATAACACTCCATTGCTTGAGAAGGCTGAACTTAATTGGCTTAATACTCAGGAAGTAAGTGAGATGGAATATATGTTTGGAAATACGGTTGAACAAATTCCTTCGGAAGCCGCATTAGATGTATCTAAGCTTATATTACCTTCTAACTTCGTAATTACAGAAAAGGTTAAAAGCCTTGAAGGTATATTCTGTGGTTATGCAGATTGTAAGGAATTTGAAGTTAAGTTTGATAAGTGCAAGTCGTCTTCGTCATTTAATCAAATTGAAAATATGTCTTACATGTTCCAAAATTGCTGTCATGCAACAAGGATTTCTGTATCAGGAACAAACAATTTAACTTCTGCTAGTGTTACTAATATGTCTCATATGTATGAAAATTGCACGAAGATTAATAGTGTAACAAGTCAAGACGAACAAATTCCTACAGAACTTACTATGATCAATGCAGTAACTGATTTTAGTTACATGTTTGCTGGTTGTTCAAGCCTTAATCGTTATTCATTGATGCGTGAAACGTCACCAGCTTATTTGATTCAATCGGCAGCATATATGTTTAGTGATTGTCCTAATCTTAAGGATGTTGAGTTTGCAGGAAACTACAATTGGTTCTATGTTGATGACTTTGATAATTATTATCGTAGTACTGGTGCTGTAAATATGTTTGCTAATTTAGATGGTACATTAAATTCAACTTTGGAACACTTTACTTATGATACTAATGCTTGGAACAGTGCTATTTCTTTTGCTGCTGCAGGTTTAGCATATGTTAATGGTAATAATCCAATTGGATGGATAAATAGTAAATCAATGTATTATGACATTTCAACAAGAATGCCAGATATTGTTCCTGTTCCTTCAACAAATGATATTAATATGGTCACGTTTGACAGGATGACTACTAACTATTATTTCAAGCTAAGTAGTAACAGTGCTGGCTTTGCTTATGGTGAATGAGACGATAAAATAAGCATTGCTACTTATATGCTGCCATTTATTGGTGTCGCAGGAGGGTACTCTATTACTGTTAATTTAGGTCCTGTTGAGAAATATTGAAATAATTCACAGGAGATTAATTTTGTTTTGACAAACACTTCAAAAGGGCTATCTAGAACATATACTTTAATTGGTAATGCTTATGATGATTTTAATCCAGAATGGTATTACGAAACTATTCAGAGTCACCAGACAGGACAAATTACTACTGGCAGTGATTTACCTGATGAAGATTCAATTATTTGGTTCTTCAATATTCCTGGACAAGAGCAACAACGTCAGGTAGATGATTGTGTTGCCGAAGCTCAGGCTGTCGAAGCAGCTGCTGTTGATGAGGTAGCTGTTGCTGACGAAGCCATGCCAGCTGCCGAAATTGCAATTGAAGCAGTTAGCGCATTTGTCCTCCCAATCCCAGTAACTCTTGTAAACATTGCGCTGTCTTTAATCTGGTAAGACCAGCTGACATTAAGCAATAATCAAGGGCCTCTTTTTAGGGGCCCTTTTTCTTTAAAAATCCTGGCATTATTTGATATTTTTGTGAATTTATAATATAATAAAAACAATTCTGTGACTATTCTTCGTTAATGTTCGTGATAAAAAGGGGTAAATTATGACTACATTTAACACCGTTGTTGAATTTGTTCTTGGCCAAAATCCCACACCAGAGCCTACACCTGGCGGATGAACTCCAACTCAAACTGGCGATTTTATTAGCACTGCGCTAATTTTGCTGTTTGTTTTGGTTTCCCTAGGCTCAATGGCTTATTTGCTTTATTCTCGTAAAAAGGTTGGTGTAAGCTATGGGGGTTACTTTAAAACCACTGGTAAAAATGCACTAACAAGGTTAAACAAGATTGCAATTGGTGTGTGCATTGGAGCTTTTGTTGCACTACTTGCCGTTGTTGCTTTTAGTGGTGTGAACAAGGCAATTGCGGCTGATAAAGAGGCGGACGAAACAATTAAAGCCTATGTTGATGTTGAGTCTGGCACTGTAACTTGTGATGTTGCAACAATTGTCAACAATAGCGAAAACACAGTTTATATTGCTTCGACTCAGGTAGATTTAACTGACGAAGCAAAGGAAGTCCTCAAAGATTCTACGTTTAATCTAAAAATTCAATCGGATGACCTTGAAACTACCCTTTATGATAAAGAAGTTCCTGGTGTAATGGACGAAATTAAAAGCCTTCCTTTTGAATCTAAACAGTCGGTTAAGGCTTCGTTAACTATTACAAACCTTGACTTTGCCACAGCAAAATTGCTAATTGGCAAGAAGGTTTTGGACATCACTTTTGCCGAAAAAGATTGCTGGTCGGTTGTTTATAACAGCAATGGTGCTCAATCGGGAACTACTCCTTCGCCACAAATTAAAGAAGCTGGAAAAGCTTTAACATTGGCTTCGAAGCCTGACTTTGTTAAAGAAGGTTACACATTGCAAGATTATTGGACAACAGATCCAGCTGATGGTGCTTCGGCAACACACTATAATTTTGGCGCCGAATACACCGACGATGCAAACCTAACCTTATATGCTGCGTGAACCCCTAATCCTGTTCCAGGAAAATATAACGTAACATTTACTTGTTCCGAAGGCGGAAGCATAACATCGGGTTCTGATTTTTCTGCTGACGAAGGAGTTGAATATGCTTATAAGGACATTGCAACAAGCGCTACGGAACATTCATTGGAATTTAAAACTAATGAGTCTGATGACTCCCATGTTATTACTGTAAAAGCAAGTGAAAATTATAAATTTGATAAATGGACAGTTAATGGTGCGGCTGTTACTCAAGGAAAAATTAGTTCGTCAACAGCATTTGTTGCCAACTTCATCTATGTTGCTCCTCCTTTAACGGACATTAAAGTAACTTATAAAATTTATAATACAATTTTTGTTAACGGTAACGTTCAGTTGCTTAAGTCGGGTTCAAGTCCAGATGTAAGTGTTTACGAAGAAGTTAAAGTTAGCGAACAAAACTATCAAGGTGCAAAGGCAATTGAGCTAGAAGACAACGAAGATAGCAGGCTTGATTATTTCTGATATCACTGGACAATGGAAGGTGTTGATGACTGGTCCTATGATGGAAAAGAACTTACAAAAGATGTTATATCTGCAAAGTTTGGAACTCTTAGCGAAGACGTTACATTTATTGCTCATTTTGTAACTCCTGTTGCAAAATATACAGAGTCAAATTCGACCATGATTTTTTCATGCGATGATTATGCTGACGAAGACGACAACTTCATCTTCCCTGTAAACAATACTCACTGGGATGATAATTTTGATGGAACCTCAGAAACTTTAGGCTTGTTAACATTGCCAAGTTGATGTAATTATGATGGTACGCAAAAGGTTTATCCAAGAACAGTTAAGTTTTTAGAATCATTTAAAGCGTACAAAACTTTAACATCAACATCCCTTTGGTTTAATTCACAATATCTTCTTCGGAACGAAGCTACGGCTGTTATTTCTGAGGAAAGCCCATCATATAGTCAAAAGAGAGTTTTAACAAATATTTCTGGTCTAGAAAATATTTATACTGAAAATATTGAAGAGACTGCAATGATGTTCAGTTGTTCGTATGATAACAGGTCAAAAGATCTTTTAACTAGTATTGATTTATCCTCATGAAACCTTTGTCCAAAAGACTCAAATGGTAATTACAAACCTATTAATATGAATTCAATGTTTAGTTGTTGTTCTGGCTTAGAAACTATTAAGCTTCCTGCAGAAACCGAAGGCCATTACTTTGCTACAAACGCAAGTAACCTTGCTTATATGCTTGATGATTGTATTAGCCTCTCTAAGATTAGCTTAAATGGTTCTTTTGGAGCAAATGCTACCACCATACATGGATTGTTTGGTTGATGCAATAATCTTTTAAATATTAATATAAATGAAGATTTTGGAGCTAAAGCAAAAGATGTCGGTTATCTATTTGCTGACTGTAACAAATTAAAAGAAATTAATTTGCCTGCAAATTTTGGTGCTGTAGCTACAAATCTTGATAACGTATTTTCTGATTGCTATGAATTGCTCAATATTAATTTTGCAGAAGGCTCTAAGTTTGGTATGGCCTCTCAAACATCTGAAAACTTTAGATGTGATCACATGTGTATTGAATGCTATAAATTAAGGTCGATTGATCTTTCTAACTTTAAGATACCTAATAGTTATACTCCAGAGAATATGTTCGTAGATGCAAATGATATTTCTGAATTCAAGATTTCAGATAAATGAGAGGTAAATATGAGTGATGTCGGAATGCATGGTGTTGACGATTCTAATAAGTGGGTTAAGGATTATACTGGAGGTTCATACGCAACAGAAGCCATTCCTGGCTCTTCTGGTGCCGGTATCTTTGTATTAACTACACCAAAGGCAATTTATAACCCAACAGATAGCACTTTTACATTCGTTTATGATTCTGCAGATCATTCAGAAGAAGTAAAAGCTGGTTCTACAATATTCCCTGTTTATGAGAAAACTGGTTATGTAACAGGAATGATTCAGGAAGATATTGATGATTATTCGGCATATAGACTTATGGGTGACACATTGGCATCGTTTGTTGTAAATGCTGGAGGGGAAGTATTACCTTTTAGACCTCATCAATTAGGACGAGTATCTCAAGCTGAATATTATGATATTTCAAATTTAGATTTGCCGTCTTGGTACTATCTTGATACAGAGGCATATAAAATTGAGTGCATGATTAAGAACGATGTTACTGTAATCTTCGATTCAAGCTTTTCTATGTGTAAAGATATTTATAGTACATCATGTTGGTTTATGGCAGACTCAGATGGAAATGCGCCATTTACTCAATTTAAGAGTCGAATAAATGGAAAACTTGTTGATGGCTTTACTAATATTCCTACTAATAATCTTCAATCATGCTCTTCGATGTTTGGTGGTTTTTGTTACGAAGCCTACAAGCATCATAATTATTGGTACAATGGATCAGATAGTGATATTCCATTATCTGACCCTTGGCGAATATTACCAGCTTCAAATACTGGAAATGTATTTGTATCATCGTTTTTGGATACATACAATTACAAGCTAAGTACCTTAGATCTTTCAACTTTCAATATTTCTAACATGAATGTAATTGATTATGGTGCCATATGTGCTAATTGTAAAGGCCTTACCACAGTAACATTGCCATCTAGATTTATTCAACCTAGTCAAGAAGATAACAATTTTGATTATCCGGGCACAAGAGGGGATTATATCTCCTTTTCTGCAGCTTTTTATGGCTGTGAAAAACTTGAGAATGTTACAAATATTCAAAAATTTAATCCATTTACGATTATGTCTAAGAATAAAACGTTTGGTTCATATTCTATTGGACGTATGTTTTATGGCTGTAAAAGCCTAAAGAGTATTGATCTATCCTGTTTTGATGTTGATAATTATATTGGTTATTCAGGTCTTGGTTACTCCGCTATGTACCGTTACGAAGATGTATTTTGTGGTTGTGAGATGCTTAATCAGATTAAATTAGGTAATGGCTGAGATTTACCTATGTCGACATATTTGGAGAAAACAAAAGGCGAAAGCAACAATCGTAATATTAGTATGTGTGCTAACTTGCCAGCCTATGATAGTGCCGATATTTTTTGGACGTTTACGCCAAATGATACTTCCTTACCGCCTGTTACTGATCTTCCAACTTATGCAATTCCTATTCGTGATGATAAATCTATATCAGACTACCCAGCTGGTACTTATGTACGAAGCGATAGTTCCGTTTCAACTTTGCTAAAAACCATTACTATCAGTCCTGATGATGAGAATAAGGGTAACGTTAGCCAGGATTCATACACCTTCTATAATAGTTCATATTCCAGCGCAAATGAAAATGTGGTTGAAATTAGTTGTAGCAATAATATTTTATGAATTGAAGATACAAGAATTGTTGCTACCCCTAAAGAAGGTTACATTTTCACTTATTGGACACTGGACGGGCAGATTTTTGATTCGTCAAATGATCAATATGTTAATAAGTCTTCAAGTATTGTTGCTCATTTTATGCGTTCTGATTACACGGCAAAGGCAGTTTATCAGAAAAACAATAGCGCATATGATGGTCACAACACACTAAGTTTTTATTTTGATAACATAGATCATAATTCTGAAGGTGATGTATATGAAGTTAATAGCTCGTTTGTTGATACTTCGTCTCGCTATGTAAATCTACCTTCATGATATACATTAACATATGTTGCCAGCAGCGATTCATGGGCCTCGAAATTTAAAGAAGGTAAACAGCAGCAAATAGGGTCTATAAGCGAATATATACGTCATATTGATGCTACGATGATGGATTATAATCCGTATTATTCAGCTCGTATATATAGTGTTCTTTCTACTCAGTATAGTTCTTTATGAAGGATACAGACATTGGTAGAACCAGAGGATGTTGTTTTTGATAAAAGCTTTAAAGATTATACGCAACTTCAAAGTATATCTATGTGGTTTATGGCCGATATGTTTGGTACACAAACTGTCAAGAATTTTTACAGCCCTACTGATTCAAATCCAAAAAATCCTGGTTTTGCAAATATGTTTACAGGTAATTTAACTGACGTTTCCTATGCTTTTGGTGGTTTATTTCAGGAGGTAAATGCGCTACCAAATATGTTAATGCCTACTCAGGAATTAACAAATAGTGTTTTTGATGAAACCAAGGATGTTGTCTTAAATCAGCTTTGGTCTAATGATTACGAAACATACGGCACTTCGTTAGAGAATATTGACTTAACAGGATTTGACTTTTCTAATATTAAGGACATGTCATATATGTTTGCCAATTGCGTTTCGTTAAAGAACATTAAGTTTGATAGTAATTTGGACACGTCTCGCAATTTATACAATATGGGAACATTTGCAAATTGCGAAAATCTTGGACCTGTGTTTAGTAATAGCGTGCAAAATTGAGATAAGTTTACTACGGAAAATGTTGCTTTCTTTGACGAAATGTTTTACGGATGTAGTGGAATTGTTGAGCTTGATTTGTCTAAGTTTAATACCGACAAAGCAGTATGCAATCCTAATTTCGAAGATTTATATAACGGAAATATAAGTGCTCCTGGTATGTTTAGTGAATGTACAAGACTAACAAAAATTAATGTTCATTCAGAATATGATGATGATAGCTATTATAACATTACAGGTTTTAGTCTAAATCTGGGCGAATCAGGTCTAGCAAACTGTAATGGTGATAACGTAGTATGGAAAAATGATGGTGACACATCATGGCAGGAAACTGATTCTTCTTACAGGATTCCATATAATAGCAATATTATCTGGGAAGGCTCAGATTTATCTGAAGGAAATATTCACACAGGTACATTTTATAGGTCTCAAAATTTTGACGAAAAGAGGGTTGAAGTTGTTTCAAATGATACATCAAAGGGTACAGTTAGCGAAGACGGTTATGGTTATATAAATAATGTACAAATTATGCTTAACAATTTAGAGAGCAATTCAATTAATTTAGATAATCGTAAAATAACAGCTACAGCAAAAGACGAAAATTCAAGGTTTGCTTATTGGAAGATTCAAATTGGTGACGAAGATGAATTTACAATGCCTAATGGTTATTGTGAAACCTTCTTTGCAGATGATGATCTTGAGATAACCATTACTGCTGTGTTTGTGTCAAATGAAGAGAATGGTTATGTGGCATTTTCTAACCATCAAAATGGAGATAAAAAGGAAGGTACATTTACTTTCTACTATGGCACTGCTGACGAGGCTTCTGATTTTGTTCCAGAAGGAGATACATTTGTAGAGGTTTATCCTGTTTATAATAATACAAGCGATTATAACTTGCCTTCGTGGTATAGAAAATATCAGGAATCCTGGATTAGTGGCGACAACCATCCAATTCCTAAATTTGTAAACAAAGTTGAATCAAATGCTGATACCATTTTTGTTAACTTCGATTCTTCGTTTAAGAATTTTGATGAGTTGCGTAGTATGTCTTGCTGGTTTATGGGTGCTTTATCTGCAACTAACGAAGCAGTCTTATACAATCCATTTGCTTTAGATTCGGCAGAACACTTTAGTGGCCTCGATAATATTAATACCTCAAATATAGATAATGTTGCTTATATGTTTGGTGGTAGTGAATTCTTTAATGAGATTCATGGATCAAAGAACGAAACCATTTATCTTAAGGACTTTGATAAGGAAGGAAACATTAGGAATCTATCTGGCATATTCGCCAATTTGCCAAGGCTAACCAACCTTACTGTTGATAATTGCTTTAATGGAATGACAAAGGTTACTTCTACTTCGAAGATGTTCTACAATACTATTAAACTAGAAAAGAGCAATCTAAACTGGTTAAAGACACAAAATGTTGAAGATATGTCTTATATGTTTGGTAATTCAGTTGATGGAAAGCCTAAAGAAAAACTTGTTGAGGATAATCCGTTTACACTTACACTTCCAGAGAATTTTGTCTTTTCTGATAATTTGTATAATTTAGAAGGTATGTTTAGTGGATATGCAATTTATCCAAAGCTTATAGTTGATTTCTCAAAAATTCATACAAGCGAAAATAAGGTTATTCGTAAGGCTAACATGTCACATATGTTCCAAAATTGCTATTGGATTTCAAGTATTGAATTTAAAGGAACCGTACCTGAGATATTTAGTAGGGGTACCGACATGTCATATATGTATAAGAACTGTTCTAACATAAAGAAGGCAACAAATGGCAACGATAGTGCAATTCCAGTACCATTACAATGTGTGGCTTATGTTATTAATTTTAACAATATGTTTGATGGTTGCACCAGCCTAGAGGATTATTCGCTTACTCGCGAAGATAAAGATTTCGATATTGAATATATGCAATATATGTTTAGTGGTTGCACTTCGTTAAAGACAGTTAGTTTGGATAGTGGATACTATTGAGATAAGAGTTGTTCTGGGCCAGCGCTTATGTTTAATAATACTGATGGCACTTTAAATACTACGTTAGAGCATTTTTCATTTGATAGAGATAATTGATATGATGATATAAGTTTTTATGATTGTGGTCTAAGTCTTTTTGTTGATGACTCTGCTGGATCATCTCAATTAAACCCATTAATTCCTATAACATGAGTTCGTCAAAGTGATCTATCTTATGCTACTCCGTTAAATTTACCTATTGATGATTCAGAAGACAATAATGATGTTTCTAATATTGAGACGTATGATCGAGCTACAACTAATATTAGAGTTGCAAATTGCTATAGTTTTTATGGTTATAATTGGGAGTCGACAGATTGGCATGAAACAGCATTAAGGTGCGTTGATGTCGGTTACTATCAAATTATATATTATATTGGTATTCCAGAGGGTTATTCGCTGAAAGTAAAGTATGTTGATGAAGAACCAGCATATGATGAAGTTTTTACCTATGTAGAATTTGTTTTAAGCAATCCAGACAATAGTAAATCTCATTATTATAGAATAGGCCAATATTATGACGAAGGAACTACTGACCCACATGATTGAACTCTTCATGATGTTGATGGTAAAGTACAAGATTATAAGTTAACTTCTGAATATAAAACA
The DNA here is from genome assembly GCA_030536315.1 of Coriobacteriia bacterium. Taxonomy (GTDB): domain Bacteria; phylum Actinomycetota; class Coriobacteriia; order Coriobacteriales; family Eggerthellaceae; genus Equivita. The sequence continues at coordinate 28,541 of JAUNQF010000011.1, forward strand.
ATTACTGCAGGATCTAATTATTGTATATATTATCCTTATGTTCCTTATGAAGTTCAACCTAGGTTATTTTCTGAGAATGCTAGCAATGATAATTATATAGATAATAACTTAGATCAAAATGATGCTTATGCTGAAGAGGTTGCTGTTGCTGACGAAGCCATGCCAGCTGGGGAAACAGCATTTGAAACAATGGCAAGTCCAGATGTTTCAGCTGTCGAAGTTGCTACTGCCGCAATGAGCATATTGACTATGCCGTTGCCGATTCAGTTCTTTTCGTTATTGATTGAGATTCTTATATAAGATTTCAATTTAATCTAAAATTTTGGGCCTCTTTTTAGAGGCCCTTTTTTTGTGATATCCCTGCAAATAGTGATATAATGCATCGTTGCGCCCGTGGGAAAATGAACACGCCCGGAAGCGTGGGAGATTTTTACTCGCCTGCATATGGCGCAAAGAAAGCGCAGGCCCAAGGCCTCGCAAACGAAAAGGAGATTAAAGTGGGAATGAAAACATTTAAACCGACTTCTGCTGGTAAGCGTTTTCAGACGGTTTCGGACTTCGCTGAAGTTACGAAGACTACGCCTGAAAAAAGCTTAATTGCCAAAAAGAAGAACCACGCCGGCCGTAACAATTATGGCCGTATCACAACTCGTCATCAAGGTGGCGGAGTTAAGCGCAAGTATCGCATTATCGATTTCAAGCGCGACAAAGACGGCATCCCAGCTAAGGTTGCCAGCATCGAATACGATCCAAACCGTTCAAGCTACATCGCTCTTCTTCACTATGCCGATGGCGAAAAGCGCTACATCCTTCAGCCTAAGGGCTTAAAAGTTGGCGACACTGTTATTAGTGGCGAAGGCCAGGACATCAAGCCTGGAAACGCAATGAAGCTTGACGCAATCCCAGTTGGTACTTTTGTACACGCTGTTGAAATGCAACCTGGAAAAGGTGCTGCAATGGCTCGAAGCGCTGGAACCAGCATTCAGTTAATGGGTAAGGAAGGCGATTACGCAATTCTTCGTATGCCATCATCTGAAATGCGACGCGTTCTTTTAACTTGCCGCGCAACAGTTGGCGAAGTTGGAAACGCCGAACACGTTAATATCAAAATTGGTAAAGCTGGCCGCAAGCGCTGGATGGGTGTTCGCCCTACAGTTCGAGGCACAGCAATGAACCCAGTTGATCACCCACACGGTGGTGGTGAAGGTAAGAACAAGAGTGCTGGACGTCATCCAGTATCTCCATGAGGCCAGCCTGCTAAAGGTGCTCGTACTCGTAATCCTAAGAAAGCAAGCAGCCGCTTAATAATTAGACGTAGAAGAACTAAGTAATTAGTTGGAAGGATTTTATAAATGAGTAGAAGTTTAAAAAAAGGACCTTATGTAGAACCAAAGTTGCTTAGCCGCATTGATGCAATGAATCAGGCTGGCACAAAAGAGGTTATTAAAACATGGTCTCGTTCAAGCACAATTTTCCCTGATATGGTAGGCCACACAATTGCTGTTCATGATGGACGCAAGCATGTGCCTGTTTATATCAGCGAAAGCATGGTTGGTCACAAACTTGGCGAATTCGCACCAACTCGTACATTCCGCGGTCATTCGTCTTCGGGTAAGGAATAGGTGATATAAATGGAAAGTACAGCTCAAGCAAAGTATATCCGAATTTCTCCACGTAAAGCCCGCATGGTTGTGGACCAAATTCGAGGCAAAAGTGTCGAAGACGCGCGCCTGACGCTTCGTTTTATCGAGCGTGCAGCTGCTCAAGATGTTGAATCTTGCCTTAATTCTGCAGTTGCAAACGCCGAAGACGTGCACAAGCTTCGCGCCGAACAATTAAAAGTAACTGAGGCTTATGTTGACGAAGGCCCAACGCTAAAGCGTTATAGGCCTCGCGCTAAAGGTGCAGCAAGCCGCATTAATAAGAGAACATGCCATATTACAGTTGTTGTATCAAATGGCAAAGATGATAAGAAGGAGGCATAATGGGTCAAAAAGTTCACCCAACCGGATTTAGATTAGGCATCACCGAAAACTGGCGCAGCCGCTGGTATGCCGATAAAGATTATGCCGATCAATTAAACAATGATCTTGAGGTTCGTAAGTATTTAGAAAAGCGCCTTGCAAATTGTGCTCTTTCTAAAGTTGAAATCGAACGCACTGGCGAAAAAATCAAGATTATCATTGTTACAGCTCGTCCTGGTGCTGTTATTGGTAAGAAGGGTGCAGACATCGAAGGACTTCGCACCGATGTTGAAAAAATTGTTGGTGCAAAAGTTGCTATCGATGTTGTGGAAGTTAAGCGCCCAGAACTTGATGCAACCTTAATTGCTAAAAGTGTTGCCGAACAGTTAGAAGGACGTATCGCATTTAGACGTGCTATGAGAAAAGCAGTTCAGAGCGCTCAAAAGTCAGGTGCACAGGGCATTCGCCTTCAGGTATCTGGTCGTTTGGGTGGCGCTGAAATGTGTAGACGCGAATGGTATGGCGAAGGCCGAATCCCTCGTCACACACTTCGTGCTCAGATAGATTATGGGTTTGCGATTGCAGCTACTCAAATGGGTAGCATTGGCGTTCAAGTTTGGGTTTATTATGGCGATGTTCTTCCAGGACAACGTCCTACCAACCCAGCACTTGAAAGCAGCTCTCGCCCAGCTGGTCGAGGCCGAGGCAAACGCCCGGCATCAGAGAGGGGTGCTAAATAATGTTAATGCCAAAAAGAGTCCGTCACCGCAAGGTACAACGCGGTAGCATGAAAGGCAAGGCCAAGGGTGGCACAAAGCTCGCTCACGGTTCTTGGGGAATTCGTGCCATGGAATCAGCCTGGATTACAAACAGGCAGATCGAAGCCGCTCGTATTGCGATGACTCGTGCTATGAAACGTGGTGGTAAAGTTTGGATCACAATTTTCCCAGACAAGCCAATCACTAAAAAACCACTTGAAACCCGTATGGGTAAGGGTAAAGGTAATCCTGAAGGCTGGGTTGCTGTTGTCAAAACAAACAGAATTATGTTTGAAATTGACGGCGTCGAAGAAGAAGTTGCCAAGGAAGCACTTCGTCTTGCAATCACTAAGCTGCCTATCAAGTGCAAGATTGTTACTAAAGAGACAGAGGAGGTATTAGCATAATGGCTGATTTAAAGAATGCAGAAATTAGAACTCTTTCTGTCGAAGACTTGTATGCCAGGTTAAAGGATGCTCGTGCAGAGCTTTTCAACCTTCGTTTTCAAATGGCAACAAGCCAGTTGGACAACACTTCGCGTGTTAAGGTTGTTAAAAAGCAAATTGCTCGCATCCAGACAGAAATGCGCGCAAGAGAAATTGCCCAGAGTGAGGCGTAAAGGAGTAAATGATGGCAGAGAAAAAAGAAACTCGTAATTTACGTAAGACTCGCCAAGGCGTTGTTGTAAGTGCTTCGGGCGAAAAAACTTGCGTTATTAAAATTGAAGAGAAAAAACAGCATCCAGTTTATAAGAAGATGATGACAACTTCAAAGAAGCTTCATGCTCATGATGAGAAAAACGAAGCCGAAGTTGGCGATACTGTTTTGGTTATGGAAACTCGTCCAATGTCTAAATTGAAGCATTGGCGTCTTTTGAAAATTGTTGAGAAGGCTAAATAGTAAAAGGCAGGTATTATCATGATACAGATGCAAACATACCTAAGTGTAGCCGACAATTCTGGTGCCCGTAAAGTTCAATGCATTAAGGTTTTGGGTGGCAGCAAGCGTCGTTATGCAGGCTTGGGAGATAAAATTGTATGCGCTGTTAAAGAAGCAATTCCTGGTGGTGCAGTTAAGAAAGGCGACGTTGTTAAATGCGTTGTTGTTCGCACTAAAAATCAGGTTCGCAGAAATGACGGTAGCTACATTCGCTTCGACCAAAATGCTTGTGTACTAATTAATGACGAAGGCGAGCCTCGCGGAACTCGTGTGTTTGGACCGGTTGCAAGAGAACTTCGTGATAAGAAATTTACACGTATTGTTTCCCTTGCTCCAGAGACTTTATAGGCGGTGATTGTGATGGCTAAACTTCAAATTAAAAAAGGTGATACAGTTCGCGTCCTTAGCGGTAAGGATAAAGGTAAAGAAGGCGAAGTAATTCGCGCTTATCCTTCTACTAACCGTGTAATTGTAGAGAAAGTTAACATGATTAAGCGTCATATGCGTCCTACTCAGCAAAATCCTAACGGATCAATCAGCGAAAAGGAAGCCACAATTGATGCTTCAAACGTAATGCTTATTTGCCCAGCGTGCAATAAGCCTGTTCGTGTTGGTCATGTTAAAGATGAAAAAGGCAATATGCAAAGAGTTTGCAAGAAATGCAAAAAGACTTTTTAGTGGGTGATAAATTATGGCAATGCCTAGATTAAAAGAAAAATATCAAAAAGAAATTGTGCCAGCAATTATGAAGGAGTTTGGTTACAAGAATGTTAACCAGGTTCCTCGTTTGGAAAAAGTTGTTGTCAACATGGGTGTTGGAGATGCTGCAACTGACAAAAAACTTATCAATGGTGCAATTGATGACTTAAGCGTAATCACTGGTCAAAAACCTACAACTACTCGTGCTAAAAAATCCATCGCTGGTTTTAAGCTTCGCGAAGGAATGGCAATTGGTGCGAAGAGCACTTTGCGGGGGGACAGAATGTGGGAATTTATTGACCGTTTGTTAGCGACTGCACTTCCTCGTGTTCGAGACTTTCGTGGTCTTAGCCCAAAGAGCTTCGACGGTCGTGGAAACTACAGCCTTGGTCTTACAGAGCAATTAGTATTTACCGAGGTAGATTACGATAAAGTTGATCACACACGTGGTATGGATATTACGGTTGTAACTACTGCGAATGAAAATGACCCAGCTTTTAAATTGCTACAAATGTTGGGCTTCCCATTCGCCGAGAAATAATAAGATGGTAAGAGAGGAAAACCATGGCTAAAAAATCTATGATAGCAAAAGCAAAAAAACCCGCAAAGTATGCGACTCGTCAGCATAATCGCTGCAGTCGTTGCGGACGTCCACGCGCATATTACCGCAAATTCGATATGTGCCGTGTTTGTGTTCGTGAACTTGCAAATAAGGGTGAATTACCAGGCGTAACAAAGTCGTCTTGGTAAGATAGATAGAGGTGATGTAAATGAGTATGACTGATCCAATAGCAGATATGTTAACTCGCGTTCGTAATGCGAACCAAGCTGGGCATGAAAAAGTTAGCATGCCAAGTTCTAAAAAGCTTGTTGAAATTGCTCGCATTATGAAGGAAGAGGGCTTTGTTGCTGGATATGATGTTGTAAAGAGTCAGCCAGTTGACAAGCTTGAAGTTACATTGAAGTATGGCGATAACAAAGATAAGACAATTAGAGGTATTAAGCGTATTTCAAAACCTGGTCTTCGTATTTATGCGGGTAAGGATGATCTTCCTCGTGTTCTTGGCGGCCTGGGTTGCGCAATTATCTCTACAAGCAGTGGTGTTATGACCGACCGCGATGCCCGTCAAAAAGGCGTTGGTGGCGAAGTTATGGCCTATATTTGGTAGGAGGTTATGAGATGTCACGTGTAGGAAATAACCCTATTCCAATTCCTGACGGTGTTGAAGTTAACATCGAAGGTTGTTCGGTCACTGTTAAAGGACCTAAGGGTGAACTCGTTCGCGAGTTTAATAAAGATATGAAAATTGAGAAGGATGAAAACACTGTTGTTGTTAAGCGTCCTAATGATCAGCGCGAAGTAATGGCTATGCATGGTCTTACTCGCAGTTTGCTAAATAATATGGTTGAAGGCGTTAGCAAGGGCTTCGAAAAGAAGCTTGAGCTTACTGGTGTTGGTTATAGAGCTCAAATCAAGGGCCGTGACCTCGAACTTCAACTTGGATATTCGCATCCTGTAGTTATAAAGTGCCCTGAAGGAATTACTTTCGAGAGCCCTTCGCAAGAAGAGATTTTTGTAAAGGGAATTGATAAGCAATTGGTTGGAGAAATTGCTGCAAACATTCGCAAGCAACGTCCACCAGAGCCTTATAAGGGTAAAGGTATCAAGTACGAAGGTGAACACATTCGCCGTAAGCTTGGTAAGGCAGCAAAGACGGAGGCCTAATATGAAAAAGTTAGTTAAGAAACAACAAGGTTTAAAGCGTCGCCACACACGTGTTCGTGGTAAGGTCGAAGGCACAGCGAAGTGCCCACGTTTGTGTGTTACTCGTAGCAATAAAAACCTTTATGTTCAATTTGTTGATGATGTTGCTGGAAAATCTATTTGTGGTGTTTCAACTCATTCAGCAGATTTTAAAAAGACCAAGAAAAACGGTGCAACTGTTGAAGGCGCTGCTGCTCTTGGAAAAATTGCTGCTAAAGCTGCACAAGATAAGAAAATCAAAAAGGTTGTTTTCGATCGAGGTGGCAACCTTTATCACGGACGCATTAAGGCATTGGCCGAAAGTTGCCGTGAGGGTGGATTAGAGTTTTAGAAAGGAAATTGATAATGGCTCAAAAAACTCAAAGAAGAGAAGCACATGTTGATGAACTCGAAGAGCGCGTAGTTCATATTAACCGCGTTGCTAAGGTTGTAAAGGGTGGCCGTCGCTTCGGCTTGACTGCTCTTGTTGTTGTTGGAGACCGCAATGGTAAAGTTGGAATTGGTATGGGTAAAAGCCAAGAAGTTCCAATTGCTGTTAATAAAGCAGTTTCTGAAGCAAAGAAAAACATGTTTAAGGTTTCTTTGACTCCTGAAAAAACTGTCCCTCATGAGATCATGGGCGAATATGGTGCTGGTCGCGTTTTGATTAAGCCAGCTACACCTGGTACTGGAATTATCGCAGGTTCTGCTGCTCGTGCTATTTTGGAACTTGCTGGAGTTACCGATGTTTTCGCCAAGAGCTTAGGCACTGACAATATTATGAATGTTGTTAAGGCTACAGCTGATGGTCTTAAAAATATGGAAAGCCCAAATCAGGTTTCTCGTAGACGCGGGATGAGCGTGCAGAAGATCTTCGGAATTAAAGAGAAGAAACAAGCTGCACCTAAAGATGAAAAGAAGCCTGCTGCGAAAAAGGAGGCTGATAAATAATGGCTAAGAAGTTAGTAATTACCCAGGTTGGCAGCGAAATTTCTCGCCCAGAATCTCAAGCCAAAACACTGAAGGCTTTAGGTCTTGGTAAGATTGGACGCACTGTTGAACAACCTGACAACGAAGCAATTCGTGGAATGATTTTTAAAGTAAAACATCTTGTTAAGGTGGAGGAGAAATAATGGAACTTATAGATTTAAAACCTGCCGAAGGTTCTCGCCACGCTAAGAAGCGTGTTGGTCGTGGTATTGGTAGTGGTCGAGGCAAAACAAGTGGTAGAGGTATGAACGGCCAAATGTCTCGTGCTGGTGGCGGAAAGCGCGCTGGTTTTGAGGGTGGTCAAAATCCACTTGCACGTCGTTTACCAAAACTTCCTGGCTTTAAAAACTTTAATCGCACAGAATATGTGCCAGTTAATGTTTCTCGTTTGGAAGAAAAATACAAAGCTGGCGAAGTTGTTGATGTTGATTCACTTGCAAAATATGGAATCATTAAAAACACTGACTGTGTTGTAAAGGTTCTTGGAAGTGGAGATATCAAGAAAAAATTGACAGTAAAAGTTGATAAGGTTTCGGCTTCTGCAAAAGCTAAGATTGAGAAAGCCGGAGGAAAGGTTGAAGAGCCTTGTTAAGTTCATTAATTGATGCATTCAAAGTCAGGGAGCTTCGTAATAAAATTTTATTTACGTTAGCTATTCTTGCACTTTACAGACTTGGAGCTTTTATTCCAGTTCCAGGTATCCCTTTCAAGGGTTTTGCCGATAGTTTTCAAGACAGTGGTGTTGCCATGAGCATGTTGGACTTGTTTACTGGTGGTGCGCTGTCGCGCTTTTCGGTATTTTCGCTTGGAATTATGCCATACATCACAGCAAGCATTATTATGCAGCTTATGCAAGGCGTTATTCCTGCTGTTGGTCGTTGGGCTAAAGAAGGCGAAAGTGGACAAAAGAAAATTACTCAGTGGACTCGTTATTTAACACTTGTTCTTGGTCTTATTAATGCTATTGGTTATTTGCTTTTGTTCCAAAGTAGCCAATATAATGTTCAATTTAACGAAGAATCTATGGGTGTTCCTGTTTGGTTGACAAGCGTAGTAATTATATTTACTTTGATTGCTGGTACTGCGTTTATCATGTGGATGGGTGAACTTATCACTCAGCATGGTATTGGTAATGGTATGTCGCTTATCATCTTTACAAGTATTATTTCGCGCGTACCTTCGGCTATCTATTCTTCGATCACAATTCAAGATGACACCGGAATGGGTATTGCTGTTACTGTGCTGATTTTGGTTGTGGTGCTGGCGTGTATCCCTTGTATCATTTTTGTCGAACGTGCGCAGCGCCGAATTCCTGTTAATTATGCAAAGCGTGTTCAAGGACGTAGAATGATGGGTGGCCAGAGCACTTATATTCCACTTAAAGTTAATGCTGCTGGTGTTATTCCAATCATCTTTGCAAGTTGTATTATTTACTTCCCAGCGCAAATTGCGGCGTTTTTCAATGTTGACTGGCTAACTAATTTCAGCAATGCAATTTCGTCAGGTGTATGAAATTGGATTTTGACAGTTGTTCTCATCGTATTCTTCGCTTACTTCTACACTTCGATGGTTTTCAACCCTCAAGAAACTGCTGATAATATTCAAAAGCAAGGTGGATTTGTTCCTGGTGTTCGTCCGGGGCGTGCGACCGTTCAATACATTAAAGATGTTATCAATCACATTACACTTCCAGGTGGTTTATTCATCGCTGTTATTGCGGTTGTTCCTTCGATCTTGGTTTCGTTTACAAATAACCAGTTGATCCAGGCCTTCGGTGGTACTTCGATTCTAATTATGATTGGTGTTGCTCTTGACACAATGAGCAAGATCGAAAGCCAATTAAAAATGTATAACTACGACGGCTTCTTTAAATAGAAAGAAGGGTTTATGTTTTTACTTGATACTACAAGAACTGAAAGAATTGCTGAGTTGCGAAGGCAGCTGATTTTGCAAGTTTGGATGCCTTGGATTATTACCTCGATAATTGTTTCAATTTTAGTTTACGTAGCAAGTGCTGTTGGCCTTATGAAGATGTTTGAAAAGGCTGGCGAGAAAAACTGGAAGGCATGGATTCCAGTTTATAACATTTATGTTTTAGTTAAACTTTGCTGGAATAAAAAATGGTTCTGGCCTGCTTTAGGTGGTTGTGTGTTCATTGCCATTTTCGGTAATTTACGAGTAGCAAATTCTACTGCAACTGTTTTTGCAATTTTAATTGTTTTAGTTTTAATTGCTTTGTTTGTTTGAAAGTGTTTTTTCTCTTATTTTGTTGCGAAGAAATTCTCAAAGGGTATTCCTTGGGTTATCGGAATTATTTTACTTGATTGGTTGTTCTATCTTTTCTTAGGCTTTGGAGGATCAGAATTTGATGGCAAAAAACCTGAACCTAAAAAAATAGAAGAGAAGAAGTCTCCTGAGAAGAAAACAGTCAAGAAAGCTACAACAAATAAAACCGAAAAACCAAAGCCAGCAGCGCCAAAACCATCTGAAAAAAAACCAATCTCGGAAGCTAAGCCTGCAGCTAAAAAGAAGCCTGTAGACTATATTGACCCAAAACAAAAAATCGACTTCTAAATTCTAATCTGCCCGCGGTCAGCACTCGATTGACTCCGGGAATATTAGGGGCCGGGGGCAGCGAGAGTTTATTGCCGGTTTAATTTTTGTTATTATTTGTTATTTTGGGGTAGGATGAAATCCTGCCCCTTTTTTTGTGGTAGAATTAGGGGGTCAAGTAAATCACAAAAGGAGGCAGTTCATGAGTAAGTATGTAATGGCGTTAGACGCTGGTACTACAAGTAACAGATGTATTCTTTTCGATAAATCTGGCAAAATTTGCAGCGTTGCTCAAAAGGAATTCACTCAAATTTTCCCTAAGCCAGGTTGGGTTGAGCACAATGCTGACGAAATTTGAACAACCCAGCTCGAGGTTGCCCGCGAAGCTCTTGAAAAAGCTGGTGCGAAGGCGACCGACATCGCCGCTATTGGAATTACCAATCAGCGCGAAACCACAATCGTATGGGATAAGGTAACTGGTCAGCCAATTCATAACGCAATTGTTTGGCAGTGCCGCAGAACTTCGGAGTATTGCGACAGCCTAAAAGAAAAGGGCTTGACCGAAACCTTCCAAAAGAAGACCGGTCTTGTAATTGATGCGTATTTCTCTGGCACAAAGATCAAATGGATTTTGGACAACGTTCCAGATGCTCGCGCGAAAGCTGAAAAAGGCGAACTTTTGTTTGGCACCGTTGAGACTTGGCTAATTTGGAACCTAACGAAGGGTGCTGTTCACGCTACCGATTATTCAAACGCCTCGCGTACAATGCTCTTTAACATAAACGATCTTAAGT
>JAUNQF010000026.1 GCA_030536315.1 Coriobacteriia bacterium
CTTACGAACGTAAGTGGGGTCCTTGGATGTGAGAGCATAATTATCGTGATACTAATAGAATTAATTGTTACGACACAGGAACAAGCCCTTGCAAAACTGCTTGTCCTGCTCATGTTGCTGTTCAAGGCTATTTGCAACTAACGAAAGAAGGTAAATACGACGAAGCACTCAAGCTTATTAAGCAAGACAATCCACTTCCGGCAATTTGTGGAAGTATCTGCAATAAGTATTGCGAGCTTGAATGTACTCGTGGCGAAATTGATGATCCTGTTGCTATTGACGATGTTAAGAGATTCGTCGCAGAACGCGACCTAAATGCTAAGACACAATACATTCCAGAACCAATTGTTCCAAGCCTAAAAGGTCATTTTGAAGAAAAGATTGCTATTGTTGGAGCAGGTCCTGCAGGCCTTTCATGTGCGTATTTCTTGGCGCTTAAAGGCTATAAGCCAACAGTTTTTGATAAAAATGAAAAGCCTGGCGGAATGTTAATGTATGGCATTCCAACATTTAAGCTCGAAAAAGATATTGTTCAAGCCGAGATTGATGTAATCAAAAAAATGGGCGTCGAATTTAAGCAGGGAGTTGAAGTCGGCAAAGATGTAACTTTAACTGAACTTAGAAAACAAGGCTATAAAGCCTTTTTCTTAGGGATTGGTTGTCAAAAGGCTTCGTTTCCAGGCATCGAAGGCGAAGATGCCGAAGGTGTTGTTTCGGCCGTTGACTTTTTGAGAAATTGTGCAACTACTCAAGACTACAAACTTAAGGGCGATGTTGTTGTAATTGGCGGCGGAAACGTAGCAATAGATGCGGCAAGATGCGCAAGAAGGCTCACCGACGGAAAGATTATTATGGCTTCGTTGGAAAATGCCGAAGAAATGCCTGCAAAAAAGACAGAAATTGTTGCAGCGCAAGACAATCGCATCGAAATTAAAAACAGTTGAGGTCCTAAAGAAGTTATTGTTAAAAACGGAAAAGTTGAGGCAATTAGGCTAAAAAGATGCTTGCAAGTTTTTGACGAAAATCATAAGTTTAGTCCAAAATATGACGAAAATATTACAGTTACGGTTCCTTGCCAGCACGTTATTTTCAGTATTGGCCAACGAATTGATTGGGGAGATATGCTTGCAGATGAAGCTGTTGAGCTTCGTCCTAACGGCGGAATCTTGGCTGATAAGTTAACAATGCAGACAGCCCAGCCCGACATCTTTACTGCTGGCGATGTTTATACCGGACCTAAATTTGCTATCGATGCTATTGCTGGAGGTCGCGAAGCTGCTATTTCAATCCACAGATTTGTTCACGACAATTGCACACTTACAATTGGTAGAAACAGACGTGATTTTATTGCGATTGACAAGCAAAATGTTGACTTCGGAGATCACAACAACGAACCTCGTGAAATTAACGAAATCACTCCAGAAGACAAACCAAGCTTCAATAAGATAGTTGAAACATTTACCGAAGAACAAACAAAGGCAGAATGCGAAAGATGTTTGGCTTGCGGAGCAAGTCATGTTGACGAGAACAAATGCATTGGTTGTGGCGTTTGCACAACGAAGTGTGTCTTCGATGCTATTACTTTAAGCAGGAAGAACCCTGAAAATTCAACAATGATTACCTCCGAAGACAAGCTAAAAGTAATCTTGCCAAACATGGCAAAGCTCAAAATTAAGACGGCCTTTAAATCTAAGAAGTTTTAATGCACGAGTTAGGTGTCACTTTTACGGTCCTTGATCGCCTCGAAGAGGTGGTTAAGGACCGAAATATTAATAGGGTATCAAAAGTAGTCCTCGAGCTTGGGGAAGTATCAACAGTTATTCCAGAATACATGTATGATTGCTGAAGCTGGGCTTGCGCGAAGCGCCAATTATTCAAGGAATGTGTTTTGGAAATTGAGAAACTAAAAGCTCTAAGCTATTGTGAAGACTGCAAGCAAAAATACGATACAGTAAAGCATGCAAAAATTTGTCCAAATTGCGGCAGCGAAAATACCTATTTATATTGCGGCAATGAATTCAACATTAAAGAAATCGAAGTTGAAGAGTAAGAATTTACATAATTTATCTTGTTATTTTGATAAATTGACAAGCAATTTATCAAGTCATTTGCTATAATTCGAGTGTTGTAAAAATCGAGGAATTATAGGAGGTCTAACAACGTGGAATACATTTCAGAATCATTGGTAAATGGGCTCTTATTCTTTCCAATCTTAGCTGCGATTCTCATGCTGTTTTTAAAGGATGGCATTGTTAGAAAAATCGCAGTTTATTTTTTTGGAGGAATTATTGCAATTGGGTCCATTGTACTTTGTGCGCTAAACATTGGAGCGTCTTACACTGTGATTTCGATGGCTGACGAAGCCGTCCACGCCATGCATTATATTTGTATGGCCGCAAGTGTAGTGATTGCTGCAACAATCTTAGCTTTTGGCATTAAGTACAAAAACACATTAGCAATTGTGCTTGCAATTATCCAGGTAGCAGGCTCTCTATTTGTTGAGTTTACTGTTGCGCCTGGCATCGAAGTTCAAGAGAATCTCTATATTGATTCGTTCACATTGCTAATGACATTTATTATTGGTGTAATTGGCACAGGTATTTGTGTTTATGCTCTTGGCTATATGAGCGATCACAATAAGCACTTAAGACCTGCCGAAAAAGACCGCTCTAACAGGTTCTTCGCATTGATGTTCTTGTTCTTATCGGCAATGTTTATGATCGTGTTCTCAAACAACATGATCTGGATGTTTACCGGTTGGGAAGTAACAACTTTGTGTTCTTTCTTGTTGATTGGCTACACCAAAACTAACGAAGCAATTCGCAATGCTTTCAGGCAAATCAACATGAACTTGCTTGGCGGAATCACTTTTGCAGCTGCCTTATATTTAAGCGCAACGCAATTTAATACTCTCGCATTAAACGAGTTCATTTCAGCTGGCATAGCAAACACTGCTTTAGTCGCATTGCCTTTGTGCTTGTTAGCATTCTCAGGAATTACGAAGGCGGCTCAAATGCCTTTCCAAACTTGGTTGCTTGGTGCTATGGTTGCGCCAACTCCAACTTCGGCATTGCTGCACTCATCAACCATGGTTAAGGCTGGTGTATTTTTGTTAGTAAAGCTTTCTCCAGTATTTTACAGTGTAAGCTTAACTCAAAGCCCAATTACAGCTGCACCTGCTATTATGGTCATGCTCGTTGGCGGTGTAACGTTCTTGATTTGCTCATTCTTAGCAATTTCACAAACAAATGCTAAGAGAGTTTTGGCATATTCTACCATCGCTAACTTAGGCTTGATCACAGCTTGCGCAGGCGTTGGGTCTCCATATGCTGTATGAGCTGCGATGTTTTTGATTTTGTTCCATGCATGTGCAAAAAGCTTGTTGTTCCTTTGCGTTGGAACTGCAGAGCATCACATCGGAAGCAGAAATATCGAAGACATGGACGCGCTTTTCGTTCGCATGCCACGCCTTGCAAGACTAATGTTGGTTGGCATGATGGCAATGTTTATTGCTCCGTTCGGTATGCTTATTTCTAAGTGGGCTGCTCTTGTTTCGTTTGTAAATGCAAATCAAATTGCTTTGATATTGATCCTTGCATTTGGAAGTGCAGCTACATTTATGTTCTGGGCAAAATGAATGGGGAAGTTAACAGGGATCATCGCGAATAAGGACAACGTTGAAAAAACTGTTCATAGAAGCGAATGAATTTCGCAAATTACAATGGTAGTTCTTGTTATTTTGTGCGTAGCCACACTTCCATTTATTTCTGACTTTGTTGTTAGCTCTTATTTATATGACGCATTTAGCGTCCTTGGTTACCAAGCCTTGTATTTCATGTATTCATATGGACTTTTAGGTTCACCACTTTCGATGGACTGTGTACATGTTTGCATTTTGTCTTTGATAGTAATTGCGTTAATCCTGTTCTTAAGGGTTGGCAAGAGCAACAAGCAAAAGCAAGCTAATATCTATTTAGCTGGTGCTTCGCTTGACAACGACAAAAGAATTTATCAAGGCTCTATGGGTGCAAAGGTCGAGGCCACTTCTAAAAACATGTATCTTAATGATGTTTTTGGTGAACAAAGCTTAGCCCCATTTGGTGCCGTCCTTAATATTATATTGTTCGCATTAGCAGGAATTGCATCGGTTGTTTTAATGACCGGCATAATACCTGGTGTAGTTTAAAGGAGGTTTGAGATGGTTGATTATTTATCATATTTCCAATATTTCGGAATGGAGCTCCTAATTAACGTAGGTATTGTTCTTGCTTGCTCTGTTGTTTTCGCTATTTTAGGCACCTTTTTTGGATGTCTTTTTGCCGGAATCGACAGAAAAATTAGCGCGAAGATGCAGGGAAGAGTTGGACCTCCAATCCTGCAGCCATATTATGATGTTCGTAAATTATTTGACAAAGACAGGGTTTCTGTCAATGGGTCAGAGAAAGTATACGTTACCTTCGCTTTAATCTTTGTTTTTATTGCTGGAGGAATTTTCTTATCAAGCTTTGTATATTATTATCTTGGCTCTTTAACAGACGGAAGCAACTGGCTCCTTTGCATTTTTGTTTTGACTCTTGCAACTATGCTGTTCATTATGGCAGCTTACAGCTCTAGATCACCTTATGCTGAAATTGGTGGCGCAAGAGAAATCTTGCAAGTTGTCGCTTATGAACCAACCACAATGCTTATGGCAGTTGGTCTTTGCTTGGTTACAAATTCATTCAGCGTTCAATCTGTTTTGATGTTAGATGTTCCGCTAATTACATTTTTGTTCCCAACATTTTTCTGTTTCTTGTTTATATTAATTATCAAATTCAGAAAGAGCCCATTTGACATTTCTATGTCTCATCATGCTCATCAAGAAATTGTTAGGGGAATGACAACAGAAATGAGCGGGCCAACACTTGGTAAAGTTGAAATCATGCACTGAAACGAGAACTTCTTGTTCATGGGCTGGATAGCAGTTTTCTTCGTGTGCTCAAATCCAATGTGGGTTTTAGGTGCTGTAGTAGCTGTTATCTTAGTTTATTTGTTAATGATTTGGATTGACAACAATTTTGCACGTGTAAAGTGGCAAGCCATGCTTAAATGGTCTTGGCTGCTTTGCTTAATTTTGTGCGGCTTAAATCTTGTTGTCTTGATGTTTATGGTTTAGGAGGTAGTTTATGTCTTATGCAAAAAAATCTCCATGAGTAATACATTACGACGGCTCAAGCTGTAATGGTTGCGACATCGAAGTTCTTGCAACACTTTGCCCGGGCTTCGATGCAGAGCGCTTCGGTGTTATAAACACAGGAAATCCGAAGCACGCAGACATCTTCGTTGTTACCGGAAGCGTTAACGAACAAAACAAGGATGTCATCAAGCAAATATATGACCAAATGGTAGAGCCAAAAGTAGTTGCTGCGTGTGGCGCTTGTGCTTGTAGCGGTGGTATTTTCAAGGAATGTTATAACGTCCAAGGTGGGGTAGATACAGTAATCCCAGTCGATGTTTATGTTCCAGGATGTGCTGTTCGACCTGAATCAATCATCGATGCTGTTGTTCTTGCAATTGATGCTTTGGACGCTAAAGCAGAAAAGATGAAGGCAGAAAGAAAGGCCGCTAAAAAGAGCGCTCCTAAAGTAGAAAAGGAGGTTAATAATGGCTAAGTTTACTCAAGAATTTATTAATATTGACCTCAAAAAATTGCATGACGAAGCAGCTTCGAGATGCAAAAATGGATGGCGTTATGTTCAAACACTTGCTGTTAAAGTTGATGGCGGAACTGATCTAATTTATAGTTTTATGAAAGATGGCAAACTTGAAAACTTAAAAGTTCAAGCTGTCACAGAAAAAGACACAGTTCAATCAATTACTGATAGCTACATTGAAGCTTTTGTTTGAGAAAACGAAATTCATGATTTATGAAATATTAACTTTAAAGATATTGCGATTGACTTTAAAGGAACATTTTACAAAGTAGCAACTGATGCTCCAATGACAATTATCAGTCCTGAAGTGCTTGAAAGAAGAGAAAAGCAAGCTAAAATCGAAGCGGCAATGGCTGCCAAAAAGGCTAAAGATGCTGCCGGTAAGAAGGATGATAAGCCTGCGGAGAAAAAAGACGAAGGGAAAGGTGAGTAATATGGCTAAATCAAGTGTTATACCTTTTGGACCTCAACATCCGGTTTTGCCAGAGCCACTTCATCTTGACCTTGTTGTCGAAGACGAAAAAGTTCTGCAGGCAATTCCTCAAATTGGTTTTGTTCACAGAGGCCTTGAAAAGCTTGTTGACAAAAAAGATTACAACCAATTTGTTTATGTTGTTGAGCGTATTTGTGGAATTTGTTCTTTTGGACATTCTATGGGTTATAGTGAAACCATTGAGCGCCTAGCTAAGGTCGAAGCTCCAAAACGTGCGCAATACCTTCGCGCAATTTTACTTGAGCTTTCCCGTGTTCATTCACATATTTTGTGGATGGGTCTTGCTGCAGACGCCTTTGGTTACGAAAGTTTGTTTATGCATTGTTGGCGTCTTCGCGAACGCGTGCTCGACCTCTTCGAAAAGACATGTGGAGGCCGTGTAATAATGAGCGTTTGTGCTCCAGGTGGAATGCTTCGTGACATTGACAATTCTGTTCTTGTAGAAATTAAAGCTCTACTTGACAGTATTAAGGGCGAATATACTCAACTTTGCAAGGCATTCTTAAAGGATGAAAGCGTTAAAAACAGAACTGTTGGAATTGGCGTTATCAGCAAAGAAGAAGCTGAGGCATTTAGCATGGTTGGTCCATTTACACGTGCTTCTGGCGTTACGTATGACGTTCGTAGCCTTGGAAATGGTGCTTATGGCGATCTTGATAACTTCGAGCCTGTTATTGATGATCAGGGTGATTGTTATGCTCGCATGAAGGTTCGTGCGGTTGAGGTTTTCCAATCCATCGAAATTATCACAGAGTTAATTTCAAAAATTCCTGATGGCGAAGTTTTTGAGCCACTTAAAGTTAATCTTGAAAAAGATTTCGAAGCGACAAACGTCCTTGAACAACCAAGAGGCGAGTGCTTCTATTACGGAAAGGGTAACGGAACGAAGTTCTTGGAGCGCTTTAGAATTAGAACGCCCACGTCACAAAACCTCGCTGGTATGGTTACTTCGCTTGAAGGTTGCGATCTGGCAGACGTAAATATGATTGTTTTAACAATTGACCCGTGCATTTCTTGCACAGAAAGATAGGAGGCTGGCTATGGGATTTTTCAAACTTGGAACAATGACCGTTGGCTCGGTCTTCAAAAAACCTGAAACTCTAAAGTATCCTTTTGAAACAAAGGAGCCTTACGCAAAGCAAAAAGGCGTACTTGTTAATGCGAAACCAACCGAATGTACGCTTTGTGGTGTTTGCGAGAAACGTTGTCCTGCAAATGCAATTAAGGTTGATAGAGAAAAAAGAACTTGGGCAATCAATCATTTATGGTGCATACAATGCGATTATTGCGAACAAGGCTGTCCTAAAAAATGCCTTGTTATGAAAGGCGAACGCCCTGGAATTACTGCCACAAAAGAAGACGAAGTAATTAAAATTCCAGAAAAAGAAAAGAAAGTAGAAGGCGAAAAAGCAGAAGACAAAAAGGAATAACTTATGGCTAAAAATGCGGAAGACAGAATTTTTACGGTTCCAAACCTTATTTCTGTTATCCGCATTTTCCTTATTCCCGTGTTTTGCGTTCTAATATTTCAACAGCAAAACATTGCCGCTTTTATTGTTTTTGTAATTGCCTGCGCAAGTGATGGCATCGACGGCTTTATAGCAAGACATTTTAATCAAACAAGTGAACTTGGAAAGATTCTTGATCCAATTGCAGATAGGGGATTATTGCTTGTTGGATCCGTAGTTTTGTGCATTGTCGGCAGGCTACCTATATGAATTGTTGTTTTGGTCATAGCCAGAGACTTCACCTTTTTGTTCGGCGGATGATATGTAATGAAGGTTGCTGATTATAAACCAAAAGTAATTTGATTGGGAAAAATTGCAACGTCTTTCTTTTATGTAGGTTTTGCGATTTTAGTTTTAGGAGATGTCTCATGACTAACTTTCCCTGGGCTTGGCATTATAAATGCAACATGACTTCCAGGATTTTCTTCGGAGACATACTCTATTGGAATATGATTAATCTATATAGGCATTTTGCTTAATTTGTACACATCAACTCATTATATTAGGGTGGCAATTTCTAAACTTCGCGAGGCCAAAAATGCCAGAAATTAATATGCAAAACACAGTCAATAGCAATCAGTCGGACTACATGAAAGGCCTTTTAAAAACTTGAGCTTTTTCTCAAAGTCTTACTGAATTTACCATCCCTATAAAAATTTTGATTCTTTTAGCAAGGCTTTTGACCTTTGTACTTTATAGTGTTTTCTTTTTGATTAAAGCAATTGTTTTATTTATCGTTGGCTTGTGTAAGACAAACAAAATTGTAAAATGAATTGTTATAATCCTGCTAATAGCTGGGGTAATAGGTCTTATCGATTATGCTGCATTTTATGGAAAAATTTATCCTGGAGTTTATGTTGGCGAACTTGACTTAGGTGGCAAGACCGTCGAAGAAGCTGAAACTCTAATTAACGATACTTACTCAGAGAGGCTTAGCAGAAACGACGTTGTGATTTATGTTAACGACGAAGCTCAAGACGCCGGTGTTCAAGACGAAGGTGCTTCGGGGATTGCTGAAGAGCTAAGCGTTGAACAAGCCAGGCAAACAGTTCAATATTGAAAAACCGACGCGGTTGAGCTTGAAGCAAGTCTACCAACTGCGGACCTTGTCGACAAAGCAGCAAATTCAACAAGGGGCCTTCTAAATATATTTTCCAGAATAGGCGCTTTGCTGTTTAAACAAATAATTGAGCCTTACGCAGACTTTAGTGATTCTGCTATTCAATCACAAATCTCAAGAGTTAACGACACGATAGGAAAGGCAGTTGTTAATCCAACTTGCGTTATCGAAGAAGGTCAAGCCGTAGCTAAAGAAGGCAACGACGGCTTGCTTGTTAACAATGATGAATTTATCAAGCAAATAAACAAAGCTTTCTTTGAAGCGGATAAAGAAAATAGCCATTTTGTTCCTAAGCTTTATGTTGCAAAGCAACAAGTTTCTTTTGCCGCGGCAAAAACCTTAGCTCAAAAAATTAATACCTCGCTAGAAAAAGAAGTTAGTTTTAATTACAAAGGCAACGAATGAAAGGTCGACAGACTCAATTTATGTAATTGAATTACTGTTGAAGTTCAAGATCGAAGCGACGAAGCAAATGCTGGTTGCTCCTGCGCTACAATGTTTGGCCCTGCTTATTGCATTTGCGCTATGGTTGATAGCAATCAAGCCGGAGCAGACATTTTGGTTCATACCCGAGAACAAAACATGGAAGCAACAGATTATTCAATACAGATGGTCAAAGACACTAAGGGCATCACAGTAAAGACACAAGGAAACTTCGAAATGCCAGCAATTTATGATGCCGTTGATTCTCTAAACGAAGAATGACTTAACAACGCCGCTGTGTATGAGCGGGATTTAGCTGGAGCTTCGGGAAGCAACGACACTGATCCTGTAAATATAAAGATCGGTTCAACGAAGGTCCCTGAATCGTTGTCTCTAGATGAAGCCATTAGAATTGGTGTTGTTTCAGAAATCTCAACCTACACAACAACCTATTCAAGTGGTGCCGGGACTGAAAACAGGAACAAGAATATCGCCTTAGGAGCTGCTGCTCTAAATAATACAATTTGTACTGCAAATGGCGGAACGTGGTCTTTCAATGAAGTTGTTGGAAACACAACAGAAGATAAAGGCTATCTTGAGGCAGGCGCGATTTGAGGAAATAGGTACACGAAATCAGTCGGCGGGGGAATTTGCCAAGTTGCCACAACTGTTTTTAATGCAGTTTATGATTCGGGTCTTGCAATTCCAGAACGCTACAATCACGACCTTCACATCGCAAGTTATCCTGTGGGAAGAGATGCCGCGATCAACTATCCTGACTTAGATCTTGTTTGGCGAAACGATGACCAGTCTGATGTTTTGCTAACTTCTTCTACAACAGGCTATTCGATTACCGTAAGTTTACTTGGCGTTAACCCAGGATACACTGTAAAAACCGAAGTAGGAGAGTGGACTCCAGGTGAGCCTTACAAGCAAGAATTTGTTGTTGACCCTGCTAAAGAACTCAATTCGAAGAAGGTTCAAACAAGTGGGTCAGACGGCAAAAGCATCATTATTCATAGATTTGTCTACAACAGAAACGGGCAACTTGTTCGTCAAGACGAATTTAAATCGAACTACAAACCAAAGAGTGAAATTGTTGTTCTTGGTCCAGGCGACGAAGCCAACAAAATGCTTGCTGAACATACGGCTCGAATGAAAGACGAAACGGATAATTGATAATGACTAAACAAACTAACAAAATGCATTTAATTGCACTTGGAGTTGCTGTTGCTGTTGCTTCGGCGGTCCTGGCAATTGCACTTTCAGTTCAAGCTTTTGCTTTCACAAGCAGC
>JAUNQF010000027.1 GCA_030536315.1 Coriobacteriia bacterium
TTTCTTCTCGTCTTTCTTTTCTGCTGGTTTAGCTGCAGCCTTAGCTTCGTCCTTCTTAGTATCAGAAGCCTTAGCATCAGCTGGCTTTGGAGCAGCTTTCTTCTTGCCTTCGTTGATAAGCTCAATAATTACAATGCGTGCATTATCACCCTTGCGAACACCTAGTTTAATAATGCGAGTGTATCCGCTATTGCGTTCCTTAAACATACCTTGAGCAACTTTTTCAAAAATCTCAGCAACAAGATATTTATCTCCGCCTAAAGCAGCAATAGCAAGACGTCTGCTATGAAGGTCGCCCTTCTTCGCCCATCCGATAATCTTATCAACATCAGGGCGAATCTCTTTCGCACGAGATTCAATAGTTTTAATTCTGTCATTTAGGAAAAGCGCACTAACCAGACTGCGCTTCATTGCCTTTGTGTGGCTTTTATCAGTTCCTAATTTTCTGCCTTTTTTGTAGTGTCTCATAATGCAACTTCTCCTTAATTAATTAGCCAATTTCTTGACGCAAATTTAATCCCATAGAAATAAGCTTGGCTTTAACTTCGTCAATAGATTTTGTACCAAAGTTACGAAGATTCATCAAATCCTTTTCTGAATATTCAACAAGCTTGCGAACTGTATGAATGTCAGCGCGCTTCAAGCAGTTGTATGAACGAACAGAAAGATCCAAGTCTTCGACGCGTTTTTCAAGCTCAATATTTTCCTTTTCTGCTTCTGGAGCAAAAATGGTTGCTTTCTTTTCTTCTTCCTTAGCCTCAACAAGGTCTAAAAATTTAACCATATGCTGGTTAATTATCAAAGCTGCCATGTTAACAGCTTCGGTAGGTGTAGTTGATCCATCAGTTTCAACTTCGAGAGTCAAACGGTCAAAGTCAGTACGTTGACCAACACGAGTATCGTCCTTTTTCATAGTGCACCTGCGAACAGGGCTGAAGTTTGAATCAATTGCAATAACACCAATTGGGTCATCTTCGCGCTTGTTGTCATCAGCAACAACACGACCACGACCAATTCCAAGACGAAGTTCCATGTTGAGTTCGCCACCATCTGCAATATTGCAAATAACGTGATCTTTGTTAACGATTTCAAACTCAGGTGGAACCTTAACATCGTTACCTGTAACTGTATATGTGCCACTTGCAGGAGCCGAAGCTTCGATAGTTGCAGTAGCCATAAAATCATCAGCATTTAAAATGCGAGCCAAGTCATTTTCGTCCTTGCCTTCGCTTTGATTAAATACAGAATCAAGGCACTTGAAAACAAGGCCTTTAATATTTAAGACAATGTCAGTTACATCTTCTACAACACCAGGTGCAGTTGTGAATTCGTGATCAACACCTTCGATTTTAATAGCTGTAACCTTAGCGCCAGTTAGCGAATTTAACAAAACGCGACGCATAGAATTACCAAGAGTTTCACCATAACCATGTTCTAATGGCTCAACAATAAACCTTGATAAATTGTCTTTAATTTCTTCAATCTCAATTGTTGGTGGAATAAATTCCGTCATGTTGCCTCCTTAACTTCCTTAAAACTTTATTACTTCGAGTACAACTCGACAATCAATTGCTCTTTTACATCAAGATCAATTTGATCTCTGTTTGGTAACGAAATTACGCTGCCTTGCAAATGTTCAATGTCAGCTTCAAGCCAAGCAGGAACAATTGCAGAAGTCTTAGCGTTTTCGACAATTGAAGTTTGAATGTTGTATAAGTCCTTTGCCTTATCAACTACGCTTACCAAATCCCCTGGACGAACACGATAAGAAGGAATTGTAACCTTCTTGCCGTTTACATTAATATGTCCATGGCGAACTTGCTGGCGAGCTTCGGCACGAGACTTCGAAAATCCAAGACGATAAACTACATTATCTAAACGGCATTCAAGAAGGCGAAGCAAATTTTCACCTGTAACGCCAGTCTGACGGTTTGCAGTTTCATAATATCCTCTAAACTGCCTTTCCAAAACGCCATAAATACGCTTTGTCTTTTGCTTTTCACGAAGCTGTTGTCTATATTGACTTTCGCGAGGACGACGCTTTCCAGATTCTCCTGGTGGATATGGATGACGCTCCATAGCGCACTTTCCAGAATAACAACGAGGTCCTTTTAAGAAAAGCTTGCAGCCTTCCCTTCGGCATAATTTACAACTTGCACCTGTATATCTTGCCATCTACATTCTCCTTCTAATTATGGACGTCTTTTCTTGCAAACTCTGCATCCGTTATGAGGAATTGGAGTGCAATCTTGAATACTTGTAACTTCCAAGCCAGCAGCTTGAAGCGAACGAATAGCAGTCTCGCGACCACTTCCTGGACCCTTTACGTAAACACTTACGCGATGAAGTCCGTGTTCCATAGCTGTTTTTGCAGCTTGTTCGGCAGCCATCTGAGCAGCAAAAGGTGTGGATTTACGAGAACCCTTAAAACCTTGAGTGCCAGCGCTTTGCCATGAAATAACATTACCCGCAGGATCAGAAATAGTAACGATAGTGTTATTAAAAGTAGATTTAATGTGAGCCGCTCCAACAGAAATATTTTTCTTGTCTGCTCTGCGAACTCTTGTAGTTGTTGTTTTTTGTCCTTTAGCCATCTACGTACCTCCTATTTCAAACCCGCAATACGCTTTTTACCTTTACGAGTGCGAGCGTTTGTATGAGTACGCTGGCCTCGAACTGGAAGACCTTTTCTGTGACGAAGACCTCTGTAACATCCAATCTCCATCAATCTTTTAACATTTTGTGAAGTTTCACGGTGAAGGTCACCTTCGCTTCGTACATGATCATTAATATAATCACGAAGCTTTGTCAAATCTTCTTCGGTTAAATCTCCACATTTAAGGTCTGGGCTAACACCTGTCTCTTTTAAGATCTTTTGAGAAGTTGAAAGGCCAATACCATAAATATAGGTCAATCCAATTTCAAGTCGCTTGTCGCGAGGAAGATCTACACCAACTAAACGTGCCATCTAATCTACTCCTTTATCCTAACCTTGACGTTGCTTATGACGAGGGTTTTCGCAAATTACCAAAACCTTGCCATTGCGTCTAATAATCTTGCATTTGTCACACATTTTTTTAACTGAAGGTCTAACTTTCATAACTACTCCTTCCGTGTGTTACTTATACCTATAAGTAATTCGGCCTCTGTTTAGGTCATAAACGCTAAGCTCAACAGTAACTTTGTCTCCAGGCAAAATCTTGATGTAATGCATACGCATCTTGCCTGAAATATGAGCCAAAATCTCATGACCATTTTCAAGCTTTACTTTAAACATTGCATTAGGCAATGCCTCAAGTACTTCGCCTTCAAGTTCTATTACGTCTTGCTTCGTCAATTAAAACTCCTAAACAAATTCCAAAATTAACGCTTACTAAACTGGCTTTTCTTACGGGCCTTTTTAAGACCATACTTCTTACGCTCAACCATACGGCTATCACGTGTTAGAAAACCAGCCTTCTTTAATGTATCACGATAATCGCCAGCTTGCAAAAGTGCACGAGAAATTCCAAGACGAAGCGCACCAGCCTGTCCTGTTGTTCCACCACCTTTGATGTTGGCAACAATATCGAAATGAGTTTGAGTCTCAGTTAAATTAAGAGGGCTTAAAATGTCATTGATCAAAACTTGACGGTTAAAGTATTCTTTTACGTCGCGACCATTAACACTGATATCGCCCTTACCTGCGTAAAGACGAACGCGAGCAACAGCATTTTTTCTGCGGCCCGTTCCATAATATAAGGCTTCAGGTTTCTTTGCCTTAGCAGCCTTTGCCTTAGAAGCTGTTGCTTTGCTTGCTGTCTCTTTTTTTGCTGTTGTAGTTTTCTTTGCTGTAGTTTTCTTTTCTGCAGCCTTCTTAGTTGTAGTCTTTTTAGCGGTTGCAGTCTTTTTAGCAGCAGCTTTTGTAGTTTTCTTTTCTTCGGTTTTTTTCTCAGTTTTCTTTGTTGGCATAATTATTAACCCTCCACCTTAATCTGTTGTGGTTTTTGTGCTTCGTGATTGTGAGCTTCGCCAGCATAAACATGAAGCTTCATACCCATTTGACGGCCTAATGTATTTTTAGGAAGCATTCCTTTAACAGCGTGTTCAATAACGCGCTCTGGGTATTTTTCCATAGCCTGCTCATAGGTTTCTTCTTTTAGTCCACCCGGATGACCGCTGTGATGAATATAAGATTTCTTCATAGCTTTATCGCCAGTTAGCTTAACCTTTGAAGCATTAATGATTACAACGTTATCGCCAGTATCCACATGAGGTGTGTATTCCGGCTTATTTTTCCCACGCAAAATATTGGCAGTAAATGTTGCAAGGCGACCTAAAACTTGATCACTTGCATCAATCAAATACCATTCGCGTTTAACGTCTTCTTTTTTCGCATAATATGTCTTCACCTTATACCTCCTAAAATGCCAAGGTAAACGCCCATTTTTGCAAATCAAAATTAGGCGCAAGGTGGTATTTTAGCAAAAACAACCTGCTAATGCAAGAACTATTTTGTTTTTTTGGAAATTTTGTTCAGAACTAATTTACAAGTAGATTATATAGCTTTACCTGGTCTTTTGCAAGCAAATTATTAATGTGCTACAATTTCGCGCATGAGCGACTCGAAAAAAAGCGAAAATATCAAAGAAAAGGCTAAAGAAACTACTGCAAAAGCTAAAGAGCAGCTTGATTCTTTTATTGAAAAAAAACCGATCGACAATATCAAGCTCCCGCTCGCGGCAAAAATCTTCGCTGTTTTGTGCATCGTTCAATGTGTAATAACAGCACCTCTTACATATAACTATATTGTTGATTTTGTTCAAAGCATTCAAGACGAAAGCATCCTCAGCCAAACTGCAAGCTCAATTGTAATGACAGTGCTGTTTTTATCTTGCACAGTAATCACAATTGCGCTGCTTATTGCAATAGGTGTAAACATGCTGCTAAACCGCCGAAGAATTGCTGCTGTTCTATCTAACATTGCAGCAGTAACAATCATAATCGCTTCATTTACCGAAGTAATGGTCAAAGGGCTTACGCCTGAAATTTATGTTCAAGTTATAACCATTGTTCTACTAATTGCGCTAAAAAGCTATCTTGATCCGAGTCTTTCAAAAGAGCGCAAGCAACATAGGCATGAGCGTGATGAGCAAAATAAAAAAGAACAAGAATCAGGAAACCTTGGTTTTCACTCCGATGGACGCCCGAAGCTTAACTTCTTTAATCTCTTTTGGCTCTTTTGCATTATGTGTGTTGTTGGATACCTTTGAGAAATTGTTTGGCACATGACAGTTGATAATCCTGGAGTCTACGAAGAACGCGCGGGCTTTCTCTTCGGACCGTTTAGTCCAATTTATGGATTTGGTGCCTGCATAATTACCGTAATCCTAAATAAGTTTTACAATAAAAATTTTATTATTGTTTTCGTTGTAAGTGCACTTCTTGGTGGGTTTTTCGAATTCTTCGTAAGCCTCTACCTTGAGACTTGCTTTGGAATTCGTTCTTGAGATTACTCTCACCTACCGCTTAACATCGATGGCCGTGTAAGCATTCGCTTCTTTATTATATGAGGAATCATTGGGCTAATCTGGATCAAACTTTTAATGAAACCATTTGTAAAACTCATCAACAAAATTCCATGGAAGCTTCGCTATTCGCTTACCATCATTGGCACCGCGTTCATGCTTGTAAACATGGTTATGACATTCAACGCGCTCGACTGCTGATACGCTCGAAACGCAGGTCGTCCTCCGCAAACACCGCTTGAACAATTCTATGAGCAAAACTTCAATGATGACTTTATGCATCAACGCTTTGAAAACATGAAGATGAATCCAGATTCCGCCATCCGCGGAAGCGACAATAATAACTAAAGAGATTTTGAATATGCATTTCTCAACGGCTTCGCGGTATGCCATCGTGCGTTCGCCAGCAAGCGCATGGCGCTGCAGGGGTTTCGAAATGTCACATTCAAAATCTCTTTAGTTGATTTTATTTACGAATCAGCGAGTTATGGAAGTTGGATGTGTGATTCCAGTGCCAACGCAAACCGCAAAAGCCCCAGCTTCGAAGGCTGCTTTAGCATCTTCTGGAGTGTGTACTCTTCCCTCGCAGAAAACTGGAACATCACCAGAAATTTTATTCATCTCATCTATCAATTCCAAATCAGGTCCGCTTTGCGGACAATCTCCTGGAAGATTACCAGCTAAAGTAGTAGCAACGATATCGCAACCAAGATCAATGGCGTGCTTCGCGTCTTCAATGTTTGAACAATCGGCCATAATTAGAGTCTTACCCTTAATAGCCTTTACAGTATCAGAAAAAGTTGACCCATCTGGTCGAGGACGAAGGGTTGCATCGATTGCAACGATGTCGCTACCTGCTTCGATGCACTTTAAAGCATGGTTTACACCAGGGGTGATATAGACATCTTCGTGTCCAGCTTTTCAAAGACCAATAACTGGAACATTGACGCGCTTCTTAATTAGTTCAATATCACGAAGGCCTTGACAACGAATTGCAGCTGCTCCACCTTCGACGGCTGCTTCGGCCATTTGAGCCATAGTTTCAGAGCAACGCATTGGCTCGCCCGGGTATGCTTGACAGCTAACAATTAGTTTGCCTTCTAAATCTGCAATGAGCTTATTCATTTTCTTCCAATCTATCTAAAGCGTATTCAGCAGCACCAATTAAAGCAGCATCGTCACCAAGTTCAGCATCGCATAAGTTAAGATTTTCGGCAATTTCGCCAATTACTTCTTCGTTATAACCTGCCTTAACAGCGTCTTTTCATAGTTGACCGGATTTTGCAACAGAGCCACAAAGCACAATCTTTTCTGGATCAAATACAGATTGATACATAGCAATAATTTGCCCCAAACTTCTGCCTGCTAACTCAATAGCTGCAACAGCATCTTTGTCGCCTTCGTTAGCTAATTTAGAAATTTCAGGACCACTCTTCTTTTCTCCAGAGAATTTTGCGTAGCAATATTCGATACCAGTTCCCGAAGATATAGCCTCCAAGTGTCCACTTTTACCACAAGTGCAAGGAATGCCGGTTGCTAAGCACGATTGAACATGTCCCAACTCACCTGCATATCCATTGTTTCCGAGCATTAGTTTGCCATCTATAACAGCAGCTCCTCCAATGCCTGTTCCAATAGCCAAAAGAATAAAGTTGTCGCAATCACGTCCTGCACCTCATCGGGCTTCGCCCATTGTATGAGATTGAACATCGTTTAAAGCATACGCAGGAATTGAAATAGCCTCAGAAACCTTTGTGCAAAGTTCAAAACCAGCAAAACCTGGAAAGTTATCCGTAGCGGTCATTACGTTTCCGCTATTTTTATTAATTCTGCCCGCACATCCCATTCCAATTGCAATAACTTGAACAGATGAATCAATTTCTTCTGCCTTAACTTTTAAAGATTGAGCAAGGTTAATAATATTTGAACTTAGCTTTTCAACTCCAGCTTTGGCTTCGGCAGGAACTTTATCGTAAAAAACAATTTCAGGAGCTTCGTTTGGCTTAGTGTAGCTAACAATAGCACCGCCAAGCTTAGTTCCACCAATATCTATGGCAAGAACAAAAAATGGATATTCTTGATTTCGCGACATTTATAAAAGCCCTTCTTTTTTCAAAATTTCGGCAACTTTCTTAGCTTCGCTGTCATCCAAAGGAATTGTAGGCTCCGGCAAATAATTGGTTTTAATTATTCCCATTTGATGGAGCGCGGTCATAAAACCTCCGACTCCGGATCCAAAACCCATATCTTGTTTTGTGCAGGCAGTTATAAGCATTTCTCTTGCTGCCTTATCTTGAAGCTTTTTAACTTCGTCAAAATCTTTTTTATTAAACGCATTTCACATTTCAACATATACATTTGGATCAACATTTCCAAGTCCAGGAACAACACCATCGGCCCCAGAAATCAGTGCACCATCAACAACGCACTCATGTCCAGAAAATAAACGAAGCGGATGTCCATAGTGCTCGTTTGTCATACATAAATATCTAAAATTAACATCGTTGCCAGAAGAATCTTTTACGCCTTGAATGATTCCTTCTTTGCCTAAATTAACAAGCATGTTTCTATCCAAGCTTTTTCCCACACATACTGGCAGGTCATAAGCAAAAATCGGAAGCTTTGTGGCTTCTCGAATCGAACGAAAATGACGCTCAATGTTATCTTGACAATCCAAAGCATAAAAAGGTGCTGTAACAACAACAGCATCCACATTATATTTCTCACACACTTTAATGTGTTCAATTACTCTATCTGTTTGGGTGTCAATGCATCCGACCAACAATGGAACTCGTCCGGCAATAACTTCGTCAGCAGCCTTGACAATTTCTTCGCGGTTATCTTTTGTTTGAAAAACAACAGAACCAGTTGACCCAAGCACAAAAACTCCATGAATGCCAGCATCGATCATTCTATTAATAACTTTAGCAAACGATTCCTTATCGAACTTTTTGTCCTTGTCAAGTGGTGTTACAACTGGCGGAATCACTCCGCTTAATTTAGAGATATCCATAAAAGCCCCTTATAAATCTGGGTGAAGAAGCGAAGGTGCAGCTCCAAGTAACTTTTTAGTGTAAGCATCCTTCGGCGATTTAAATATTTGTTCTTTAGTTCCCTGTTCTACAATCTTTCCACCGTTCATAACAATAATCTCATCAGAAACATACCTGACAGTTTGAATGTCATGACTAATAAATATCATTGAAAGATTAAGCTCAGCTTTAAGATCTGTCAAAAGGTTTAAGATTTGAGCGCGAACAGAAACATCCAAAGCACTTGTTGGCTCATCGGCAATTATTGCATCTGGATCAAGAGCAAGGGATCGAGCAATAGCAACACGCTGACGCTGACCACCAGAAAGCTGACCTGGCAGCGCAGGCATTACAGACTTCGGAAGACCAACTGTCTCAAGAAGTTTGTATGCCCTATCTTCCATTTCTTGCTTAGTTCCAAGTTTATGAACCATCATAGGATCACAAAGTTGATCCAAAATTGTCATGCGAGAGTTAAGCGCAGTTGATGGATCTTGAAAAACAACAGACACAACACGACCAATTTCTTTGCGTTCCTTCGCTGTTCTTTTCGTGACATCTTGACCTTTAAAATAGACATGACCAGAAGTCACGCTTTGAAGTCCACACATAACGTTAGCGGTTGTAGACTTGCCGCAACCACTCTCACCTACAAGGCCAATTGTCTGACCTGGCATAAGTTTA
Source organism: Coriobacteriia bacterium (assembly GCA_030536315.1). GTDB lineage: Bacteria > Actinomycetota > Coriobacteriia > Coriobacteriales > Eggerthellaceae > Equivita. The sequence continues at coordinate 9,224 of JAUNQF010000027.1, forward strand.
AGGCTAACACCATCTACAGCATGAACAATATTAGGATGAAGAAGCGAACCTGTGCGCGTCTTAAAATCAACCTTGATATTATCAAGCTCAATAATTGGAGTTTGTGTAGTCTTGGCCTTAGGCACTCTTCTTACCTTTCACATATGGTGTAAGTTTCAAACGCTTTAATTCTTCATCTGGAAGTTCCGAATAAAAATGAAGATCCTTCTTATATTGTTTCAAAATTGGCACAACATCAGATTTAACATCTGGATGGCTCGACCTTGGAGCGAAGCGATCTCCCTTCGGGAAATCCTGAGGACTTGGAACAGCTCCAACAATTTGATGAAGCCTTCCAGACCCGCTTTCGATTGAAACAACAGAACCCAAAAGTCCGCGAGTATATTCGTGAATTGGGTTTGTCATAATATCTTTGACTGAACCAGTTTCAACAACCTGACCAGCATACATAACAGTTACTTCGTTAGCAACTTCAGCCACAAGCGCAAGATCATGACTAACAAATATCATAGCGAAGCCAAGCTTCTTCTGCAAATCTGACAACAATTTAATAACTTGCTTTTGAACCGTAACATCAAGCGCGGTTGTAGGCTCATCCGCAATAATGAGTTTTGGATCACGAGTAAGCGCCATAGCAATCAAAACACGCTGACGCTGACCACCAGACAATTCATGAGGATACGAATCTAAAGTTCTTTGCGGATCAAGACCAACAAGCTCAAGTAATTCTTCGGCGCTTCGCTTGCCTCCACGCGTTGTCAATTGCTTCATTTGAGATTTAAT
>JAUNQF010000012.1:0-26815 GCA_030536315.1 Coriobacteriia bacterium
AACTCCTAAGAAGAAGGTTGTTAAGAAAACAACTGCGAAGAAAGCAGCTCCAAAAAAGACTATTGCAAAAAAGACAACAGCAAAGAAACCAGCAGCAAAGAAAACTACAGCCAAAAAAACAGCGAAGCGCACAACTAAGAAATAATAGCTGTGCTTAGTTCTAAGAACTTATACAACAAACGTGTGTATGTTGACGGAAGCAAAAAAAGTTTAGGTCACATACGCGCGTTTCTTTTTATAGAGAAAAATTGCATCGGATTTTTGATCAAACGCCCCGATGTTCTTTGAATGTTTCACAGAAAACCGGCATTTTTAGCGCTGAATGAATGCGTAGTGAAAAAGAATGGAATTTTTGCAAAGAAAACTAATGCGATAGTGAAGCAAAATAAAATTGACGAAAATGCAATAAACTGACTTGAAATGCCAGTGAATATTTCTAAAGAAAAATTAGGTTATGTTGGTCGTGTGGACTTCGATGGTAAAACTGGAAAGCTTGAAAGTATTGGGCTTTCGCAAGGAATTATTGCTGGAGCAATTTTAGGAAAGAGCGATATTAAAGCGAAAGACATCGAAGGATATTCGCCAAAACACCAGGCCATAATGCTAAAAAATGGTGCTAGCATCTTAGAGTCGAAGAAGGGTGCAGCCGAAGCAGCCGGCAAAGCAACTTCGGTAGTTGTGCATAAAGTGAAAAAGGGAGCGCCAAAAGTGATAGACTCTATGCAAGAACAGTCTGATAAAATCCATGATATGTTTCATGAATTTAAAGATGAATTTAAAAAAGGATTAGACGAAAATGAACAGGAGTAAAAATGATTAGTGATGTTTTAAAAGAAACTGAAACCAAAATGCAAAATGCTGTAACCGCGCTGAAAAATAATTTAACATCAGTGCGCACGGGTAGAGCAAACGCCGCAATTTTGGACGGAATTTTGGTGGACTATTACGGACAGCCAACTCCAATTAATCAGATGGCTGCAATTAAAACTCCGGACGCGCATCAATTGGCAATTGAGCCATGGGATAAAAGCCAGCTAGGCGCTATCGAAAAGGCAATCGCCGAAAGTGACCTTGGAATTACTCCAAACAACGATGGCAACGCAGTTCGTCTTCCTTTTCCAAAGCTTACTGAAGAAAGCAGAAAAGAGCTGGTCAAGACTTGTGCTCAAATGGCTGAAGAAGCTCGAGTCTCGGTCCGAAATGCTCGCCGCGACGGCAACAACGGCGTTTCGAAAACTGTTAAAGATGACGGCCTAAGCGAAGACGAAGAGCATCGCGGTCAAGACGAAGTCCAGAAGCTCACCGACAAATACATTAAAGAGGTCGACGAGGTCTTCGCCGCTAAAGAAAAAGAAGTCATGACCATTTAAATGAAGGACCTTTCGGAAATTTTCCCACAAATTCCAAGCGATATCGACATCGTCGAGCTTGACCTCGAAAAAATTCCGCAGCACGTTGCGATAATTATGGACGGCAACGGCAGGTGGGCGAAAGCCCAGGGTAAGCCTCGACTTTTCGGTCACAAGGCTGGCGTTGACAGCGTCCGCGAAGTTGTCCGCACCGCAAGCGACATCGGAATTAAGTACCTCACGGTTTATTCGTTCAGCACCGAAAATTGGAATCGCCCCGAAGACGAAGTTTCGGGGCTTATGGAACTTTTCGCGAAATCCATCCTTGCCGAAATGGACGAACTCCACGCAAATAATGTCCGCGTTCAAATTTTGGGCGACATTTCGCCGCTTCCGAAAAAAACTCGCGAGGCTTTCGAGGCCGGCGTCGAGCTTATGAAAAATAACACGGGCATGACTTTGCTCCCGGCGGTTAATTATGGTAGCCGCGACGAAATTCTTCGCGCGGTTGGTGAATTTGCGAAGAACAACGAAGGCAAGCAACCTACCGAAGAAGAATTTTCCAAGCTTTTATATACTCACGAAGTCCCAGACCCAGAGCTTTTAATTCGCACATCTGGCGAACTTCGCGTCTCAAACTTTTTACTTTGGCAAATTGCGTATTCGGAATTTTACGTCACCGAAACTTTGTGGCCGGATTTTGACCGTTACGAATTTTTGCGCGCGTTGATTGCGTATCAAAAGCGCGACCGTCGCTTCGGAGGTGTGTAGTGGAGCAAAAAAAGCAACACTCAGACCTATTTATAAGGTTGCGCTCCGGAGCAATTTACGCCGCCGTGGTTTTGGCCGGATCGCTTTTGGGAAACATCGCAACTTTGATTATGGTCGCCGGCGCCGCCGGAATTTGCGCCTACGAATTTTACTTTATGTTGCGAAGCGACGCGAAGCTGCCCAACGAAGCATTGGGAATTGCCGCGGCAGTCGCGTTTCCAATTTCGTATTTCTTCTTTCAAATGAAGGGCGTTATTTTAGTCACCGCCGCACTCATAATTATGCTTCTCATCTGGTATGTTTTCTGGCGCCACGCGCGAATCGCGGACGTGTGCATTAGCTTTTTCGGAGCAATTTACACCGGATTTTTGCTCACGTGCTTGCTCGCGCTTCGCATGGCAATTCCAGGCGACGAAATTTGAGGCGGGGTCTTCGTCATTTTCTTGCTGACTACAGTTTCGGTCAACGACGGCTTCGCGTACCTGTTCGGCAAAGCGTTCGGCAAGCACAGGCTGGCACCGCACATCTCTCCGAAGAAAACGTGGGAGGGTTTTATCCCGGCCTTGATTTGTTCGACCGCCATCTGGTTTGTGCTCCTAATTTTCCCGGGTGTGCAAATTGAAATTTGGCAATGCATTGTGTTTGGTTTGCTTTGCGGAATTGCCGGCGTGCTTGGCGATTTGGTCGAAAGCCGAATGAAGCGCAATTCCGGCGTTAAAGATTCCGGCACTCTTATGCCTGGTCACGGTGGCCTTCTCGACCGCCTTGATTCCATCTTTTTGGTTTCGCTGACCTGTGCATTATTAATGTTCACATTTAATTGTATTCCGTTTTAGATGAGTGACGCGCAAAAAAATATCATTGTTTTGGGGTGTTCGGGGTCGATTGGCACGCAGACTTTGGATGTCGTTCGCCAGCATTCGGACAAGCTAAAAATTGTTGGCCTGGTTGCGCATTCATCAAAGGACAAGCTCGAGGCCGCGGCCCAGGAATTCGGCGTTCAAAACAAAATTTTACTTGCCGAAGAAAACTCCGAAGCCGAGGCAACCGCCAAGATTGCAAATATGATCTGCGACGATGATGTTGACATTGTTGTTAATGCAATAAGTGGGGCCGCCGGATTGAACGCCAGTTATACCACGCTGAAAAACAATAAACGTCTTGCACTTGCGAATAAAGAAAGTTTGGTCGTGGGTGGAGATTTATTAATTCCAATGGCAAAAAATAATTTGCTGCCAATCGATAGTGAACACGGCGCAATATATCAGTGTTTAATTGGCGAAGAAAAATCAACCGTCAGTAAAATTCACTTAACTGCCAGTGGCGGTCCATTTTATGGAAAAAAACGCGCAGACCTTGAAAACGTTACCGCCGCTGATGCTCTTAAGCATCCGACGTGAAACATGGGGCCAAAAATCACAATCGATTCGGCAACCCTAATGAATAAAGGTCTCGAAGTTATCGAAGCACACCACCTGTTTGCCGTTGATTATTCGCAAATTAATGTTGTTGTTCAGCGGCAAAGTGCAATTCATAGTATGGTTGAATATATTGATGGAAGTGTGAAGGCTCACCTTGGAACAACCGACATGCGTATTCCAATTCAGTATGCGCTAAGTTACCCCGAGCGCTGAGAAACACCAGTTGAACGCATGGATTTTCAGAACCTCGATAGCCTTGATTTTGGCAAGCCAGATTGTGAGACTTTCAAGTGTTTGCACCTGGCCTTCGAAGCTGGAAAGGCCGGAGGCACAATGCCATGCGTTATGAATGCTGCAAATGAAGTTGCCGTTGCAAAATTTTTAAACGACGAAATTAAATTTTTGCAAATTCCAGAAATTGTTGAACGCACAATGAATAAATTTAATCCAGACAAAGTCGAAAGTCTTGAGCAATTATCAGAAAATGACACCCAATCTCGCAAAATCGCCAAAACCTGTATTTCACATCAGACGTAAATTACAGGTTTTGGATTTTACTATAAACGTTTTGAATAAAGAACTTTAAGATAATTTTTCTTTAACCTGCGAATTGAACCAAAAAATGCCTTCTCAGAATTGCTAAGGTTAGGTAATTTTGCATCCAAAGCCTCAAGCGTGCACGTTAGATCGGCAACTTGAAATAAATAATAATCCGAAGGCCTTACCAGGCGAAAGTCAACGTTGTCAAAATAATCCAAAAAAGTGTTAAACAACAATTTTGTAATCTGCTTTTGACCGCGATCATAATAAACAATAATTTTGCCATATTTTGAAAAATAATTAAAACTTTCTGTAAGAAAACTATTAACCTGTTGGGTAATTTCTTCCTCAAGTTTTATACTGGTAGAAACATGCTTCTTATTAACCGTAATTGTTTTGGTGTTAATTCTGCAATATCTCATAAAAGCAACAATCGAATTAAAAATCGTTCTTCTATCGTTAATGCTGATGCTGTTATAAATTCCTTCTCTCCGAATAAGGGGATATGAATGTATCGCAATGTCATCATTTTGCAAGGACCTTGCAATTGTGTTTTTTAAATATTGTACAGGTTTTTCAATCTTGTTAGATTGGTCATGAAGAACAAAGCTTAATAAATAAAACTGCGAATTTCTCCCAAAGTCGCCACTTTCATCAACAAAAACCGACAGTTCCTTCATTTAAGCTCCTTTTTTGAAAAAAATGGCGGGGTACGTCCCCGCCTTTGGGTGGACCCGCTATCGCGTGTCCAGAATGGTTATGATAATAGCACAAAAAATCACATTGTAAAGACTATTTAAAAATTTATTTTAATAATTTCCAAAAGGAGGTTCCGAAGTTTATATGTATTTTATGTCTGACGTGAAATACAGGAAAACCTGTAATTAATGGTTGACGCTAATTGTATCATTTTGAAATTTTGGTGGACAAATTGGGAATTTTATGTATAATATGCAACCCCTGCGGTTAGCAGGCATGTTGCGGGGTAGAGCAGTCTGGTAGCTCGTCGGGCTCATAACCCGAAGGTCGGAGGTTCAAATCCTCCCCCCGCGACCATTCAAAAAGGCGATGCTAGCAGGCAATTCGCCAAATCGCACCCAAAATCAAAAATCCAAGAAAATTCCAAAAAATTGGCAGGTCAGCAGGCAATTTCTGGTAAAATATAACATGAATTGCGGAGTCGCAAAAATCGACCGCTTAGTCGAGAGCGCGCTCTGCAAAAGGAAAAGATAAGGGGTGTATTATGGGATTAGAAACAATTAAAACAGCAATTCAGTTCGTAAGCTCCGGCGGCGGAGGAACTGAACCAACCGCACAAACCGGCGATGCTCTCGCTCTGCTTATGATTTTGCTCGCACTGGTTGTGACAACAGTTGCTTGTGGTCTTTACGTGGCGGCGAAGGCGAGGAAGTTCGCGCTTCAATCCGGCCATCAAATGAGCATCATCGATTCGCTCAAGACCAAAACCACGTTGCTCCAAAAAATCGCGATAATCATTGCAGGAGCTTCGCTACTTGTAGGCGCAGGCCTGCTAGTCGCAAAAGGCCCGGTCTTGCACGCGTTCGCAGCCGAGAAAAACGAAGGAGTCATCACGGTTGTGGTCGACGACAACAACGGCAGCATCGTCAGCGTCGACAAAGGCCAGCTCGCGAACGAATCCAACGGCGATTTCTACATTTACGAATCGTTCCTCACCGCGGCCGACGACACCAAGGACATCGCGGGAGTTTCGGACATCCAATTCAACATCAAGTCCGAAAACACCGAAGTCTACGCCGGCACCGCATCCGGAACTAAGTACACGCCGGACAACAACTACCTAATCCCTTATCAGAATACAACCCAAACAACATATGAAATTTCAAACATCACTGCTGAAACCGCAAAAGCCCTGGTCGGCAAAACCGGTTTCACCCTAACTTTGTGCCCGAAGAACGTAACAATTGTTACTTACGATTCTAACGGCGCAACAGCTGGCGAAGTCCCAGCACCAACCCGCGTCGAATGAAACACAAGCCTCATTCAGCCAACTTTCAACCTTGCACAGGGCACCGGCCTCGTTAAAGGCGGCCTCCTCTTCGGCGGTTGGGACACTAATGCAGAAGGCACCGGAACACTTTATGCTGGCGGTCAGGAAATCGAAGCAGGTCAGATCCACACCGGCCTCAACCTCTACGTTCATTGGTCAACCAACCCGTCAAACGTTGTCGCAATTTTCTACACCCAGCAAGGTTTCTTCAAGGACGAAACTCAAAAGTGCTCGGTAGCTCAGGAGCCTGGAAAGGCATATAAATTCCCAGACTCAACGAAGCTCCCTCCACATTGCGATAACAAAGATTTTGCAGGCTGGTTTGACCTACCAGTTGGAGGCACCCAAATTAAGGAAGGTGACATCGTCCCGGCCGACGCTCAGTCAATGGGAATTTTCGCCCAGTGAACAGACAAGAAGGTTGAAATCACCTTCAAGGATGCAATCACAGGACAAGACATTGCAACCAAGCAGGAAGTTATTGGCAACAAGTATGATTTGCCAACTCAGCCTGAAAAGCAATATAAGAACAAGGCAGGCTGGTGGACCACTCAGTCCGAAGGTGGCACCCAAGTCACAGCCGACACAATTGTAAAGGAAACTGACACTGTCGTTTGGGCCCGCTGGTCTGACATCAACGTCGCTGTCACGTTCAACGCTAATGGCGGTGCATTCAGTGACGGCTCAACATCTCACACCGAAGCCACCGAAGTCCTCGGCAACGCTTACACTCTTGACGCCGAAACCTGAACACCTGCGAAGGAACACAAAACTTTTGCTGGTTGGTACACAGACAGCCAGTACGGCACCAAGGTCGAAATTGGAACAACTCAAATCACCGATCCAAACAGCCACACTCTTTACGCTCATTGGGAGGATTCAATAACCAAGGTTACCTTCGACCCTAATGGTGGTAAGTTCCCAGACGGAAGCGATCAGCCTCAAGTTGTTGACGAAGTAGCAGGCGCAACTTACACATTCCCTGCTCAGCCAACTCAACAAGGCAAGAAGTTTACAGGCTGGTACACCGATCCTTCGGACCCAAGCACCAAAATCACGACCGAAAGCATCGTTCCAGACACAGCCCTAACTGTTAAGGCAGGCTGGGAAGATGCCGGAACGGTCACAATCACATATTATTCAATGGAAGGTACATTTGAAGACAGCAAGGTTAAAACAATGGACCTCGCGGTCGGCGACATGTATAGCTTCCCAACAACCGACCCTACATTATATGGTTACACATTCATTGGATATTATGACGAAGCCGGAACCAAGATTACAACTTCAACTCCGGTCACCGAAGATTCGCCACGTTACTTGTACGCGCACTGGAATGCTAAAAAGTTCGACCTTAAATTTAGTCCGAACGGAGGTCATTGGCCAGACGGCTCCACAGGTACAATAACTGTAAGCCAAACATTTGGTCAAGCATATGCTCTTCCAGGTGAAACTCCAGAACCAGCAACTGAAGCTGCAACATTTAATGGATACATGACATCTGCTACTAATGGAACCCCGCTTTCGACAATTGTTGACAAGCTTGCATCTGACATTCCAAACGGAACAGTTTACGCAAACTGGCAATACATGCAGGTAACCGTTAACTTCGATGCCCAAGGCGGCACCCCAGACGGTCAAACATGTTCGGAACACTATAATAGTGTTTACCAGTTCAATAGCATTCAAGACCCAGAAAAAGAAGGTTACGAATTCGCTGGCTGGTACGATAAGTACGACAACATTATTATTCCTGGCGAAACTGTCTGCTTGGCAACAACCTCTCCAATCACTTTCACTGCTCACTGGACCCCGGTCAAGTTCAAATTCTTGTTTGACGCGGACACTGGTCTAATTAGCAGCGACAGATATAAAGAGCTCGAGCAAACATTTGGCTCAACTTACAACCTTCCATCTGGCGAAAACAAAGAAGGTTATCACCTTGTTAAATGGGTTGACATTGACGGAAAAGAAATCAAGGCAACCGACACAGTTCAAAGCATGGAAACAACATATGCTTACGCTGTTTGGGAGCCAAATAAATACACTGCAAACTTTAAGGCAAACGGCACTACGGTTGAAACCATCGAAGAAACTTACGATGCAAAGTTCACCTTACCAACCACTGAACCAACAAAGGCAGGCTATGACTTCGCTGGTTGGAACACTAAGGAAGATGGTACTGGCGAAACAATCGACGAGAACACAATAGTAAACATTACAAGCACCACTTCAATTTATGCACAGTGGACTCAAAAGGAAATTACTGTCACATATGATGCTGGCGAAGGTGCATGGGGCGGTTGGATTCATAAGGTTGACCAGGACGGAAACCATTATGGCGACACTTACCAGTTCCCAGAAGGAATGATTCCTCCAACTCTAACCGGTTACGACTTTGTTGGTTGGTATCTTAACGAAGAACCTGTAGCTGGCGATTCTCCTGTTAGCGAAGGCGTTACCACAATTACAACCGATGGCAACCATTCGCTATATGCAAGATGGGCCTTGAAGTCTGTTCCTGTTACATTTATATGGAACGACACATTTTCAGGTGCCGGTCAAACTACTAAAACAGTTAAGAACATAACTTACGGAAAAGCTTATGAGCTTCCTGAAGTATCAACATACACAGGCTGGACCTTTGATAAGTGGTATACCGATGAACAATGTACTCAAGAACTTGCCGAAGGAGCAACCGTACAAAACGAAAACGCACACAATATTTATGGTAAATGGATAGCAGATCAAGTAAATGTAACTTTCCATGCGGGATCTGGGTCATGAAGTGGCGAAGAATCTGTAACACTTTCTCAAACATACGGAAGTGATATTAACTTCCCAAGCACTCATCCTACACTTAATGGTTATGAGGAAAATTGGGCTTGGTATTATAATGAAGCTTGCACTGAGGGCCCAATCAACAACAATTCAAAAGCAGCATGAGTTAAAGATGCTACAAATACAAATCTCTATCTAAAGTGGAATCCAAAGGAAGTTGAGGTCACATTCGATGCTGATGGCGGAACTCCTGCTTTACAAGTTAAGGCACAAACATTCGATTCAAATTATGTACTTAACACCGTTGCTGAACCTTCAAGGACCGGTTACACATTTGCTGGTTGGTGGACAGAACAAGGCACTGGTGGTGAACAAGTAACAGCAGATACAAAAGTTGAAAATTCATCTGATCATACACTTTATGCACACTGGACTCCAAATATTTACACAATTACATTTAATTCAGATGGAGGAGACGATGTTGGCCCAATTTACGAAAAATTTGCAACAGGATTTTATTCCGATGCCACTGCACAAACACCAATAGAAAATATTGAAAAACCGTCAAAGACTGGCTATACATTTGCTGGTTTCTACACAACTGACGAAGTTCAAGTTATAGATGCAACGGGAGCAATCAATGTTAGTGCTGACAAGTTCAGTGCGAATACAACAGTTAAGGCTCAATGAACTCCAAAAACTGTGCCGGTTACCTTTAAAGCAAATGGTGGTTCATGGAGTGGAGGAGCTGAAGATCCAGAAATTACTCAAACATATGGTCAAACATACAAAGTACCTGCCCAGATTCCTACCCTTTCAAACAACAACTTTGTTGGTTGGTTTACTGAAGACATTGGGGGTAGTCAAATTACAGATACTACTCCAGTTAGTTTAAGCATTGAAAACTTATATGCACACTGGGTAGCATCTACTGAAGGCTCGCATTCATACCAAATCCATTATGTTCGCGAAATTTCAGCAGGCAACTACGAAGCTGTAAACAACCCGATAATAGGAACCCTTGCAGAAGGATCACAGCAAACATTTAATTCTCCAGACCTAACAACTAAGGGTTATACACTTCGCAACCCAGAAACTGAGAGTTCAATTACAATTACAATGGGAACAGCAGATCTTGACCCTGTATATGTAATTTACGATGAGCTAGATGCAACATTAAATTATAGTTGCGATGAAAGCCAGGGCTCAGTTTCGAAAAGTACAGAAACTGTTAAAGCAGTTACGGGAAATCCAGCTGCTGTTACTGCAACTCCAAAAGAAGGTGTTGCGTTTAAGCAGTGGGAAGTTGAAGGCCCAGCAAGTACTTGGACAAAAGTTTCAGAAAGTGCAACATTTACACCAGCGCGCACTAACAATATATATGTAAGCGCAAATTACAGGGCGGTGTTTGAATCTGCCAAGGTTGACGCATACTTCGTTTCTAGCGATTCGTCACTTGGAACTTTAACTATTACAGGTGGTGCTGCTCAACAAAGCGTTGCTTATGGTTCAGCCTGGAAAATCACTAATAATGTTCTTAGCATTACTGAACCAGGCGCTACCGAAGCAAGCATAACAGTTACCCCGGTTGCAAAAGACAACAACGAATTCACCGGTTGAAATGTTGATGACGAAGGCACACTGACCGAAAGCCTCACAATGTTCATTGGTTCATTTAAGGTTTCAACAGGAAACGTTCAATTTGTTTCTCGCAACGATGCCAAGGGTACAGTTAACAGCTCTGCTGTAAATGACATTCCAATTGGTTCTACATATACAGTAATCGACAACGGAACGTTGGTTGTTAAAAACGGCCGAACTGGAGCAGAAACCCCTGTAACAATTCGTCCGGCAACTAACTATCACTTTGAAAAATGGACCGTTGGAAAAGACGGCAAAGCCACTACAGGTGGAACTATTAGCGATGATGTTTCGCTTTACGCTGTATTTAGCATTAACACAATGACAATAACTTTTGCAGCTGACGAACACGGAACAATTGATCCTGCAAAAGCGACCTACGTTGCAAGAGCCGGAGCAACTTATGAATTAGTAAAGGATGCGCAAGGTCAGCAAACCGGCGCTATTAAGTTCACATGGCAAACTGACCCAGATGACAGCGGCACACCAGAAACAAAGACAGAAACGGTTAACCCAATTCAAGCTCCTGTTGAAGGATACAAATTTGACAAATGGGATCTTGACGAAACCGGAACAATTGCTGCAAATTCAGATTCCACATGGAATGCTCAATTTGTAATTTGCACATATAATGTCAGCGCTGCAGTTGATAAAGAACTTGGCGGTAAGGTTGTTGACAGCAACACAAGTAAGACAGTTCTTGACCACTTTACATGGGCAAGATGAAATGCCGAAACAGACGTTGTTGAATTTAGCTTGACACCTTTTGACGGAACAGAAAGCATTTTCAAAACATACACTCCAGTTGCTAACGATGGCTACCATTTTGATAAATGGACAGTAAGCTCCGTTACGGGCGATTGGAAAAATCCGGTTCAAATTTCTGGCGAAACTACATTTACTGCTTATTTCCAGGAAAAACCAGAAGTTAAAATCACATACACCATATTGCAAGACTTTAGTGCCGATGGCGACCACACAGGTTTAGTTGCCCCAGTCGAAGAATCAGACGATGCTAAACCAGTAGCAACTTTCTACGAAGAAGTTTTGCCAATTACTGGTAGCGCAAAGGGTGCAACTGTTGTTCAAGACCATTTGGAAGTTGTTGAAGGCGAACACGACTTTAAGTATTACTTCTTAAATTGGACTCTTGGTAGTTATGACGAAAAAGGCACACTAATTGATTCTGGAACTGTTGTTGCTGATGACTCGTTTGCGGACAAGGCTTTTGTTCCTCAAAAGGTTAGTGGAGCCTACCAAGAAGCTGTTTATATCGCGCACTTTGCAACTCCAATTGCCGAATACCAAAAGACAGACGACAAATTGGTCTTCTCATACACCGAAGACTATTATGAATTAAGTACTAAGGAATCAGCAAATGGCGTATATCCGGTTATTGAAGAAACTAAGTTAGAAATTGACGAAGACGGAGACCCAGTTTTAGATACCATGACAGTTCCAAAGTGGTATTCGTTTACTAATTTTTATGGGTATGCTCTTCCTCAATTCGCACAAGATTTTAGAAACATAGTATTTGAGCCAAGCTTTAAGAATTTTAAGAATTTGAAGAGTACTGCTATTTGGTTTGCAAGCATTGGAGGAAACATTGGCGGAGGAATGGTGATTCCTGATGATGCTACTAGCAATAGACATCTTGAGTCCATTACAGGTCTTGAAAATGTCTATACCGAAAACATTGAAAGTACAAACGGCATGTTTGCGAGCATGAAATATAAGTATGATGGAAAACAAATTACAAGCGTTAATACTTCGCCAAAAACAATTGACTTGTCAACATGAAATACTCCAAAACTAACACAAACATACGCAATGTTTATGGGCTGCTTAGAACTTCAAGAAGTTAAGCTTCCAGACCAGCCAGCTGAAGGCGAAGAACACCCAATTAAGTTTGCAGAACACACAACAACAACAAACAGCATGTTTGCTGCTTGCAAGAGCTTATTGAATGTTAACTTAAATGGTAATTTTGGCTCTGCTGTTACTGATGCTTGTGCAATGTTCTATGATTGTAGGGCATTAAAGACAATTACATTTAACAGTCCTTTGTTTGGCTCACATACAAGTAATTTTTACGATTTTTGCAATAACTGCTATTCATTAAAGTCAATTAATATTCATGACACTTCTATTGGTACAAAGAATCCAGGAGACGATGAGAGCATTAGCTATGAATGAATGTTTAATCGCTGTGATTCACTAACGGAACTTGACCTCTCCAAGTTTGTCACCAAACCTTATAACCCAGTTAATGAGACCGGTACAAACACAGACCATATGCTTTATGAATGCGAAACTTTATATTCAATAAAAGTCGGTTCCGGTTGGGACATTCTTCTTAATTTTGGAGAAACTGAATATTGTCCGTACCTTCCAGGTGAACAATGGTATATTGAAGGTACTCCTGTAACTCGTGAACAAATTCCAAGAGAATATGGCCCTGGTACATATGTCCGTGAAATGCCTTTGGCAGTATATAACGAAGACACTGAAAGCCTAACCTTCTACTGTGATCATGAATCTCATCCAGGTACCGAAGTATTTGCAATTAACCCAGCAACTACAATCAGTCCTGTACCTGTACTGCCAGAATGATACGACTATAGTATTTATGTTAATGGAGAATTATATGTTCCTAACAGCGGCGGAATCTCTGTTGGAGAAGACAACGCAGGACGCACTCCAAAAGGTCCAGATCTAACCACATCAACAATAAGCCTTGACGTTAAATCGAAAGTTCCAAAAGCAAAGAATGTCATATTTGACGGAAGCTTTAAAAATATGACCAATCTAAAAAGTATGGCTATGTGGTTCATTGGTGATTCTTATGGTGTTCACCCTTATGAATCGTTTAGCGGATTCGGAAACATCTGCACTAGAGAAATGACTTACATGGATTCTGTATGCTGTATGTTTGGAGGTTTAAACTTTGGCATAGCATACGAATATGCTGCATTCAATAATCTTAGGAGTGGTCAAGACATTGATTTAGCTTCGGTACTCGAGAGTAATTTACATGCAAATGATACTTATGGCTCATCTAAGATGCACAGCGCTGGTCTTGATTATCTTGATTTAACCAGTTTTGACAGTGAAATTGTTGAAGGCGAACAAGTTCATTATTTAAGAAATTATATGGGCATGTTTTGTAATGCTACAGGACTTACAAAAGTAAGGCTTTCAAGAACACTTGGGCAGTCTGAAGAATATTTTGGCAGTGAAACTATACCATTTACCTATTCATATATGTTCCAGGGTTGTGAAAGCTTAAAGGAAGTTGAAAATCTGCAATTCGCAAAAAATCAAACTAAAAACTCAAGTTTATGTATTCATATGTTTGATGGTTGTTCAAGCATTGAGTCTATAAACCTTTCACAGTTTTCAGGTAGCAATGTTCTTAACATGGGATGAGACAAAAACGGAAACCAAATACACGGTTTTTGCTATATGTTTAAGGGCTGCACTAACTTAAGTAAGCTAACATTAGGTTCAAATTGGCCTGACAGAAACGGAAACATTAATGACAATGTTGATAAATGTGGCTTAGATGAAAATGTAGATAATCCATGGTATTTTGTTGAGAATACTAAAGAAGGAACCACAATTAGGACACAAATTTCACTTAACAGCTTCCCAATTAACCAAGATAATGGTAAGCAGTATGTTGATTTTACAGATACTGGTACAATTGAGCGAGACCCAAGCAAAATTGCTCAGCAAAAAATTACATTTGTTGTTAACGA
This sequence comes from Coriobacteriia bacterium, assembly GCA_030536315.1. GTDB lineage: Bacteria > Actinomycetota > Coriobacteriia > Coriobacteriales > Eggerthellaceae > Equivita. Next base: position 14,294 of record JAUNQF010000012.1, read on the forward strand.
TGCCACAAAGGGTAGCATCAGTCCTTCGGAGGATATGAATTTTGTTAACAGCTTCAGTTATAGCTTAAATAGCGAAACAAATGTCCTAAAGGTTAACAATACGTTTATTACTCCAACCCCTATTGGTACTGAAAATAAACTTAAGTACTGGATGGTTAACGGTGAAAAGATTGAAGAAACTGGTGTTCATAGCAAGCTTCCAACTTACGAAGGCACCGATGCCGAAGTTCAAATTAAGGCTGTGTTTGGAGACACATCTAATATTCCAAAAGCTGTTTATAACGAAACTAATAGAACGTTAACCTTCTATGATGACAAGCTTGACCATTCAGAAGAAGGCCTTGTAATGCCAATCTATGACACTGGTTATACTTGTGTAAGAGATGCAACTTACGGTACTTGGACCAGTGAAATGAAGCTTCCTGCCTGGTATTATAAGCTTGCTAAACAAGAAAAGGCACCTGGTGGAGAAATTGCTGCAAAGACAATCCAGGAAAATTACGCTTCGTTTGGCCAGCAAGCTGAGGCCATTCCAACGCAAGTTATTGCTGACCCTAAGTATGAAAATGTCTATTTAGGCATAGATGCTGAAACTGTCATATTTGATTCTTCGTTTAAGAAGTACGATGAACTTTCAAGTATTGCTTGTTGGTTTATGGCAGACAGCACCGGCAGACAACCATTTAAATATTTCAAGAGCAGAACCGAAGACGGCAACCTGGTCGACGGCTTCCAAAATGTTAATACTGAATGCTTAAGCCATGCTGAATATGCCTTTGGTGGATTCTATTCCTTTGAATTTGAGTCATATTATTATTTCCAGGGCGGGAAAGAACCTTTGGTAGTAAGGTCTGTTTTTGATATGCTTCTTGACTTTGGCGAAGAATTAATTAACGATGCAATGCCTGCTGGTTGAGCCCATGATCCTTCGTTAACTTATTCAGATGAATTTGGATGGAGCGGTAGTTCAATCACAAATCTTGATTTAAGCACTCTTGATTTGTCGCATATGAGAAATTTTTCGAATATGTTTACAAACTGCAATGCGCTTGAAACCGTTAAGTTTGCTTCAAATGCAACTGCAAGTGCTAACAATATGAAGAACATGTTCTTAAATTGCGAATCTTTGGGCAAGAATACTCCTGTTGACGAAGATGCTATTGATGGAATTAAAACATTCAGCACAAGTAAAGTTAAGTACATGGATGGTATGTTCTATGGATGTTCGCACTTGAAGTCGCTTGATCTTCGTAGCTTTGATACCACTAATGTTACAACAAGCAGAAAAGAAAATACGGAGCCATTTAAGTATGCTCTAGACATGTTTAATGACTGTGTTCGTCTTGGAAAAATTCAAACTTATTCGCAATATAACAGCACTAAGTATTTTAAGATTGAAGGATGGACCTTGAATTTCTATATGTCTGGTTTGTATTCTTGAAATGCAGAAAGGCAACAGCCAGAAATGACATATTGGGTAAATGATAATGTTGCTGGTTACGATGATCCTATCCCGGCTTCGTACATTCCTTATTCTGTTGATGAAGAACCTACAAGTACAAACGACCCTGTGCTAACCGGTACATTTATTCGCGAAATTCCGGATGACAGCACTGTTCATGTTACTTCGAATAATGCTGAATATGGTAAATTTATGGTTGATAAAAAAGGTCCTGTAGATTCGTATAATTATGACTACATTTATACTGCAAGGCTTAAGGTTAATTCGAATGAAATTAACACTATTACTTTGGACAACACAACCATTACTGCTGTTCCAATGGATGGTTATAGGTTCAGTAACTGGACAATTTCAAAACCAGAATCTCGCGAAGGCGAAATGCTTACTTACAACTTCGATGAAACTTATCAGAACCTTGCCGAAGATGATCAAGTTTGAGTTCGGGCTAATTTCGTTGAGGAAGATGGTCCAACAGCTAAAAATGTTTATACATGTGTTGAAGACACAAACGGTAATAAACATGCAGTAATGAATTTCGTTTATGATGATAAGGAATACGAAATTGGTAAACTTGATGAAGAACTTGGTGGCACACCGATGCATGTCTTTGAAGTTGCGGATGTAACAACTGACTATTCGCTTCCTTCTTGATATAAATTTGGTGAATCGACTGGTGTTAGTGGCGATGACCACAACAAGCCGTATTGAAGTAGTGAAATATTCGAAAAGGCTACCAATTTTGACGTTGACCCTTCCAATATAATGATAAATATTAAGCCATCGTTTAAGAATTACACTAACTTGCAAAGCTTGTCTTGCTGGTTTATTCCTGCTTATGCTTATGAGGACGGAAAGCCTAAGTGTATGACTCTTTTCCCACTTCAATATAATGACGCAATTACTGGCCTTGAGAACATTAATACTTCGCACATATCAAATGTTCAATATATGTTCGGCGGTTATCAAACTTTCTATAACAGAAAGAACAATGATGCAAGTTATGAGATGATTAATCTTTCCGGTTTTGACCTAGAGCATAATTTGAAAAACATTGATGGAATGTTTGCTAACTTGTATAAATTAAATGGTATAAATTTTGGCAGTGAAGAAACAAATAGCAAATTTACAACTACTAATGTTACAAGCATGGTAAGAACATTCTATGGATGTCATTTCCTTCATTCAAAAGAGAATGCTCTAACAACAATTCTAGAGAACTTAGATGTTTCAAAAGTTACAAATATGTCTTATATGTTTGCAGATTCTGGAGAATATGACCTAACTCCAACTGAAATGGCCTTTGTGTTCCCTGCAAGTTTTGACACAACAAAAGTTACAAACATGAGCTATATGTTCTCTGGTCTAAAGGCGAGCTCAATAAGAATTAATTCGAATTTAATGACTACTTCGTCCTTTAATACAAGCAATGTAGTTTCCATGAAGGGTATGTTTAGTGATTGTTCGTTAAAGTCTTTGGATATTGGCGGGTCAAACTTTACCACTGCTAACGTAAAAGACATGTCTTACATGTTTGCCTATAATACAGAACTTCAAGATACAGCCATGGCTACTAGTTATGGGCGTCCTAATTTTGTAGTTAAGGCCGCCGAAGACATCTCGTATATGTTCTTTGGGTGCAATAATCTTGTTAGGTTTAAACTTAATTTTGACCCAAGCTGTTCAATTAAGGATGCAAGGTTCATGTGTTCTGCTCGTGATCTTAATAGTGGTATGGTATTCATCGGCGACGAAAACCGCTACGTTGCTACGTACTTGAGAAGCCTTAGGTCATTTGATTTGACAAATATGCATCTAGATATTCAGGAATTTGATAATCAATATGTTGATGTCTTGTTTGGCTACTACACAACTTACACTTATACCGGAATGATGAACTACTATATTACTCAAACTGGGTCAACTGAAGGTATTCAGGAAATTCACTATGATAGTTCCTTAGACGTTAACATATCGCGCATGGTTGCAGTTGGCGGTGCTCAAATGGCATTGTTAGAGAACCCATGATTTTATGGAGAGGCTACTGGCACGACGGATGCTCGCACCATTTATCAGCTTCCTTATAAAAACTATGATGAAAAGACAGACAAAATTTATGGTACCTTCATAAAAGGAACTATGCCAGCTGAATTAATGTTCACATCTAATAACGAATCGTGGGGTACTGCAAATTATGTTTCGGACCCTGATAATTACACATTTAGATTTTTCCATTTTGATGATGCAACAGCTACTGTAGAAGTTCAGGCAGATGGAAGCGTAAAAGTTACTTCTGATGTATCTGGAAGAGTTGGTGTTTATACTCACACAGAAAAAGAAGAACTTCATGGAGATTTTGTTTGTTGAAAGATTCTTGTAGACGGTGTAGAGACTGAGCTTGAAGTTGGTAAACCATATCAACTTATAGAATATTCTAATTATACCTTAAAGGCTTACTTTACAGGCGATGTTCCAATTTGGTCTTTTGATGAAGGTTCACGTACACTTTCATTTACCATGGGCGAAGCGCCAGAACCAACTCCATGAACAGGAACCATTGAAACTGATGGTCATTACGAAAAGGCCGAAGCTGTTCCATGGAATGTATATGCTAAGGATGTAAGAACCATCACATTTAGTGACAACTTCAAATATAACAGCTTCACTTATTTGGATTACTGGTTCGCATACTTTGCTGGTATTGAAGAATTTGACTTATCAGCCTTGAACCCATGGAAGGTTACTTCGTTTGTAGGCACATATATGGAGTGCGTAAATGCCAGCAGCATTAAGTTCTTCGCTAGCGGAAGTTCGTCCAGTGATAAAACTAGCGTTGTAGATATGAGTTATGCATTCCAAGATTGTGCGAAGAATGTTGTAATTGACTTTACTGGCCTAAGGACTGTTCAAGACAAGACAAGGTTTGATGAGACATTCCTCAAATGTATGCCTTCGAAGTTAATTTTTGGAGAGACTTGAGAATCTACCTTCGATGACAAATCCGGCTTAGACGGTCAGGATTACGAATGAATGTCTTATACCGGCGAAGTTTACAATAGTTTTTATAGCCTTGGTTCTGTTCCTGGCACATATGTTAGGGTTGACGCAAGTAGCCTACTTAACATTAAAGGTGACGGAAAAGGCGAAGTAAAAATGAAAAAGAATATTTACTTGCCAATGGACCCTGCCTTCAGCGTTCAATATGGTACAGACGCTCGTGGTTATTTGCAAATTAAGATTGGTACTACTGAGGGCTCAACTATATATTCGTATGACGCCTTTATGGTTACGTATCAAAAAGGCGGCAATAATTGGTCTGGATTTTCTTATAAGGGTGAGCCTTTAACGGCTAATTTGTCATGAACTGAGATAGATTACAAAGCGCCTGAATTCATAGCAAACTTTGATTCTACACCTAATATTCAGCCGTTTGCAATTTATGTTGAAAGCAAGGAAGATAAATCTAGAACTTTGTATTTTGATTACTTGCCTAAAGAAGAAATAAAAGATAAATATCCAGATGCTGCTGGTTCTATGGAGGTGCCTGTAGATAATTATGACCAACGTTATATATTTTCTAATTTCTCAAAGGCGCAAAAGATTGTTTTTGATTCAAACTTTGGTAAGCTTGTAAATTTGATGTCTACATATAGCTGATTCGAAGAGTTTACAGAACTTACCAGCATTGAAGGTTTGTCTAATTTGTATACAGGAAACGTTACAAATATGGCCTTTATGTTCGGTAATTGTAGATCGTTAACTTCGCTTGATTTGTCTATGTTTGACACCTCGAATGTTACTACCATGCAATGTATGTTCCAATGAGCCAATAAATTGACAAGCCTTAACATTAGTTCATGAAATACTGAGATGGTTGACACCTATGAGTATATGTTTTATGGTTGTTCGAAGTTAAGCAATATTGATACTTCAAGGTTTAGTTCAAGATACAATACAGTGTGTTGTACCATGTTCAGTGGATGTGAAAGCTTGACTTCGGTTGATTTAACTAACTTTAAAGTTAATGACACAAAGAATGTCAGTGGTATGCTTGCAAACCTCACATCACTAAAGCAGTTTACTATTGGTCAAGACATATGCATTACCATGAATTATTTAATGGGTTATGCCGAAAACCTTCAATACGCTAAGGTTGGAACAGAGTATTCGTATTCATTAGATATGATTAGTTCTCCTTCTACAGGTTATGGTACTTATGCAAGACTCATGTTTTTTAATGTTGAAACCACCGACAAGAACATTGGTGAACCTGTTATGCCTGAGATGTTTGCTCCTAAAAATTATATGTATGACACAAATTCCAGAAGGACTTTTGTTAAGGTTGAGAGCAACAAGAAACTTTCGGTAAAACATGAAGAAAATGGTGTTCTTATTGAGAACCCTCAGACCATTGACTATACTTGTGATACGTCAAGGTACAGTGATGCTTCGTTCTATAAATGGGTCTGCAACGGAGGTCAAACATTGCCTGTTGGTGGAGACTGGGTAGAATTGACCACAAGTGATCCTGTTCAGATAATGTATGACTACACTGAAATGAGAGCTGTATTTGATGCTAATCAGGTAATTGATTATAGCAACCCCAACCCGCTATGCACTGCTGTTTTCTATTATGGCAAAATTCAAAATTGCCCACTTGCTTCGTATACAGATTCTTATGTATGGCCTTATAATGAGAGGATTGGCTCTCTTGACAACACTGGCCCATGGCAGAAGGAATGAGGCGTTGAAGGAAGACCTGTACAAAAGATTGTATTTGACCAAAGTGTACAAAATTACGCCCCTGTTTCAATGACCATGTGATTTACTTATTGTGAGGCTCTTCAAGAAATCGAGGGTCTTGAATATATGAAGACAGACAAATTAGAAGAAATGGGAATGACATTCCTTGGTTGTAGAAGTTTAAGGACTGTTAAGTTTAACAAAGAGGTTTATCCTAAGAAGAAATACAATGTTAAATTCAAAGATACTTTTAGAGAATGCTACAATCTTCAAGCTGTTGATTTGGGTGGTATGGTGGTAGAGCCTGATGGATTTTTCTTCCCTAATTCTGGAGACTTAAAACAGATTGGTGCCTACTTTGCACATAATAGTCAAATGCGTGAACTAAGTTTGTACCTTTCTAAGGAATTAAAATACGATCAATATAATTGATACGTTGAATCATTGGGTAGGACTGTTAACTATTATGAATTGGAATCTATGTTAGCAAAAGGAGAATTAACACAAGGCGGTTATGGTACAACAATCTATAATGTTGGCCTCGAAAAAGACACTTCATTAGGCTTATTCCAAATTGTAGGAACGAGCGGTGAGAAGCTTAGCTTTACTGGATGGCCAGAATCTGAATATCCAAATTATTTGATTCCATATATTAACTCATATAAGGATATTAAGGTAAAGGTTAATTCTAATGATTCAAGTAAACTTGACGTTCAGGTTTGTGCTTCGCAATGGGGAACTACCTTAGAGTTTACTGTTGGAATTCGCGATTATACTGTTAAAGGCTGGTATACACCTGATGGAATTCCGCTTAAGCCTTCTACATGATACACTTTAGACGATTGACGTAAATACGGAGGACAGAATTACGTCTCAATTAAGGCTGAGGTGGTAAAGTTAGCAGACAACACACCTGAAATAGACAACCCTCCAAGTGAGGAAGAACAACAAACCCCAGCGGATGACCCTGAGGATGAGGAAGCCCTCATCCCAGACACCCCGTTGGAATTCACCTTCTTCCGAAAAGGGTAATTTAAGACCTGGTCTCATTTCACCCTCAAAGGGCGGGCCATAACCCCGCCCTTTTTTCTTCCCCTTCTTGGGGTCGGGGGCACTGGCATTTCATTCCCGTTTCATTATTTTTTATTTTGATTTATTTCTAGAGTTCTTTACAAATGGATAAAAACTGCTAGAATAGTCATTAGAAGGGCTGTCAAGCGCCCTAATTTTTTCGACACAATTTAATATTTGGAGGTAGTTATGGATTTACAGACTGTTATTAATTTTGTTTCCTCGTCCCCAACTCCGCCTACTCCGCCTACACCAGGTGGCGGTGGCGAAGGCGAGCTCGTCAACGCAGCTCAAACCGGCGATGCGATGTTTTTCATCGTGGCGATGTTGCTGTGCGTGGCTGCTGCTTCGTTCGTAATGTTGAGAATGTGGAAGGCAAAAAAGGCTCATGCTTATGTGGGAGCTCATGTCTCGGCATCAAGGACTTCGGCAGCTGGCAAAGTTGCAAAATCGCCAATCGCGCTCGCAATTATTGGCGCCGTCTTCGCAATTTTGCTTTCGACCACAATGGTTAGCATGGCCTCGAACAACGCAATCGCTCAAAACAACGACCGCGCAACCAGCAACGGTCCAGTTGTTCCGAGCAAAGGCGAAATTAATGCTGTTGTTGACGAAGAAACTGGCACAGTTAGCATCGAAGAGTTCAGCGTCACAAATACAGACGCCGATTTCTTCAAGTTTAACGCTGTAAGTGCCACAAAAGAGGATGGCATTGATGACGGCGGCTGCAACTGGACTGTTTATTTGTCAAACGAGCCTGAAATTAGTGATGACGACCTTATTTATAATGGACCAGCTGATGGCGTTTCGAAATCTCTTGAGCACGCTCGCTACATCGAAGGTAATGGCACTGCTTATGTTCGTATGGAAACAGACATGACTGCCGACGTTGCAAAGTCGCTCATTGGCAAAAAGGTTCTTTCCTTGAATTTGGCTTACGAAGACCAAGACACCATTAACACTGCTTTTGTTGCTGGCGAAAACGGATCGGTTAGCTACGACGGAACTGTTGCTGTTGTTCCTGGCGCCGGCAAGTACTTCGTAAATAACGAAGACAACACAATCCTTTCCGTTTATGACGGTTGTCACTGGCAGGATGTTGTTGCTTACGCCGACACTGCAAACAATTATGTATTCCAAGCATGAAGTGCAAACAGCGAACCAATTACCCCAGGTAGCGAGAAAACAATTTCTGCCGTAACAATTTTTTCGGCCTCGTTCGACCTAAAAGATTGCACCATCGTTTACGATAAAAACGGCGGAAGCACCGATGCCCCTGCTTCGAAAACCGTCAAATACGGAGAAACCACTCCGCTTGCAACATACACTGGTACTTTGTCAGGCGAACCTGCAACTGGTTGGAACACTCAAGCGGATGGAAGCGGCTTCCATTATGACTTCGGCACAACATTTACAGTCACCGAAGACACAGTAACCTTGTATGCCGATTGGGAAGCACCAACTTTCAAGGCTGTTTATAGCACCTCAAGCAACGAAGTTTTGTTCACCTACGACAAAATTGATTACGACCAAAGCCAATATACAGTTGTTGAATATAAGGGAACCGATAGCAAACCTACCCTCGTTTTCGAAGACGAGGCCTCATGGAATCTTGAAACTGTAAGGGAAAATTTCACAACTGCAAAAATTGATGAATCCATGAAAAGCCTTCCATTGGTACAAATTAGTTACATGTTCTCTAACATGAAAGAGCTTACACAAATTGAAGGCTTGGAAAATTTAAGTTGGAACACAATTTCTGACGTTAAATATATGTTTGCAAACCTAACTTCCTTAAAAGAAATAACTTTACCTAGTGGAATTTTTGCGAATATCGAACTATGGAGCGACGGCGAAACCGCATTTAGCAATAATGTTTTAGAAACAATTACTAACGAGGCTCCAATTGTATGCCAGGGCGAACCCGCTGATTTTAACAGATTCTGGGAGTCATACAGAACTTGGATAGATGTTGACACTGGAGAAGCTTATCCTCGTTTTACCCCAATTCCAGCTGGCACTTTTACCGTTAACAAGGTAAGCTGGAGCGACACAAGCAAGGTTGCTTCGGTTAAGGGTTATGATGAAGAATACACAACATACTTTGACCCTGTCACTTTAAATTCGGGGGACAAAATTCCTTCGTGGGTAAGACGCCTCGAAATTAGGTCGACTGACGAAGGTGCAACTGGCTACATGGCTAAAGTTAGCGCTACAACTCCAGAAGGCAAGGACGTTGTTTATTACGCAAATTATTCGCCTGCATATGGAGCTGTTTCAATTAATCTTGGCAATGAAGAAGTTTGCTCTTCGTATGACATTGATGTCGAAATTTATACCCCCGAATCCACTCACACAATTACTGCGAATTTCGAAGACGCCAACCTAACTGACGAAGCAATCTACAACTATTTCACAACTAAAGGTTGGACTAAAGTAGACGACTCGGTTTACACAAAAGAATTTAATCACGGCATAACAATTAGTGGAGTTATGTCTGCGTTGCCAGATTCTGGAATTACCTATAAATACAATAACCCATACACAATGGATGCTGAAAAAGTATTTCAACAATGAGGCACTGGCACTGACGACGACCAAGGCATGGTAATTCCTGAAGACGTAACTTTTTATCCGCAATTTGATTATGTTATTCAGGTTTTGGCTGTTCCATGCGTTTATCCAGACAAATTTATTGGTGGAATTTTGCTAGATGCTTCTGGCGAAACAATGGATCTTCCAGGTGGCATTGCATTGGCTGTTCCAACAGGCACTAGCATGGTTTGTAAAATGAACAAGACCACGTTAAGCGTAACTTTAATGTTAAGCGGACGCAAACAGACAATCAACATGACTCCAGCTATTTACGATCCTAGCCTAGCTTCGTTATACAAATTTACAAATTGGAATTTAATTAACGAAGATGGAAGCGGAACTGTTATGGAAGATGGCGACGAGCTTACGGTAACTGATTCTGCAAAGATTGTTGCAAGTTTCATGCCAATTATTTCGCCGGATACAAGTTCTGTTTCGGTAGCTTTCAATGACAAAGTTAGCGTGACAAATCCACCTTCTGGCTGAACTTATGACGCCACAACAAACACCTACACAAATTCGGCCGTTGCTTCGCACACTACTTACGGCGACCTAAAAGGACAGTGGAATTCGGCAACTTATTCAGTTGATGGATATGGACCCGTCAAGGTTTTAGGCTGGTATAACAACCTATTTATAATGGACATTTTAAGTTCTGGCGGTATGCTTATGCCATTAGATCTTGTAAAAGACAACGAAGAAGTTTACGGTGCCTTTAGCAACTTGGTTCCTAAATTCGGATACACTGCAACTGTCGAAGCCGGGTCGCATACTAGCGTTTCGCACACTGGAGATTTAGATGTTCCATTCGACGCAAACGGCACTGTTGTTTCGGTTGACGAAAACAATTCGATTTACTTCGCTTCGCCTTCGGTAACAAAGCCTGGTCTCCACGATGAAGGTTCGAGCCTGGATTACGACACTTCAATTCAAATTGATTCTACTGGAACCGACGGATATGAAGTTGCATATTGAAATGTTTATTTAAAGGACGAAGCAAATCCTGTTCAAATGACCAAAAATACTTCGACAACAATTAGTGGTTTCATTACAAAAATTACACCTGTTTCTTCTAATTCAAGCGTAACTGTGAATGTTTCTTTAGGTAACGGAACTGTCAACGAAGGATGGGTTCCAGAAGGCTGGTCGAAAGTTGACGATCACGCTTACACTACAAATGTTGCTAGCGGCACAACTTTCGAAATGGTTCTTCGTGCTTGGAATATGGAGGACAAGCGCTTGTCTTACGCTGGTCATATGCTTCAATCATGAGAGCTTCCAACTGGCAAAGAGATGTCAAGCCTAGTTGAGGATAACAACACGATTGTTGCTTCGTGGGTTGAAGCAATCACCGTTCCTTTGTATAGCAAGTATCCAAAATTGCTTAACTTCTCAGACAGTCAGACTCAGTTCCAGTTATCTAGCCTGCAAAATATTTCAATTAAGTGGCGAGGCACAAGTGATTGGATTGTTTTAACAATGTATGATGGTAGTGAAAAGGCTTACCAGATGGGTAGTTCGGACCATGCGTATGCTTACGAGTTAAATATTTATTATCACGATACAAATGCCAATTTATGTCAAGCGCATGTTACCGAAACCACTGACTTCCTATCCGCTGTTGGAGCAGTAACTGTTCAAGATGTTGCGAGTGACTTCGTACGATTCGACCTTGATTCTTATTTGTATGATTATTATCGACAAAATGGATCCCATATTTATGCTGATGGTGGATATCCTATAAGCAAGACGAACGATTTGGTGGATTCTTCTTGTCAGGGTACAGCGCTAGTTTATAATGGCGAAACTGAATGTGCGCATTTTTATGTGGATATGCAGAATAAGTTACACATCGAAGACCCTGTAACTGGCTTCAGCGAAATTTATTATGTTGATAATCCTGGAGAAGGCAATACTGTGAATTGAGCTTATTTGGGTTCAGAAATTTCTCCTTCTGCAGGAACCTGGACAAATATTACTTCGGCCGATGTAGAGCATGTTTTTGTTGCTTCTGTTGTTCCTGAAGCAGACATTTTGCTTGCCCAAAATTCTAATAATGAAAAAGCTAAGGAAGATGCTGGTGATGTTCCAGAGGTAGATCCAAAGGTTGAGCCGGTTGATCCGGTTGATCCTGTAGATCCGGTTGATCCGAAAGTTGACCCTGTGCTTCCTCCACAGGAGGATGGTGGCGAAGGCGCAGCTGCTGCTGTTGCTTTAACCTTGCCAGCACTGGCGGCCTTCGGCTTCCGACGTCGCTTCCGCGGCAAACACGCCCGCATCAAGTAACCTTGAATCAATAGGGACAGGCCCTATTGATTCATAAAAACCTCAAATTAGGCCGGACTAAACACCCGGCCTTTTCCTTATTAGGTTAGCGTAGGATATTTATTTTATTTTTTTATAGTGGTCTTAAGGCGACCGCGCCAAGAATATATTTTTTCGATTTCTATTTAATAATTAATATTATTAAATAAAATGCGAAAAAGTATATTCTGCCCGGCAGGCAAGCAGTTAATTTCAATAATAAAAAAATAAAAGAAATATCCGTAGCGTTGCACTTTGGTTGCACTTTGGCGCAAAGTGTAGTATACTCACTTTTACGCGATAGGAGGCGCCATGATTGACAAAGATGAGTGATTCAACACTCCAGAACC
>JAUNQF010000012.1:26915-35026 GCA_030536315.1 Coriobacteriia bacterium
CGAAAAGTGAATGGGTTCTAAATGGCGACACCGTTCAGTACGGATCGGTTTATAGTCTTCGCGACACAATTAATTATGATATCGAGGAAGAGAAAAATTTTGACTTTGAGGTTATGGAAGCGCAAGAATTTTTGAAGCACATTGCAAAGTTTGTTGCAAACCTGTGGCAAATTCATATTTTTGGTGAAGGAAACACCCGCGCAACTGCGGTTTTTCTCATTAAGTATCTGCAAAGTTTTGGAATTGACTACATCAATAATGATATGTTCGAAAAGCATTCGTGATATTTTCGCAACGCTTTAGTTCGCGCGAATTACGAAAATCCTGCGGAAGGCATCAAGCCAACTTCGTATTATTTGGAGCAGTTTTTGGAGAACTTGATTTTTGGTGCGAAGAACGAATTACACAACCGCGATATCCACGTTAACAACATAGTTATAGCTAAACACTTCGATGTTGAGCCGCCAGCAGCAAATGAGTTAACCATGCTTGAACTTCAAGTTTTAGAGCAGGTGCGCAAGAATCCAGAAATCAAGCAAGAGGAAATTGCGAAGAAGATCGGCCGTTCGCCTCGGACCGTCAAGACTCTAACAAAATCGCTTTCTGACAAGGGTGCAATCAAACGCGAAAACGGCAAACGCTACGGCTACTGAGTTTGTAAACTTTAAATTTAAAATGAATTTTTACTAAATTTAGTTATAATATAATTGGTTTCGAAAGTTAAAAAAGTTTAAAGTTTCGAAAGGTATATATGAAACTAATAGAAAGAGATAGCTATATAGACCGCTTATACGGTATCAAGGATACAAGTGAAATTAAAATAATTACCGGAATTCGCCGTAGCGGAAAATCGGAACTACTTAAAAGTTTTATTGGTAAAGTAAAAACGGAAGATAAGGCAAATATTATTTTTATTGATTTTAGCGATTTGAAATACGAGCCTTTGAATAATTATAAAAATCTGAATGATTACATTCTTGAAAAGTATAAAAAAGAATTTAAAAACTATCTGTTTATCGACGAAGTGCAAATGTGTAAGAATTTTGAGAAAACAGTTAATAGTATATACAATAGCAAAAAGTTTGATATCTATTTAACTGGTTCAAATGCTTTTTTGCAAAGTTCGGATCTTGCAACGCTTTTCACTGGTCGATTTTTAGATGTACCTGTCTTTCCTTTTAGTTATAAAGAGTATTGTAAATACCATAAAAAAGAGAATGGGGGTTGTTTAGAGGATTATTTGATTAATGGTGGCTTAGCTGGCTCCTATCAATTTAAGAATGAACAGGATCGTTTAAATTATATTAAAAATGTTTATGAAACAATTCTGCAAAGAGATATATCAGATAAATACTTCCCAAATGATGCTTTCACATTGGATAATATCAATAAGTTTTTGATGGATAATATTGGAAATTTTACTTCCCCTAATAAGGTAAGCGAAATTTTAACAAGTAATAATATACAAACAAATCATGTTTCAACTGGTCGTTATATTCAATATTTATGTAATAGCTTTTTGTTTTATAAAGCAAGTAGATATGATATGAAAGGAAGAAAATATCTTCAGACTATTTACAAATATTATTTGGCAGATTTAGGTTTTAGATATGCATTATTAGGAATGAGAAACATTGATTTTGGTAGAGCTTATGAGAATATTGTATTTCTTGAGCTTTTAAGAAGAGGTTATGATGTTTATGTTGGAAAGCTTTATTCTAAAGAAATTGATTTTGTAGCTACAAAAAATAATGAAAAAATTTATATACAAGTGTGTGCTGATATTAGCAATAAGGCAACACTTAGCCGAGAATTAACTGTTCTTCAATCAATTAAGGATTCCTATCCAAAAATGTTATTATCAATTACAAATCAACCTCAGTATGATGTTGAAGGTATTATTATTAAGAATATTGAAGAATGGTTATTAAACTAAATGGGAATTTGTATTTATTAATATGAAAAATTATTCAAAAATAGAACTTTTGGCGCCGGCGGGTGGTCCGGATCAGTTGCGGGCTGCGGTGAACTTCGGCGCGGATGCTGTTTATTTGGCGGCCGAGCATTTTGGAATGCGCGCGAAGGCCGAAAACTTCACCAAGAAAACCCTGGCAGAAGGCATAAAATTTGCGCACGACCACAACGTGAAGGTTTATGTCACCTGCAACATTTTAATGCACGACGAAGACGTGAAGGCGCTTCGTAAGTTTGTAGCTCAGCTTGCCGAAGCCGAGGCCGACGCTGTAATTGTTGGCGACCTTGGCGCGATGGCGACCGTGAAGGAGCTTGCGCCGGCGCTGGACATCCACGTTTCAACTCAGGCGAGCGTTGCGAATACTTCGGCAGCAATTGAATACGCGAAGCTTGGTGCCAAGCGAATCATTTTGGCGCGCGAGATGTCCCTGGCCGAAATTGCGAAGCTCCGCAAAAACTTGGACGCCGCGGGTTACAAAAAGTTGGACCTGGAGGCCTTCGTTCATGGCGCTATGTGTATGAGCGTGAGTGGCCGCTGCCTAATTTCGAGCTATCTAACTGGGCGTTCGGCGAACAAGGGCTTGTGCACTCAGCCTTGCCGCTGGGGTTATAAGCTCATCGAGGAAAAGCGTCCTGGCCAGGATTTCGAAATTGGCGAGGATGGTTTTGGCACTTACATCATGAATTCGAAGGATATGAACATGCTTGCGCACATCGGCGACCTCAAAAAAGCCGGCCTCACTTCGCTAAAAATTGAGGGTCGAAACAAAAAGGCGCTTTACGTTGCGACCGTTGTGAATGCTTACCGCCATGTTCTTAATGGCGAAGACCCCGAAAAGTGGGCCCCTGAGCTGGAAAAGGTCTCGCACCGTCCGTATTCAACCGGCTTTTATTTTGGGCAGGCCGAGCAGTCGCCCGACTATGACGGCTACGAGCAAGACGCGGTTCACGTTGGCGATGTCCTGGACGACGGCAAAATTTTGTGCCGCAATCATTTCGAAGAAGGCGAAACTATCGAAGCCCTAATCCCGGGCGGCGATGTCCAAAAAATTAAGGTTAGCGGCCTCACCTGGTTTCCAGACGCAAAATCCGGCGGTAAAGCCACAGATGTCGCAAACCGCGCAACCGAAATCTACGCCTTTGCCACCAGCGAAAACCTCCCAGCAGGCACATTGCTTCGCTCCAAAACCTTTTTGCGCACATCGCGACAATAGTGGTATAATACGGGGTTGCACAAAAGAAGTTTAAACGAACTAAGAATGGAGATGAAATGGCAAAACAAGTGGACAAATCTGTGCCAACTAATCCTATTCCAACCGACCCGGGGGCAACTGCGCCAGTTCGTCCGTCTGGCGCGAGCGGTCGAGACCTAACTCCTGACGGCGGAACTTTGGAAAGCGGATTGGTTTCTGGCGAAGACGTTGCAGCCAGCAGCCTTACTCGCGGGACTTCGCGAGACATTTCTATGGACAAATCCGCAGGTGGAGGCGGCTTGAACCTTCCTCAGGTAAACGTGGCTGCCGAAACCGCAAACGCTGCACGTCCGGTCATCACATTTAGGCACGTTACAAAAACTTATGCGGCTCAGCCAACAAACCCAGCGCTGAAGGACATTGACCTTCAAATTTTTGCTGGCGAATTTGTGTTCTTGGTTGGGCATTCCGGAAGCGGCAAGTCGACCTTTATTCGCTTGATTACTCGCGAACTTAAACCGACTCACGGACAGCTTTTGATTGCGGACGAAGACCTTGGTACGATGAAAAATTGGCGTGTGCCTTATCTTCGACGCAATATTGGTTGCGTTTTCCAGGACTTTAAGCTCCTTCCAAACAAGACGGTTTTCGAAAACGTTGCGTTTGCGCTGGAGGTTATTGGCAAAAGCCGCCATGTGGTTAAAACTCAGGTGCCCGAGGTGCTTCGTCTTGTTGGCCTTGGCGAAAAGCTGCAGAAGTATCCTGACCAGCTTTCTGGTGGTGAGCAGCAGCGCGTTTCAATTGCGCGTGCTATCGTTAACCGCCCGCCGATGCTAATTTGCGATGAGCCGACCGGGAACCTCGACCCTCAAACTTCGCGAGGCATTATGGACCTGCTCGAGCGCATTAACAAAACTGGTACAACTGTGCTTGTGGCAACCCATGATCGCGAAATGGTAAACAGCATGAGACGCCGAGTTGTGGCTCTTGACCACGGCGTTCTCACTCGAGATCAAGACAGGGGGGTGTACGGTTCAAATGTCTAGTTTTTATTACTTTTTACGTGAGGCGCTGATTGGATTCAAGCGCAATTTGTCAACCGCAGTTGGTTCGATTATAACCATCTTCCTTTCGCTGCTGATGATTGGCCTTTTTATGGTCGGCGGCCTCATTGTTAACAACATTGTTTCAAACGTCGAAAGCGAAGTCATGATCACCTGCTACATTGCCGACGGCACGCAGGAAGCTGACATCAAAAAGCTGATGAACGAAATCAAGGATTATGACAAAGTCGAAGACGTCACTTACACTACAAAGGAACAGGCTCTTGAGAAGTTTAGAAATTCCATGAGTTCTAGCCCTGAAATTGTTGACCAGCTTGACGGGCAAAATCCACTGCCTGCTAGCATTAATGTTGAGCTAAAGACTCCGCAGGATGTTTCCGAAGTTGCTGCTGACATCAATGCTTCGGACAATTTCAAAAAGATTGCGGACAGCCCTAAGAAGCCCGAAGATTCGCTCAAGTATGGGCAGAAGACGGTTGACCAGCTCTTCGCTTTGACAAACGTTTTGCGTATTGTTGGAATTGCAATAATTGCGTTGCTGATTTTTATCGCGATGATTTTTATCAACAACACAATTCGCCTTGCAATTTTGGCGCGTCGCAAAGAGATTGCAATCATGCGTTTGGTTGGTGCTTCGAACGGTTTTATTCGCGGGCCATTTTTCATGGAGAGCGCGTTGCACTCAATTATTGGTGCTTTAGCTGCCATTTTGATTATGGAAGTGCTACGAAGCTTCGCTCTTCCTGCAATGGTTAACGCTCTTGCATGGCTGCCTGTTGACCTTTCGCTTGCAACATTCTTGATTATTTACGGAATCTTGCTTGTTGCTGGCCTGGTCATTGGCCTTGTAGGTTCGGCCCTCGCAATGCGCCGCTACCTCAACGTCTAAAAAATTCTTACGGTGTGAATCAATAGGGACAGGCCCTATTGATTCATTTCCGGATGAATCACTAGGGCCTGTCCCTATTGATTCACTAATCAACAAAAATGTGATATAATACGCGGGCTTTTAGAGTGGGCCATGAGGACTGCGTTTTTAACGAGGAAAGTCCGGGCTCCAAAGGGCAGGATGCCAGCTAACAGCTGGGCGGGGCAACCCGACGGAAAGTGCCGCAGAAAAGGAAACTCCCACTGGCGCAATGGCGTTAAGAGAAAAGCTGAAAAGGTGCGGTAAGAGCGCACCAGTACTTCGGAGACGAAGTAGCTTGGTAAACCCCATCCGGAGCAAACGCAAATAGGAATGCTATAGTGTTGCCCGCACTGCATTCGGGTTGCGCGCTAGAGCTTCGCAGCAATGCGACGCCAAGATAAATGGTCCTCACACGACAGAACCCGGCTTACCGGCCCACTCTTCTTTCAAAAATCAATGCAAAAGTGGTATAATTGCGCGTGCTTAATCATTTAAAAGGAGGGAAAAGTGGCTGTTAAAACTACGGTTGAAAAGATGCCATTAGCAGGCTCGACGAAGGCCGAGGCTGCGGTTGCAGAAATCACCAAGGCGCTTAACAACAGAATGTCTGCTGGCGTTTTGGGTTCTTGCCCCGTCGAATTCACGAAGGCATTTGTTGAGGCTTGCGGTTCACAGAGCTGCGGAAAGTGTACGCCTTGCCGCGTGGGTCTGAAGCAAATGGCTAAAATTCTGGGCGAGATCCTGGATGGCGAAGCCGACATGTGCAAGTTGAAGGTGCTTCCGGAATTGGCTGCGACAATTTACGAAAGCGCTGACTGCGCGATTGGTTTCGAAGCTGGCCGCCAGGTTTTGGAAGGCTTAAGCAAGTACATGGATGATTTCGAGTACCACATTAACAATGCTGGTTCTTGCAAATTTGCGAAGAAGGCGCAGGTCCCTTGTGTTGAGGGTTGCCCGGCGCACGTTGACATTCCAGGTTATATTGCCTGCATTCAAGCTGGTAAATACACGGATGCTGTGCGTGTCATTCGCAAGGATAATCCGCTTCCGCTGGCTTGCGGTCTAATTTGCGAGCATCCTTGTGAGCTTAGCTGCCGAAGAAATATCGTCGACGATGCAATTAACATCCGAGGCCTCAAGCGCTACGCTGTTGACCATGCTGGAAGTTATACCCAGAAGAAGTATCCGGCAACCGGTAAGAAAGTTGCGGTAATTGGTGGTGGACCTTCGGGCGTAACGGCGGCATATTACCTGACGCTGATGGGCCACGACGTTACCATTTACGAGCAGCGCTCGCATCTTGGTGGTATGATGCGCTACGGCATTCCGGCCTACCGATTCCCTCGAAAAGATATGGACAAAGAGCTAAATTGGCTTGTCAAGCAGGGCATTAAGGTTAAGTACAACACTAATGTCCCGCGCGATATTAGTGTGGCTGATCTTCGCAAGAAGCATGATGCCGTTTATGTTGCAATTGGTGCGCATAGTGGAAACAGCCTTGGCATTCCTGGTGAAAACGCCGAAGGTGTGCTTTCGGCCGTTCAACTTTTGGGCGCAATTGGCGATGGCAAAAAGCTTAGCTTTAAGGGTGAAGACGTTGTGGTTGTTGGTGGCGGAAATGTTGCCATGGACTGCGCACGAAGTGCTGTCCGCCTTGGCGCAAAAAGTGTCACGATTGCTTACCGCCGCAGGAAAGACGACGTCACCTGCCAGATGGAAGAGCTTGACGGTGCTCTCGAAGAAGGTTGCCGCTTGCTTGAGCTTCACGCTCCTGTCGAAGTCATGACCAAAAATGACAAGGTCACAGGCATTAAATTGCAGCCTCAAGTTTCTGGACCGGTTGACCGAGGCCGTCCGAAGCCAATGCCTGCTGCTGCTAAGCCAGTTGTTGTTAAAGCCGACAAGGTTTTGGTTGCAATCGGTCAGGCCATTGATTCGGCAAAATTCGAGAAAGCTGGAATGGGCGTCAACCGCCGTCGCTTCGTTGCTGATAAATTCACCGAAGCGCTCGACAAAAAAGGCAAGGTTATCAAGGGTGTTTTTGTTGGAGGCGATTGCGAAAGTGGCCCAGCAACTGTTATTAAAGCTGTTGGAGCTGGTAAAGTTGCTGCTCGAAACATCGATAATTACCTGGGCTTTGACCACAAGATCACACTTGAGGTTAAAATCCCTGAAGCCCGTGTTGGCGATAAAAAAGCCGCTGGCCGCGTAAAGCTTATGGAGCGAAGCGCCGCCGAGCGTAAAGACGATTTCAATCTAATGGAAAAACCAATGAGCGATCAAGAATGTTTGCTTGAATGCAACAGATGTTTAAGGTGTGATCATAGCGGCATGGGCTCTTTCCGTGGAGGAAGGGAGTTATCATGATAAGTTTTAAGATTAATGGTAAGAAGCTGAAGGCTTCTGCAGGAACTACAATTCTTCAAGCTGCTCGCAAAAACAAGATTGACATCAAGACTCTTTGCGAATACGAAAAGCTAAATTGCATTGGCGCTTGCCGTCTTTGCATGGTCGAGATCAAGGGCTTCGATCGCCTCGTTGCTGCTTGCAACACTCTTGTCGAAGAAGGTATGGACATTTTAACTGACACGCCGAAGACTCGTCGCGCAGTTCAGACCAACCTTGAGCTCATTTTATCCGAGCACAATACAGATTGCACGAAGTGCGTTCGCAACGGAAATTGTAAGTTGCAACAACTTGCTGAAGATCATAATATTCATAAGAATATTTTTGGCGAGGAATTCAAAAAGGTCAGCTGGCCTCGTTCTTTCCCACTTCAACGTGATGAAAGCAAATGCGTTAAATGTATGCGATGCATCCAAGTTTGCGACAATATTACTGGCGCAAAAGTTTGGGAGCTTAAAAATCACGGCACTCGCACACGTGTTGGCGTGGCTTCGGACCTAAAAATTGATGCTACCAAATGCGTACTTTGTGGCCAGTGCATTACTCACTGTCCTGTTGGTGCTC
>JAUNQF010000004.1 GCA_030536315.1 Coriobacteriia bacterium
GTCCGTTTTCTTTTTCGAAAATTGCCATATTTGTGCTGATCCAGGTCTCGATTGTGCCTGTGTCATATGCTTGGTCATGGCGAACAATAAGCGCATACATTTCTTCTTCTTGAAGGACAGCATCCAGCGCGTCAGTTAGCTGGATTTCTCCCCCAACACCAGGCTCGGTGGTTTTGAGAAGCTCCATGACACGAGGGCTTAGAAGGTAGCGGCCGAGTACTGCGAGGTTGGAGGGCGCTTCGTCATATGGTGGCTTCTCGACAAGCGAATCAACCTTCCAAATTCCGTCGCCCAAATCTTGGCCCGCAATAACTCCAAAGCGGTCAACCTTTTCGATTGGAACCTCAACAACAGCAATTACGTTTGCGCCGCCATGCTCATCAGAGATTTTCTTCATGGCTGGAAGTACATCGTTATCTGGGCAAATTACATCGCCAAGCATTACGAAAAATGGCTCATCGCCTGTCTTCTCGGCGCCTTGCAAAACTGCATGGCCCAGGCCTAGAGCCTCTTCTTGATATACATAACTGACATTTAAGTTGCCAGCTGTTTCGACAGCTTCGGCTTGAGCAGTCTTGCCAACATCCTTTAGGTGGGCAAGCAACTTTTCGCTTGGGGCAAAGTGGTCTTCGATAACTTTCTTTTCATGGCTGTTGATAATAACAACCTCATCAGCGCAAACAAGGCCTTCTTCGACTGCAAATTGAATTACAGGCTTGGTTGCAACTGGTAACATTTCCTTAGGTTGAACTTTTGTAGCAGGTAAAAACCTTGTTCCCAAACCTGCCGCAGGAATTAACGCTTTCATAAATCCTCCTTCTTTTAAATAGAAAATTTTTTATTTTTAGTTATTTTGCTCGCCTTTTTTGCGAAGCGTATTAAATACGTGAGCAAAAAAACAAGTGCAAAAGAGCAAAAATAAAAAATTTTCTGGTGGAGATGAGGGGGATCGAACCCCCGGCCTCAGCGTTGCGAACGCTGCGCTCTCCCAACTGAGCTACATCCCCACGTATTGCTAATCCTTCTTATCAGTGAAGTTTTTGCTAAGTTCCAAAACAATCTCTTTGCCGTCTTTTTTGTTCGCTTCGCTTTCTGCCTTAATGCGCTCAACCAGCATTGCAACCTGGCTTGAGTTAAGGCGAATGCGCTGCTCAATAGGCTTAGACGGGCGAAGACGTTTCTTCTTGCGAGGCTGCTTCGAAGGCTCAACCAATGGCGCGTCTGGAACTATATTAAAAGGTCCAAACATAGCCTTATTATTCTGGTAGATTTCAACTTTACCAGTAAGGATATCTGCATATTGGAAACTTTGCTTCGAAATTCGGCCTCTGCCCTGCTCGAGTTCAACTATAAAAACGCTTTGATGGGTTTGAACTAAGGTGCCAACATTCTCATGAATGCGTGAACGGCCCAGGTCAACCTTAACAAAAATGCGCTCGTTAATCTTTCCTTGCATTTTTTCGCGAATGCCATCAACAATTTTCGCTTGATGTTGAAGATCCATTATATCACCTCAAAATTGACTTTACCAGCGGCGTATTATACTCCCCTAAAACCCCACTTGTCAAGTTTTGAGCCTAGATATGGTCTATAAAGTATTTAAAGAAACTTAAACTTGTTTCATATGACATGAATGATTCTTTATCTGGATTGTCATCTTTTCAATGTCCAAAGGAATATTCTGGATGAAACTGAATAAAGAAACTAAAAACATCACTGTCAGCGCGCTCAAGGCCTTCGATGTTTTCAACACCGTTAACACGACCAACCGCTGTTACCTTAGACTTCGTTGGATCAACCTTTAAAACCGCTTGGTGATGGCTTGAATATGGCTTTTCAATGACGTCCGTTTTAACAATGTCGTATAGATAGCTTTCCTTGTCACTTACGTACACGGGATGGTTTCCTCGAATAGCCTTGCCATTAATCTCACCTGATTTTCTGTGCTCATTGTTATAAGGGACTCCAAGGCTTGCATAATATGTTGGAAGATCCTGAATCATCTCGGCGCCGGCGACCACAGCATAAAGCTGCATGCCCCTGCAAATACCCATACATTTAATGTTATTGTCCAGGCAATATGACATTAGGATGTAATCTGAAATGTCGCGAGACGGGTTGAAGCCTGGGTCTTCGCTTAGATCGTAATAAGGTTGAGGATTCTTATAAAGCGAAGGCGGAACATCCGCGCCCCCAGAAAAGACTATTGCGTCATGTCCTTTAACAACCTCAGCTACATTTGTCTTGTCGTAAGGCTTGGCTTTAAGCTGCTCAGCTGCAGCATTTGTAAGCATTCCATACTGGTCGATGCAATCGCCAGTTACCTGGTCTCCGTCATATGTAAAGCCTTCGTATTTAACGAGCGGCAAAACTTCGGCCTTTACTTCGGTGTTTGCTGTTTGAAGAGCAAGCACTGTATTTTCGTTGTTGTCCTTATTATCTCATGCAACACCAATGACTTTCGCTGGCTTCATGCAAGAAACACATAGCAGCAAAGCCGCGAAAAGCATAATGATTCCAATGATTGATAAACTAAATTTTGCGTTTGATTTGTTCATAATTCCTCCTTATAAGTTTCCAGCAATTATAGCATAATCCTGCGGCGACAGTGCTTCGGCACGAAGCGACATATCCATGTTTGACTTTTCGAAAGCCTTCGCAATTTTCTCAAGCATTATGGTGTCATCGCAAAAATATTCCTTGACCGAATTTGCGATGGTTTTGCGACGATGCGCGAAAGCAGCATCAGCAATGACGCAGGCGGTGTTTGCGATTTTTGGCTTTATTCTGTCATGGCGGACAAGGTTAATGACCGTGCTATCGACCCTTGGCTGCGGCATAAAGTTGCTGCGGCTAACTGGGAATTTGCCAGCATAGTCAGCGAACATCGCAAGCTTTACGGTGTAAGCGCCGTAGTTCTTGTTGCCCGGCTTCGCCACCATTCGGTCCGCAATTTCTTTTTGAACCATAACGGTAGCCTGGCTCATGTTTGGCAGCTTCTGAAAATAAGTAATCACGATTGGCGCGGCAACATTATATGGAAGGTTCGATACCATCTTCACATTTTTGCCTTCAAGCCGCCTCTCATAAGCGCCGAAGTCGAGGCGAAGCGCATCTTGGCGAAGCACCTCAATTTTATCCTTGCCTTCTTCGCAATATTTTTCGAGATTGTCATAAAGCGCGTTGATCATCTTCGCGTCTTTTTCGACCGCCAAAACATTTGCGCCAGCACGGACAAGAGCAACGGTTAGCGTGCCATATCCAGGACCAATTTCGGTCACGTAATCACCTGCTTTGACATTGGCAAGCTCAATTGTCTTTCGCACAATTGCATCGTTAATCAAAAAGTTTTGCCCGAAGGATTTTTTCGCTTGCAGACTATAAGTAGCAATTACTTCACGCGCAATTGCGATGTTTGCAAGTGGAGATGTCTCGCTACCAGCCATTATCTGTCCAATAAGTCGAGCGCGTTTTGATACATGCGCGCGTAAAATTCTTCGCGATTGCTTTCTTGCCCTAAAGTTTTGCAAAGCATGTCTGCCACAAAAATTACGTGGTCCGGCCAACAAGTCATTCCTCGCATTGGCTCTGGAGTCATAAACGGCGCATCGGTTTCTGTTAGCAACTTATCTTGTGGGATGAGCTTCACTGCTTCGCGGAGTCAATCGAATTTTTTGAAAGTGACAGGCCCTCCAATTGCAATATAGCATCCAGCTTCCACCCAAGGCTTTAGATCTTCGGGTCCTAAATTAAAACAATGAAGAAGGGTTCCGTGTTTGCAAAATCCAAGTTCCTCAAAAATTTTAAGAGCGTCGTCATGCGCCTCACGAAGATGAAGCGACACCGGAAAGCCAAGCTCATCAGCAATTTTAAGTTGCTGTTTAAAGACATCAATTTGATCTTTCTTCGGCGAGAAATCATAGTGGTAGTCAAGACCAATCTCGCCAACGCAAGAAACCTTTGGGTTTTTAAGCATCTCCCGCAAGTTTTTCTCTTGGGCATCGTCCCACTTTTTAGCATGATGCGGATGAGTACCAACGATGTATTTCAATTGCGGAAGATTAGTTCCAGCTGGAAGTAAGTTCTTCGCTTCTTCGTATGCAGCCTCGACTTTGGCCATACCTAGCACGCCATCGTCGGTGCTGTCAATTACACAAGCAATAAATTTTACATTGTGCACAGCGCACCTAACGAAGTTCCACGCTGGGTCTTCAAACATTTCAAAATGACAATGGGTATCAGCAACCAGAAAACTCATATCCGGCGGCTCTACAAGGCGAAACTTGCCCTTTTTGCGCTTTTCGTAGAAATCTGTGTGTCTATCTTCGGACATTATTCGATTGAAAAATCGACTTCGTCTTCTTTGAGTCTTGGGAATAATGCGTCTGTCATTTTAATTTCAGTGCCTGGCTTTAACTGGCCCCAAGCTGTTGCGCTCTTGATGTCTGTGACTTCCTCAACATCGCCCTGACTCAAAGCCTCGTAAACAAGCTTTGATGTAACAGGCATAAATGGAGCCATGTAAAGCGAAATGATTCGGATAGATTCAAGCATGTTATAAAGCACATTTGCAAGCTCGGTTTTATCTTCGGACTTTGCGAGGTTTCACGGCTCGCTTTCCTCAACGTAGTGGTTAACACGCTCAGCCAGCTCAAGCGCTGCTTTTGTGGCGCCCGTAAAATCGACGGCTTCCATCGCTTCGTCATATTTTTTATACAAACCGTCAACGATTTCTTTCATAGGGTTATCGCCCTTGCCGTCGGCATCCGGCACCTTGCCTTCAAAATATTTATTGGTCATATTAAAGACGCGCGAGCACAAATTGCCCCAAGTGTTTGCAAGATCGGCGTTGTAAACTTGCACCATGCGCTCAAGACTGATGCTGCCGTCAGCGCCAAATTGAACATCGCTCATAAAATAATAGCGATAAGCATCCAGGCCAAAAACATTAATTATGTCTTTCGGCATAACAGCATTGCCCTTGCTCTTCGACATTTTCTCGCCCTTGGTGAGCAAAAATCCATGACCAAAAATGCACTTAGGCTGCGGAAGACCAGCCGCCATAAGCATCGCTGGCCAAATAACGCAATGGAAGCGAATAATGTCTTTACCAACGAAGTGATACTGCATCGGCCAACAACTGTTGAACTCTTCCTCGCGATCAGGATCTGCATATCCAATTCCTGTAAGGTATGCAAGCAGAGCATCCGCCCAAACGTAGGCAACGTGGCCTTCGTCAAATGGAAGCGGAACACCCCAGTCAAAAGTGCTTCGTGAAATGGATAAATCCTTAAGTCCGCCCTTCACAAAAGACACAACTTCGTTATATCGAATTTCCGGACGAATAAAATCCGGATGCTTTTCATAGTAATCAAGGAGCTTGTCCTGGAACTCGCTTAGCTTGAAAAACCAATTCTCCTCGCCCGTGCTTTCCTGAACAGGACGGCCGCACTCAGGACAAACGTAAACCCCGTCTTCGTTTTTCTCAAGGTCGCTTTCGGCATAATAGGTTTCTTCATGAACGCAATACCAGCCCTCATAAGCGCCTTTGTAGAGGTAACCCTTGTCATAGAGGTCCTGCCAAAACTTTTGAACGCTTCGCTCCTGACGCTTTTCGGTCGTGCGAACGAAGTCAGTATAAGTGATTTTTAGATTTTTCCACTCATCGCGAAACGCAGGCTCCATGCTATCGCACCACTCCTGCGGAGACATATTGTTGGCAGCCGCAGTATCAGCAACCTTTTGACCGTGCTCATCCATGCCTGTTACAAACGCAACTTCGCGACCATTCATTCGCTGATAACGCGCAACGCAGTCCGAAGCAATCGTTGTGTAAGCCGTTCCCAAGTGCGGCTTCGCATTTACATAATATATTGGCGTGGTAAACGCATATGTCTCTTTAGCCATGTTTACTCCTTAATTTGCACCCAGCAATTTTAACACTTTTTGCAAGTCGAAAGGCAGGTCATCTTTAAATTCCAAATATTGCCCTGAGCGAGGATGCTTAAATCCAATTTTGTAGGAATGTAGAAATTGACGCGTGAGCCCCAGTTCGGATGCGGCGTCAAAATCTTTTGGAGCCCCACCAGTGTAGAGCGGATCGCCAACAACTGGGTGACGAATGTATTCCATATGTGCACGAATTTGGTGCGTTCGTCCAGTCTCAAGCTTGCATTCTAAAAGACTGAAATTTCCAAGTTCAGATTCGATGCGCTCGATCACTTTAAATGTTGTAGTTGCGTTCTTCGCTTTCGCATCGTTAGAAGCAATCATCTTCGGCCTCTTATTTAGAGTCCGAAGCAGCGGCACATCAATCTTGCCACTGTCCTGCTTAATGTTTCCATAAACCAAGGCCTTGTAGCAACGAAGTGTCTCGTGAGCTTTCATCGCTTTTGTAAGCTCTCGGCCCGAAGCATTGTTTTTCGCGCAAACCATAAGGCCAGAAGTATCCGCATCTAAGCGGTGAACAATTCCAAGTCGCCTGTGGTCATCCTGAATATCACATAGGTGCTTTTTGCCACAATGATTTATTAGCGCATTAACAAGTGTCCCGTTAGGGTGGCCATGAGCAGGATGGCAAACCAAACCAGGCTGCTTTGAAACAACAATAATATCATCGTCTTCATATCGAACGTCAAGCGGGATGTCTTCGCCTTCGACTTCGACATCCTCAACAGCCGGCTCCCACTCAACTTCGTCACCATCAGCCAGTTTATAACTTTTAGGTTTGAAAACACCATTTACGAGAACTTTTTGATTGTCGCAAAAAGTTGCAGCAATACTTCGTGAAGAATAAGCTTCAACCTGCGCCAAAAAAGCATCCAGCCGCATACCAATATGTTCTTCTGTAACTTTCACAGCGCAATATTATAGCAAAGAGTTGGTGAAGATTTGAATTTCCGGCTCATAAGTAAAGAATTTTAGGCAAAATTCTTCCAAGAAAGACAAAAATCATTATTTGTCTGTTAATTTTTAATAAAAATACACGATAAAAATCATTTTTTGACAAAAAGTGCTATTTGTCTGTTGATCTCACACAGACAAATGTCCAAATTTGTCTTTTTTTACTAAAAATTTGTTCAAATAATGCAAAAATACACAGACAAACATGATAATTTGTCTTAATTTTAGTTTTGTAATTTATGGGCGTTTGAAGGAATAGTAAAGCATGAGGGTGACGAGGATGATGACGCCGCAGGTGACGCCGATGTCTGCGATGTTGAATACCGGGAAGTTGATGAAGTCAAAGCAGATGAAGTCAACCACGTAGCCTGTGACGAAACGGTCGATCGCATTGCCAATGCCACCTGATACAACAATTCCAATCGCGTAAAGTTGCGTGAAAGTTGGCGTGTAGCTAAAATCATTTTTGCCTTTGTAATTCATAAGCACAAAAGGAAGCGCCAGCAAAAAGACAGAAACGACTATCGAAATTATCCCAAGCACAATGGTTGAATTGCCGAAGATCCCGAAGGCCGCTCCGGTGTTATGAACAAGCGTGAGATGAAAAATTCCAAGAATTGAATCCGAGATATTTTGGCCTAAACTAAATTGCCCACTATCAAAATAAATTTTTGTGACTCTGTCAAGAATAAATCAAACTGCAGCAACAACAAAAAGTATTACTGCAGTTTTCTTATAGTTATTTGTGTTGGACTTACTCAAATTTGAAATTTAAATCTTTGAGTACTTTCGCGCAACGCTCACAAACACCATGCTCGTCTAGCTCGCGATAGTTCCAGCAACGAGGGCACTTCTCACCCTTCGCTTTGACAATCTCGACCTTAATCTCATCCGAGCCAAATTCAATTTCAGAATCTGAACAAATGAAAAGCTCTTCGATTGTGCGCTGGCCGAACTTATCAACAAGCGGCTTGTAATCATCTGGAAGACTAATCTTCGCACCGGTTTCTTGAGACTTGCTATATTCACCAGAGACTTTCTTCTCCTCCAAAGCACGAGTATAAACATCACGAATCTCAAGCAACTTGCCGTATTCTTCCAAAGCAACGTTTAACTTAGCTTCGTCAACTTTAGGAACGAAGTCCGAAAGCTCTGGCCAACCAGCAAGTTGAACACTATCAGCACTCTTGCACTTGTAGTTTTCCCAAACCTCTTCGCAAGTAAAGCTTAAAATTGGACTTAGGATTCTGACCATAACTTCCAAGCAATTGCAAAGCGCGGTTTGGGCACTTCGGCGCTCTGGCGAGTTCTTCGCATCGGAATAAAGCCTATCTTTTGCAATGTCCATATAAATTGGAGAGAGCTCGTTGTTGATGAAGTTGAAAATGCGTTGCGAAATACTATGGAAGCGATAATTGTTGTAGTCATCCGTTGTGTCGCGCAAAATTTCGTAAATGCGAGCAATAATCCATTTGTCCGCCGGGAATAAATCATCCCATTTAGTGATAGCATTTTTCTCGTGATCGAAATCATTTAGGTTGCCCAAAATGTTTCTAAAGGTATTTCGAATTGTACGATACGAATCTGTAACGCGCTTCAAAATTTCGTCATCTATGCCAACGTCCTGGCTGTAATCAACACTTGCAACCCAAAGACGAAGCACGTCCGCGCCGTACTTTTTCATGACGTCAGCTGGGTCAATAACGTTACCCTTAGATTTAGATTGCTTCTTGCCTTCGCCGTCCACAATAAATCCGCAATGCATAACTTGCTTATATGGAGGCGCATCATAAGCACCAATTGAAGTTAGAAGCGAAGACTGGAACCAACCTCTGTGCTGGTCTGAACCTTCCAAATACATTTCTGCTGGAAAGTGAAGGCCGTCAGCTTCGCGGTGCTTGCAAACACTTGTATGCGAACAACCACTCTCCCACCAAACATCTAAGATGTCACTTTCAGGTTCGAGTTCTTCGCATCCGCAATTATCACACTTAATGCCCTTAGGCAAATATTCGCTTGGGTTTTTGGTGAACCAAGCATCGGCGCCTTCGGTGTTAAAAAGGTCAATGACAGCATCGAAGGTTTGCTCATTTGCAACGGTCTCGCCACACTTCGCACACTTAAAAACAGGGATTGGAACACCCCATGAACGCTGGCGAGAAATACACCAATCAGGACGTTCGGCAACCATGCTGCCAATTCTGTTTTTAGCCCAATCTGGAATGAACTCAACATCGTCAACAATTGCCTTTCCAGCTTTTTCGCGAAGACCGGTCTTATCCATGCTTACAAACCACTGGTCTGTTGCACGGAAAATTACAGGCTCGTGACAGCGCCAACAATGAGGATAACTATGGCTAATGTCTTGCCTTGCAACAAGCACACCTTCGTTCTCTAAATATTCAATGATCTTTGGATTCGAATCATCAACATCCAAACCCGCAAACTGCCCAGCCTCTTCGGTGAGCACACCATTATCATCCACTGGCATAAGCGTTGGAATTCCAAATTGCTGACCAACCAAATAATCCTCTTGACCATGTCCAGGAGCGGTATGAACAGCACCAGTACCACTATCAAGCGTTACGTGATCACCATAAATTATCGTGCCTTTTAAATCCTTGCGAATTGGACAAGTGTATTTATAGCCTTCCAGCTCTTTGCCGAGCACCTTGCCAGGCAAAACTTCATATTTATCCCAGCCTGCAGCTTCGGCAACGTCCTTGACCATATCAAGAGCAAAAAGCATGTTCTTGCCATTCGCGTTAACAACGCCGTATTCAGCTTCGGGAGCCAAAGACACAGCAGTGTTAGCTGGAAGCGTCCAAGGAGTTGTTGTCCAAATTAAAATGTAGAGCTCGTCAACATCAAATGCTTCCGGAACTGCATCCATCAAAAAGTTTACAAATATCGAAGGCGAGGTCTCATCACCATATTCAATTTCTGCCTCGGCCAGAGCCGTGTGGCAATGCTTACACCAATGAATTGGCTTGCGACCACGATAAACCGCGCCATCCAAATACATCTTCTTGAAAACTTCAACATTTCCGGATTCGTAATTTGGAGTGAAAGTCAAATATGGATTCTCCCAATCACCATTAACGCCAAGGCGCTTAAAGCCCTCACGTTGAATATCAACAAATTTCTCGGCCCATTCCCTGCATAAACGACGAAGCGTCGGCTTGTCGATCTTCGCCATTTTTTCAGGCCCAAGCTTTTCTTCGACCATGTGCTCGATTGGCTGACCGTGACAATCCCAACCTGGAATATAAGGGGTGTAATATCCTTGCTGGGCCTTGCTCTTTACAACGAAGTCCTTCAAAATCTTGTTGAAGGCATGACCCAAATGAATTGGACCATTTGCATAAGGAGGACCATCATGCAAAACGAACGGCTCCCCATCCTTATTTTTGTCCAAAACCTTATGGTAGATGTCAAACTTATCCCAAGCTTCTAAACGCTTAGGCTCGTTTTCAGGCAGATTCCCACGCATCGGGAACTCAGTCTGTGGCAAATTCATAGTTTCTTTAAACGACTGCGACATGTTATGTAACCCCTTCTTAAAACTCAACTACCAAGTTGTTAAGCCCCATTGTATTATAATATTGCGCTTTTTTAGCCATTTTTAATACAAGGGCCAAACCAAGTTGGTCTTCGGGTTTTTTGCTATCTTGCATTTCAAGATATTTAACAGGGTTAAATTCTTTGCAGTCGTCCCTGGTACGAACAATTCAAGTGTCTTTTTCTTCGTCAAAAATTACACGAATTTCAAACAAATACGGTCTTTTCTTTTTCATGCCATGATCAAAAACATTTATGCCAAGCTCCTCGATAGCCAGCGCAATTGCCATGCTCTTTTTGACATCATTGCTAAACTTCGGGAAGAATTCTTCGGTGAAAAACTTCGACATAATAATAACGTCTTCCTTATTGCGAGGCTGACCTTCGTAAATATGCTCACGAGGAATTTCAAAGCCTTTCGGCAATATCATATAAGTTGAAGGGCTCGAAGGACTTGTCCTGTTTCGGATTGTAAAGAAAATAACAATCAAAACAAATACAGTCGCGTAACCGCACACATAAGCCAGCGCTGCGCCATCTACCATCATTGTTGGAATTAGCAAGGCCGAATAAACACCCAAACTAATATTAATAGCAGCTGCAAGAACATATGAGTAACCTGGCTTTTTAATGCCAAGCAAAAAGTAAACAAAGCAATCTGAAATTGAGAAAAATACCATTGAGAGCGTAAATAGACGAAGTCCAGAAACTGCCATTGGGTAAGCAACTTCGTTAGCATTTATAAATAACAAACAGCACCACTCCGAAGTAGCCGCAACAACCAACCCTATGCAAGCATTAAAAATTACAGAATACTTAACGAAGGTATAAACCGTGTTTTTAAGTTCTTTGACGTTGCGCTCGCCATAAAACATACCTGATGCCATGTCCGTGCAATATGCTATTGCCTTGGCAACTGCCATCAAAATTCCAGCGAAACTGACGATAACTGTTACGGCAGCCAGAGCATCGGTGCCTGCGGATTGAAGCACAACCATGTTTACTATCATTTTGATAACCATGCTTGTACCAGTAGCAATTGCATTGGTCAGACCGTTGACGACGATGTTTCCAAGATGCTTCCAATGAAAGACCTTGAAAGAAATTTTAAGAGTTGTATTGACACGGAAGTAACCAGTGAGCAAAATTCCAATCATGACAAAATAAGAAAGTGAAGTTGAAAGGCCAATTCCGTAGAGACCTCAATCAAGAACAAATACACTTATTAAGTCAAAACCAACATTGCAAATAATAAACGCTACAGCAGCTCCCGTACAATAACCAGCCTGATTGTTCATTTGTAAAATATAGATGAACAGAGACAAAATTCCAAGCGATGGAATTACCAATAAATAACCAACCATGTAGTTTTTAACATAATCGTAAAGTTCTCCACTTGGGCTTTGAGCAAGTGCAGCAGAAATTGGATCAACAAAAACATAACCTAAGATACAAAGGGATGTAAACACAATAATAGAAAATACAGCTGCCGAAGATATTTCGTCGTTAGCTTTTTGCCTGTTACCAGCACCAATCGATCTTGAGCAAACAGTTTTAATACCAGTTGTAATAACGCCAGAAAGTACGCCTGTCATTTGAATTAGCGGAAGTACTAAACCGCAGGCTGCCAGAGCTTCGGCGCTCATAAACTTACCTACAATGATATTGTCAATATTAGACCCAAGCAGACTTAAAATCGAGATACTCAACTGAATGATTATAATATTTCTGTATATCTTACCAACCATATTCTTAACTATACCCCCTTTTATATAGTCTCCTTATGTTGCGAGGTGGTATTTTAGCAGAAAACACTAAGAAAGAATCTCTTTTCTTAGCGATTTGCAAAGGTTAATTAAATAATATAGGTTGTGATAGCTTAGTAATGTTGAGCCGAGAATTTCATTAGTATTAAAAAGATGGCGAATATACGCTCGTGTGTAATTTTTGCAAACAGGGCAATCACATTTTGGGTCAAGCGGTCCGAAGTCTTCGCTAAATTTTGCATTTTTCATCTTCAAAGAGCCCTCCGAAGTCATCGCCGTTCCCATTCGTGCGGTCCTGGTTGGAAGCACACAATCAAACATATCTACACCCTCGTGAACTGCACGAACAATCGCTTCTTCGTCCCCTACACCCATAAGGTAGCGTGGCCTGTCCTCCGGCAAACTTTGCGCAACTTCTGGCAATGTCTCAAACATAACTTCGTGGCTCTCGCCTACTGAATAGCCGCCAATTCCAAAACCTCCGAAGCCACGGCCGCCATTCGCGATTGACTCTTCTTCGGCCTTCATGAGCAGGTCAATACTCTTCTTACGAAGATCCAGCTCCATGCCTCCTTGGACAATGCCAAATAAAGTCTGGTCTTCGCGACCATTCTTTGAATGCTCGTCCAGGCAACGCTTTGCCCAAGCACCCGAAAGCTCAACTGCATCATTTACAAATTCGCGAGTAGCCGGATATGGAGTGCACTGGTCAAGCTGCATAATAATGTCAGCTCCAATGTCTGCTTGAATTTTCATGTTGTCTTCAGGCGTCCAAAAAGCATCGGCGCCATCATAAACGCTTTTGAAATGCACGCCGTCAGCTTCTAGCTTAACAGTGTCAGCCAAACTAAAAACTTGAAAGCCACCAGAATCGGTGAGCATAGGGCCATCGTAGTTTGAAAATTTATGGACTCCACCGGCCGCCTTAACAATGTCAACACCTGGACGCATTGCCAAGTGATAAGTGTTTGCAAGCACAACTTGACTTCCCAATTCATGAAGCTGCGGAACAGTTATGCCCTTAACGCTCGCGCGAGTTCCCACAGGCATAAACATCGGTGTTCGAAATTCGCCATGAGGCGTCTTAAAAGTCAGAGCCCTGGCGTTACCCTTTTTTCCATCTATTTTGCATTCAAAATTTTTCATATGTGATACCATATAATATATGATTACAGCCCAAACAGATACAAAAATTGACGCACCGAAGCCCGGCGAGCGCCTTGTCCTTCATGCTTGTTGCGGCCCATGCGCTTTAGAGCCCTTCAAGATTTTGAAAGATGCGGGTTGAGACATCACAATTATGTATTCAAATTCCAACATTTTCCCAAAGCAAGAGTTCGAACGTCGCTTCGCTACTTTGGAAAATTGAGCAAATGAAAATGGCGTGCCACTAATTAAAGATAATTATGACGAAACCGAATGGTCTTCGCGAGTAGTGAAATATGGCGAAGCCGAGGCCAAAACTCCCGGGCGCCTTGCCAGATGCGGCGAGTGCTATCAACTTCGTCTTGAGCACGCATCAAAATTCGCAAGCGCAAATAAAATTAAATATTTGAGCTCTACGCTGGCTGTTAGCCCTTATCAATACTACGAAGAATTGAAAAAACGCCTCGAGCTTGTTTGCGAAGAATACAATTTGACACCGGTGTTGATGGATTTTCGTCCTTTTTATTCCGAAGCCACACGAGAATCGAAAGAGCTAAATATGTATCGTCAAAAATATTGTGGTTGTGCTTTTTCTTATAATGAAAGCATGGAACAGTTCAAGCGATCGAACAAAGATAAATACATCGAAGAGCTAAAATCTATAATTGAACCTTAATCAAATCTCCAGGAGTAAAACCTTCGGGCAAATCAAGCAAGTGGTAACTTTCGCTTCGGCCTTGTGCTTCATTTTCAACCAAAACATCTTCGATGCTCTCTGCTCTACTCTTGAAATCTTTAACAGCAAGTTCATCACTAAGTTCACGAAGAACTTTTGCGCGATCGTTTTTAACTTCGTCGTTAATTTGATCAGGCCTTTCCGCCGCTGGAGTGCCCTGCCTCTTAGAATAAGGGAAAACATGAATCTTCATAAAGCCACACTTTTTGGAAACCTCAATGCTGTCTTTAAAATCAGCATCGCTCTCGCCCGGAAAGCCAACAATAATATCGGTTGAAAGCGCAATGCTTGGGATTTTCTTTTTAAGGCGGTTCACAACTTCCAAATATTCATCCGCATTATAATGTCGAGCCATTTCTTTTAGCACCTTCGAAGATCCTGACTGAAGTGGCATGTGTAAATGTCTGCAAATTTTCCCGTCCGCGCCTGCAATAATATCAATGAGATCGTCGCTAACATTATTTGGCTCAATACTTGAAATTCGAATTCGCGCGACTCTGTCTCCTATAATTTCAAGAAGGCTTTTGCACAAATCTTCCAAACCAAAACCATTATCGTTGTAGGCGCCAATGTCCACACCACTTAAAACAACCTCTTTAATGCCAGCATCAAGCATGCATTTAACCTGCTCTTCGACCTGTTCGTGAGGCATGCTTCAAGCACGACCACGCGCAGTGTGAACAATGCAATAAGTGCATGCGTTGTTGCATCCATCTTGAATTTTAAGCGAGGCCCTACTTCTGAATTCGTCTCCAGCTAAAACCCTCAGCGCCTCTGCTTCGGCGTTTTGCATGTCAGCCTTAGGTACAATTTCGATCCGTGAGTCTATTTGCTCATATACTTCTGGATCAATCGCGCTCGCGCAACCCGTTACAATAATTTTTTGCGCATTGCTGTCACGACAAACTTTTCGAACAGTCTGCCTTGTCTTTTTATCTGCAACAGAAGTGACCGTGCAAGTGTTAATAATAACGAAGTCCGCATCTTGGACATCTGCCATCTTCCAGCCTTCGGCGATCATACGCGCGGAATACGAATCAACCTCTGCACGATTAACCTTACATCCCAAAGATACAACAGCAAATTTTTTCGATTTTTCTAACATGACAAATTAAATTTTATTATTGCCGAAGCCACAACCCCAGCTGTTTCAGTTCGAAGAATTGAATCCCCGATGCTTACAACATGGCAATTTTTGTTGCAGCGCTCAAGTTGCTTGACTTCGTCACTCGTGATGCCACCTTCAGGACCAATTACAATTGCGATGTTTTGCTCTTCTTCCTTAACTTTTAGTTCATTGCAAACTTCAACAATTTTTTGCATGCTTTCAGCTTCTTCTCAACAAACAAACACACAATCAAAATCGCTTAGTTGATCACACAAAGTAGAAACATTTACCGAAGGACTAATTTTTGGAATTGCGAATTGCCCACTTTGCATCGCGGCGCTCTTAGCAATTTTTTGCCAACGCTCATTTTTAGTTGCTTCCTTCTTCGCGTCAATCTTAGATACGCTTCTTGCAAAGTCAACAGGAATAAATCCATAAACGCCAATCTCTGTGCACGCGCGAATAACGTCATCCAGTTTGTTTCCCTTCGAAATGCCTGCACAAAGCCACAAACGGCAATTACTAAAAGGAGCGTTTGTCTTCTTCGTTGAATTCTTGACAATTAAATCACTTGAAAAATCAAGGATCTCAACTTCAAAGAATTTTTGTTTTGTGTCAATAATGCCGATGTGCTCTCCCGGCTTCAAACGAAGCACCTTGGCGTGGTGCAAGTCATCACCGCTTAAACTAAGCGTAACACTACCATCAGCCGAAGCCTCGACTTCGGAGCCAAAATCTTGATTCTCTAAAAAGAAATGCTGTAGCGACATTTTACGGAGTGTTGTTGTTTGGATGAGTTTGCGAATAAACACCGGCTTCAAGCTCGCCCGCATCTGCTTGATTAGCAGCTCCAGCGGTCATTTGAACCTTATCAAGATCAAGTGTCTTGCCAAGCCAGCGCTTTTCAATAGTTTCTAAAACTCCATTTTTTGACAAATTGCCAAGGATTGCCGAAACCTTATTAGTAAGATTTGTTTTAGTCTTATCAGCACCAATACAATATCCGCTTACCTTAGACAAAAGAGCAATTAGGTAGGCATCGTTATCAGAATTATTTACGCTGTAAGTTCCAATTACCGCATCGGCAGCAACATATTTGACCTCGCCTTTTTCAAGCATTTCAAACGACTCAGACAAAGTTCCGTTAAGTTTAATGTTTGCTGCGCTAAATTGTGACTGGCAAGCAATGGCACTTTGGGATGCCATTTCAGTAGCGAACTTATCAGCTCCTCCAGCTACGGGAATGGATGCCTTTTCATCCTTTGCGAACAGGGCGCATGCGGTCTTGATGTAAACGTCCGATCTTCACATTTCTTCGACGTTAACAGCCTTCGAAACTCCCATTACAATGTCGCATTTTTTGTTAGACAAAGCTAAGTCTGACGAAGTCCCAACATCCACGAATTCAACTTCAAGCCCAAGTTCTTGAGCAATAGCCGAAGCAACATCAATGTCGATTCCAGCAGCTTTTGAAGTCTCTCCCGCAAAAGGAGGGTTACCGAAGTCAACGCCAACCTTCAACTTTCCATTTTCCAAAATATCTGGAGTCTTTAGCTGTGGGTCTTTAAGTTGAGGATCATAATTACTTGGTGCGCAACCTGCAACGGCAACACACAAAAGAACAGCCACTGCGGCTGCAATTAATGAAACAATTAATTTATTTGAAAAACTACATTTATTTACCATGTCTCCTCCAAACTAATATAGCTTCTTTTGCTGACCTAGTCTTTGCCCCCACACTCGCGCATTGGAACATTCGGATTATTCCTTACTGCCCTCTCGCCCTGGCCAAGCCTTAAAAGCGATGCGACTTACAACCTAGAACGCGCCATGATAAGCTTTCGCCTTACGTGGGTCCTTTTGGCCGCGTCTGCCCTGGACTTGAAAAGAAAACTTTTCTCAACTACAGTCCAAAAGAAGCGTGAACTATTTTATCAAAAGGCTATAACTTCAAACTCTAAAATTTCAAAAAATCAAAATAATTGCACGAAAACGAGCACTTTTTGTTATAGTATGTGCTTGCGCATTTAGCGAATTTAACTTTTAGGAGGAAAAATGGCAAACATTAAAAGTCAAAAAAAGCGCATTAAAACTAACGAAAAGGCACACGTCCGCAACGTTGCGATTAAGACTGAGCTCAAAACAGCTACTCGCAAGGTAAAGGACGCTGTAGATGCTAAAAAAGCTGCTGACGCTTATAAATTTGCGTTGGAAGTTTGCACTCTTTTAGACAGAGCATGTGCAAAAGGTGTCATTCACAAAAACCAAGCTGCTAACAGAAAAAGCGGCATTATGGCACTTGCAAACTCTATCGTAACTGACAAAGAGCGCAAGGAATACAAGCCTGAGCCAAAGCGCGCCCCTGAAAAGAAAGGTGGCACAAAGAAGGCTAAGGCTAAGGAAGAGCGCAAGGCTGCAATGAAGAAAGAATCCGAAGAAAAAGCCAAGCGTCGCGAAGCTACTCTAAAGCTTGAAAAGGCTGCTGCAAAGCGTAAGCCTAAAGAAGAGCCTCCAGCCGAGGATGCCGCCGAAGCTCCAGCCGATGCTCCAGCACCTGCCGAAGGCGAAGCTGCTCCTGCCCCAGAAGCTGCTCCAGCAGAGGAAGCTCCAAAGGCTGAAGAAGCTCCTAAAGAAGAGGCTCCTAAGGAAGAACCTAAAGCAGAAGAAAAACCAGCAGAAGAACCTAAAGAAGAAAAGAAAGAAGAAGCACCAAAAGAGGAAGCTAAGGAAGAACCTAAGGAAGAAGAAAAACCTGCTGAAGAGAAAAAGGAAGACGCTCCTAAAGAAGAGGAGAAAAAAGAAGATAAATAATCTTCATATAAATACTAAAAAAAGGACGCCACTTGGCGTCCTTTTTTTTATCAATCTTCATCAGTTGTTTGGGTGATATCTACAAATTCGTAGTTGGATGCTTCTTCGGCAACTTTTTGAGCCATCTTAATGCTGGCTTTCGCATTCTTCTTGGCTTGAGCTGCCTGCTCTTTAGCCTTTTCAGCTGCACGCTTGGCTTGCTCGGCTTCGAAGATCTCATCAACTTTGGTAATCTTTCCATCAAGAAGCGCCCGATAAAGCACGCTATATTTACGGCCAGATTCTTTCCAGCTGAAGTCTTCCTCCATGCCGCGACGCTGCATGCGAGCCCAATTTTTCTTGTCGTTATTCCAAACATCAAAGACAACATCAAGCGCTGCATTAAATTCCTTCAAGTTGTAATTCTTAAAAACAAAGCCATTCGAAATTAGACTCTTGGCTTTATAATCGTGAACGGTGTCGCGAAGGCCGCCAGTGCTTCGGACCAGTGGAAGCGTGCCATAATGCATCGCCATCATTTGCGCAATTCCACAAGGCTCAAATTTCGAAGGCATCAAAAGCACATCGGCACCTGCATAAACATTGTGCGGAAGCTGAGGATCAAACTTCAAGTGCATTCCAACTCTGCCTTTAAATTTCTTTTTATAATCACGAATCTTTTTCTTGTATGCATCATCGCCATCGCCAAGAAAAACAATCTGCCCGCCCTTATTCATAATTTTTGGAACACCTTTAATAATAAGGTCAATCCCCTTTTGCTCATAAAAGCGGCAAGCTACACAAAATAGTGGAGCATCAACATCAACATCAAGCTTAAACTTCTTTTGCAAGTCAATCTTGTTGCCAAGGCGCCTGTTCATCAACTCCTTAGTAAAGTGAACACGAATATTAGTATCCCAAGCAGGGTTAAAGTCAACAGTGTCAATACCGTTCAGGATGCCCTGGGTCACATCTTTTTTCGTCCGAAGAACATTTTCAAGCCCAACGCCATATTCGCCAGTCATAATTTCCTTCGCGTAAGAAGGGCTTGGAGTGGTAACACAGTCGCTGGAAACAATTCCGCACTTCATAAGATTAACCTTGCCCTTGTGCATGACCTTCGCAACGGCGCTTCGGTTCTTCAAATTCAAAACATCTTTAACCTGTTCATATTTAAACTTGCCTTGATATTGCAAATTGTGAATTGTAAAAACGGTTTTAATCTTCAAAGCGCCAAGAGCATCTTCAAATTCCTCGTGCAAAAATAAATTAGTAAGCGCGGTATGCCAATCATTGCAATGCAAAACCTGGGGCTTAAAACCCTTCATGTGTTTAATGCTCTCCAAAATTGCGCGGCTAAAAAATGCGAAGCGCTCGATATCGTCCTTTTCACCATATGCACTTTTACGATTAAAGTAATGATCATTCTTAATAAGATAATAAGTAACACCGCGAAGCTTAACGAAGTAAAGGCCAAACTCCCTCTCTTCGCCAGCCGAAAAAACGCTGTAATCGCCAATGTGTTTAAAGAGCATTTGATGCTGCTTTGAGATCATGCTGAGGTAAGGAATAATTACTCGGCAATCGCAATTGTGAACATTTATCGAAGCAGGAAGCGTGCCAGCAACATCGCCAAGGCCTCCAAGCTTAATAAACGGAACGGCTTCAAACGCGGAATATAAAACTTTTACTTTTTTATTTGAACTCTTGCTTGCCATGTCTTCGCCCCTAATATTGTATTATTCCAGCCTTTAGCAGGTCGTCTCGGACCTCACGAACAACAGCGCTTAGCGGTTTATTATTTGTGTTAACCGCAACATCGCTATATTGTTCATAAATCTCATTTCGACGAGCAATTAAATTTTCAGCATTTTCAATATCTTTAAACATCGGCCGAGTCGAAAAATCTTCGATTCTCCTTGCCGAATTTTTAGCATCAACCTTCAACCACACACAATAACATTGCTTCAAAATGCCTCGAGAAACAGCAGATTCAATAATGCCGCCGCCAGTTGCAATGATAAGTTTTTGCTCTTCAACAAGCTCGCCCAAAACTTTTGCTTCAACACGGCGAAACTCTTCTTCGCCTTGATTGTTGATGATTTCTGAAACAGTCTGACGCGTCGCTTGAACAACAGCACTATCGGTATCAACCGCCTTAATGCCAGTGTGTTCCTCCAAAAGCTTTGCAACACTGGTCTTTCCAGCCCCCATAAATCCAATTAATGCAACAGGCTTTCTAATTAAATATCTTTGACTTCCCCACATATAAACCTACTTCATCTCTTTAATTCTATGCTTATAAGCATCAACGGCAAATTTAATATCACTAAGCGAATCTCGCCCAAACTTATCCATAAACTCATTGGCGAGGCAAAGCGCAAGCTCGCTTTCGCAAACAACAGCAACATTTGGAACAACGCAAACATCACTTCGCTTATCACTTGCCGCGCTAACACCATCCATAGTTTCAAGATCAATAGTCTTAACATGCTTTTTTATAGTCGGGCAAGGACGAACCTTCGCGCTCACAACAAGAGGCATTCCGTTTGTCATGCCACCTTCAAGCCCGCCGGCAAAATTTGTTTCGCGAACAAAGCCACCGCTCGCATCCTTAACAATGTTATCAAGTCCAACGCTTCCAACATTTTCACTAACATAAGCCGCGCTTCCGAATTCAATTTCTTTTACCGAAGGCACCGAAGCCACAGCCGCCGCAATCTTGCTGTCGAGCCTACTGTAGCCTTGCGAATAACCACCAAGACCAGGAACTAAACCAACAGCTACAAGTCTAATGCTGCCACCAAGGCTCTCCCCGGCTTCGCGAGCACGATCAATTTGCTTAATAATTTTCTCGCTCGCCTTAGCATCCGGACACATAACCTCGCTCATCGCAATACTACTCATATCTGGCAAGGTCCCTGGCATATTTGTTTCATCAAGCTTAATCTTAACAGCACCAATCGAAGTAACGAAGCCATAGACCTCAACTTCAAATTCAGCCAACATATTTTTAGCGATTACTCCAGCAACAATTCGCGCAGCAGTTTCACGAGCACTTGCACGCTCGGCAACATTTTCGCAATCATCCAAATTATATTTTATGACGCCATTTAAATCTGCATGTCCTGGGCGAACAATATTGTTGTTAGATTCTGGATTATCATTAGAATTTGGGATTTCAACGCAAACCGGATTGCCCGTTGTCTTCCCATCATTAACGCCAGAAACAATTTTGCAAGTGTTCGACTCACTGTCTTGACGGATAGATCTTCCAGGACCGCTGCTTCGGCGTTTTAGTTCAAAATTAATCTCTTTTTCAGACAAAGCAATACCACAAGGGACATCGTCAATAACGATGACAAGCTTTTCTCCATGGCTTTCTCCTGCTGTTAGGTATTGCATAATTTCTCCATCAAAAGCTTCTAAAAGTTATCTCCATTTTGCAGTTTTTTCTTCAATAGAGCTTGGAGTCTTTGCAACTGCAGAAAACAACTTCTTTTTTTCGGAAACTTTTTTTCGAGCATTAACATTTTCAATAATGCTTAAAAGCAAAAGCGCAAATAAACAAGATGCCGCGCCTTTAACCGCTGTTCCGAGCAGCATAAGAAAGAGGTTATTTTTGATTCTTCGATTTTTCAACTTTACTTCCTGCCTTTCGGTTTTCGGGTTTAATATTCCTTAAAAATATTTTTTCAATCTTTCGAAGCATCAATGTGTGAATTAAGTCTTTTTCTACCAATGGCTCAACCAAAATACACTTGAGTCCAACCACATGAGCCCCAAAAACATCAGTCATAAGCTGGTCTCCTATCATAATGCAATTTTGCTTATTTGCACCAATTTTCTTTCTTGCACGATAGAAAGCACCAGGCAGGGGCTTTAGAGACTTCACCACAATTGGCAATTTTATCTCGTTTGCAAGCTCAACAACATTTTTATGTCAATCATTAGAAATTAGACAAAACTTAAGGCCGGCTTTCCTCGCCTTCGCCAGCCATTTTTTAACATCATCGGGAACAACAGACTCATCACGAGTCAAAATTGTATTGTCCACATCTAAAAGCACGAATTTATATCCAGCATTTAAAAGATCCTTTTGGATATCAATGTCGCTTATCCTTTTTAGGTATCTGTCTGGGAGTGTGAAACTCAACTAAACTAACCCTAAATCAATGATGGCCTGCTGATGCTCTTCGAAGGTCACGCTAAACCTGTATTGGAGCTCGCCGTTATCATCCGTCTTAAATACGAAGTAAAGATAATTTGTCTCTTCTGGGAAACAAACCGCACGGAGAGCTTCAATCCCCGGAGAACATATTGGGGTCGGAGGCAAACCATAATTTGTATAAGTGCTATAAGGGCTTTGCGAATGGAGCTCTTCTGGTGTTGGATCATGCCCCACTTCATAGGCTGTTGTAGCATCGGAATTGATATGCATGCCGCTACCAAGGCGGTTATAAAATACGCTTGCAACTTTGCCTTGAACACCTTGAGCAGACTCTTTTTCAACAATGGAAGCCAAAGTTACCGCTTCTCACAAAGTCAAATTTTTAGATTTTGGATAATCTACATTTAAGTCTTTTGTTTCCTCTTTGAACTGATCAAGCATTTTTCTAATTATGTCGCCCGCTGAATCTGTGCTGCTAACAGCATATGTTTTTGGATACAAAAAACCTTCTAACGAATGGTTTCCAACATCGCTTAAAAATTCATAGTCCGAAGCATAAACGCTTGCGTCACTTGCCGCGTTTATGAAATCTTGAGCTTTAATTCGAGATTTGGTTGCGTCTTGAACGGCCTCGGCAATTTTGGAAAGCCGCATTCCTTCGTGAACGATAATTTTTGGCGCATACTTATCAGGACCTTCGCATAAAATTTCAACATAT
Organism: Coriobacteriia bacterium; assembly: GCA_030536315.1. Taxonomy (GTDB): domain Bacteria; phylum Actinomycetota; class Coriobacteriia; order Coriobacteriales; family Eggerthellaceae; genus Equivita. The sequence goes on from JAUNQF010000004.1 coordinate 22,900, forward strand.
TCGCGAACAGTTTTGCCGCCCTCAAATATATATGTTCCAGCCTGAAGCGAAGCCTCAGCGCCCATTTCTGTAACAGTTGCCGTAAAAACTGCAGGGTTTTCAACAACACCAGCCTTAGACATTTTATCAGCAATCGTTCAAGTCGAAGAACCCTCTTCAATCGTGACTTCAGCTGTTTGTCCTGCTGGAAGTGTTTTAGAACATCCGGGAATAGCAAAAAAGATAATTGCGATTATTGCCAGTATAACTGCGCTTATTATTAAGATAAAAAATAACGGTTTTTTTCTTTCTTTGTGCATTTTTATCATCATATATTTTAACATATTTTATTTAAATTTAGTTTTGTTTAATAATCTTTACTGGGCCTTCTGCGCCAGTTTAGCGTTTCTGAGTATGATATAGAACGTGAGCAAAAATGAAAAAATATCGATCGTCAAAGACGCAGTTGCCGAAACTCTATGACCAACCCGATGCGCAATTTGCGATAGGCCAGGCTATTTACTTTGTCCAAGTTGCTCAAGAAAACTTCCCTACATTGACCAATCAAAAACATGTCAAATTTGCGGCGAGCCTTTTGGTAGCGTTCAATGTTGTGGATGCAATGGCAGCGCTTCGTTTGATAAGTGCAACAGCGCTTTCTTCCTTAATCAAGACACTGGAAAACTAATCACAACATATAAAGATTCAGGAGAACGAAGACTTTCCAAAGTTATAGCATATTTCTTGAGCAAAATAATTAATCCAGGCTGGATTTCTCCGTCAACTTTTTTAACCTACATCCCCTCCACCAAAGACGCAGTACTCAGAAGAGGTTTTGACCACGCAAAATTAACCGCCGAAGAACTAGCCTCGCTTTTAAATGTTAAGCTTATATGCGCCTTTGCTCCTCCTTCAAACGAAGACCAAAGAAATCTTGGAAGAAACCAGCGACTTTTAAACATAAGCAACAAGTTTATGGTGACAAAAGATTTAAAAACAACTCTGGAATCTGGATTTAGAAGCGCAATTTTAATTGACGATGTGTTTACAACCGGCGCAACTTTGTATTCGGCTTCGCAAGTTTTAAAAGATGCAGGCGCTTCACACGTTTTTTGTGCAAATTTTTCACGAACTTTCTAAAATTTATGGTTTGTTGTTTAAATAATTTTATATAATACGAAGTCCACGCTAAAAGAAGTTCAAATGCAATATAAAGCTTGGGGCATTAGCTCAGCTGGGAGAGCGCATGGCTGGCAGCCATGAGGTCAGGGGTTCGATCCCCCTATGCTCCACCATTGATAACTTGGAGGTTAATAATGTATTATCTTAGAGAAACGCTTGTAAACTTAGCTAAGGACGGCATTAAATATGCTGCTAAGTTCGCCAAAGATCAATATCCTAAAATCCTTTCGCATAAAGATAAGTTTGAAAAGAAAGTTAGCGATGCCGCAGAAGATGCAGTCCCTGCAGTTGAGAAAGCCCAAAATACTTTTTCAAAATTTGTAATGGACAAATATTCTGAGGCTGTTAATTTAACTAAAAAAGCAGAAGAAGAAAAGAAAAAGAACAAGATGAGGGCAATTCGCCACGGAATTATCGCTACAACAATTGGTTTTGGCGCAGGCGCTGCAACCGGTTATCTATTGGTAAAGAAATCTCAAATTAAAGAAAGCGATTATGTATTTAGCGACGAAGAAATTTCTGAGGATGTAACTGATCCAAAAATGACTGCTATCCCTGGAGGTAAGGTAGTTGAGGAAGAACCTCAGCCTGAATCTCCGTTTGAAAAAATTGCTCAACAAGAACAAAAAACCTACCAAGCATTTAATGATACATACCAAATCTCTACAGACGGAACAACTTTAATTAAAAGATAATTATTTTAATAAAGAAACCGCAGCATCAAAAATAGACTTATAGTCAATATTGGCTGCGGTTTTTAATTTGTCTACTTCGCCATGAGCAATAAACTTATCATCAATTCCAAGAGCTCTAAATTTTAGCCCATCGCAAAGATTCATCCTCGAAAGCTCGGCAAGAACGGCCTCTCCTGCGCCACCACTTAATATTCCGTTTTCAACAGTAAGAATTTTGTGAGTGCATAAAGCGGCATCGGCAATTGCTTCGGTATCAAGAGGCTTAACGAAGCGCATGTCCACCACTCTGCACTTTATTCCTCTGTCTTTAAGCATTTGATATGCTTCAAGAGCATCTAAAACGCTGTCACCAAAAGCCAAAATTGCAATGTCGTTTCCCTTTTTCAAAGTTCGAGACTTGCCAATCTTAAATTTCGCAATTTCTTTTTTGGTTTGTCCTTGCAAAACTTTTCCAGTGTCGGTGATATCTTTTGCGCTTCCCTTTGGATAACGAATCGCAAAAGGACCATCAACCGCCGCGGCAGTTTTTAAGGCGCACTTTAGTTCATGAGCGCACGAAGGAGCAATAACTGTAAAGCCAGGAATCATCTTTGTATAAGCCATGTCAAAAATTCCATGATGAGTTGCCCCATCTGCCCCAACAAGTCCAGCTCTGTCAATACAAATTTTTACATTTAATTTTTCTAAGGCAACATTTGTGACCATCTGGTCCACTGCCCTTTGCAAAAATGCAGAATAAATTGCAACAAAAGGCTTATAGCCCGCCTTCGCAAGTCCAGCAGCAGAGCCAAGCAAATGCTCTTCGGCAATTCCAACATCTACAAATCTATCAGGATATTTTTCTGCAAATTTCTTTAGGCCGGTGCCTCCAGACATCGCAGCAGTCATTGCAACAATCTTTTTATTTCTCGAAGCCATTGACATCAACTGCTCCGAAAAAGCATTCGTAAAAGAATAAGGCTTCTCACTAATTGGGTAACCCGTTTGAATATTGTAAGCACCAATTCCGTGGAAGAGCTCAGGGTCCTTCGTCGCAGGCTTATAACCAGCACCTTTTTGAGTAATTGCGTGAACCAAAACTGGCCCGTCATATTCAAGAGCGTCCTTAATTGTGTTTCGAAGCGCCGTAATATCATGACCATCAACTGTTGGCAAACAAGTAATTCCAAGCTCCTCAAAAATCATAGCGTTTGGCATAATAAAATGCTTGAGAGATTCCTTCGAAGCATGGCCTCACTTAATAGCAAATTCGCCAACCGAACCAAATCGCATTAGCCCATACTTAACAGCGTTAAGAGCATCATTGTATTGCGGATGAAGACGAATCGAACGAAGATGTTTTCCAACTCCTCCAACACTTTCAGAAATAGACATTCTGTTGTCGTTTAAAATAATAACGAGAGGCAACTTTTCATGACCAATATTATTGATGGCCTCAAAAGACATGCCGCCAGCAATGGAAGCATCCCCAATCAGCGTAACAATTTTTTCATCCCCGCCAGAAAGTTTTTTAGCCTTCGCAAGACCAAGAGCAACCGAAAGACTATCCGCCGCATGCCCCGAAAAATGAACATCGTGCATGCTTTCAGTTGGGCGAGCAAAACCAGACAAACCCCCAAACTGACGAAGCGTCTTAAACGCATCACGCCTTCCGGTAATCAACTTATGCGCATAAGCCTGATGACCAACATCAAAAATAAACTTGTCCTTTGGGCTATTTATCATGCTGTGAACCGCCAAAATAATTTCAACAGCCCCCAGCGAAGACGAAACATGTCCGCCAACTTTTGATGTTGTGTTAATTATTTCTTCACGAATCTCGCCCGCTAAAATCTCAAGCTCTTCGTCGTTTAAAGTACGAAGATCGCTCGGGCTTTCAATTAGATCAAGTATTCGAGACTGTTGGCGCATAAATTATTCTTCTGTCTCTTGATTGTCTTGTGACTCTTCCTCGGTCTCATTGTTCATGTCGACCAACACATTATTCTCAATAGTTTGCGAAGCCTTCATGCCAAGGTCAACAGCTTCTTCGTAAAGCTTTAAAGACTCATCCATGTCTAAATTTTCAGTCGTGATTGTCTGCTCGATTTCCTTCAAGCGACTCTCAATCTTCTCGTAATCTTTAAGCTCTCGAGGAGGCTCCGGAGCTGCCTCTTCGGCACCTTCAACCTCTTCTACTTCTTCAACATTTTCATTTTTGATTTCTTCACTCATAGTAAACCTCAGCTATTCTTCTTCAAGTTCCTTGGCAATCTTGCCCAAAACTCCATTTACAAATTTATGCGATTCATCATCGCCGCCAAACTCCTTCGCGAGCTCAACCGCTTCGTTAATGCTAACAGAAATTGGCACATCTTCGACATACAACATTTCATAAACACTCTGACGAAGCAAGCATCTATCCGTCGCTGGCATCCTGTCCAACGCTCAGTTCTCAGAAACGCTTACAAGCTTGCCATCAATCTCGCTCATGTTCTTAACCGTGCCTTCAATCAATCCACGAGCGTAATCGTCAATCTCGCCAATGTGCGGAAGTTGAGCCTTGCCAGCCAAGATGTCCTCAGTTTTAACACCTACAACATCATTAGCAAACAACACTTGCAAACTTACTTTTCGTGATTTCCGTCTCTGTTTTCCATCAGCCATAACGCGCATATTATACCAAATGCGCGTCAGCGCATTTAATTTTTATTTTGATTGTTGGGAGAGATTTCGGATATACCTTTCTCAACGGCTTCGCGGGCGGCCCATCGTGCGTTCGCCAGCAAGCACCCTGCGCTGCAGGGGTTTCGAAAGGTTATATCCGAAAGCTCTCACTTATGAGCCGTAATCTTTATAGAGCCAACTATTTGATAAACATGGCGTCGCCGAAGGACAAGAAGCGATACTTGCTTTCAACCGCATGCGCGTAAGCGTTCATCACATTATCGTAACCGCCGAAGGCAGTCACCAACATCATTAGAGTTGACTCTGGTACGTGGAAATTTGTTATTAGCGCATCTACACACTTAAAATTGTATCCAGGAAGAATGAACAAATTAGTTGGTTCCCTGTCAACTGGCTTCAGAGAGCCAGTGCTCTCATCTCATGCACTTTCAAGAGTACGCACGCTAGTTGTACCCACTGCGATTACTCGTCCACCCTTAGCTTTTGTTTCGTTAATACGATCAATGGTTTCTTGGGAAATGCTTCGCATTTCGGTATGCATTTGATGATCCTTCGGATCGTCCTCTGTGACAGGCTTGAAAGTATCGATGCCGACTTCTAGTTCTACGGTAGCTCAACCGATGCCTCGCTCGCGTAAGCGAGCAATAAGTTCTTCGGTAAAATGCAAACCAGCCGTTGGCGCTGCCGCCGAAGTTTCGTTTACAGAGTAAACCGTCTGATACATTTCCATATTTCCAGTATAACCATGTATGTATGGCGGCAGGGGCGTAGCCCCGACCTTGTGTATAGCTTTACCGATGTCGTAGACATCGCTTGATAGCTTAACAATTCTAGCTCCTTCGGAGCTACCTCAGTCAATGATTTCTGCAGAAAGAATAACTTCGTTATTATCATCAGAAAAATCAACAATCGGTCCTTTGCCTCCGCAGGAGGCAGATTTAGTTGTTCCCAGATTTTCGGCCAGAGAAGCTGGCTTTAGGCGACGCCCCGGTTTTACTAAAGCTTCCCACTGGTCGTCTCCTAAGTTTTTGAGAAGCAGAAGCTCCGCTTCACCACCTGTATCTCGTTTCACGCCAAGGAGTCTTGCAGGCAAGACTCGGGTTTCGTTCGCGACAAGCAAATCACCAGGTTTAACGAAGTCAACTATATCATAGAAATGTTTGTCTTGAACTTCTCCGTTAGACTTATCAAGAACAAGCATCTTGCAAGCATCGCGTTTCGCACAAGGCTCTTGCGCGATAAGCTCTTTAGGAAGTATGTATCCAAAATCACTAGTTTTCATTGTTGTGCATTTTACTACATTATTATGTTAGATACAAAATTTACGGTTTGTCTGTGTTTTTCTTTAAATATTCACTTTAAAAATTATTTTTTTGACAAAATATGCATTTAGTCTGTGTTATTTTTCTGCAAAAGTCTACAAAATGACAAAAACATGAATTTGTCTGTGTAATTTTTCATGAAGCGCACAGACAAACTGAAAATTTTGTCAAATTATTGGTGAAGCCTTGAGTTGTCGGTTCATAAGTGAGAGATTTCGGATATAACCTTTCGAAACCCCTGCAGCGCCGGGTGCTTGCTGGCGAACGCACGATGGGCCGCCCGCGAAGCCGTTGAGAAAGGTATATCCGAAATCTCTCCCAAAAACCTAAAAGAAAGGGCTCCTTGCGGAGCCCTTTTGATTACTCTTCGTCATCCTTGAGGATGTCTTCGGCAAGCGATTCGTCGGTGATGCTAACTCCGTCACCGAGATCTTTAAGCAAGTCATCCAAGTCATCAGATTTGGATTTCTTCTCACCCTTGACCTTACCTTCGTCATCAAGCAAGTCAGTATCATCATAGCTTTCGTCAGCGTCTTTAGCAGGTGCAGCACCTTCTTCGGAGACTGAACCATCAGGTGAAAATACCATATCAAGCAAGCTTGAAACATCATCATCAGTTGCTTCGAGGTCATCTTCAATAACATGAAGCAAGTTACGTTTCTTCAAACCAGCTTTGAGTTCATCCATAGCCTTAACACCAATACCCTCAATCTTAAGAAGGTCTTTTTCGGTGTGGCCGATGAGGTCAGCAACAGTTTCGATGCTGGCTTCGCTAAACTTGTTAGCCCAACGTTGTGAAACCTTAAGGTCATCATATAGGTAGAGTCGAGCTTCCTCGTTAGTTAACTTCGCACGGCTTAGGTACTTCATGCTGTCGTAGTATGAGTTGTCATCAAAGCCCATGTGCAAGTAACCTTCGGAGTCAATCTTCCAAGATTCGTGCTTTGGAATCATGCCTTCCAAATTCTTGAGCTCTTCAGGAGCGCTCTCTGGAAGTTCTTCGCCTTCTGCGCCTTCGATCTTTTGACCCTTATACAAAAGGCTCATATCGCGATAGCGCTTAAGACCAGTACCAGCAGGAATGTGCTTACCAATACATACGTTTTCTTTTAGACCTTGAAGCGTATCAACCTTGCCAGCAATTGCAGCGTCGGTTAAAATCTTCGTTGTTTCTTGGAACGAAGCCGCAGATACCCAAGAATCAGTTGAAAGCGAAGCTTTTGTAAGACCAAGAAGTTTATCATGTCCTTCAGGAGCTTGCTTCTTATCTTTAATGCATTCCTCAACGATTCTTCTAAATTTGTATCTGTTAATTTGCTGACCAGGAATTAAGTCAGTATCCCCACTCTTGTCAACGATAACCTTATTTAACATCTGACGAGCAATAACTTCAATGTGCTTATCGTTAATTTCTACACCTTGAGAAACGTAAACGCGCTGAACTTCGTTAACAATGTAACCCAAAGTTGTTTCGGCATCTGTAAGTTTGAGCAAATCTTTAGGGTTAATAGAACCACGAGTGATTTGCTGACCAACAGTTACAGTGTCTCCGTTCTTGAGTCCAGGAACCAATTGAGCATGGCCAGAAACTTTGTGGGTCTTCGCTTTGCTCTTGCCTTGAATTGTAATCTCTTGCTCGTCGCCCGCTTTCTTGACGGAAATCTTACCTTCAATGTCCGCTAGCAACGCAACGCCTCGAGGATTACGAGCTTCGAGCAGCTCTTGAACACGAGGCAAACCGTGAGTAATATCTTCACCAGCAACACCACCACTATGGAATGTTCTCATAGTAAGCTGTGTACCAGGCTCACCGATTGATTGAGCAGCAATAACACCAACGGTTGTTCCAACATTTACAGGACGCGAAGTTGCCAAATCCCAACCATAACATTTCTGGCAAACACCGCGTTCAGCATGACAAGTCATAACAGTGCGAACATTAACCTTCTCAACGCCAGCCTTCGAAAGTTCTTCAACTTCCTTTAAGCTTTCGATGAATTCGTCACGCTTCTTAATAACGTTGCCCTTCTTGTCCTTAACGTCTTCGTTGAGACAACGGCCAACCAAAGAAATGTTATAACCCTTGTCTTGACCTTTATCATCTTTGCTAATTGTTGGGTAATCAACACCATGGTGGCTACCGCAATCAATTTCGCGAACGATAACATCTTGAGCAACATCAACAAGACGCCTGGTCAAATAACCGGAATCAGCAGTACGAAGCGCCGTATCGGCCAAACCTTTACGTGCACCGTGAGTTGAAATAAAGTATTCCAAAACGCTCAAACCTTCGCGGAAGTTAGCTTTAATTGGACGGTCAATAATCTCACCCTTTGGATCAGACATCAAACCACGCATACCAGCTAACTGACGAATCTGCTTTACGTCACCACGAGCACCAGAGAAAGCCATCATGTAAATTGGGTTGAACTTATCGAAGTTATCAACCATGGCATCTCCAACTCGTTCGTTAGCATCATTCCAAATATCAACAGTTTGACGATGACGTTCATCATCTTGCATCAAACCCATTTCATAATTGCTCTCAATTTCAGCAACTTTGGCATCAGCTTCCTTTAGAATTGCTTCCTTCTCTGGAGGAACAGTTGCATCAAAAACAGAAACTGTAAGACCAGCAAGAGTTGCATAGTGAAAGCCCTTCGCTTTTAAGCCGTCCAGGATGTCTGGAACTTCGCTCATTGGGTAACGCTCAACAATATCTGTAACAAGATTTTTAATCTTGCCTTTGTTAAGTTCGTAATTTAAGTATTCATGCTCGTTTGGCAAAATACTATTAAATATGATACGGCCAACCGAAGTTTGAATGTGTTCGCCTGGCTTCTTCTTTGTAGTAGTGAACTTGCCAGTTCCGTTACCCTTTTCATCCAAAACTTCCTCAACAATTACACTATCACGTTTAATACGAACATCAATTGGTGCTTGAAGATCAATTCCAGCGCGAGCTTCGTAAGTATCAACCGCATCAGCGAAGTGCATAAACTTGCGTCCCGCACCTGGGAAACCATCGCGAACAGCAGTTAAATAGTAAAGACCGATAACCATATCCTGAGTTGGAACAGTTAGCGGATTACCGTGAGCAGGAGCCTTGATATTATTTGTGGACAACATCAAAACACGAGCCTCAGCCTGTGCCTTCGCACCTAATGGAACATGAACAGCCATCTGGTCACCATCGAAGTCAGCGTTAAACGCAGTACATACAAGTGGATGCAAACGAATTGCCTTACCTTCGACAAGAACTGGCTCAAACGCTTGAATACCTAAACGGTGAAGCGTAGGAGCACGGTTTAGCAAAACTGGATGTTCTGCAACAACCTCTTCCAAAACATCGAAGACGTAGTCAGGACCAGTTTCAACCGCACGCTTTGCAACTTTAATATTTGCAACGTAGTCAAGCTCAACCAAGCGGCGCATTACAAATGGCTTGAAAAGCTCAAGCGCCATCTCGGTTGGAAGACCACATTGATGAAGTTTCAAAGTTGGTCCAACAACAATTACGCTACGACCAGAATAATCAACACGCTTACCAAGTAAGTTTTGACGGAAACGACCTTGCTTACCTTTAAGCATGTCAGAAAGCGATTTCAAAGGACGGTTGCCAGGACCTGTAATGAAACGTCCTCGGCGACCATTGTCAAACAAACTATCAACAGCCTCTTGAAGCATACGCTTTTCGTTGTTAACAATAATCTCAGGAGCACCAAGTTCTTGCAAACGACGAAGACGGTTGTTCCTGTTAATTACACGACGATACAAATCGTTTAGATCCGAAGTAGCAAAACGGCCACCATCCAACTGAACCATTGGACGCAAATCCGGTGGAATAACCGGGATACATTCCAAAATCATATCAGATGGTTTGTTAGTCTTGCTTTCAATGAAAGCATTAACAATGCGAATTCGCTTGATAGCTTTCTCGCGCTTTGGACCTTTACCAGTTTTGATAATTTCGTCCAATTCATCGTGAAGCTCTTGCAAATTAACCTGCTCAAGCAAGTCTTTAACAACTTCAGCACCCATGCCTCCGCGGAAGTAATCACGATAGTTTGCGCGCATTTCACGGTAAACATTCTCGTCTTCGATTAATTCCTTAGGCTTAATTTTCATAAATTCTTTATAAGCATCTTTGCGAAGTTGTTTAGCTTCAGCGAACTCTTCTTTGGTATCGATAATTTCCTGCTCAATTTCTTCAGCAGTCAAGCGCTCTTCTTCGAAAGCCTCATCAACAATTTCATCTTCTTCAGGAACATAGTCAACAGAAAGCTTTTTAGTATCTTCGATAATCTTTTCGCATTCTGCATCAAGTTCTTCCAAGTCCTCTTTGAGTTCTTCTTCGAGCTCTTCTTTGTCCTCTTCGCGAGCCTCTGTATCAACCCATGTAATCATGTAACTGGCGAAGTACAAAACCTTCTCCAGATCCTTAGTTGTAATGTCAAGGAAGTAACCCAAGCGTGAAGGAACGCCCTTAAAATACCAAATATGGCTTACTGGAGCAGCAAGTTCAATATGGCCCATGCGTTCACGGCGAACCTTAGAACGAGTAACCTCAACACCGCATCGCTCACAAATAATGCCCTTAAAACGAACGCGTCGATACTTACCGCAAGCACATTCCCAGTCCTTAGTAGGACCAAAAATTTTCTCGCAGAAAAGTCCGTCTTTTTCAGGCTTCAGAGTTCTGTAGTTGATTGTTTCTGGTTTCTTAACTTCGCCAGAAGTCCAACTACGAATATCATCGGCGCTAGCAAGGGAGATTTTTAATTCGTCAAAATTATTTACATCGTATTCTGTAGCCATTATTTATCTCCTTTCTCTTCGCCTTTATCATCTGAGGTGTCTAAATCCTCCAAGTCAAGCGAGGCCTCAATGTCTTCGAGCTCTTTGCTCAAATCAATGTCTTCTTCTTGAGCATCCTTCTCAAGACCTTCCAGAATTGCTTCTTCGGCGGACTTGTCTTCCTTGGCTTCGTCTTTTGCTTCGCCACGAAGCTCAACATTAAGCGCCAAGGACTTCATTTCCTTAATCAAAACCTTGAACGATTCAGGAACTTCTGCCTTTGGAAGCTCTTCGCCTTTAACAATAGCCTCGTAACTTTTTACACGACCAGATGTATCATCAGACTTGATGGTCAAAATTTCTTGCAAAACATTCGATGCACCATAAGCATATAGCGCCCAAACTTCCATCTCTCCGAAGCGCTGGCCACCAAACTGTGCCTTACCGCCAAGAGGTTGCTGAGTGATCAAACTGTAAGGTCCAATCGAACGAGCATGAATCTTATCGTCGACCATGTGGCCCAACTTCAAAATATAAGCTTGTCCTACAGTAATTGGTTCGCGGAACTTCTCGCCCGTGCGACCATCATAAAGCCAAACCTTACCAGTTTCACTTAGCTGTGGAACCATGCTTTCATCTGCATGTTTGCCATATTTCTTGTTATGAATCTTTACCAAGTTTTTGTTAGCTGCTTGAATAGCGAACTGAATTTCATCTTCGTTAGCACCATCAAAAACAGGAGTTGAAACATGAATTGGTCCTTCAGCAATCTTGCTATCATCTGGATTTTCGCTCCATCCTCATTTAGCAGCCCAACCTAAGTGATTCTCAAGAAGCTGACCAACATTCATACGAGAAGGAACACCAAGTGGATTCAAAATTACATCAACTGGAGTTCCGTCAGCGAGGTATGGCATGTCTTCGACCGGCAAAACATTTGAGATAACACCCTTGTTACCATGACGACCAGAAAGCTTATCACCTTGTTGGATTTTGCGCTTTTGAGCAACGAAGACCTTTACCAACTGGTTTACTCCAGGTGGCAAATTGTCAGATTCTACCCAACCATCAGGGATATCTTTCTTATCTTTCTTGTCCTTCTTGCGAACGAACTTCAATGTTTCAATAACATATCCGCCGCCACCGTGTGGAACCTTAAGCGATGTGTCGCGAACTTCGCGAGCCTTTTCACCAAAGATAGCACGAAGCAAACGTTCCTCGGCTGTAAGTTCTGTCTCACCTTTAGGTGTTACTTTACCAACCAAGATATCTCCCGGCTTAACTTCGGCGCCAATGCGAATAACGCCATCTTCGTCGAGGTTTGTAATCATATAGTCAGAAACATTTGGAAGCTCACAAGTGATTTCTTCAGGAGCAAGCTTTGTAACACGAGCATCAATTTCATATTCGTTAATGTGAACAGAGGTTAGTAAGTCTTCGCTAACAACACGCTCACTTACGATGATAGCATCCTCGTAGTTATAACCTTCCCAAGGCATGTAAGCAACCATGAGGTTTTGACCAAGAGCAAGCTCGCCACCTTCGCAAGATGGACCGTCGGCCAAAACGTCTCCGACCTTAACCTTGTCGCCCTTCTTAACAATTGGACGATGGTTAATGCATGTAGATTGATTCGAACGCTTAAACTTAGGAACCATGATGTCTTTGAAATCGCCATCATCAGTTTGAATAATGATTGCATCGCCATCAACGTAATCTACAACACCAGAAACGTCCGAAGTCAAGATTTCGCCTGAATCAACAACAAGTCTGTGCTCAATACCAGTACCAACAAGTGGTGCGTGTGGCTTCATCAAAGGAACAGCTTGTCGCTGCATGTTAGAACCCATGAGAGCACGGTTAGCATCGTCGTGTTCCAAGAATGGAATTAGCGACGTTGCAATTGATACCATCTGACGAGGCGAAACGTCCATGTAGTCGACATTTTTTGATTCGACTTCGCCAGGCTCACCGAACTCGCCATTAGCTGCGCGAGTACGACACAGAACACGGCGTGCCTTAACAAACTTGCCTTTATCGTTGAAATAACCAAACTCACCAGTCTTCTCATCAAATGGATCATTTGCCTGAGCAATGGTGAAGTTTTCTTCTTCGTCAGCTTGAAGATAGTGAACTTCGCTTGTAACTTTACCGTCAACAACCTTTCTATAAGGTGTTTCGATAAATCCATAGTGGTTTACGCGAGCATAAGCAGCCAGCGAACCAATAAGACCAATGTTTGGACCTTCAGGTGTCTCAATAGGACACATACGTCCATAGTGAGATGTGTGAACGTCTCGAACTTCCATGCCTGCACGCTCACGGCTAAGACCACCAGGTCCCAAAGCACTCAAACGGCGCTTGTGAGTAATGCCAGATGCAGGGTTTGTTTGGTCCATAAATTGTGAAAGCTGCGAAGATCCGAAGAACTCCTTAATTGCAGCTTCAATTGGACGAATGTTAATAAGTTTTTGAGGGATGATCTCATTTGGATCATTGATGTTCCCCATCCTGTCACGGATAATGCGCTGAGTACGTGCAAAACCCATACGGAATTGATTTTGAATTAGCTCTCCAACTGTGCGAATACGGCGATTTCCGAAGTGATCGATATCATCGGTTGCATATCCCTCTTCGCCAAGAGCAAGGTTGATAATGTATTTCATCGATTCGACGATGTCATTTTTTGTAAGAACTGGTGACTTTTCTTCGTCAGAAAAACCAAGTTTCTTATTAATTTTATAGCGTCCAACCTCTGCCAAATTGTAACTTGGCATTGTGAAGAAGAGGCGGTCCAGCAAGCTTTTAGCACTTTCTGCTGTAGGAGGCTCGCCTGGACGATAACGCTTGAAAGTTTCCTTTAAGGCGTCTTCCTGGGTTTTTGTAGGATCTGCCTTTAAAGTATTTTGAACGAATTTGTTATTACCCAACAATTTGATAATTTCATCGTCTGTTGTTGCAATGCCAAGAGCACGCAAGAACATCGTAGCAGGTTGCTTACGACGACGAGTTCTGTCGATAAATACATTTAAGCACTCGTATTTATCGGTTTCATATTCCAACCATGCACCATGATCAGGAATAATCTTTGCGCCATAAACGCGCTTGCCGCTCATCTTCTCAATTTCTGTTGAGAAATAAACGCCAGGTGAACGGACCAACTGCGAAACAACAACACGCTCAGTACCGTTAACGATAAATGTTCCGCGATCAGTCATTTGTGGGAAATCGCCCATGAATACTTCGTGTTCAGAGATTTCGCCAGTTTCAAAATTCGAATACTTAATCTGGACATACATCGAAGATTGATAAGAAACGTCCTTTTTCTTACATTCCTCAGTGTCGAACTTTGGTTCTTCGAATCTTGGTTTGCTAAACTCAATTGACATAGTGTTTGAGGTTGACACGGTTGGGTTCATGTCATTTAAAACCTGCTCTACGCCATGATTGATAAACCAATTAAAACTCTCGGTTTGAACACCAATCAAGTTTGGCATTTCCATAACTTCTGGAATTTTTGCAAAACTTTTACGTGTTCGGATGTTGTTTTTTGAGGTTTTCTTTGGTTTAACAACCTGAGAAGCTTTTGAAGTTTTCGCTGATTTTTTGTCTGCCATAAAAACAGCCACCTTTCTACTATATTGAACTCCAAATTTTATCTATCTTTACCTGCGCTTTTGCAGAGGCTTTCGTAACCGAATTTTTGCTCCCCTGCGAATTGCGCACCAAAGATGAAATTAAACTACAAAAACGAACAAAAGTCAAGGAAAATCTCAACTTTTTTTATTTTCTGCCCGCGGTCAGTACTCGATTGACTATGGGAAAAATTTACAAGAAAAAAATCACAAAATTTTGTGTTTTTCGCAAAGTTTTCGGCACAGTTTACACTACATTTGCTAAAATCGGTTTTGCTATGTTAAACACTAAAATTTTATACGGAGACAATGAGTAAGGCGGCCTTTGCACAAAGCGTTGCAAACAACAGGCTCCAGTAGCCCTACATAAGCACCCAAAATAGAGGGTGCTTTTTTTATTGTCTACAAGGAGGAAGTATGAAAAAAGTTGGCATTGTTATGGGAAGTGACAGCGATCTTCCAATTGTTGAAAAGGCAACAAAAACCTTAGATGAGCTTGGAATTACCTATGAAACTCACATTTATTCGGCACACAGAACTCCTGACGAAGCCAAGGAATTTGCTGTTAACGCACGCAAAAATGACTTCGGAGTTTTAATTGGTGTAGCTGGAATGGCCGCCCACCTTGCAGGCGCGTTGGCCGCAAACACTACCCTTCCAGTTATCGGAATACCCTGTAAAGGTCCAAATTTGGACGGAATTGACGCGCTTTTATCAACAGTTCAAATGCCAAGCGGAGTCCCTGTTGCGACAGTAGCAATTGACGGAGGCAAAAATGCTGCTCTTTTGGCAGCTCAAATACTTGCTGTCGAAGACACAGACCTCGCTGCAAAATTAGACAAGATAAAAAGCGAGAACGCTAAAAACGTCCTCGCTAAAGATAAAAAACTTTCAAATTAAAGGAGAAATTATGAGCGAAGAGTTAATTTATTCTGGAAAAACAAAAGACGTTTTTAAGATGGAAAACGGCAATGTTCGTCTTAAATTCAAGGATGATTGCACTGGTAAAGATGGCAAATTTGATCCTGGCGAGAATTCAATTGGCCTTACCATCGAGGGGGTTGGAGACGTTAATTTGCGTATGTCAATCTACTTCTTCGAAAAAATCAATGCTGCGGGTATCAAAACTCACTATGTTAGCGCCAATCTTGATGACACAACCATGGAAGTTTTGCCTGCTAAAGTATTCGGCAAAGGCCTTGAGGTAATTTGCCGCTACCGTGCTGTTGGAAGTTTCTATAAACGCTATGGCGATTACATCGAAGAAGGCGCCGAACTTCCTGCATATGTCGAGATGACTTTCAAGGACGATGACAAGGGCGATCCGCTTGTAACTAAAGACGGCTTGATTGTTCTTGGAACTATGAATGACAAACAATACGAAGACATCAAAAAGATGACTCAAGACATCACAAAAATTGTTGCTGATGACTTGAAGGAAAAAGGCCTTGACCTTTACGATATTAAATTTGAATTTGGCTACGATGAAAATGGCGATGTAATGCTTATCGACGAAATCGCTTCGGGCAACATGCGTGTCTACAAAGATGGCGAATACATCGAGCCAATGAAACTTTCGGAATTGTTCTTTGCGTAAAGTTTAGGAGATGTAATGGGTGGATTTTTTGGAATTACCTCGAGACGTGCTTGTATAGCCGACGTTTATTTTGGCGCAGACTATCACACTCACCTTGGAACTCACAGCGGCGGAATGGCTGCTTATGACAAGAAAATAGGCCTTCAGCGAAAAATTCGTCACATCGATAGCGCTCCGTTTAGAACTCAACTTGCGGACTGCCTTGAATCGATGCACGGAAATGCCGCGATTGGTTGCATTAATGACAACGAACCTCAACCTATGTTGATCCGTTCAAAACATGGAGCTTATGCCATAAGTTTTGTCGGCAAAATTATCAACAAGGAAGAGATCATTAAAAAATATTTAAGTTGCGTTGGCGGTCACTTCGATGCGATGACAGGCGGAAACGTCAATTCATGCGAACTTGTTGCCGCGCTCATCGACCAAAAAGATGGACTTACCGAAGGTATAACTTTCGCGCAAGATTTAATCGAAGGCACGGCATCCATTCTTGTGCTAACCGACAAAGGTGCACTTTACGCAGCTCGCGATAAGCTTGGTCGTCTCCCCGTTCAAATTGGTAAGAACGGAAAGGGCCATGCGGTCTCGCTCGAATCCTTCCCATTAGAAAAACTTGACTTTGAAATCATCAAAGAACTTGGCCCTGGAGAAATTGTAAAACTCACTCCTGGCAAAATGATTCAAATGAAAAAACCCGGAAAGACGAAGAAAATTTGCTCCTTCCTTTGAAGTTATTATGGCTATCCTACCAGCACTTACGAAGGAACAAACGTCGAGATGATGCGTTACAAAAATGGTTCTTTGTTAGCGGATAGAGACAAAAATCAAAAGTGAATCAAGAACCTTGATTATGTTGGCGGCGTTCCAGACTCGGGCGTCCCTCATGCAATTGGATATGCTCACAAATCGAAGGCGCCTTACGCTCGTGCCTTTATTAAATATACGCCAAGTTGGTCTCGAAGCTTTATGGGTTCAAAGCAAAGCGAGCGAAACAACGTTGCGAAGATGAAGCAAATCCCTGTTACAGAGTTAATCAAGAACAAGGAACTTCTCTTCGTTGATGATTCTATCGTTCGCGGAACTCAGCTTCAGAAGACCGTTAACTTCCTATATGAAAATGGTGCGAAGGGTGTTCACATGCGTTCTGCCTGCCCACCAATTATGTTTGGGTGCAAGTATTTGAATTTCACGCGTCAAACAAGCGATATGGAACTGCTCACAAGAAAAACAATCCTTAAGCTTGAAGGAAAGAAAGGTTTGGAACACCTCGATGAATATATCGACGGCTCAACCAAGCGAGGTAAAAAACTTCGCAAGACAATTTGCGATGACCTTGGATTCAAATCTTTGAAATTCCAATCGCTTGACAATGTCATAAAGGCCATTGGGCTAAAGCCTTGTGACCTTTGCACGTATTGCTGAAACGGAAAGGAATAAAGTGGTTGCTAATTCTAAAAGCGATGCTTACGCAAGCGCTGGTGTAGATATTACCGCAGGTTATAAGGCTGTTGAGCTCATGAAACAGCACATTGCGAAAACCATGACTCCTGGCGCCCTGTCTGATATTGGGGGCTTCGGAGGTCTTTTCGAGCTTGACCTAAATGGAATCGAAAAGCCTGTCTTGGTCTCTGGAACAGACGGCGTTGGAACTAAACTCAAGCTTGCTTTTTTGCTTGACAAGCACAACACAATTGGAATTGACTGCGTTGCGATGTGCGTCAATGACATTATTTGTTGTGGCGCTCGCCCACTTTATTTTTTGGATTACATCGCATGCGGCAAAAATGTTCCTGAGAAAATTGCTCAAATTGTCGAAGGCGTAGCAGAGGGCTGCGTCCAATCCGGTGCTGCTCTAATTGGTGGCGAGACAGCCGAGATGCCTGGTTTTTACAGCGAAGATGAATACGACCTTGCTGGATATTCAACAGGCGTAGTTGACAAAAATAAAATCATCGATCCAAATAAAATGTTTGAGGGCGATGTTATCATCGCTCTCCCATCAAGCGGAGTTCATTCAAACGGCTTTAGTTTAGTTAGAAAAGTTTTCGATGTTGAAAACGAAGACATAACTTCGGCCGTTTCAGAACTTGACGGAAAATCAATTGGAGAAACTCTTTTGACTCCAACAAAAATTTATGTCAAACCTGTTTTGAAGCTCATTGAAAATGTTAGCGTTAAGGCCATATCTCACATTACTGGCGGAGGCTTTTACGAAAACATTCCACGAAGCATCCCCGATGGCTTCGGTGCAAAAATTGATAAGAGCGCTGTTAAAGTTCTCCCAATTTTTGACTTAATTGCAAAACGAGGAAATATTTCTGAACACGATATGTTTAACACATTTAATATGGGCGTTGGCATGAGCATTGTTGTTCCTGCTAGCGAACAAGATAAAGCGCTTGACATTTTGAAGGCAAACAGCGAAGACGCTTATGTCATTGGCGAAATTGTAAAGTCAGATGAAAAGATTGAAATATGTTAGATAAACAAGCAAACATAGGAGTATTGGTTTCAGGTGGCGGCACAAATTTGCAAGCCCTAATTGACGCACAAAATTCTGGCATTATTAAAAGCGGGAAAATTAGCCTCGTTGTTTCAAATAATCCAGATGCCTATGCCTTAGAGCGCGCCGCAAAAGCTGGAATCAAAACAGCCATTATGGAAAATGAAGACCAACTTATTAAGTTGCTTGATGAAGCCAATATCGACCTTATTGTGTTGGCTGGCTTTTTGGCAATCCTGTCAAAAAATTTCACGGATCATTTCAAAGACAGAATCATTAACGTCCACCCGGCACTCATCCCTTCGTTTTGTGGCGAAGGTTTCTACGGACTCAAGGTTCACGAAGCCGCACTCGCAAAGGGCGTCAAAGTTAGTGGCGCGACGGTTCACTTCGTTAACGAAATTCCGGACGGCGGACGCATCATTGCTCAAAAAGCTGTTAACGTCGAAGACGGAGATACCCCTGAAACACTTCAAAAACGCATTATGGAACAAGCTGAATGAATAATACTTCCGCAGGCAACTGAAAAAGTTTGCAACGAGATTATTAGGGGGCAATCATAAATATTACAAGAAGAAATTTTATTTTTGGTGGAGCAGCTACGCTTAGCGCAATCGCCGCTTCGCCAACTCTATCTTCTTGTTCAAGTAACACAATTACTAAGTCGGGACTGAAAATCGCAAACTTCGAAAGCGATGGTACGGCAGCATTTAATACCGGACTTCAAAACACATACACATCGAATGTTCCAACAACTTTATGTGTTCTTACAAACAAAAACGGCATGGAGGCATGCATCACAAATCTTGGTGCAAGACTTGTATCGCTAATGGTTCCGGATAAAAATGGAGACTTCAAAGATGTTTGCTTAGGCTTCGACAACATTGCTGATTACGCAAACATTGACAAGCAAAACAACGTAATGGGTGCCGAAGTTGGTCGAACCATTAACAGAATCGCTAATGCAAAATTCACTTATGACGGAATTGAATATCAACTTGAGAAAAATTATCGCGACAAACACAACATTCATGGTGGAAAATTTGGTTTTCACTATCAAACATGAAACATCGAAAAGCTAACTTCAGATTCGGTCACACTAAGACTTATTTCGCCAGACGGAGACGGCGGGTTCCCAGGAGAAATGAATGTTGCTGTAACCTATACGCTAGGCCCAGAAAATGATTTATGAATCGATGTAATGGCTAAAACTACAAAAGCAAGTCCTTTCAACGTTGCAAATCATACATACTTTAACCTTGAAGGCGACCCAACAAGAGATTGCTACGACTATCAAATTCAAATATTTTCAAACAAATATATTCCTGCCGGAGAAGATGTAATTCCGCAAAACGAAATCCTCATTATACCTGAAGGCGACGTGCTTGATTTTTACTCAAAACCTAAAAGCATGTCCAAAAGCATCGATACTTCGCAAGGAATTTTTCAACACACGAAAGGCTATGACTTCCCTTTTATTCTTGAAGCCAACAGAACAATTAATGCTACTGCATATAGTCCTAAATCTGGAATTAAAATGGAAGTTATAACGGACAGGCCAATAATAAACTTTTATGATGCGCACGATCTTGATGGAACTATGATCGGAAAAAATAACATTCCATATAACACAATGTGTGCGATTTGCTTAGAAACTCAAGACATATCTGATGGCGCTAATAAAAACGACTTTGCGAATACAATTTTAAAACCGGGGCAATGGTATACCTCCTCGGTCGAATATAAATTTTCAGTTGAATAATTTTAGGAGGCATTTATGGAAGACATTTACAAAATTAACAACATCGAAGATTTACTCAGCAACAACACTTATCCGGGACGCGGCTTAATTGTTGGTAAAACTCCGGACGGAACAAAATCTGTTGCTGCATATTTTATTATGGGACGAAGTGAAAACAGCCGCAACCGTATCTTCGTTGATAAAAACGATGCGGTTTTCACCGAGCCATTCGACCCAAGTAAAGTTGAAGACCCAAGCCTAATTATTTATGCTGCCGTTAGACATTATGAGCAAAATCTTATTGTTACGAATGGTGACCAGACCGACACAATTTACGACGGACTTAAAGCTGGCAAAACTTTTGCTGAAAGTCTTGAGAGCCGTGACTTCGAACCTGATGGTCCAAATTGGACTCCAAGAATTTCGGCACTTCTAACTTACACTAATGAAGATTTTGATTATCAGATGAACATTTTAAAGAGCATTGACGCCGAAGGAAGTGCAACCGCTCGTCACACTTACCACTTCCCAAGCGTTGCTGGACTTGGACATTTCTTACACACTTATGTATGCGACGGAAATCCAATTCCAACTTTCCAAGGTGAACCAGAGCGCATCGCAATTGATGATGACATCGAAACTTTTACTAACAAAGTTTGGAATTCGCTTAACGAAGATAACAAAATTTCGCTTTGGGTTATGTACGCCGACTTAAAAACTGGCGAAACCCAGAAAAAAATTATCAACAAATATTTATAAGGAGGCACGATGAAAGAACTTGAACTCAAATACGGATGTAATCCAAATCAGAAGCCTTCAAAAATTTTCATGCATGATGACTCTGAATTGCCAATTGAAATCATGAATGGCAAACCTGGTTACATCAATTTCTTGGATGCTTTTAACAGTTGGCAACTTGTCAAGGAACTTAAAAATATTTTAGGACTGCCTGCCGCAACTTCATTTAAGCACGTAAGTCCAACTTCAGCAGCTGTTGCTGTTCCTTTAAGCGATGACCTAAAGAAGGCTTACTTTGTAGATGATATCGAAGGTTTGGATGACTCTCCTATTGGCATGGCTTATGCTCGTGCCCGAGGAACTGACAGACTTTGTTCTTTTGGAGACTTCATTGCGCTTAGCGATACATGCGACGAAGTTACAGCCAGCATGATTGCTCGCGAAGTTAGCGACGGAATCATCGCTCCGGATTACACTCCTGAGGCTCTTGAAATTTTAAAGAGCAAACGCAAAGGTGGATACAATGTTGTAAAAATTGATCCAAATTACGTCCCTGCCGAAAAAGAATACAAACAAGTTTTTGGAATCACTTTCGAACAAGGTCGCAATAACTTCGTAATTGACGAAGAGCTTCTTAGCGATATTGTTACAGAAAACAAAGACCTCCCGGACGCCGCAAAGCGTGACATGATTTTGTCTTTAATTACACTTAAATATACGCAATCAAATTCGGTTTGCTTTGCAGTGGATGGTCAAGCAATCGGCGTTGGCGCTGGTCAACAAAGCCGTATTCATTGCACTCGTCTTGCTGGTAGCAAGGCTGACACTTGGTGGTTACGCCAGCACGAAAAAGTGCTGGCGCTTCCTTTCAAAGAAGACATCGGCCGTCCTGAGCGTGATAATGCAGTGGACGCTTACATTAATAAGAACGAAGAAGACATCTTGGCTGACGGAGTTTGGGAGCGTTACTTCACAGAAAAACCTGCAGAGTTTACTGACGAAGAAAAGCGCCAATACTTAGACAGCGTTGATGGTGTAAGTCTTGGAAGCGATGCGTTCTTCCCCTTCGGAGACAGCATTGAGCGCGGAAAGAAATCTGGCGTTAAATATGTTGCCGAACCGGGCGGATCAATTCGAGACGACCAAGTTATTGAGACTTGCAATAAGTACAACATGGTAATGGCGTTCACAAAGATGCGCCTCTTCCATCACTAAAGGAGACTTTATGAAATTAATGGTTATAGGTTCAGGAGGTCGCGAACACGCCATCATCAAATCGCTCCGAAAGAGCGCGGGCGTTGACGAGATTTATTGTCTGCCGGGTAATGGAGGGATTGCTCAAGATGCGACTTGTGTTGACATCGGTGCAACTGATATTGATAACGTCGTAAAATTTGCTGTTGAAGAAAAGATTGATTATGCTGTGGTTGCCCCAGATGATCCTCTAGTCTTAGGAGCTGTAGATGCGCTAAATGCGCAAGGCATTCCATGCTTCGGCCCAACTGCTAACGCAGCAATCATTGAAGGCTCTAAAGTTTTTAGTAAAAACCTAATGAAAAAATATGGTATTCCTACCGCAAAATACGAGGTTTTCGATGAACCTGCAAAGGCACTCGAATATGTTGAGGAAGCTCCGCTTCCAACAGTCATAAAGGCCGACGGCTTAGCGCTAGGCAAAGGTGTAATAATTGCCGAAGACAGAGATGCTGCGCGTCAAGCAATTCGAGAAATAATGGAGAACAAAAAGTTTGGTGACAGTGGAAACCAAATTGTTATTGAGGAATTCCTCGAAGGTCCCGAAGTATCTGTGCTTTCATTCACAGACGGTAAAACCGTCAAGCCAATGGTTTCGTCTATGGATCATAAACGTGCTAAAGATAATGACGAAGGTTTAAATACCGGAGGCATGGGCACCGTTGCTCCAAATCCTTATTACACCGATGCGATAGCATCGCAATGCATGGAACAAATCTTTATTCCTACAATTGAAGCAATGAATGACGAAGGCAGAACCTTCAAAGGTTGCTTATATTTTGGTCTAATGATTACAAAAGATGGTCCTAAAGTTATTGAATATAACTGCCGCTTCGGCGATCCCGAAACTCAAGTTGTCCTTCCTTTACTTGAAGGAGACTTGCTAAAAATTATGCAAGCTTGCACTAATGAAACTCTTGAAAATGTAGATGTAAAATTCGCTGATAAGCATGCATGTTGCGTAATTGCCGCAAGCGATGGTTATCCAGAATCTTACGAAAAAGGATTCGAACTTACAATTCCAGAGGAAATTGAAGACAACGTTTACGTAGCCGGCGCGAAAGCCGAAGACGGCAAATTGCTAACTAACGGAGGAAGAGTTCTTGGATGCACAGCAATTGCAGATTCGCTTCAAGAAGCAATCGATAAAGCTTATGAGATGGTTGAAAAGGTAGAATTTGAGAACAAATTCTACCGAACAGATATTGGAAAGAGAGCGTTAAAAGCATAATGGTTTATAGAGTTTATGTTGAGAAAAAACCAGAATTCGCACATGAGGCAAAAGCCTTATTAAAAGATGCAAAAGAATTGTTAGGCGTCAAAGGATTGGAAGACGTCCGTATCTTCAATAGATACGATGCCGAAAATCTAAGTGAACCAGATTTCGAAAAAGCAATACTTAATGTCTTTAGCGAACCACAAGTTGACAACGTTTATAGAACGGTTGACGAAGGCGACGCCGAAGTCTTCGGCATTGAGTTTTTGCCAGGACAGTTCGACCAACGTGCCGATAGCGCTGCTCAA
Organism: Coriobacteriia bacterium; assembly: GCA_030536315.1. GTDB lineage: Bacteria > Actinomycetota > Coriobacteriia > Coriobacteriales > Eggerthellaceae > Equivita. The sequence goes on from JAUNQF010000004.1 coordinate 46,537, forward strand.
TGCATTCAGATTATGAGCCAGGGTGAGCGCCCTATTGTTAAAAGTGCGAAGGTTATTGCGCTTTATGGAAAACTTACAGAAGACGACCTCGCTAAAATTAAAAAGCATATGATCAATCCGGTGGAGGCACGCGAAGCTTCGTTGGAATTGCCCGACACCTTGAAAATTGAATATGAAATACCTACCGAGGTTGAAATCTTGAATGGCTTTAACGAAAAGTCCGAAGAAGAACTCCAAAACTTTATTAAAGATAAAGGATTGGCGATGGACTTCGGAGACATTAAATTTGTGCAAGATTATTTTAAGAGCATTGATCGCGACCCAACAATTACTGAAATTAAAGTTATTGACACTTATTGGTCGGATCACTGCCGTCACACAACTTTTAACACAATTATAGATAGCATAAAGTTCGAGGATGAACTTTTAGAAAAAACTTATAACGAATATTTAAAAACTCGCGAAGAGCTTGGCCGCACAAAACCAATCACCCTTATGGATATTGGAACGATTGCAGCAAAGTATCTTCGTAAAAATGGAAAGTTAGACAAGCTAGATGAAAGCGAAGAGATCAACGCATGCACAGTTAAGATGGATGTTGAAGTTGATGGTAAAGTCGAACCTTGGCTTTTGCTTTTCAAAAACGAAACTCACAACCACCCTACTGAAATTGAACCATTTGGTGGTGCCGCAACTTGCATTGGCGGGGCTATTCGCGACCCCCTTTCTGGAAGAAGTTATGTCTATGGCGCTATGAGATTAACTGGCGCTTCGGACCCAACAGTTCCAATAAGCGATACTCTGCCAGGCAAGTTGCCCCAAAGAACGATAGTTACAACAGCAGCCGATGGATATTCTTCTTACGGCAACCAGATTGGTTTAGCCACTGGAATCGTAGATGAATTGTACCACCCAGGCTATGTCGCCAAAAGAATGGAAATCGGCGCTGTTGTTGCTGCAGCTCCGGCAAAAAATGTCCGACGCGAACGTCCAGCCGCTGGAGATGTTGTAATACTTCTTGGCGGAGCTACTGGCCGTGACGGAATTGGAGGCGCGACTGGGTCTTCGAAAGCTCACGACTCACATAGTGTTGAGACTTGCGGAGCCGAAGTCCAAAAAGGCAATGCTCCTGAAGAACGAAAGCTTCAAAGACTTTTCAGAAATGCTGAAGCTAGCAAACTTATTAAGCGATGCAATGACTTTGGCGCTGGCGGCGTTAGCGTTGCAATTGGCGAACTTGCCGATGGCCTTAACATCGACTTAAATAAGGTTCCTAAAAAATACGAAGGCCTTGACGGAACCGAGCTTGCAATCAGCGAATCTCAAGAGCGCATGGCCGTTGTTGTGGCTGCCGAAGACGAAAACCGTTTCTTGGAGCTTGCCAAAAGTGAAAACTTAAACGCTATTGCAGTTGCTACAGTAACTGAAGAACCTCAGCTTGTTCTCAATTGGAACGGTAAGAAAATTGTGGATATAAGCAGAGAGTTTTTGGACACCAATGGTGCTCCAAAACACATCGATATTGAAACTGAGAAAACCGTTAAGCCAAACAAAAAAGTTGAAGGTAGCTTCGTTGAGCTTTATAAAAATCTTGCCGATGATTTAAATGTTTGTAGTAAACGAGGCTTGGCAGAACGCTTCGACTCTACCATCGGAGCCGGGACCGTGCTCATGCCTTTTGGTGGCAAGAAACAACTCACACCAATTCAAGCAATGGTTCAAAAAGTTTCTGTCGAGAAAAAACACACGGACAATTGCTCGGTTATGTCTTGGGGTTATAACCCTTACATTACCGAGGCGAGCCCTTATCATGGCGCGTACTTAGCAGTTGTTGAATCAGTTTGCAAATTAATTGCAACAGGCGCGAAGTTCGAAGATGTGTACTTGAGCTTCCAGGAATATTTTGAGAGGCTTGACCGTGAATCAAACCGTTGAGGCAAACCTCTTTCAGCTTTGCTTGGCGCATATAAAGCTCAAGTTGAATTAGAGGTTGCTGCAATTGGCGGAAAAGATAGCATGAGCGGGTCTTTCGAAGACATTCACGTTCCCCCGACGCTTGTGTCCTTCGCTGTCACAACTGACAAAGTTAAAAACATTGTAAGTCCGGAATTCAAAACAGCGGGCAATAAAGTTGTTGTTCTAAAACCCGAATATGACGAAAACGGTCTTCCAAAAATTGATAGCTTAAAGAAAAATTTCGAAACCGTCACAAAACTTATGCGCGAAGGCAAAGTTGTTTCTTGTTGGACTCCAGGCTTCGGAGGAATCGCCGAAGCAATCTTAAAGATGTCTCTTGGAAATGATTTTGGATTTTCTTTTGATGAAAATCTTTCAACGGATGAGCTTTTCGATTATTCCTACGGATCATTTGTTATGGAAACAACGGCAGATATCAAAGACGCAAAACTTGTTGGAACAATTACAGATGATAAAACTTTCAATCTTGGAAAAGATGCAATTAAAACTTCGGAGCTTTTTGAAATTTACGAAAACAAACTCGAAGACATTTATTCGTGCAACATTAAACACAGCAAAAATAATATCGAAGATTTCACATATGAAGCGAAGGAATGGCCAAAGCCTGCAATTAAAGTTGCGAAGCCACGCGTTTTAATTCCTGCCTTCCCTGGAACTAATTGCGAATACGACACCGCAAAAGCTATGGAAGATGCAGGTTGCGAAGCTAAAATTTTCATCGTAAATAATTTGAATCAAGACTCGCTAAAAAAGAGCATCGAAGATTTTGCCGCTGAAACAAATAAATCGCAAATCATTTTTATTCCTGGCGGATTCTCTGGCGGCGATGAACCTGACGGAAGCGCGAAGTTCATCACTTCGTTTTTCAGAAACGCCGAAGTTAAAGACGCCGTGACTGAATTGCTAGATGCTCGCGAAGGTCTTATGGCTGGAGTTTGCAACGGCTTTCAAGCACTAATTAAACTTGGTCTTGTTCCTTACGGAAAAATTGTTGAGCCAAGCGAAGACGCGCCAACGCTCACCTACAACGAAATTCACAGGCATCAGTCTCGTGTAGTTCACACGCGAATTGCTTCGAATAAATCTCCTTGGCTTGCCAACCTTAATGCCGGAGACATTATTAACGTAGTAGTTTCAAACGGCGAAGGCCGCTTCATCGCAAACGAAAAAGATATTCAGGAACTTGCAAAGAATGGTCAAATTGCAACTCAATATGTTGATCTAAATGGCAAGGCAACTGCCGATATTCACTTCAACCTAAACAATTCGATGTGCGCTATTGAAGGAATTACAAGTCCGGATGGCCGCGTCTTCGGCAAGATGGGCCACGCAGAACGCTACGCTCCTGGACTTTACAAAAACGTTCCAGGAAACTTCGACTATAAAATGTTCGAAGCCGCTGTGAAGTATTTCAACTAGTAAGTTTTAGACATCTGGTATCCGTGGCATCGCACGTGCTCAAAACGCTTCTAAAATAACAAACCTAAAATTTTAGTAATGCGCATAATCTCCATTATCCGAAGATTTACACGAGTTATATTTAGCTAAAATTTTTTCTTCAAAGTCGTAAACATTTCTTAGCTCTGGCCCCTGATTAGATTTTATGGTTGGCTTTTTCTTTCTACGAACAACAAAGAAAATAACTAAACCTAGAACAACACAGATGCATAAAACAAGAATCAAAATTCAGACCCAGTTATTATTTGCAGGAGTATTGCTAGCCTTATCTATTTCATTTAAAGTTGAAAGACCGGTTTCGTAAATTTCTTCCGCATTTCCGGTAATTTTAATTTCAGAATTTCTCTTTAGTGTATCTTTAATCTCTTTTAACTTTACTTTTGTAGCATCTCGAGTATTTTCATTATTGATGTCATTCTTAACAGCATCAACATTGACTCATGTATTAATTATTTCAGATTCTAAAGCTCGTTCTTCTTCGCTTTTCCCAGTATTTACTCTTAAAACAAAAGATTTAGTATCTTGATAATCGTTTTTATTCTGAAGCTTAACTTCATATAATGTGTCACTATAATCATATCCTACAGCTTCAACAGATTCAATTCCATATTTAGTATCTTCTTTAAAGTTTAAATTAAACTGTTCCTTTTTAAGACCATGTTTTAAAAACGAAACAGAAGCGCCATGCTTAGTTTCAGCACCTTTAATAAAATTTAATACATCCAAATTTTTAGTTTTAACTTTATTTTCTTTGTCCTTTACAAAAAGTGAAATTCTATTATCTGAATTTGTACAATTTCTCATCAGGCAACATGACAAAGGATCCTGGAAATAATTATCTGATAAATAGTAAACCCAACCTGAACGGGCACCCTCATTCCCATTCTTATCAATTGGCGCAACAGAAAACTGATAAATTGGAAGGTCATCAATATCCATCTCCTGTGCTAAGTTCAAAATTGTTTCCTTTGCTTTTGATGGATAGAAGACAAATTCATTTGCAGTAACAGGCTCACCAACAGGCAAAATTACTCCGTTAATTGAAGTATATACTTGATATTTTACATTCTCAGCTCCATCAGGCACTTCCCATTTTATCTTGAAAGCTTTATCGTTGTTTGTGTCAGCATAAGCTTTATCAACAATTCATCCAGTTGCCGTATCTTGTTGTTGAATATCCTTACTTTCTTTAGGTGCCACCCCATTAGTATCTTGTTGAGAATTATTAACATCCGATTGGGTGTCGGTAGGGTTATTCGCAATCTCATTGGTAACTGTTAAATTGTAACAAGCCATAGTGAGTGGTTGTATAACATTGTACGTTATGTATCCAATAACCGGAGCAAATCTATCTTTTTCATCTGGATTATTTTTTACTAATGGAATATTAGAATCCCATATTGCATCACCTCATTGATAATTGTATTTGCCATCATATTCCTCATCAATTTTTCCCACATTTCAATATAGGTTTAAATCCTTAGCATTAGTAGTAGCATCTGTATTATTGTGCAAGCCTGTTATATCTCCATTAAGCGCAAATCTTAACGAACTTTTCTTTTCTTCTGTAGGCGAAGAGCCAACTGTAAAACCAGCTTTAAAATTAACCCCATGACTAAACCTCTCGGCATCAGTTTCCGAATGGCTAATCTCAGCATTTCTCTTCTTTTTCTCATCCCCGTATCCAACGGTTTCTAAATCTGCATAAAATCTTTTAAATCCACTAAGATTATTATTGCTAGCGATATCAGCATTTGTGTTTCCTTCGCCATTTGGATACATCGCGGGAGAGCCCAAGTTGTCAGAAAGAAAATTTCCATCTAGCTTGGTAAGTAAGTAAGATGCGTCAACATTAGGATCTTTTTTCTTAAGATCCGAGTTAAATTCATCAACTAACTTATTGTATTTTGAAATTGAATAAGTATCAATTATTGGAGCGTGTTCAACCCCAATCATTCCTCCATATGGATCTCATGCACCACTTTCAACATTGTATGTATCGTAATAATATTCCGCTAAAGGAATAAACGAAACCACGACATCATTTTCGCATCCGGTTGAATATGTAGTTGTTAATTTTACTGTGTCTGTAGTAGTAAAGGACTCTGCCCAATCCATTGAAAGACCAGCAGTTATATTTCATGAATAATATGATCCTGTCTTAAAAGCACCTAAAGAAAAACCAGAAGATACAGTTGTCCCCGAAGTGTTAGAAATTGCAACACTTTTTCCAAAGGAAATTTCTGTTAAAGGCTTCTCCTGAGCTGAAGAATTAACGAGTTTGTCGAAATAAGGGCCAGCCTGTAAAACAACCTCAACAGAAGGATCTGAATAATCATAATCACATTCATTGTATTTTGCTAAAAGACCGTCTTGATCATTATCGACAGCGCACATTGTCAGTGCCAAAGCTTTACCAGGTCTTGCGTTTTTGTCTTCTCATTCATAAGAATCTTGTTTGGATCTTTCAGTGCAATAAAACGCATTATTTAAGTCTGAAATTAGTCCGCTTTCAGGATCATGTGAACTATATTTTGTGCCAATAATAACTGTTGATAAAGACACATCATGATTATGACTTGCATTCTGCTTACGTTCAATTGTGTATACTATCTGCTCAAAACCTTTATCATTTCCATCAAAATTCCCAACTGCTGTACCACTTCTAACAATATAGTTCCTATGCACAAGATCAGCACCAACATACTGATCGTTATCATTTAAGCGACTGTTGTCAAATAACAATATAGGATAAGTATCACTATCATTTCATTGATAAATGTCTCCGTCCATGCAGAAATAAACAGTATTGCCTTTCCCGTTCATATGAATGGCTTCCAATGGAGGTGGATTTTGAATGTTGTAGTCAGCTTCAATTTGATTTTGTCGTAAGACGTTGGTGGCGCCAACTGTATTTGCATAATATTCAGTATTGTTTAACTTATCTACCGTAGAATTAGATTTATTAAAGGAATATTTATATGCACCATAAAAGTATCTTGAGTAGTCATCATGAAATTCATTCCTGCTAGTGAGATTTTTAGAAGTTGCATCATATTTGCATTGAAGCTTAAATCCAAGAAGAACAATACTGTTAGATACTTTAGGCGAATCACATGTTAAGCCATCATCAGTTTTAGCAACAACAACAGTTGGTCTTTTAACAGAAAGACAAACATTGTCAGAGTCTGAATCATAAACATACTTACTTTCAACATTGTTTTTGTTAAAAATATTATACGAATCAGTGTTGCCATTCGTATCAGCACCATAACTAACAGACATATATGGGATAAAAGCTTTATAGTTATAGCCAGAGCTCGAATCAGGAATATCGCAAGAAGAAATAACGACCAAATCATCGACGGTATCAGCATTTACATCTCCTACAGCTAAACTGGCAAATATACAACCTTTACCAGTCTCCTTTTTGCTTCCAATACCATCATAAATAGATTTGCTGTTCTTCGTATATTCAGGATTTAATAATGGGTGCGACATGTCCTCTATATTTTTTTCACTTATTGATATATTTCCAAATGCATTAGTTACCTGTAACTCTTGAAGATGAAAATCCTCGTAAGCACCATAAAACGTCACAAGTGTGTCTTTATGATCTTTATCAAAATCTCCTGCTACAATAGATAAATACGGCTCAGCCTCACAAAAATCAGTTACCGGATTATCTCCATTATTAACCCATGTCATTTTGCCAATCTCAATAGGGTTAGATCAAGTTTTACTTGTAGCATCCATAGCAATAACAACAACACTTTTATTATATGTATTTCCATTATATGTACCTTCAAGAACAAAACCAATTACTGCAACATGATCATGCCTTCCTGTACCGTTAGGGTCAAAAGATACAGCATGGGTATAATCCATATGTAAAACAATGTCGGGAACACTAACTTTCTTTTCCTCAGATCCTGAATTTTTAAAGCTATCAGTTATTTTAGTATTAGTATTACTTTCGGTAGAATTTAAAGTGTCATAAATAGAAGTATACGAAGCCTCACCAGCATTTTTTTGCTTTAATAAAAACAATTCGTCATTCTCAAGCATTGTAAAAGGCGTGCCAACACCAAAGCCATACGGATCATTATCCTTGTTGCTTGTATACCACGACGGTTTATTTTTCTCTTTAAAACTTTCATAAGTGTAAGTTTCGTCATTTTCAGCAGCAAAAGCTTTTTTTATTGGCGTAAACGAAACCACCATTAAAACAGAAACAATAACAGCAAGACATTTTTTAAATATGTCAGATTTATATGTTGATTTATTCATGATAGCTCCTTTCAAAGCCTTATAGAAATTATACACCTTTTTTATGTTTGAAAAGAGCCTTAAAAAAAATTAGTATTCGATTTGGCGGTAGTAACGACGCATGTTTAATGGATGCTCAAGGAATAATTCCATATAAGCATCTACCCTGTTGTTAACTGCACGCAAAATATGATGACTTATGCTACCGCGATATTTCTCGTCGATGCCAGGCATATCGTAATCCTTCGTGTCTATTACAAAATGATTGTCATTAACCTTATCCAAGAATTTAACAACACGCTCAGATAAAACTCTCTGTTCGTCTTCGCCGACAAAAACTGTGACTGGAGTGTCTTCGTCAATAACTTCTAGCATGCCGTGAAAGAATTCTGGAGCCGTGATTGACTTCGTTCGAATTCACATTTGCTCTTCTCAATAACACATCGCATACGAATAAGTTGCTCCGTAATGATTCCCTGCACCTACAAAATATCTTGGATATGCAGGGTTTTTCTTAATACGCTCAACTTCGGACTTAGCAAAATTGAAGCCAAGTTCATCCGCAGCTTCTTCGACGTTTGCAAGGCCTTCGGCAAGCGATGCTTCCATTTGTTTGTTATACTCATCGTAATCTGGAAAATCGCCGTTTTTAAACATTAGATAATTACCAACCATATAAAACTTAAGCTGCTCATTTTCAGGATAGCAAATTAAATAATCTTGATATTCGGGCTTTGTAAGTTCTGTGTCTGGAGTGTCTACAAAAGCAAAAATGCGAGTGCCTTGAGCTTTTACTGCCTTACAAAATTCAATCATCTCAGCTGTTGTTCCGGAAACCGTTGAATAAATAACCAGAGATTTATCCGTCAGCTTTTTGTTGCCCGTGGTCAAATACTCTGCAGCATTTTCAACGTAAACAGGAACATTAGATTTCCCACGCATATAAACTTCCAACTGCATAGAACTTGCTCAAGTGCCTCCAATTCCAACAAAGAAAATGTTATCGAAACCAGCCTCCCAAACTTCGTCGATAATTTTTTCAATCTGCGGACGAAGCGCCAGTGCACCATTTATGCTATCAATCTTTTTTTGCCTATCAAAATTACGAAGCGAAGGGCTCTCCTTCGACTCTGCCTTTAGAGCTTCGATTTTTTGTTTTGATTCTTCTGAACTTGGATGATTCTTATCCATAACTCCTCCTTATCATGCCCCAAAATATTGGATGGTTTCTGTGGCGGTTAAAGCGCCAATTTTCATAGCTTCTTCAATTAGGGCGCCTTCGCCAATTGCAGACAAAAAGCCTGCTATATAGCTATCTCCAGCACCCATTGTATCAACAACATTGTCACATTTAACAATGCCAAATTCGTGAAATTCCTTGCCGTCGAAGCAAAGACTACCATTCTCTCCACGCATAGCAATAACAAGTTGAGGGCCTTTACTATGCAAGTCTTTCATTTGCGACTTTAATTCTTCAGTGGAATTATCATCATTAGAGAAAAATAAATAGTCTGTATGAGGAATTGCAACTTTGCAAGCATCGTCACCTGGATCAGTCGCGCAATCAAAAGCAGTTTTAATTCCCCTGTTATGCAAGGTTTCAATTTGATCTTCAACTTTTCCTCATAGATCGCAAACTACAACATCGTGCTGGCAAATAAAATCAATGTCATCATCGCTCAAGCGATAATTAGCCAAAACGCCTTCGTCGTAATCACCGAGGATGCGCTCGCCGTTGTCAAGCTTAACTTGAGTGACGGCAGTCTTTCCTGGCATAACATGCAAGTGCGAAATATCTACACCTCGCTCGGCAATTGATGCTTTCATTAAATCGCCGAACTTATCGTTACCGACATGGCCAATATAAGAACTTTCATGACCAAGGCGCTCAACATATACAGCCATGTTTACGGGACCACCACCAGGATAGGCACGACCACCTTCGATATCTGCATAATAATCTATGCAATTACTGCCAATTGCTGCAAGCTTCATTATTTAGACACTTTCTTCTTTGGGTTGTTCTTCCTATCCCAGAAATAAAACGCTGGAAGTCCAGTTCCTACAGTAACTGCCGAAGCTATAATACCAGCAACAGGTGCTCATGCAAATGTCGAAATAATCAAAGTAAGTGTCATAACCATTGCAATTACAGGCATTGTGTAGCCTAAAGGCGCCCTATACGAAGGATCGTATTCGCTCTTCGGCTTTCTTCGAAGAACAAAAATTGTTCCAAAAGTTCCAAAATTTCGAAGCAATGCAACAATTGTAAAATAACCCAAAATATCATTTAAATTGCTTGCAAAAATCAAGAAAATCGAAAGCGCACTGTGCATCATAATTGCAACATATGGAGTTTTGAAGCTCTTGTGAACCTTTCCAAAAATCTTGAAGAACAAGCCATCCTTTGCCATTGCGTATTCAATACGAGGTTGACACATAATGCAGCTTGAAACTGAGCCCAAGATAACAAGAATGATCATAACAGCAACAATGTTTTCTGCATAAGGTCCGATAACTGGCAACTTACCAGCTAAAAGAGCAATTGGAGCAGTGCTTTCGGCAAGCTCGTCGATTGAAAGCAAGCCGGTTGAAACTGTTGTAAGAACAGCATATAAAGACAAAACAATAATTGCGGTAATAATTAAAGCCCTGGGGATTGTCTTCTTCGGGTTTTTAATTTCGCCCGACATATAACAAGCAGCCGCCATGCCATCGTAACTTCAAGTGGTTGCCGAAACTCCAGCAAGCAACGCAACAATTCCAAGGTTACCAGTTGCAACAGCACTATCAAGAGGCTGAGGCGACAAGAATAATTCTTGATTAATGTAAAATGCGCCAAATCCTACAATGAATAAAAATGGAAGGATCTTAACAGCGGTCAAAATTGTGTTAATGATACCGCCACCCTTAACGCTGCGAAGATGAATGCACATAAATGTAACATCAATAGCGGCAGCAAGAAATCTTTGACCTAAATCTGGAAGCGGGCAAAATACCAGTACATGGTTAACAATTGCAAGTTCCATTACAGCTACCGAAGGCGGGTCAATCGCCCAGTAACTCATCCATCCGCACAAAAAGGCCAATGGACGTGAGCCTGCTTCGCGGAAATAAATGTAGTGAGCACCATCTTCTGGATAAGCACTTGCAAGCTCGGCATAACACAGGTTTGACGGAATTTGTAAAAGACCGCCAATTACAAATGCCAAAACCAAAAATAATGCACTGCCAGATGCCAGCGCCACTTCTTGAAGCGAAGAAAAAATACCGGACCCAACCGTTGCTCCAATACCCAGAGCAACAACAGGTATCAAGGTTAGCCTTCGTCCTAATTCTGGATTTTGAGCAGCAGCCTGCTTCCCCATCTCCTTAGCTTGTTCTTTAGAAATCTTCTTTTTCTGAGACATGAACCCTCCTTGTGGTTTAATCAACCCTAATATCTTAACACAAAAATGTGTCTCTGAGGCCAGACATCAAAACACCTTTTATTTGGAAATGTTTTTATTCTTTTGGATTACGTCGTGTGCTCCGCCTTCGCGAATGCTAGTTGAAGAAACAAGAGTAATAACAGCATTCTTCTGAAGTTGCGGAATAGTAAGCGAACCACAATTACACATGGTTGACTTAACCTTGGCAAGCGAAGCACGAACATTATCCTGCAAAGCACCAGCATATGGAACATAAGAATCAACGCCTTCCTCAAAAGACAGACCCTTTTTGCCACCCATGTCATAACGTTGCCAATTTCTGGCACGAGCCGAGCCTTCGCCCCAATACTCTTTGTAATATGTTCCTCCAATGTTAACACGCTCGGAAGGACTCTCGTCAAACCTGGCGAAGTAACGTCCCAACATGACGAAGTCCGCGCCCATTGCAAGAGCAAGTGTAATATGATGATCATAAACAATACCGCCATCAGAACAGATAGGAACATAAATGCCAGTCTTTTTAAAATATTTATCGCGTTCTTTAGCAACTTCAATCAATGACGTTGCCTGACCACGTCCAATACCTTTTGTCTCGCGCGTGATACAAATAGATCCGCCACCAATGCCAACCTTTACAAAATCGGCGCCACATTTAACAAGAAAACGGAAACCTTCGGCACTTACTACATTACCAGCACCAATCTTAACTTTATTCTTGTATTTTTTACGAGTCCATTCGATTGTTTTCTTTTGCCAGTCAGAATACCCTTCAGAAGAATCTATACATAAAATATCAACCCCAGCATCAACCAAAGCTGGAATTCTCTCTTCGTAATCTCTGGAATTAATGCCGGCACCAACAATATAACGCTTTGTGTCATCTAAAAGCTCATCAGGATGTTCCTTGTGGCTTTCATAATCCTTACGAAAAACCATGCCAACCAAACGTCCCTTTTTATCAAGAATTGGGAGCGAATTAAGTTTATGATCTCAAATAATATCGTTGCATTCAGAAAGAGTTGCACCTTCATTAGCATAAATAAGCTTAGATTTTGGAGTCATAAATTCCTTAACCTTTAAGCTGGGCTTCATTCTGCTGATTCTATAATCTCGACCCGTAACAATTCCAAGCAACTTTCCTGCCGAAGTCCCATCTTCTGTAACTGCAACTGTAGAATGACCAGTTTTTTCTTTTAGTTCTAAAACATCGGCAAGTGTATCTTCGGGCTTTAAGTTCGAATCGCTATCAACAAAACCTGCTTTAACACGTTTTGCACGATAAACCATCTCGGCCTGCTTTTCAATAGGCTGAGAACCATAAATAAAGGAAACACCACCCTCTTTAGCAAGGGCAACAGCCAATTTGTCACCAGAAACAGCCTGCATAACAGCAGATACCATTGGGATATTCATTGACAAGGCAGGTTTAGTACCCTTCTTATATTTAACAAGAGGGGTTTTTAAGCTCACTCTATCCGGTGTACACTTTTCGCTAGTATGACGTGGAATTAAAAGATACTCGTCAAAAGTATGAGACGTGCCGTCAACAAATTTGGCCATTATTTCCTCCTTCATTTCAGCTAATAATTAGCCGCTAGTCTACCACAATAAACCAGCATTAAACCAAAAATTACTTATGAACTCCACATTCAGAGCAGTAGTAGTAATCTGTGTAGGGCTGTTCTTCGTAAATCGGTTCATAGTGCCCATATTCTTCGCCGTTATTTACTCCGTCAACAACGAATTTTGAACCAACCTCAACCAAATGCGTAGTTCGATGTGCCTCTCAAACATGAGTATGAGGCTCATTTCCGTTTGCATCGCGAACTACATAAGCAACATATTCACCCTTTTCATTTAGCTGAAGAACAACAATATTACCTTCGCGATCTTCAATTTCTTCACCTAAAACAATTTCGCCTGAACGTTTAATTTCGTCCATCTCATCAGCAGTTATATAACCTTTAAGTGCATATTGACAGGCCAAAGCTGTTGCTCGATACTTAAAATAGTAAACACAATAGAGTAAAATGCCAATTACAATCACAAAAATTAGAATTGCCGTTAGCGCATAGAGTCATTTATGTTTTTGAAATACACTCTTCATTGTTCCTCCATTATAACAAATTCCTACATTATCAAGTAATCAACCTGCCGAAGTCCTCAAGCCTGACACGTCTGAAAGCCAAAAGCCTTAAAAACTCCAGGTTGCAAATCTAAACTTCTACTACCTCCGCCCATGCCTCCGCAATCATTAATTTTTGCTAGAACTGTCATTCCGTTTCAAGAAATTTGAACTGTATGATGAAAGTAAGATCTAAAATTTGGCCAGGCCATAGGAATAGCAACGCCCGTTGACCAATCATCGCAAACTTCTCCAGTTGCAGTAGTTCCAGGATTTGGAGTATATGGGTCCGAAGATCCACCATACGCGCTTGCAAGCCCACTGGACCAGCCTGGTGTTGGAGGGTCTGGAGAAGGGCCTGGTTGTGGTCCCGGAGGTGTTGGCCCAGGCGTTGGAGTGTCTCCGCCGCCGCCTCCTCCTCCGATGTCGGATATCTCTCCTTCGAGTTCAGCAAGTTCTTCGGGGGTTAACTTAGCGCGAATACCTTGCAAGACAGTTTCAGCTTCGGCTAACTTCTCCGAAGCAGAAGCCAAGCATGCGTTTTGAGCAGCATTTTGAGAGTTTAAATTTTGAAGCGTGCTGTCAAAAGCATCCTTCTTTTCTTTGTTCTCTTTTGAAACATTTAAAAGATAATTCATTGCAGAATTTGCATAATCAATGTTTTTGGAAAAGTCATCAAGGCTTGTAGAACATGCAACCATAATAAAAATTGAAAAGATAGTCGAATTTTCGTATTGGTATTTAAGCAACGAATTTAGCTGAAGCTGAGACTCGGTCATTGCCCTTTGAGCCTCGAAAGCTTTTTGAGTTGTCGCTTCAATCTGGTTATATATTGACTTCGCTTCCGACATAATTGCATTGTATTCGCTACGAACGCCGGAAAGATACGACTTCGCTTCGATATAATTGCTAACAGTCGAAGGGTCAGCATTAGCGGTTTTATGATTTCTGGAAATAAATAAAGAAGACAAAGCAAGCGTGAGAACAACCACGCATGCAATTGCTACTTTCATGCTACGTTTAAGCTTCATTTTCATACACGCGTATTATACCACAAAAGGTGTAATTATTGCCAGGCATGAAATGCATCAAAAGGTGTAATTATTGCCTGGCATGAAATACATCTTTTATACGAATTTTGATTGATATTTATTGTACCAAATGTCTACGATCTTATAAAAAACGAAGAAAAGCCCGCACCCCACAGCGCAAGTTATGGCATGGAACAAGGCCATTTCTGTTGTGTATTCTGCGATATTAAACAAATTGCCGAAGAAGACGCAACCCAAAATTGTGCCACCAACAATAACAATAATCAACCCGATGCGAATTGGCGTAAACGGAATCGATAGACGAATTACCAACATAAATCCAATAATAGACATCGTAAGCACGCACATTGTTGAAATTTGATCGTAATCAAAATTGAAAACGTTGTAGCCAATAATATTTATAAACAAAATTGCAATCACTATCACGACCGCCGACGGGATAGACCTCACAATAACATTGGTCAAAAAATGCCCTTTAATCCTGTCGTGATTTGGCTCCAAGGCCAGTACGAATGATGGCACGCCAATAGTAAATGCCGAAATCAGCGTCATTTGAATTGGTTGGAATGGGTAACCTCAAGGCATGAATAAGAAAATTAAGGCCAAAGACATCGAAAGTAAGGTCTTAACTAAAAATAACGAAGCCGAGCGCTGCAGGTTGTTTATGCTTCGCCTGCCTTCGGCAACAACATTTGTCATTGTTGCAAAATCATTCTCAAGCAAAACCAAGTGAGCAACATTTCTTGCAGCAGCACTCCCCGATGCCATTGCGATGCTACAATCCGCTTGCTTCAAACTCAAAACATCGTTAACACCATCGCCAGTCATAGCAACTGTGTGGCCAAATTTTTGAAGCGCAACAACAAAGGCTTTCTTCTGTTCGGGCTTCACCCTTCCAAAAACAGCGAAGTTCTGGACCGCTTCGGCAATTTCTTCGTCAGTTTTAAGAGTAGTTGCGTCAACATATTTTTCAGCATTTGCAACACCAACCGTCTTCGCAATTCCAGAAACCGTGCGAGGGTCATCGCCAGAAATTACCTTGACGGTTACGCCTTCGTCCTGGAAAAACTTAATGGTGTCAGCAGCAGTTTCGCGAATTTCATCCTTAATGCAAATAAATCCAAGCGGTTTAGGCGTTCCCTTAATGTTGCCTTTATCGTCAAAGCCATCAACCTTTGCAACAAGCAAAACGCGCGAATCAACAGCCAAATCTTGAGCTTGCTTAACAACCGCGCCTTCGCTTGCGTTTAAAATAAACTGTGTTGCACCTTGAACATAGCAGCCTTCGCTAAATTCTGCACCACTTCATTTTTTATCCGAGGAAAAAGGGATGACCTTCTTCAAACTCAACTTGTCAGTCTTGTTGTCCTTAAAATAATTTTCAATTGCAAGCGCGGTCTCATTTTTGTCATCATCGGCATCGTTGATATTTTTGATGGCTCGGATAAGCTCGTCTTCGCTATCCTTCTTTATAGGAACAATTTTATCCAACAGCATTTTCCCCGAAGTAATAGTCCCAGTTTTATCCGCACAAAAAACATCAACACGAGCCAACGTTTCAATGCAATAAAGTTGTTGAACTAAAACCTTGTGCTTCGCCAACCGCACAACCGCAACCGCTAAAACTGTTGACGTCAGCAAAATAAGTCCCTCAGGGATCATACCTATCATTGCCGAAACCGTTGTAAGAATAGACTGGATTAGATCGATTCCGTTGAAGAAATAAGCCTTCGCAAAAAGCAGTGCACCCAGCGGAAATATGATGATAGAGATAATGCGAATAAGTCCGTTCATGGTTTCCATAATTTGAGAATTAACCATCTTATGGACCTTGGCTTCGGCAGTAATTTTATTAGCATAACTTGCAGCTCCAACATGCGTTACCTTTGCATAAACTTTTCCACTATTGATAAAAGATCCACTCATGAGCTTACTGTCTTTTTGCTTCGCGATAAGATCGCTCTCGCCAGTAAGCAAGCTTTCGTTGCAATCACAAAAACCTTCAACAACAATACAATCCGCCGGAACTTGATCCCCGCGCCCAAGCTCAATAATATCGTCTTCAACAATTTCGTCACTATTAATCTCGAGAGTCTTCCCATCACGAAGCGCCTTAACCTTTGCTTTTGCAACAATGGTTAACTTGTCAGTTGTCTTCTTGCTTCGAATTTCCTGGATGATACCAATTGCTGTATTGCAAACAATAACGCCCATGAAAAGCATGTTTTTGAAGCTACCTGTAAGTGCGACAATAATTGCAAGGATCACGTTGACAGCGTTAAACAAAGTGAAAATATTGTCGTAACAAATTCGTTTAACCGAACGAGTTTTCAAGCCTGCATCGGTATTAACCTTGCCAGCCTTAACTCTCTCCTCAACCTCAACGGAACTTAAACCTGTTATTTTGCCTTCGCTCAATTTTCTCCTGTCGCAATATCCACAACTAGCGGAACATCTAACTTGACTGCGTTTTCCATATCAGTCTTTACCAACTCGGTTACAGTATCAATTTCAGATTTATCTACCGACAAATCCAATTCATCGTGAACTTGCAACATAAGTTTCGATTTTAAACTTTGCTTACGCATAGATTCACTAACGCGAATCATGGCAATCTTAATAATGTCGGCGGCGCTGCCCTGCATTGGATGATTCATTGCAGTTCTTTCTCCGAAGCCACGGAAGCGCTTGTTCGTTGCAGTCAACTCTGGAATGTAACGGCGTCGGCCGAACATCGTTTCAGCATAACCTTTGAGCGTTGCGTCTTCGACTACCCTATCTAAATACTTACGAACTTGAGGATAACTATTAAAATAACTATCGATCATCTGCTTCGCTTCGCCCATACTAATCTTTAAACTTTGCGAAAGCCCAAACGCCTGCTGTCCATAAACAATTCCGAAGTTTACCGCCTTCGCTTTACGGCGCATGTCTGGTGTAACTTTATCTACACTAACACCAAAAACGTTTGCAGCTGTGTGAGCGTGAAAATCATTACCACTTGTAAATGCCTCAATTAATCCTTTGTCTTGAGATAAATGAGCAAGAACACGCAATTCTATCTGGCTATAATCTGCCGTTAGAAAGACTTCGTCTTTTTTAAGAGGCAGGAAGCATTCACGAATTTGATTTCCAAACTCACTTCGAGTTGGAATGTTTTGAATATTAGGATCACTTGAAGACAAGCGACCGGTTGTTGTTACCTTTTGATTGTAAGTTGTGTGAACTATATCATTCTTGTCTGCCAATGCTGGAAGTGCATCTATATAGGTTGATTTTAATTTTGCGTATTCGCGGTATTCAATAATCTTAGCCGGCAATGGATGGATGGCCGATAAATCAGCCAAGACTTCAGCGTCGGTCGAATAACCAGTTTTGGTTTTCTTCTTCGCTGGCAAGCCCAAAACTTCAAAGAGGATATGGCTTAACTGTTTTGGCGAATCGATGTTGAATTCTTCGCCCGCAAGCTCAAGAATTTCAGATTTCAAATGTTCCAAAAGTTTAGCTGTCTTGACACTTAACTTATCGAGCATAGCTCGGTCGATCTTTGTGCCAACAACTTGCATTTGAACAAGAACTTTTGTAAGCGGAATTTCAATGTCCTTATAAATTTTATCCGCGTTGTCTTCACTTAATCTCTTGTCTAAAAACTCTCTCAACGCAAACGAAGCAGCCGCACGGCGAGCAAGACGAAGTTGCAGAATCTTATTCTTTTTATCTATGAAAGATTGTTCAGTTTTCTTTTCGCCTTCCTCAGGTTCAATATCTAAAGTCGGAAGTAAACTTCCGAAGACTTGTTGCCATGCATCAACAGCACTATATTCACTCTTCGATGAATTTAGTAAATACGCAGCAAGACTAACATCATAAAAATTTAATTTATAAAAATTATCTGCGCTAATAAACTCGTCGAAAAGGACCTCAAAAATTGCTTTAGCATTTTCAGCAATCACTTCATGATTGGATTTTGCAATCTCAACTAAAATTTCAATAGCAGAGTCGCCTTCAAGGATTGCTGTCTCTTTATTGTTTGAGATTCCCAATAATAAATTCTTGAACTCAGGATATTCTGAAGCAATTTCCTCATCAAAAAGCGAAGTCTGAACAGGTGCTTCTTGCTTATGAGAAATTGCAATGGCAAAATCACCTTTAATTAATTTCTTGGAAAGAGCAAGTGCATCTTCGCCTTCGACAAAATTTTCAAAGACGAGTTTAGATTCTTTAAGCACAACTTTTTCTTCTTTTTTGATTGCAGGACTTGGTTGCGAAGGTTCCGCCTTCGAATCTTCAGGCAAAGATTCTTCCGGGACAACTCCAATCAATTTTAAAACTCCGCTCAAGGCAGAACGCATGCGGAACTTTAAAAAAGTTTCACTTACTGTGTCTTGATCGAAGTTAGGAAACGCGATGTTCTCCAAATCAATATCAATTGGAACATCCTTAGAAATTGTTGCAGCAGTACGACTAACATAAGCTGCTTCTTTATTATCACGAATGTTTTCTTGCTGCTTGCCTTTAAGCTCATCAATATGTTCATAAAGCCCTTCAAGGCTTTCATATTTTTGCAAAAGCGCAGAGGCACTTTTTGGGCCAATTCCAGGAACACCAGGAATGTTATCCGAAGAATCCCCCATTAGTGCAAGGTAATCAATGAATTGCTCAACGCTAACACCATATTTTTCCTTGACTTCAGCAGGACCTAGGATGGCAACATCGCTAACACCTTTTTTCATATTAACAATTTTGGTCAAATCAGTCGCAAGTTGGTTGGCATCCTTATCACCAGTCACGAGCAAAGTTTCAAAGCCAAGTTTTTCACACTTATCAGCAATGCTGCCTAAGACATCGTCGCCTTCCCAGCCTTCAACTTTAACAACTGGAATCCCCATGCTCTCAAGCATCTCTTCAATGATTGGAAATTGCAAACGAAGTTCATTATCCATAGGCTTTCGCTGAGCCTTATATTGCTCAACCGCCTCTAATCGAAATTGCGGAATACCAGCATCAAATGCACAAATTACAGCATCTGGCTGAGCCTTTTCATAAAAGCTAAGAAACATATTCATAAATCCATGAACCGCATTCGTCGGCGTGCCATCAGCCAACTTCATCACAGGAGGCACCGCATGATACGCACGATGCGTTCACGAATTCCCGTCAATCACCGCTATTTTTTTTGTGCTTTTAGTCATGTCTCCAAAAAGAGCGAAGCCGCAACGCTGTCAACCTTGCCTCGCATTTCTTTCTCACTCAAACCTTGCTCGCGAAGAATCGCCTTCGCTTCGACAGAGCTCAAGCGCTCATCAACAAACTCAACCGGCAAGCCATAAAGGAGCGAAATCTCATCCGCAATATCTTTCACATGAGCAGCCTGAACGTTCTCTTCGCCGTCCATCGACTTTGGCAAGCCAATAACAAACTTCTCAGGCAAATAGTCTTGCAAAATAAGTTGAAAATCTTTGGACTTATTCATTATATCGTCCAAGCTTAGAACTTTTAAGGGCGTAGCAATTTGACTGCTATCGTTACCCGAGGCGATACCAACTCGAGCATCCCCTATGTCAAGCGCTAAAACATTCATGATTTATTTGAGCAAATCTTTCGCGATTTTCAAGGCTTCGGCGACACCTTCGGCTTTTGTGCCTCCAGCTTGAGCCATTCTATCTTGGCCACCGCCGCCACCATTAATGCAAGGCGAAATTTTCTTGATAATATCAACAGCGTTAAATCCTGCCTTAACAGCCTTCGAAGTTCCAGCCGCAAGCAGCAACACTTTCTCACCCTTCGTTCCTGCCAAAACAGCAGCACAATTATCACCGCAGTGATCAACAATTGCATCTCAATATTCTTTAAAGTCATAATTACGAATGTCTCCGCAATCAAGAACAAGACAGTCAAAACCCATACTCGACTTTTCCAAATCATCAAAAACTTCTTTGCGAATCATCGTCGATTG
Organism: Coriobacteriia bacterium; assembly: GCA_030536315.1. Taxonomy (GTDB): domain Bacteria; phylum Actinomycetota; class Coriobacteriia; order Coriobacteriales; family Eggerthellaceae; genus Equivita. Next base: position 66,805 of record JAUNQF010000004.1, read on the forward strand.
CTTGCTGTGAGAAAACTCAAGCTCCTTCTTCAGCTCTTTAACATTGGCAAGCATCTTTGAAACATTTTGAGTAAGCTGAGTCTTGTTGCCCTTCAAAAGCGAAGCAGCCTTATCCATTTCCGCAATCAAACCGGAAGTGTAATTATAAGCATCGTAGCTGGTGCAAGCCTCAATTCTGCGAGCATTCGCACCAACTGAACTTTCATTAATAATCTTAACGAAGCCAATCTCGCCGGTGTTTTTAACGTGACAACCACCGCAAAGCTCTTCGCTGAAATTACCAACATTAACAACGCGAACTTCTTCGCCGTATTTCTCGCCGAAAAGAGCAGTAACGCCCTTCGACCTTGCTTCCTTTAGACTTGTGTTATAAGTCTCAACATCAAAGGCACGCATAATTTGATCGTTCGCGAGTTTCTCAACCTCGGCAATTTGATCAGCGTTTAGCGCTTCAAAATGTGTAAAGTCAAAACGAAGACGATCCGGTGCAACATGCGAACCAGCTTGATTAACATGATCACCCAAGACCTCGCGAAGCGCCCAATGCAAAATGTGAGTTGCCGTATGGTTCCTAGTAATTCTTGCACGACGAAGCGCATCAACCTCAAGGTCAACTTTATCGCCAAGCTTAAAACTTCCACCAACAACTTTAACACTGTGAGCAGTAAGTCCAGGTTCAGGAACAACAGTATCCACTACTTCAGCTTCGTTCTTTTCAGTATTACTAATGTATCCAGTGTCACCTACTTGGCCACCCATCTCCCCATAAAATGGAGTCTTTTCAACAACGATGCTTCCCTGGTCGCCTTTCTTTAAAGTTTTAACACGCTTGCCATCTTTTATAAGCGCAATAATTTTCGAAGAACATTCAAGCTCATCATAACCAACAAATTTTGTCGGTCCGTTTTCAGCGAGGATCTCGCCAGCAACACTTGCTTTAAGCTCCCAAGCAGCTTCCGCGTCTTCGGCATTTGCAGCACGAGCACGCTCAACTTGCTCTTTCATGCATTTTTCAAAGCCCTTTTCATCAAGCTTAAATCCCTGCTCTTCGATAATTTCTTTAGTAACATCAATCGGGAAACCATAAGTATCATGAAGCTTAAAAGCTTGCTCCCCTGAAAGTTTCTTTGTTTTGTCGGCAGACTTTAGAAAGTCATCCAAAAACTGAGTGCCTTGATTCAAAGTTTGACCAAAGCGCTCCTCTTCAGAAAGAACAACTCGTTTGATTAGCTTTTCATTATCAACAACTTCTGGGTAAGTTTCACCCATAAGCTTAATTACTTCGTCAATAAACTTGCTTAAGAACGGACCTTCAAACCCAAGCAAATAGGCCTTCATGACAGATCGCCTTAGCAAGCGGCGGAGCACGTATTCGCGGCCTTCGTTACCAGGCAAAATACCGTCAGCAATCATAAAAGTAATCGCACGCGAATGATCCGCAATAATGCGCAAACTCAAATCGCTCTTTTTATCCGCGCCATATTTAACGCCGAAGAGCTTCTCGCCAACTGCAATAAGGCTCTTCATAATATCAGTTTCATAATTCGAAGACACACCTTGCATGATTGCAGCCATGCGCTCAAGACCCAAGCCAGTGTCAATATTTTTCTTGGGAAGAGGCTTTAACGTTCCGTCTTCTTGTCCATCATATTGAGTAAAAACCAAATTCCAGTATTCTAAGAATCTATCACAATCACAACCTGGTGCACAGTCCTTTTTACCGCAACCAAATTCTTCGCCTTGATCATAATAAAGTTCAGAACAAGGGCCACAAGGACCAGTTGGACCAGCACGCCAGAAATTATCTTCGTCACCAAGTTTAACTATATGGCTATCGTCAACTCCAAGCTTCTTTCAAATTTCGATGCATTCATCATCGTCTTTATAAACGCTGAAATAAAGCTTTTCAAACGGAAGCCCCAAAACGTCCAACGAAAATTCAAGCGCCCACTGACACATTTCCTTTTTGAAATACTGACCAAAGCTAAAATTACCAAGCATCTCAAAAAATGTTAAATGCCTGCCTGTGGTACCAATAATGTCAATATCATTTGTGCGAACACACTTTTGAACAGTTGCAGTCCCGATAAATTCCTTCGGCAATTTCTTTTGTTGCAAAAAGTATGGCTTGAACTGAACCATTCCAGCACTTGTCAAAAGAAGCGATGGATCATCAGGAATCAGCGAAGACGAAGGCATCACCTTCGAACCTTTATCTTCGAAAAACTTTAAAAACTTAGAACGTATTTCAGCAGTGGTCATAAACTTCATGCTACCCCTACTGGTTTACTTTTTTGCTGCTTTTTTAGTAGTCTTCTTGGCAGCTTTTGCTGTGTTGGCATTTCTGCCTTCAACTTTATATTCTTCTCCAGGTTTGATTTCCAAAGCATCATAAAGCGGAATAACCTTTTTAGTGCTGTAAGGAACACCCTGGAACAAAAATCCATCTTCGGCAACAAGTTGCTTGCCTGTGTTCTTTTCGTAATAATAAACAAAAAGCGATTTAAACAATGCAACAAAAGGAATGGCCAAAAGCATACCAACTAATGAACCAATAACTCCACTCATAGCTCCACCAATTGCACCACCTGCTGTCAAGCATAACAATGTTAAAACTGGATGAATGCTGCATGACGAAGACATGATCTTTGGAGAAATGAAAGTATAAACAAGGCCTTGGAAAGCAGAAACAATAATAAGCGCTAAAATTGCAATCCAAACGCTGTTAAATATGCCTCCTACAAAAGCAATGATAGAAGCCAAAATTGGACCAAAAATTGGAATGATATTTAAAACACCAACAATGCATCCAAAAGCGCCAGAGTTTGGCATACCCATAATCCAAAAAGCAAGACCCGAAGCAACACCAATAATTAAACATTGCAAAAATGTTCCTCTAATGAATCCTGCCATAACATGAGTACAAGAAACATGCCACATTTTTGAATCTTCTTTAAAGCGCTTAGGAATTAATTTTGTTGTCTCTCTACCGATAGCTGGAAGTTCAATAAGAATCCAAAAAGCAATTACAAGAGCAATACCCAAAGCCATAAATGTGCTACCGATTGCGCCTCCAACAGCAAGGATTCCATTAGCGCTAACTGTTGCGATGTCACCACCCATAGCACTTAAACTTGCAGCAGCATCGTTAATTCACTTTTGAACGTTTTGGTCTTTAAGGAAATGTCCATATTGAGAATACATACCCTTAGCTCATTCAACAACAATTCCAACATATTTAGGAATGTCATCGATTATATTTCTAATTTGCTCGAAAAATCCAAAAGCAGGAGAAAACATAAACAGCAAAACCAAAGCTACAACAAGAAACATCACAACGTAGGCAATGATTGTTCCAAAAGCTCTGTTAATTCCCTTTTCTTCACATTTATTAACAATACCACGAAGCAAAAATACGAAGATTGTTGTTCAAATTAATATAGAAACAGGTGTGGAAAGAACACCAAAAAGAAGTGTAAGTAGGAAAATTATTGCACAAACACCTAATATAGTTGCGCAAATTAATGCTCTCTTACCCCATATTTTTGTTTTGTCCATAAAACCCTCCGATATTAGTTAAATGAAACATATGGATTAGACGATGCATTGTTAACGTTTTGAGGAATGGTAGCAGTTTGACCAGCTGACGTGTCATTCTTTACAACTTTGCGACCAAATTTTCTACCTTGACTTCTTGATTGATTAACAATTTGATCGATGTTGTCGCCTTCTTCGAGTTGACCTATATATTCACTTTTTTTGCCGCCACCAAAAAGACCAACAATTTTATTGCTTGCCTTATTCAACAAATCTGCTGGAGCATTAACTAAGTTTCCAACAGAATTAGTAGCCTTTGCAGCATTTTCAGAAATCTGGTTAACATTTTCCATGATTTGATCAACACGCATAAGCTCAAGGTTAGCAGCATCAATCGAAAGAGAAACCCTCTCAATAAGCGGGTCAACCCTATCAATGGCAGGTTGGATCTTCGTTGTGATTTGCTCAATATTTTCAATAGTAGGTGTTAGTTGAGCGTGAACTTCGTCGATTTTTTTACGTGATTTACGAAGCGTAATTACAAGCTCGACCAAAAATCAAGCAAGAGCAATACCAACGCAAACTCCAACAAAAATTAGCACTGCGTAAAAAATTCCCATATTCATGTTCTTTCCTCCTAAAATTCATCTTGGTACGGGCGAAAGGACTTGAACCTTCACGAGTTGCCTCAACGGCACCTAAAACCGTCGCGTCTGCCAATTCCGCCACGCCCGCACGACATTTTATTATAACGAAATAATTCCCTATTGCACCTTAAAGATTTTATAAAAAGATGGGGTGGGTGACGAGATTTGAACTCGCGATCTCAAGAGCCACAATCTTGCGCCTTAGCCAACTAGGCCACACCCACCATTGCAAGCGAGCATTATACTATTTATCTCGCCAACCGCAAGAACAAATAAAAATTATTCATATAACGGATGCTTGGCGAGAAGTTCTTTTGCAACCTCAGAGGCGTGAGCAATCACCGCTTCGTCGTTTATATTGAATGCAACTTTTGCAATCTCCGAAGCAACAGCCTTGCACTCCTCGGCATTAAATCCCCTGGCAGTAACAGGTGCAGCTCCAATTCGAATACCACTGCAAACTTTTGGTGGAAGCTTATCAAAAGGAATTCCGTTCTTGTTAAAAGTGATATTAGCCTTCGCACATGCAGCCTCAACTTCGGTGCCAGTAGCCTTTGCAGGCTGGCAGTCAATAAGACAAATATGGTTTTCAGTCCCACCAGTTACAAGGCGAAGTCCACCTTCGACGATCGCCTCGCCCATCGCCGAAGTGTTTTTAACCACATTATGAGCATAAGTTTTGAATTCATCAGTCATTGCTTTCTTGAAACAAACTGCTTTAGCCGCAATAATATGCATAAGCGGACCACCTTGACAACCTGGGAAAACACCCTTGTCAACCTTTTTAGCAATCTCTTCATTGTTGCTAAGGATAATGCCAGATCGAGGCCCCCGAAGCGTTTTATGTGTTGTTGCGCTAACAACATCAGCATATGGCAAGGGAGACGGATGTGCTCCACCAGCAATAAGTCCTGCAATATGAGCAGCATCAACCATAAGGTATGCCCCTACTTCGTCAGCAATTTCACGAAACTTCGCAAAATCAATCTGACGAGGATAAGTCGAATAACCAGTTACAATTAACTTCGGTTTGACCTCTTTGGCTTGCTCCATAATCTTGTCATAGTTAAGCATTTCAGTTTCAGGATCAAGCGTGTAGCTAACAGAATTGTAATATTTACCGCTGAAGCTTACAGGCGCACCATGTGTCAAGTGGCCGCCATTGTCCAAGGTCATACCCATAATTGTATCCCCTGGTTCACAAAGCGCATTATAAACAGCGAAGTTCGCGCTGCTACCGCTATGAGGCTGAACGTTCGCAAAGTTGCAGCCAAAAAGCTTGCAAGCGCGATCAATTGCAACTCTCTCAATTTCGTCAATAACTTCACAACCTCCATAATACCTTGCCCCAGGATACCCTTCAGCGTACTTATTAGTTAAAATACTTCCAGCAACTTCCATTACTTCAGGATAAGTAAAGTTCTCCGAAGCAATAAGCTCGACGCTCTCTTTTTGACGCGTTAGCTCCTTGTTTGTTAACTCATAGATTTCTGGATCGTTAGATTTGAGGGCAATTAAAGTCTCGTCGAAATTAATTTTTTGTTCCAATTTGGCCTCCCGCTTGAGAATTTTTTGCGATGAGCCTATTATACATATTTGAAAATTATTGCACCAACAAATTACAACTAATCGTAAATAATTCTTGCAAAATTAAAACCCTTGGCTATAATATCACTTGCTCTTTTCACGGACCGGTAGCTCAGCTGGCAGAGCAGCGGACTCTTAATCCGAAGGTCCGGGGTTCGAAACCCCGCCGGTCCACCACTAAAAAACCTGCTACAACTCCATTTTTTGCACATTAAAAATTATAAAAATTGTTATAGTGTGTAATAAAATGTAAGATGAATTTTTTTTGAGGATTTTTTAATCCTATAATTTGTATTTATTGGTAATTTGATATTTCTATATATACATATATACAGAATCATCATTAATAAAATAAAATAGAGGATTAACATAAAATTGATTTATACAATTGGCTTTTCATTTGCATAAAAGACTCTAGCCTTTTTTGCTCAAGTAGCACTTTTTTTTCAAGCAGCATAAAAAAGACTATACAACAAAGAGGAGCTAAAAGAAGTCTTATTAAAAATAAAAGATACAGAGTGAGCCCTTCCTGTACTACTAGAATGCGTTTGTGGGTTAAGACATGAGGAGTTCTGTGGATTAAATAAAAGAGATGTTATGTTTGAAAATAATTGTGCGTATGTTGAAATTACTCAAGCACTCACTGAAGTTGATGGGCGTAAAGTACTAAAAGAACCAAAAACAGAAACAAGTGCGCGTACAGTAGTCCTTACAGAAGACTTTTTAGATTATTTAATTGAACAATATCCGCGAATAAGAAATAAACGCACATTAGATGAGTATGCCTATCCTATTAGCCTAACAAAACGCTGAAGAACATATTGCAGAAACAACGAATTGCCTTATGTCACATTTGGAAATATGAGATCAGTATATGCAACACTATGCTCTGAAGCTGGATGTTTAGATAGTCTTGTCTGTAAAACAATGGGTCATACTGGTCAAACAATTAAAGAAAGAAATTATCAATCTTCAACATTGAAAGCTCTAAAAGTTAATGCTGAAATACTTGCAGAGTATATTGGTTTTAAATACAACTCCCCTAATGTTATATCTTTAAATGAAATCTAATTAAATCAATTAACTCAAAGAAAAAATTATAACTAAACAAACCAGTATCAAATTTACTCATGCCGAAAATCAAGAACTTCTACATATAGAAATAATAAATCGCTGATTATTATTTAATCCATATGTAAGCCAAACTCTCCTTGTTGACAAAACGCCAATAAAAATACTTATTGTAATAAATACAATACAAAGAAAATATATAATAAAATCTTCACCGTTAGAAAATTTGGTTGTTAAGGCAGCCTTGTTAATAAATAAAATCACATTAAAAATAACAGAAGTTAAAATAGACGAAAAAATTCCGGCAAGTTTAATTAATATATTTTTTCAATTCTTTTTTTTCGAATTATCTGAACTATTATTAGTGGAATTATTGGCATCATAGATTCCTTTATAAACATTTTCTCTGTCAAGATTAATATGATGATCTAATAAAAACGCCTCATAAGCTAAAAAAGCACCATAATCAGATTGTTTTCGGGAAAGAGCTTCTTTGGCGATTTCTGCAATAAATCCATCTGAATCTTGATATATACCAGCAAGTCGCAATGCGTTTTTTACATACTCTGGAGCTCTTGGATTATCGGCAAAAACTCTTGTTCCGTGAGTTTTTTTATAAACAGATTGAAACGTTGATTCGTTAAAAACTTTAGGTTTAATATAGCTACTATAATGATATGCAACTCAAGCAAGAATAAGTGAAATTGGAGGGCATACTGGACATATAATTGATGTAAATAATCCCAGCAAAGAAGAAAGCGTAAACGCCATGCCGTCTTTAATAGTTGATAAAGGTAAACAGCCAATAATATAGCCAATAGAAATTCCACCTATAAGTGAAAATAACAAAGTCCCGTAAGTGCAAGACCAAAATTGACTATTAACAAAAAGGTCTGATGATAGATTGGATGAAAAAGCCAACAGTATTAACAAAACAGCTCCGACAATAGAAAATATTGTTGACCATTTTGTACATGTCTTAACTCTATTATGCTTTTCTATTCTAATTTGATTAATGTAGCGTCTATACTCATTATTATAACTAATTTGTTTTTCAACTTCTTCTATATGAGCTTGCGGAATAGCAGCTTTCAACAAAGCAGAAGCAACTATAAAAGTCCCAAGTTCAGAATCTTCTGCAGTTCTAATTCTCGATTTCAGTACAGGAACCCAGGTTTCATATTCATTGGAAATAACACAATAACTTAATGCTCTTTCTTTTCAATTTTCTATATTAATTAAACTTAAGTCCATAACAACCTTTTATTGTTCATACGCCTTAATAAATAGTTCAGGAAGAGCATCCTTGAATGCCTTGTCAGCAATTTTTTGTTTCTCTTTTGGAACAAGTTTTTTTACATTCTCACTCTGAAGATATCAAGTCTTTAATTGAACACCAACACTACCAGCTAATTTATCTTCCTTATAACTCCCATACAGAATTAAGCCATCACATTTAACTAGACCATACAACCATTGCTTTGCATCCTCATCACCGTTATATGCTTTAGTAATTTGTTCTTGAATTGTGTTTTGATCTAATCTATAAGAAGCATATATCGGATTATTTTCTTTATCAATCATAAGCTGAAATTCCAATAGTTTCTTTTCTGGTGATTTATTACTATTTAACAATTCTATAGCTGGAGCTGCATCGTGAAAATTAGATAAAAATTCTTTAATGTCTCCAGCAACTCTACCAATCAATCCCTTTTTTGCCTCATCCCAATTTTCTCCAAAAGACCAGGCAAGGTGCAAAGGTGTTGCAATTAAATCCTCTTCTCAAGGAGCAAAAAAACAATCTTCAGGAGAAAAGCCTGCTACTCCTCCCTTAGCGACAACCCAGTATATATCGGGATTTTCCCCACGCAATCACTTTTCTATTTCTTCAAAGCCTCAACGATGTTCCTTTTCGTAAGTAACCAATCCTTTAATTAAATTTCTTCATCGTTCAGCAGGGATATTATCTTCGTTAACATTTTTGTAATACAATCCACGATCACAATTTCTTTGAGCCTGTATATCTGTTGGTTTAGGATTTCTTTTATCGCCCAATAATTTACGATTGGTAAATAGTTCAAAAATAATAGCACCTAAAGCAAACCAATCTGATTTTGCAGTAATATGATACTCGTATACTTCAGGCGCAGTATACGTTTTTGTTCCAGCAAAATGTTTTGTACGCGAAGTGATATCTTGTTTATCCCGAGCTATACCAAAATCCGTTAAAACAAGATCCAGTGGTTCAATCGAACGAATAAGTATGTTTGAAGGTTTGATATCTCGATGAGCGATAGTACCTTTTACTTGATGTATATTATGGATTGCCTTGCTTACCTCAACCAGAAAATCTTTAATAAATTTTTCTTCATACGGACCCTTATTATTATTCGCTCATTCTCCTCAAGAAATTGAACCTAGGGGACAATACTCATGAATTTCTCAAGCTCTCTCTCGTTTATTCCCCACACTAAAATCAATAATTTCAACAACATCATTCCTGCTGCACTTGTTCTGTATTAAGCTCAATACACTACCATCAGGCTGAATACCTTTGTGATACAATTTGAAAAAATAATTCCTTCCTGTATCGCGTCGCCTTATAATAAATACATCAGATTCACCACCAGGGTACTCAAGCTCTTCAACAATTTCATAATCACGATTTAAACTAGCAGGCAGATTATCGTAATGCTGAAAAGGTCTTCAGGCTCTACGAGGGTTATCGTTTTCAATCACGGTAGAAGGATTTTCATTATAAGTTGAATCGTTATAATCGTTATTCTCATCATCTTCCACAAATGTTATCTCATTATCTTCGCGAAGTGTATTATTAGTCTCTCTTTCTGTTAAAGACGCATTTCCTGAAACTGAATTCGATTGATTTTCCTCAGATTCTCTAAATGTTCCATCTTCTCGTAAAGTAAATTGTTCTTCTTGCTCACGAACTGTATTATCAAAATTAGCATTTTCTCTTTCTGTTCTACCGCTCATTTTAAATCCTCTCTAAAGACGTTCAACCTTTATTAAAATTGCAGAACAATTATCCGAAGCATTATTTTCGACACACAACTTCATTAAGTGTTCTATAGCTTCATTAACGTTAGAAAAGTTTGCAATAGTATCACATATCAAATCTTCACCTAATGTTCCTCATACACCATCTGAGCATAATAGAAATTTTTCATATTCATATAAATTATCAGAAAACCAATGTATGTCTAAATCTTCTTCTCTAAAACCCAATGATTGAGTTATTCCTCCGTTTCCGTTTTTCAAGCGATCATCAATAGACAATTGAGTGATAAATTCATCATTGTCATCATAACGATATATTCTGCAATCACCAATATTAGCAATGATAAATTTTTCTCTATTTAAAGTAATCATAGAAAAAGCAGCGCCCATTTTTGGAGTATCTCAAGCTATTCCAGCTTTTAAAATTTTATTAGACAAATCTTCAAAATATAGTTTATCTGCATCTTCATATTCATTACTAAGATTATATTTAGAAATCGAAGAAGAGGCTATACATGCCGCATCAGAGCCTCCATCATACCCTCCCATACCGTCAATTACAGCATAGGAAACAGGTATATTAGCATCGTTTACTGTATCATATAATAAAAATGACCTTTGAGTACATTTACCATTTATAACGATTGCATCCTGGTTTTCTGATCGATTCGGTCCGCATATTGTCATGCCTGCTACTTTTATGCTGCTGCTTGTATTATCGTTTTCCACCATGAAAGCTCTCCTTAGATTCTAACTTCTAACTTAACACGCATACTTGGCTTATGTCCTAATCAAATATTTATCGGCAATGGGTATGTTTGCCCATTTATTACTTTTGTTTCTCCATCACCAATATAAGTTCCATTAGTTGAGCCATTGTCATTAATCGTAATAGAACAACTAGAATAATCTATTCTAATATAGCAATGCTCACGAGAAACATTATTACGTTCACCTAAAGCATTTTTAATTTCTGACACATCACTTTCCCTGCCAATTAAATAATCTTTTCCGCTTTCTAACCTTAAATCTAATCCATTTGGTAAAACTAAAAACGCTGCATCTATTGAAACATTTTGAGAAGAAGTACACAACGATTCATTGGGTATTATTTTTCCGCACTGAATGCATTCCTCACCAGGTTGCCCAGGGGCACCACAATTTGTACACCGAGCTTCTGATGTGCTTAATTCCGAATAGTCACTAGAAGAATCCTCGCAGCAAGAATCCTCTAAAACCTGTTCTTCTTCTATATTTTCTTCAATATTTTCTTCTTTTACAGGTTTAAAAGTATTGCAACAATGACTGCAATAATAATTTTCATCAAGAGCTCTTTCGCACTGTGGACAAATTAATTCTGCCATGTTTTTCCTCCTAATACAATTCCTTTACTCCTTAACTTTTTATCAATGATATCAAGATCTCCAGAATTTGGCATTCCAGCAAAAGTAATACCTGAAGAATCTAGCTTAAACTGTATTGGTACATCATTTTTTGCTAAATACTCATCATAAATATCTTCAAATTGTTTGTCTATTATCACAAGCTCTTGATTATCACTAGAAACCAAACAATTAGTACGAGGACGCGTCTGATCATACTTTCCACAAACCATCGCAGTTAGTTCCGTAAGCAAATTAGGGCATATTTCATTTATTTCATTCATTGTATAACCGCTAAACATAAGAACATCAACCACTCGATCTTTAATTTTTTCATTAACTTCATTATTAAAGAATTTAAGAAGTAGCATTAAAGACTCAGCCTGGTCAACAGGTTCACCACCAGTAATTGTAAGGCCTGTAATATTATTATCTAAAATAATTCTTATAAGCATTTTAGATAAAGATTCAACATCTATATTTTCTCCAGCATTATAATCTCAAGTATCAGTTGAGGCACATCCAGGACATCTACGAGAACAACCTTGAACTCAAAGAACAACTCTTTGACCAGGACCCAAAGAAAATACTGTATGTGCTACACGGTTGATTCTAATGTTCATATTACTCAATTTCCAATGATGGAAGCCCATCTTCGTCCGTACATAAAGATGTAATTGTAAGATTTTGATTAACATCAACGCCAAATAGTCTGCGAGAAAGTGGGTTCGTAAGATATTTTTCAATACATGTTGTAATCCCTCGACCACCCATATCAGTAACTTCTTCTTTAGAAGCTTCTTCCTGTAATTGCTCTCTCGCATGATCAGATATTTCCACAACATTACCTATATTTAAACGTACATTTGTTAATACATTATCAATAAATTTATTTACTAGAGTCGCAGCAACTTCTCCATAAATTGGATGAAAGGCAACGATATTATCTCCACCAATACGTCCAAATAGTTCTGGTCGATTTAGATCCTCAAAAAATTTCTTTTTTACTTCTTCCTTAATAGTAGTTTCATAACGCACTACATCAGAAGGATTATCCAAATCAAGCTTTTTAAGCTCAGAAGTATTTGCTGCAACCCCCTGATTAGATGTGAAAATTATTAAACACTCAGAAAAAGAAACTGTCCTACCCTGACCATCTGTAAGTCTACCATCAGAAAGAATTTGTAAAAACAAATCATAAACTTCATTACCTGCTTTATCCATTTCGTCAAATAATATAATCGAATGTGGACGCTTTTCAATTGCGTTTGTCAATTCTCCTCCACCACCATATCCAACATAACCAGGAGGTGCACCAATTAATCGTACTTTTGCATGATTATCTTGAAACTCGGACATATCAAAACGAATTAAAGCCTGCTCATCAGCAAAAATTAATTCAGCAATCGCTTTTGCCATTTCCGTCTTTCCAACACCAGTTGGACCTGCAAAATATAAAGCACCTCGTGGCTGAGATGACTTATTTTTTGAATGCGCACCAGTAAGCCCCTGAACAGAACGTTTAATAATATCAAGAACTCTATTAATTGCAACATCTTGCCCCTTTACACGTTCTTGTAAAATAGCTTCTCCATTTACTAGTTTTTCTTTAAGTCTTTGGCTTTGTCATGGATTTTCAGATAGACCGTGACGGTACGTTCTTATTGCATCTTCAATTTGCAAAAGACTCTGGTTGTTGCTTTCTGCGAGCCTAGCACATTCAAACATGCCTCTTAATGTTAAACCATCAGTTGCATTAGCAAATCTAGAACAAGCATCAGAAAATTCTGGCGTTTCGCTATGCTCGCTCAACAAAAGACGAGCCATTTGCTCACGTGTATCTACATCAGGGAACGGAATAGGTATTGTTCGTATACCATCTCCATTTGTGACTCATATCGGCAAATCATCTAATTTATCAACTAATCAAACAATAGGATGCCTCATTAACCCTTGTCCCGTTGGATTAGGAAATCTTACAGGCTTATCATTATATTGCCCATGAGAATTTGATAATGCCAAGCAAGTTAACATTGTCTGTTTTAGAGTAGCATCAGGTCTTGCCTCTTCTCAAACTTGAGATGTATAATCAATAACGAAAGACATTGTAATATCTTTATCTAAAGCAACCGCTTCGGCAATAGCATCTAAACCAGCATAAACAGTATCTAGATTTGAAGAATCGGCACGTAAATCATTAGCACGATCAGATGAACTTTTCATAAGAGAATCAACTATATTTTTACTACAAGTACTTTCAAGCTTTTGTTTAACAGCTTTCTCATCTATCTTATTATTAAGACAATCAATCTTTAATCCTTTAATAGGATCAAAATGCAATAGAGCATCAAAACCTGCGTCTCTAAAAATATAATGTAGAGCCATATATGTAGTATCTGGACGTAAATTGCCATCTATTGAAATAGGCTGCATATCGTGAACTTCTCCATGCAGAACACAAACAGCAGATATTGGTATTGACGCATATAGAGTCCTCATTCATAAAGGCGTATCTTTAGAATCAGCCTTTAACCAATCAGGAGTAGTTATAGGTGAAATTGTACTCGTTGCATTCTGTTCTGCTGAATTTTCATTTACAACTTCCTGATTCTCGCTGTTTTGATCGTCAACAACGCCATTGTCAACAATTTCTTGATATTTACTTGCAAAATCATTATGTTCTCTAGCCATTATAATGTCCTCCTTCTACTAACATTAGTTGCCTGTCTTCTTTGACGAGCTCGTCTGGCTTTTTTAATGCGTGCTTTATCTATATTTTCAACTTTTGACTCTCCTGGTGCTACCTCACGAGTCAATTTTGCCTCACATCCTCTTTTGTTTAATCCTTTACGTATGCCATGACAATCATTACACATTTTTTCTTCTGCTAATTTATCTTGTTCTGGCGTAGTTTCAGTTAGGGAAACAATTCTTGTAAACACTTCGGTGCCTTCATTGTTTAATTGTACTCGTATTGCATGCTTATCGTTATCAGCTTTTTGCGCTACAGCAAATGAACCAAACTCAGTTTTTTCAAAACCTTCCCCATAATCATAGCCAAGCTCCTTAAGTGTTTCACCAAGAGCTTTACTAACATATTTTCTATCTTGCTTAATTTTTTCTTTATTGAGAATATCATCAACGATATCTTTTATTTCCTGAACTTCATTATATGTCGTAATTGTCTTTGCTCTATTTTGAACATCAATAGAAGCTTTAGTATTCATATAACTAATTTGACCTACTATTTCAGAAGCTTGATTTCTAAAATCTTGAATTTTTTCTTCATCTCTAACTTTTGTATTGAGTTCAATTATTGCATCATCAAAATCTTGATCCTCTTCTAAATCAAGTAATGGTCTTGCTTCTACAACTAAAGATTCGCGAATTTTATCATCTTCTATAATGCATATTTTAGATGCAATTTTATCCAATTTCAATCTTCTTCTATTTAATCTTTCTTCCCTTAATTGTTCAACTTTATTGTTTGTCAATTTAACATTTGTAGTATCTAACCTTTTTTTGGTTGTATGCTTTAGTAAAACAGCATCTTTCTCGCTTTGAACCTCTATATTAGTCATAATTTCATTTAGTTCTTTTTCTCATTTTTCATAATCACTTAATGTTGTTGTCTTGGGCTTAATTGGTTCAAAATCGTCTGGTCTAGTTAAATTAGCTCGTTTAATATTAATTTGTTCAACAAGCATGTCACAACGTGTTAGAGTTTCATTTTGTTTTTTTAGAAGATTTTTAGCTTTTCCTCTCAAACTGGTTAAATAATTTTCTCTTTTTATAAGTCCATCATGATTATTAGAAAAGCTATCCTTTATATCAAGCTTAAGATCTTTAAACAATTTTTTATTTAATTCCTGAATGTCGTTAACTATACTCTCGCATTTATGTCTTCTTCTCTCATCTTCTTGACGACGTCTCTCTTCTTCAGAAATAACTCTTACTTCATTACATTTTGGACCGCTCATCTAAAATACTCCTTTCTTAAACAAATACATAATTAGCCCATACTGTTAGCCGACCTAACAACATCTATAATATCATCTGCAATTTCAATCATACACTTTTGCAAACTCTCTTTACTAGCAGGCTTTAATTCCATATTGTCATAATAATTAACAAAGTCATTATTTTCTTTGGAGGTTAAAAATAAACATTTTGGAAGTGATAATGCATTATTCTTATTATTATTCACCTCAACAAAATCAGAAGAAATTTCAATCTCGTCAGGAACTAAATTATCGGAAAGAACAATAATTAAAGAACCAGCAAAAGCTTTTCCTGTACGATTGTAAAGCCTAATAGTGTCTTGAATAACGTTAATAGCCCTTATAAAATCTTCAATTAAATTCCATTTTCCACCATATCTTATTCCTTTAACAACATAATTACTTGGATTGCCAAAACCTGCCAAATACTCAAATTCATCGTGAGATTCATAGAGGCATACATCCACAAATTTATCAATTAATTTATATTTGCCAATTCTCATAAGAAAAGAATTTACTGAATTTTCAACAATTTGAGGATGATATTCTCCCATCGAACCACTTGTGTCAATAAGTATCAAAACAGGAAAACAAATCCCCGTGTCGATATTAATAGAGCCATCCAAACAATGCTGGTGCATATCCATTATCAAAAACCCCCAGCTATAAATCCAATTAATAAAGTCAATAAAGATGTACTCAAAATAGATGTAGCATAATTTTTATAACAATAACCAGAATTACTTCTATTTTTACTAATAAAGAAATTAATAATAAAATAACCAATAAGTGTTCCAAAAACACTTCAGATAAAATTTACACTATAAAGCCCAAATACTAAGCTAGCCGAAATAACGCACAAAATAAAAGAAATAGTATAGATAAATGTAGTTCCTCAAAAAACGCGAGGTGTAGATATAGATTCAGAACCAATTAAATCAGCTGGGTATTGCTCTACAACAACATTTCTAAACTCATCTTTAGTTGCAGCATCATCTCCCGCCCCCATCAAAACATTTGATTTATTTTTAAATCTTTGCCTTAATCTATTTAATCTCATACGAAAACTTCTTAGCTTTTTGTCAGAGAGGTCATATCAATCAGACGAAGAAGGGCGATTATTTCTTCCTCGATTAGCATATATATAACAACTATCATAAATAGAACCAGCGCCTTTTCAGCGATATCAAAATAATCGATATTTAAATATTCCTATAGTTCTTCGCAATATAGATGTTTTAGGTGAAGTATGTGACATAAGAGAAGCTATATGTGGATTAGAGGACGGGTAATTAGATTGAGGATTCAATATGTCAATCGCTTCTTTACCACCTATATAGCATGATAAAGGATGTTGGTTATTATTAAATAAAGCAAATAGTATTACTCCTAGAGCAAATAAATCATCATTCTTTGTAAAAGGAAGCGCAATTTTTTGCTCAATATTTCCATCTGCATATACAATTAAATCATTGGGTAATGCGTCGTCTAATTGAGAACCGCTCCCTAAATAATCCTGCATTTCAGGAGAAATATACTCAATATTATAGTGCGAACAGAAAAAAGTGTTTCCTTTTACGTCGGTAAATTGTGCATTTAAAAAAGGGTCCAGAAACACTCTGCAAGTTCTAATGTCAACCAAAATAGAGCTAAGATTCAAACATCCAAAAATTAAATTTTGTGAATGAAAAATATCTAGAGCAGTACAAATATTTTTCGCAATACACAACTTTTGTTCATACGAAATAGAATCTACCGATCTTAAAATATTTAATAATGATGTTGTGTTTAAAACTTTATTAACAACATACCCGATTATTACATTTGAATTATCAACAATAACATCGATTGGTCATGCAAAATGTGCACGTGAAAGTTGAGATACATTAAAATCTATCATATTAGTTAATTTTTGAATTAAATAATCAGATTGTTGCTCACCAAATATATAGATTTGATAACCAGGTCAATCATCTAAATCATAAAAGGCAGATTGGTTTTCTCTAACAACACCCCTAATAGTTAACTGAGAATCTGCAAAGTCTGGTTTAGCCCCGTTAAGTGCAACAAGAGAATTCTTATTTTCATAAAGCCAAGGCATTTTTTATTTATAGGTTTACTTTGTCGACTCATCATCATTTTTTGTCGACTTATTAACATCTTTTATTTCTGTGGTATCACTAGAATTTTTCTGTTTTGTTACTTCATTGTTTTTGTTTTGTGCTGACTGTTTTTTGTCAGTATTACTATTATTTTCCTTGCCTTTATTTATCTTTTCATGTTTTGCAGAAGAATCTGCTCTACTAAAGCTCGATGACTTTTTATCAGAATCATTTTGTTTTTGCTTTACAGAATCACTAGTTTTACTATCAGATACACTTTTTTTGTCATTTATTTTCTTTTCTGTCTCTTTATTCTCAGATCTTGTAACATTTACAGAAGTATCATCTTTGTCATTCTTTTTGTTCTTATTTTTAATATCATCATCTTTAGTACTCTTTTTATTAGAAATATTTTTGGTGTTTTCATCACCCTTACTCTCATCTATATTCTCTTCTATAATCTCTTCTGTATTATTTGTTTTATCTTTATTAGGTCGTAATTTTTTAACCAGACCAGGGATTGATTTTATTTTATTTTTTATTTCTTCTTTTGATTTATTTTTTTCATTTTCCTGCTCTTCTATTTTTGGAGCTAATTCTTCATATTCTTTTTTAATAGCAGCAACCTGTTCGTCATATTCTTTCTCTATTTCTTTTGCTATATGATTAGATGCCTCATTTACATATCCATTCTTTTCACGTAGCTCATTTTCCATAATTTCAGTACGAGTTTTTGCTAAATTCTTCTCTGCGGCTTCTGCAGCTGCCTGTGCACCTGCAAGTTCAGCTAATTTAGCATCACGCTCTGACTCTGCTCTTTTAAGTTCTTCGTTTACGAGTCTAGTCTTATTTTCAGATTCTTTCTGAATTTTATGCATAGCAGCTTCAGCAATTTTCAAATCATCATTAATTGACGAAACCTCAGCATCAATTTTTGCCTTGTTCTTCTTCGTAGCAGCTCTTTCTAGCTTATCAATATCTTTTAACATGCGCTGATGTTCACGAGATTCTCTACGAACTTTCAATCTTTGATCTCTTTTATATCGCTTTAATCGAACCTCATTCTGAATATAATCAGCTCTCTGCCTTATTTCTTCTTCTCTCTTTTCTCTGACGTCTTGAACGGCTTCAAATGCCACCTCATTTGCTTCTTTTATGTCAGATACTCTTTTTGCAATAAGCTCTTGTCTTTCTAATTGGATGTAAGCCATATGCTTCATCTCTTTTAGATACTGTTCAACAAGTGGCATAGCAGCTGCATCATATACACCACTATGGTATTTCTCTTCAAGTTTAGACATAGTGTCAGCTAACATTCCAGTTAAAACGCCTGGCTCAATATGGTTGGCTTTAAGGTCAGCACTCTCAAAAGCATTAGCTCCGATCAACTCCTCAAGACCAATTTTTTCAAGCGTGGGTGTTTTATCCTGACCTTTTGAACCAAATTCTAAATTGCTTAACTTGTGCCCGCTAGGAGACTGTCCAGCCCTCTCATAATCTGCTTTATTTCAGTCTGGATAATCAGATTTTTGTTTGTTATCATTATTAATTATTTCTTCATTGTTATTTTGTTCCGACATAAATCCTCACCAACTATTAACTTAAACTCTCATTTTCATCATTTGTGCTTGTATCACCATTTGTGGTACCAGCATGAATAGAACTATTCTCATCGTGATTATTAATATCTAAATTTTCATCATCACTATCATCAGCTAAAGTTGTAAAACCTTTTTTTACATCATTGAAAAGCTTATCATGTATTTGTTTTGGCTCATTAGTGAGATAATTCATATTGACTAAGTCAGGTGTAACCTTAATATAATTAGATGCGCCATATGCATAAACAGACATTCTTCAAAGATAATCTGTTCTCGCAAGCTGTTCATTGCTTCTTGCAATCTCTTCAGTTTCGTTAAATATATTCTGAAAAGGAATAGTCTCAAGTTCTAATTCTTCGATCTCTGTTTTAAGAGAAGAAATTTTCATTTCATACTCATCAATAATTCGTTTTTCACGCTGACGCTGACGCCTTTGAGCCAAATGCTCGCTAACAACATCATCCCCATCATAATGATTGTTTCTAAGAGTGTCTAACGCATTGTCTCTTTTAAACATTAAATTATGTATTTGCTCATTTAGTTTTTTCTTCTTTAAATTAATTTCATCCATTTTAGATGTAGCCTTAAAACAGGCTTCGTTACATTGCTGTCACTCCAGCTCTATTTTTTGATTTGTAGATTGAACCAAAGATTCACAAAATACTGATGAAAGTTCATTGTATTCATTAATTTTTGCTTTGTGAGAACGTGCATCTTTTTTTCCTAAATTGTAAAGTTTTAGTCGTTCTTTAATAGAAAGACCAACAGGTCATTTCAATGCTTTTGCTAAACCAGAGCCGTCCTTAACGTATGGCACGTTGTTGGAAGTTTGTTCTTTTTCATAAACTACCGTCATAAGCTTATCTAATTTTTTCTAAAGTTAAATTTAACACAACGATTATCTTCGTCAATTCCAGCGCCAGTTCCATCTCTTCAACCTTTGCCAACACCTTCAGTGACTATCCTATCTTCAGAAATTCCTAGTTCAACAAGTACTCTTTTCATAGCTTCAGCTCTATTTTTTGCTAAAGACTCATTCCCACCTTCAGCATTGGTTTGATAATTTGCTGTATACCCTGTTATAGTAACAACAAGTGCAGAATCAGCATTCATAGAATAAACTATATCCTTTACATCTCCATTAGTCTTAGGGTCAGTTTTGAACTGTGAAGAATCTCCATAAAATAAAACATCAGATGATATTTGAGCTTCATTATTGTCTGGATCATCACCATATTTAGGTTTAGGTGGTAAAGTTACTGGTGAAACTTTAGGTAAACCACTAGATAAAGAATCTTGCTGATCTGATGTTTCGAACTCTATTTTTTCTTTAGGAACACCAGCTGTAGATAATAATTTTATGTAAAAATCTTTAAGCTGTTCGGTAAATTTTTCAGTTGGGAATTCAGCTTGTGGGCTACTAACCTTATCAAAGTTATACCAAATAACACGTTCTACTTTATCAAGTTTTGGAAGTTGACCAGATTTTTCAACTCATGAAATGTAATCATTTAAATTTAACGAGTCTAATCCTGTTGAAGTAAAGTCAATTGCACCCTTTGTAGAAATGCCTGAGCCAACAAACACAACAGTATTTTCTAAATCATTATTATTTGCCTTTTTAAAACATTCATTAGCAACTTTAAATGAACCCAATATATCAACTTCTTCTTTTTCTGCCTTAACTTTATTAAGTTCGTCCATTTTATTATTTACATACTCTGCAATTTCACCTTTTTGTCTTGTTTCGTTCTCGCTATTCATTTTGGTTTGCTCACTAATGTTTGATATTACTGAAGGACTACCATCCAACTTGACAATTCCAAGATAACCTGAAGCTTCTTTTGCCCCATGAATATATTTTTCAAGTCCAGAAATAGATTTTGTAGAATTGGAATGTTCTGAATAAATTATTGCACAATTCATAGGACCTGCAGAATCAGAGGTATTATAAGAGGAGCCATTAGTAGTTGCGTCATCGATAGGTGCACACGCGACGAACATTAATCCTAAAAATAAAATGCTAAATAATAATGTAAAATTGCGAATTTTTTTCATGTTTATTATCCCCTCTCGTTAAAATAATCAGAACCAATTAGCTTTTGTGCTTCAAGAAAGTCATGAGCATCAGCTGGATCTACCATACCATTTAATTGGGACGCAATACTACCAAGCTTAAATGCAGAATCAACTGCCTGCTTATCAATCTTCCATTCTTGCAAATCATAATTACGTTCTGTTTCAATATTATTAGAATTTTTCAAAAATATTTTATTATATAAAGCTCTATCTTTTGGTAATTCAGAGAGACTTATACGATAGATTCTCCCAGACACGGCATCACTACCATAATAAGCATATATAGCACCAATAATTGCGCTTAAACTCATTATAAGAGTCATTACAAAAACTTTAGACACTGGATCAACATACTTAGGAGAAGCCAAAATCGAAAAGAACCCTGCTATAATTTGCAATACGCTAACTTTTGTTTGCCCATCACCCATAGCAGAAATCTCAGAAGACAAACGAAATACAGTAAGAGAAGCAAGCGCTAAAACTAAAATAGCTAAAGCAACAATGGTTGAAACCAAGCTTGAAGTATCTCTAAATGCCATATATTCGCTCAACTTTTTTCCAAAGACTATACTAACAAATAAATAAAGCAAAACTAATGTACCTGCAACTATTCACGCAAATATAGTTAAAGGATTAGTGGAACCAATGTTAAACGCAACCTTTACAGTATCGAATAAAAAATACAAATCAGCAAAAAAAGCAAGAATAAGTACTATCAGAAAAAACCTAACTCAAGGTCGTCCAGTATTTGAAGCTTTATATAAGTCCTGAATATATGTATCACCAGGAAAAGCTCCTTCACTTGGTGCTTTAAATTTCTTTTTTAAAAACTCAATCATCTTTTTCCTTACGAACACAGCTCTCAAAAGCATAAAAAAACCATTTTCATTTATTATTCATAAACAAAATCAAAAATGGCTATTAATATTCTATTACATTGTATCACATAGCTAAAATAATGAGCAATTATTACGTTTATTTTATGATTTTTTCTTATTTTTTATAATTATTAGTGTTTTTTAATAATATAACAACTTTTTATATAAAGGACTATAATTAACACTATGGTCAACGATATTAAACAGCTACGTTATTTATTTTTGATTTTAGCATTTTGCATAATAATTTTTGCTGTGTGCTTTTTCACTTCATGCATTAATCAAACTAAATCTTTAGGAGATATAAAAGAGGGCAAAATAACAAAAATTGTAGATGGAGACACTTTTTATGTTGATACTTTTAGCGAAAGAATAAGAATAATTGGCGTAGATTGTCCAGAGATAGATACAGCAGAAGGACAAAAAGCTGCATCATACACAAAATCCTTACTTAAAGTCGGACAAAAAGTTTGATTAGAGAAAGACACGACAGAAAATGACAAATATGGCAGACCACTGAGAATTGTATGACTAGAAAAACCAAGCAATACTGTAAGTAAAGATGACGTAATGAACAAAACGCTCGAAGGTAAATTGCTAGCATCAAAAAATGCTAAAATTGATACAGTAAAACCAAATACTAAATACGCTGAGTGATGATCCTGGTCTTAAAATATCAATATATTTAGACCATAAAAAATCCTATAATTTCATATAATTTGGTATTTAAAAAGTGTGTAAGAAGTGTGTAAGATTTATTTTTTGAAATAACGAAATACCTGCTGGTAGAGGTGTTGTGGGACAGCGTACATTCTGCTATTCCTGCAAAATTAAGTAATGTTTACCTGGTATTTTATTGCTTTTATCGTAACGGACTCTTAATCCGAAGGTCCGGGGTTCGAAACCCCGCCGGTCCACCACCGCAAAATTATTTACGAAATGTTAGAGGATAGATAACCATATCCACATTATCTACCCTTCTTTATTTTGAACGTTTATGACAAATATAT